>CASIAE010000001.1 GCA_949372605.1 uncultured Flavobacteriaceae bacterium
TGTTTGTTGGTGTTGGTGCATCGAGAGTGCGAGACTTATTTAAACAAGCCAAGGAAAAATCACCTGCTATTATATTTATTGATGAGATCGATGCTATAGGAAGAGCCCGAGGTAAAAATAATTTTACGGGTTCCAATGATGAACGTGAAAACACGCTGAATCAATTACTGACCGAAATGGATGGTTTTGGAACGAATACCAATGTGATTGTGCTTGCAGCGACCAACAGAGCCGACGTATTAGACAAAGCATTGATGAGAGCAGGACGTTTTGATCGACAAATCTATGTTGACCTTCCGGATCTCAATGAGCGACGTGAGATTTTTAAAGTTCACCTAAAACCTCTTAAATCAATAAAAACACTAGATGTTGAATTCTTATCCAAACAAACTCCTGGTTTTTCGGGAGCTGATATCGCAAATGTTTGTAATGAAGCTGCATTAATCGCAGCTAGAAAAAACAAAAAATCTGTTGGAAAACAAGACTTTTTAGACGCGGTTGATCGTATTGTTGGAGGATTAGAAAAGAAACACAAAATTATCACCCCTGGTGAAAAGAAAACCATCGCTTATCACGAAGCAGGACATGCAACTGTGAGTTGGTTGCTAGAACATGCAGCACCGCTAGTTAAAGTAACCATCGTCCCAAGAGGACAATCCTTAGGCGCGGCTTGGTACCTGCCTGAAGAGAGAATGATTGTTAGAACAGAGCAAATTTTAGATGAGATTTGTGCTGCATTGGGTGGAAGAGCTGCTGAAAAATTAATTTTTAATCAAATTTCAACAGGTGCATTGAGCGATCTAGAAAAAGTAACTCGCCAAGCTAGATCAATCGTTTCCGTATATGGACTGAATGATACAGTTGGTAATGTCACTTACTATGACTCTACAGGTCAATCTGAAAACAGTTTTACCAAACCCTACTCTGAAAAAACTGCTCAAATAATTGATCAAGAAATTTCAAACATTATTGAGGTTCAATACAAGCGTGCCTGCGATCTTCTTAAGAAAAACAAAAGTAAATTAACGCAGCTTGCTGAAAGATTGTTAGAAAAAGAAGTTATATTTAAAGATGATTTGTCTACTATTCTAGGGAATAGACCCTTTTTCAAAGATCAAAATCCTAACAAAAGCGCTGACAATAAAGAGACTGAGATCGCTGTTAACTAATAAATTGTGAGTTTTTGGAATAAATTATTTAGAGCTAAAACTAAGACTGAAAATTTCTGCGAAAAAAGCAAATTTCTTCCTGAGAAAAAAGATGCAGTAGAAATCACTTTTGCTAAAAAGTTTACCAAAAAAGGAGGTAAGTTTATTTATTCTGAAAACTCTTCTTCTACCGATCAATTTTTCAATGATATTCTTAAAGAAAATAACTGGCAAAGAAATGATGTGCTTTGTATTGACGAGAATTTAGCTGATCGATTTCAACTGGACAGTAAAAAAAATCAGTTCGAACTCAAAGATTTTCCAGTGTTTCTCATTGATAGTGAATTTTTAATAGGAGACCAGGGAACCATTCTTATTTGCAATCATCAATTAAAAGATTTTAAGCTAGAACAACTCCCCCCTTATTTTATAGTGTTTTCTAGTCTCAAGCAATTTGCTTCGGACGTAAGCGATGGCATGAGTAAACTGAAAGAAAAACACTCCGCGAAAGTTCCCAACAATATAACTACGCTGAATGTTAAGAATATTGTCGATGAAAATAATTTTTTAACCTCTGGAAGTAGCGCTAAAAACTTATATTTACTTTTACAAGAAACATAGTTAATGAAAGAATTTTGTGTCAGGGGTGTATCTGGGTCATTGTATATAACCGTTATATTAGTTTCTTTATTTTTTGGTCAGCTTGCTTTTAACCTTGTGCTCTTTGTGTTTTCAAGCTTGGCCATATACGAATTTCAGAAACTCATCAATCATAAAAGTTTTCTCCCTATTGCATTGCTTGTCCTTTTGCTATATAACTTATACACCTTAAAGCTTAACGAAACATTTTTGAATGGAATTCTTGCGACTGTCTTGGTTGGGCATGTTGCATTGTTGTTGTGGTTGTATAAAGAAGAAAAAATAAAATTCAATTACCTCTTTAAAAGTATACTCTCTATCGGTTACATGTGTCTTTCCTGTTTCTTTATAATTGCATCAGCAAACACAGGGAATACTTATAATCCATCAATAGTATTTCTTTTTTACTTACTGGTTTGGAGCAATAATTCTTTTGCCTATTTGGTGGGGAAAAAATTTGGAAAGACCCCATTATTCGAGAGTATTTCTCCCAAAAAAACTTGGGAAGGATTTTTCGGTGGACTCTTTTTTTCAATAATCACTTCTATCATATTTCAATATTTCAATTCTGAATTTTCAATAATACTTTGCATTGTCTCGTCATTAATCATTTCGATTCTTTCAACATTTGGTGATCTAATCCAATCTAAATTCAAACGCCGAGCGAACGTTAAGGACAGTGGTTGTTTGATCCCCGGTCACGGAGGATTCTATGATCGAATGGATAGTGTTATCTTTGCTGCTCCTTGGTTTTATTTACTTTTTAACTATTAAACTTTTATGTTTCACAAAGAAGGTTTTAAAATAATTATTGCTGCTTTTTTCATCACGATCCTGATGGCATTAGGGGCAGAATATTTGATTGACTTAGTTTATCTCAAAAAAGGAATTCAGGTACTTGCGTTAGTTTTACTGCTAGTGGTTTTACAGTTTTTTAGAAATCCCAAAAGAGCAACTCCGAAAAATGACAAACACATCATCGCACCTGTGGATGGAAAAGTCGTAGTCATCGAAGAAGTTTTTGAGAAAGAATATTTTAAAGATACCCGTTTGCAAGTTTCTATTTTTATGTCCCCCATTAATGTTCATGTAACGAGATATGCTATCGGTGGAAAAGTTGTTTTTAGCAAATACCACCCAGGTAAATTCCTTGTCGCTTGGCATCCAAAATCTTCTGAAGAAAACGAAAGAACTACTGTCGTCCTAGAAAATAAATCTGTAGGACAAATTCTTTACCGTCAGATTGCTGGAGCATTGGCCAGAAGGATCGTCAACTATGCCGAAGCGGGAATGGAGGTTACCCAAGGAGGAGATGCCGGGTTTATAAAATTTGGCTCAAGAGTAGACTTGTTTTTCCCAGTGGGTACAAAAATCAATTTAAAGCTGAATCAAGTCGTCAAAGGCGGGGTTGATTGTATTGCAGAAATATAATCTACAACTGATTCAGGCTTTTTTCCAATAAAGTTATTTTTTCTTGAGCATCTGTTGCTTTTTTCCTTTCCATGGCAATGACTTGCTCGGGTGCATTGGAGATAAATCGTTCGTTAGATAATTTCTTTTCAATCGATTGAAAGAATCCTTTTGCATACTTTAATTCCTCGGTGAGCTTTTTCCTTTCTTCCTCTGGATCTATTGCAGTGTCAATAGGAATAAAAAATTCAAGCTGATTTACGCGAAACGAACCCATCCCTTGTTCCTCAATTTTATCATGCTTTTTAATCTTCTCAAGCTGTCCCAACTTAGAAATAACTTCAGGATAAGGGATTGCGGTTTCTGAAGTGGAGATTAAAACTAATTGCTCCTTGAAGCTTAAGTTTTTCAATTTTCTAAAGTTTCGAATGCCTACAATAATTTGTTTCGTAATTTCAAAATCAGAAATAATCTTGGCATCCTCAGCTAAAGTTTTTGGCCATTCAGAAACCATAATGGATTCCGCTTTTGATCTATCAGCAATGATATGCCAGAGTTCTTCTGTGATGAAAGGCATGAAGGGATGCAACACCTTCAGGTTGTTTTCAAATAAAATTTTAACGGCTTTAAGTGTCTCCCTATCAATGGAAGCGCCATAGGTAGGTTTTATCATTTCTAAAAACCAAGAACAAAAGTCGTCCCAAATTAATTTATAAAGTGACATTAAAGCATCTGAAACACGATACTTACTGAAATGATCATCTACCGTTGCTAATGTTATTGAAAACAATTGTTTGTACCAAGCAATCGCTGAAAGGTTGAGCGCACTTATTTCGAGTGACTCATCAACCTTCCATCCATCAACCAAGCGATAGGCATTCCATATTTTGTTAGAAAAATTCTTACCCTGTTGGCATAGACTTTCATCAAACAATAAATCATTCCCAGCCGCCGAACTTAACATCATTCCCACACGAACTGCGTCTGCTCCAAAATCATCTATTAACCCCAATGCATTGGGAGAATTTCCCAATTGCTTTGACATTTTTCGACCTTGTTTGTCTCTTACTAATCCTGTAAAGTATACCTTAGAAAAAGGCTTTTCTCCTCTAAATTCATAACCAGAAATTATCATTCGCGCCACCCAGAAAAACAGAATATCTGGACCGGTAACTAAATCCTGTGTCGGATAATAATAATTTATTTCAGGATTTTCAGGCTCCATTATTCCGTTGAAAACCGATATTGGCCATAACCATGAAGAAAACCAAGTATCTAAAACATCTTCATCTTGTCTTAAATCTGTAATTTTTAAATCTGAATTGCCAAATTTAGTTTGTGCAAAAACAAGAGCTTCTTCTGGACTTTCTGCAACCACAAAATCACTTTTTGCAGGACCATAGTAATAGGCTGGAATTTGGTGTCCCCACCACAATTGTCTCGAAATATTCCAATCTCGAATATTTTCCATCCAGTGGCGATAAGTGTTTTTAAATTTTTCTGGTACCAGATCGATTTCTCCACTTTCCAAAACCGCTTTTATTGCAGGCTCAGATAATTTTTCCATTTTTAAAAACCATTGTTCCGAAATCCTAGGTTCAATAACGGATTTGGTTCTTTCTGAAATCCCAACTTTATGGTTATAATTTTCTTTTTTAATTAAATCACCATTGGTTTCAAGCTCAGTCACTATTTTTTTCCTAACCACAAAACGGTCTAGACCTTCATAATGCAAACCGTTTGCGTTTAAGGTTGCATCTGCATTAAAAATATCAATGACTTCAAGATTGTGTTTTTCACCCAAAGCTTTGTCGTTCATGTCATGAGCAGGGGTTACTTTTAAGCAACCTGTTCCGAATTCAATATCAACATATTCGTCTTGGATAATCGGTATTTTTCGATTGGTAATAGGGACTACAACCTCTTTTCCTTTTAGATGCGCAAAGCGCTCGTCCTTAGGGTGAATACAGATCGCAGTATCTCCCAAAAGTGTTTCAGGTCTTGTCGTGGCAATGATCACTTTTTCATCACTACCAACTAAAGAGTATGCAATATGATACAATTGACCCGTTTTTTCTTCATAGATAACTTCTTCATCGGAAAGGGTAGTTTGGGCTTCTGGATCCCAATTAACCATTCGATAACCTCTATAAATTAAACCCTTATTAAATAAATCAACAAAAGTTCGAATAACAGATTCTGACATGTCAGGATCCAAAGTAAACTTGGTTCTATCCCAATCACAAGAACAACCTAGTTTTTTCAATTGATCCAAAATCACACCACCATATTCATGGGTCCATTCCCAAGCATGACCTAAAAAAGCTTCACGGGTGAGGTCACTTTTTTCAATTCCTTCAAGTTTTAGTTTTTCAACAACCTTTGCCTCGGTTGCAATCGATGCATGATCCGTTCCTGGAACCCAGCAAGCATTATATCCTCGCATCCTCGCACGTCTGATTAGAATGTCTTGTAGTCCGTTATTCAGCATATGCCCCATATGAAGGATCCCGGTGACATTGGGCGGGGGAATAACAATGGTATACGCTTGTCTTTCGTCAGGCAGGGAACTGAAAAAATCATTTTCCATCCAATAGGAATACCATTTTTCCTCAATATTTTTAGAAATAAACTTAGACGGAATCTCCATTTGATGTTTTGGTCTTAATTTTGAGAGACAAAAGTAAGACACCTTTTGGGATTATGAAAGAAAAGCTTTTTTTGGTTTTACTTTTTAAGTTGTATTTTTATGCAAACATTAATTTTAAAATTATGAGATATTTTATTTTGCTTGCTATTATTGCTTTCAGCCCAATAAGTCTTTTAGCCCAAGAAGCCAATTCTCAGATAAAGTTTGAAACAGAGTATATTGATTATGGCTCCATTGAAAAAGGAAGTACTGGTTTACGTGTTTTTATATTCGAAAACAAAGGAGATGCCCAACTTATAATAACAAATGTAAAATCCTCTTGTGGGTGTACGATCCCAAAAAAACCAGAAGCACCCATTGCACCTGGAAAAAAAGGAGAAATACAAATAAGTTATGACACTAACAGGTTAGGTGTTTTTAGAAAAACGATAACAGTTAGCACCAACGATCCCACTTCCCCTATCATAGCATTGAAAATTGGTGGGACTGTTTTAGCCAAAGAATAAAAATCAATCTATAAGTATTTAAGAATATCTCTCAATTGAGTTGATTTTTTAAGATATTTGCATAATAAATCACCCATGCCAAAGGTTTCAAAGAAAGGAATTCACCTTCCTCTATCTCCCATTCGGAAATTGGTCGTTCATGCTGACAAAGCAAAAGAACGCGGCATTGACATATTGCACCTCAACATAGGTCAACCTGATGTTTTATCCCCTAAAGCAGCAATGGATAAGGTGCGTGAAGCCAAGTTAGAATTGCTTCCCTATGGTTCTTCTCAAGGTCCCTTTTCTTACAGAAAAAAACTATGTGATTACTATAAAAAAAATCATATTTCAATTGAGCCAAACAACATCATCGTAACCACTGGTGCAAGTGAAGCACTTTCCTTTACATTGAATGTTATCTGTGATACCGGAGACGAAATCATTATCCCTGAGCCTTTTTACGCAAATTATAATGGCTTCGCAGCCTCTTCATGTATAGTGGTCGTTCCTGTAGTTTCACTTTTTGACGATAAATTTGAACTGCCTTCCATCGAAAAAATAGAGGAAAAAATCAGTGATAAAACCAGAGCAATACTCATTTGCAACCCCAGTAACCCAACAGGCTATCTGTATTCGAAAGAAGAAGTTAATGCGCTAATCGACTTGGCAATAACTCATGATATATTCATTATTGTGGATGAAGTATATCGAGAATTTATTTTTAGTGATTCTCCTCATTATTCCGTACTTCAAAATGAAAAAGGGAGGGAACACGCTGTTATGATTGACTCTGTCTCTAAACGTTACAGCTTGTGCGGTGCTCGAATTGGGTGCATGATTTCTAAAAATAAAGGTTTTATTGCAAATGCTATGAAATTTGCACATTTAAGGCTCTCCCCTCCTGCTCTAGCACTTATTGCAAGTGAAGCAGCACTCGATACTCCACAATCCTATTTGGATAACGTTAGAAAGGAATACACTATTCGTAAAAAAGTAATTACTGAGGCATTATCGAACATTGAAGGCGTTGAAGTATCAGATCCTATGGGAGCGTTTTATTGTATTGCGAAACTTCCAGTTGAAAACGCAGAAGATTTTTCAAAATATTTATTGACCGACTTTAGCGACAATGGTCAAACCTTAATGCTTGCTCCCGCAGCAGGCTTTTATTCCTCTCCTGATCTTGGAATAAATCAAGTTCGAATCGCATTTGTTTTAGACAGCAGTAAACTATTACGCGCTGCAGGAATTTTAGAAAAAGCACTCAAGGCCTATTCCAACTCATAAGAGTTTTCTATCTTCGAATATGCTTAATTTCCAGAATGACATTTCGCTTCGTCAATATAATACCTTTGGGATTGATGCCAATGCCAAAAGTTTTATCAATGTTAAAGATTCTAATGACTTGGTTGAGATTTTATCTCAAAACTCAGATCAAGAAATTTTAGTTATTGGAGGCGGAAGTAACCTTTTGCTCACCAAAGACTATCCGGGTTTGATCATTAGCATTCAAACCAAAGGAATTGAAATTGTAGCGGAAGATAAAAAAGAAGTAATTGTTAAGGTTCAAGCGGGGGAAAACTGGCATGAATTTGTTTTGTGGTGCTTGGAGCACAACATAGCAGGCATTGAAAACTTAGCGTTAATTCCCGGAAGCGTAGGAGCAGCGCCATTGCAAAATATTGGCGCATACGGTGTAGAATTAAAAGATGTTTTTCACGACTGTGAGGCCCTATCTATTGCGACTAAAAAGCTGGAGATTTTTAACCTAAGTGCATGTAAGTTTGGATACAGAAGCTCAGTTTTTAAAACAACATTAAAAGGTAAATACATTATCAATTCAGTAAGCTTTAAGCTTAAAAAAGAACCGCATCGGATCAACACTTCCTACAGAGGGCTTGAAAAACATCTGCAAGGAAAAGAGAAAACGATTCAGAATATCGCTAGGGCTGTAATAGAAATTCGCTCCAGCAAGCTACCCGATCCTAAAAAAATAGGCAACAGTGGCAGTTTTTTTAAAAACCCCATTATCCCAATTGATGATTTTAAAAAACTTGAATTAAAACATCCCGATGTCCCTAATTACCCGGACAAAGAAGGTTGGGTCAAAATTCCCGCTGCATGGTTGATCGACACGCTTGGCTATAAAGGTTACCGCAATAATGATGCGGGAGTGCATCAAAATCAAGCATTGGTTTTGGTCAACTATGGAAATGCAAAAGGAAGAGAAATTAAAGCTTTGGCTGAAAAAATAAAAGCTGCTGTACGAACTCAATTTTCAATTGACTTAGAGTTTGAAGTAAATATTATTTAAAGCTACTCTCGGTTTTTAGAATCTAAAATCAAGGTGACTGGGCCGTCATTTATCAAGCTTAACTTCATGTCAGCGCCAAATACTCCTGAGGCAACTTTTCTCCCTAATTTCAATTCAGAAATACGCAAGAACTTTTCGTAAAGAGGAATGGCAATTTCATGTTTTGCCGCTTGAATGTAAGAAGGTCGATTTCCTTTTTTTGAAGCAGCTATCAATGTAAATTGACTGATGACCAATAATTCTCCTTCAATATCTAACAAAGATTGATTCATCACTCCGTTGGAATCGTTAAAAATCCTGAGGTTAATAAGCTTTTTTACCAACCAATCAATATCGTGATCCGTGTCTTCTGTTTCTATCCCTAGCAAAACCATTAAACCATCAGAGATGGCACCTTTTACAACTCCTTCTACTTTGACTTCTGCCTCTGAGACTCTTTGAATTACAATACGCATAGGCTATCGATAAGGAGTGTCGTCTTCTAATAATTGCAAATAAGATTTATAACGGCTTTCGGCAATAATCCCGGCTTCAAGGGCTTCTATGATTATGCAATCTGGCTCATTTATGTGTAAACAATTATTAAACTTACATTTTTCTTTTAAATCTAAAAACTCAGGAAAGTATCCTGCCAATTCGATGGGCACCATATCCACCATACCAAAACCTTTGATTCCTGGAGTGTCAATTATTTTAGCATCATTTTCCATATCATACATTTCCGCAAAGGTGGTCGTGTGTTGCCCTTGTTGGTGCTGAAGGGAGACCGCAGCAGTTTTTAAAGACAAGCCGGGCGAAAGGGTATTAACAAGGGTGGACTTCCCTACCCCACTGTGCCCGGAAAACATGCTGACTTTCCCTTGCATTGAACCTTGTATTTCTTTTAAACTAGATTTGTCTTTGGCGACTACCTCAACGCATTTATAACCTATATTTTCATAGACCTTTCGCATCTTATGAAGCGAGGTTAATTCTTCCTTAGTATAAATATCAATTTTATTAAAGACAAGAATTGCTTCAATCTGATAAGCCCTTGCCGTTACCAAAAAACGATCAATAAATGCCCGGTGCGTTGGTGGTGTTTTCAGGGTAATCATCAAAAAAGCTTGATCAATATTGGAGGCAATAATATGAATTTGTTTCGATAGATTAACCGATTTTCTTACGATGTAATTGGCTCTAGGCTCAATTCCATTGATCACCCCGATATCCTCTCCCTCTTTTTCAAGTACAAAACTAACGCGATCCCCAACAGCAACTGGATTGGTACTCTTAATGCCCTTTATCCGAAATTTACCTTTTATGCCACAGGTATAAAAACGTTCTTCAGATTTAACTTTGTATTGACTCCCTGTAGAACAATAAACAATGCCTTGTTTGATCATATGATGCAAAGTAACAACAAATATTTTTTCCAGCGACACCCCTTATTAAGGCTTACAGAATTGTTATCTTTGTTAAAAAATATTTATGTCCAAAAAAGTTATTTTAATGATTCTTGATGGTTGGGGATTTGCCCCTGATCCAAAAGTATCTGCAGTAAATCTTGCTAAAACACCTTTCATTGACAGTCTTTATAAGAAATATCACAACACAGAATTATTGACTGATGGAGAAAATGTAGGGCTTCCCAATGGACAGATGGGCAATAGCGAAGTTGGACACATAAATCTAGGAGCAGGCCGAATTGTTTATCAAGATTTGGCAAAAATATCAAAGGCAGTCAAGGAAAAAACGCTTGAAAAGCAAGCAACTTTGATTGCTGCACTTCAGTACGCTGAAAAAAAAAATAAAAATGTTCATTTGGTAGGGCTACTTTCTGATGGAGGAGTGCACTCTCATATTGAGCATTTGGAGGGACTGATTGATATCGCTGCAGAATACAAACCCAAAGGCGTTTTTCTTCACGCGTTCACAGATGGAAGAGATGTTGATCCAAAATCAGGATTAGGGTTTATTGAAAGAATTGAAAAAAAACTAGAAAAAACTGGAGGAAAGTTAGCCACAGTAATCGGGCGCTATTTCGCCATGGATCGTGACCAAAGATGGGAGCGGGTCAAGAAAACATATGACCTTTTAATCAATGGGAATGGAAAACTATCTTACGATATTGAGAAAGACATAAAGGAAAGCTATCATTCAGGAGTTACGGATGAGTTTATAGAACCTTTGGTTGCAGTTAATGAAAACAGTCAGCCTTTAACTAAGATTTCAAATGATGATGTATTGATTTTTTTTAATTTTAGAACAGATCGCGGAAGGCAACTCACTCAAGCACTTTCTCAAAAATCATTTCCAGAATATCAAATGGAGCCATTAAACCTTCATTATGTAACCCTCACCAATTACGATAAAACATTTAAAAATGTTAAAGTAGTATTTGAAAAAGACAATCTGCAAGACACCCTTGGAGAAACGCTTTCAAAGGCGGGTAAAACTCAGATAAGAATTGCTGAAACAGAAAAATATCCTCATGTTACTTTCTTTTTTAATGGAGGTCGAGAAGTTCCTTTCGAGGGGGAAGAAAGGCTTTTGTGTCCTTCGCCTAAAGTAGCCACTTATGACCTTCAACCGGAAATGAGTGCATTTGATATTCGGGACAGCATCATTCCAAAAATAAATGAAGCTAAAGCCGATTTCATCTGTCTCAATTTTGCCAACCCTGATATGGTAGGACATACGGGTGATATTAATGCCGCTATAAAAGCTTGTGAAACCGTTGACCAATGTGCAGGGGAAATCATTACTGCCGCATTAGAGCAAGAATACAGTATTATTGTGATTGCAGATCATGGTAATTGTGAAACCATGGTGAATGCTGATGGTAGCCCAAACACAGCACACACCACGAACCCAGTTCCTTTAATTTTAGTTGAAAATGAACCAACTCCGATTAGCAAAGGAGTGCTGGGTGATATCGCACCGACGATCCTAAAACTGATGCAGATAAACATTCCCGAAGCAATGACTGGAAAAGCTTTGGTTTAAATCTTTTAAAATGAAAAATGCACTAATACTTTTTGCTTTTTTAAGTTTTACTTTTTGTAAGTCACCTGTTCTGCAAAAGCCACTTCCTGTGACTCAAGTTGAAGCAACAAGCGGAGAAATGATTCTCTTGGGTGAAATAAATCGTGCTAATTTAGACAGTTCCTCTTTGACAGATTGGTTTGTTAAAGCGTTTAATGAAATTACTATTGACCCTAATTGGACCTCGAAAACGAAACCCCACATTGAAGGAGTTGAAATCAAAGTTTTTATGGGAACCTGGTGTGACGACAGTCACAGACAGATCCCTCACTTTTTAAAGATATTGGGTGCCTTAAATTTTAATCCTAATAACATTAAGATTTATGCCATGTCAGAAGAAAAGACTACTCCTAAAAATTGGGAAAAGGGTCTGGAGATTTTTAATATTCCAACACTTATTTTCTATAAAAACAACATAGAAATGAATCGGATTGTCGAATTCCCAAAAACTACCCTTGAGTCAGATCTTGAAAAAATTTTAAACGGCGAATCCTACAGCCACTCTTATTTATAAAAAAATGCTAGTTCTTAAAAACTCAGATGAAATTGAATTGATGCGTGAAAGCGCACTAATTGTTTCCAAAACCTTAGGGATGTTGGCAGGCGAGATTAAGCCTGGAGTAACAACACTTAAGCTTGACAAATTAGCAGAAGCTTTCATTCGCGACCACGGTGCTGAGCCAGGTTTTCTGAGGCTTTATGATTTTCCAAACACTTTATGCATAAGTCCCAACGAACAAGTCGTTCATGGAATCCCCAACAATGACTTACTTCAAGAGGGAGACATCCTCTCTGTGGATTGTGGTGCCTTAAAGAATGAGTTTTATGGAGATCACGCTTATACCTTTCAAGTAGGAGAAGTTTCTGAGGAAATAAAAAAGCTATTAGAAGTCACCAAAGCCTCTCTCTATAAAGGCATAGCCGCTTTCACGATTAACAATCGTGTGGGAGATTTAAGTTATGCAATTCAGTCTTACGCAGAAACGCATGGTTATGGGGTCGTTAGAGAGTTGGTGGGACATGGATTGGGGAAAAAAATGCACGAGTCACCTGAAATTCCAAACTATGGAAAAAGGGGTCGCGGAAAGAAATTTCAGAATGGAATGGTCATAGCCATAGAGCCAATGATCAACCAAGGAACCAAAAACATTAAACATTTCAATGATGGTTGGACAATCAAGACTGCTGACGGCAAGCCAAGTGCACACTTTGAACACAATGTAGCCTTAATTGACGGCAAGCCTAACATGCTCTCAACTTTCAAATATGTCAATGAAGCATTGGGTATTGAAACTGAGGAAGAAAAACCCTTTCAGTCAAATTCAATATCTGTTTCATGAAATGGTTGCTGATTCTTTTTCCTCGTGAATTTTTGATTCGCATGAGTCTTTTATTTCAGCCCATTATTAAATGGTATTTTAAAGGTACTACTTTCATTGATCCCATTAATAGAGATGGATACAGGAAATTTCTTTCTTATGGTTATGATAAATTAAGGGAAAACGCACTTTCTCCAGGGACATTTTCTTTAGAAAGGCATCGGTTACTTTGGCTTTACCTTGAAAGAAAAACAAATCTATTAAACAGCAAAATAAAGGTTTTGCATGTTGCTCCTGAACAGGCTTTTCATAAGAAATTTAAAAACATTCTTTCTTGGGATTATATCACGACGGATTTAAACTCTCCCCTTGCTGATGTGAAAGCAGACCTCACAAACCTGCCCTTTGAAGACAATCATTTTGATCTGATTTTATGTAATCATGTTTTAGAACATATTACTGATGATCACAAAGCAATATCAGAAATTTTTAGAGTCTTAAAAAAAGGAGGGAAAGCTATTCTTCAAGTCCCTATGGACCAAAACAGGGCTCACACTTTTGAAGACTTTAGCATTACCGACCCAAAAGAAAGAACAAAGAATTTCGGACAGTATGACCATGTCAGAATATATGGTGTTGACTTTTTTGATAGACTTGAAAAAGTAGGTTTTAAAACTGAAAAAAACGACTTTACTGCTGAATTGACTCGAGAAGAAATAGAAAAATTCGCGCTTCCAAAAGGAGAATGGATTCCGCTTGGAATCAAATAGTTTATTTCTGTCCAATCATTCTCTCCATTCTTAATAATATTTCTAATAAATCTAGCCTATTCTCAAGACTAGTAAAATTGATAATAAACACTCTATGCAGATTTGTTATATGCATACTTGGATAATAGCTTACTCTGGTAATTTTTTAAATAATATTGAATTCATGATTATGGTAGCTTAATAATTAGAATCATTTTACTGGTGGTATTCTCAAAGTAATTAAACAACATAAATCCAACTTAACCAAAATGTTTTGTATTGAGAAAATAAAATCACTTCCAATAAGAAGAAAGAATCTGAATCAAACTATCATTTTTGACAACAATCCACAAAGCCTCAAGCTTGGGATCATTTTCAATAAGCTCTTGACCTTTTTCAAGAGGTAAGACCATCAATGCAGTTGCCCAAGCATCTGCGGTCATACAGTCAGGAGCTAAAACAGAAGCACTCAATACATTTGTCTTAACCGTCCTTCCCGTGAATGGGTTGATCGAGTGAACATATTTCTCACCTGTAAGACTGTCTGTTCTGTGCTTGCGATAGTTTCCTGAGGTTGCTAAGCCTTGATCGCTTAGCTCAACAGTGGTAATCCATCGACGTTGATTGAGTTGAAGCGGGTCATCAATGGCTACTTTCCAGGATGTACCAGATATAGGATTTCGACCAAGTGCCATCAATTCTCCACCAATTTCTACTAAAATCGATTGCTTTCCCTTTGACTGTAAATAATTGGCAATACAGTCTACCGCATAACCCTTGGCAATTGCGTTAAAATCTAAGTAGGTTGATGGATGCTTGATTATTTTACCTTTGGCTGTTAATTTAATCTTTTCCCAGCCAACACTTGTAAGAATTTTCTGAAGGGTTAATGAATCTATTGTATTTAAAGGCTTCTCTGGACCAAAACCATATACGTTTACCAACTGGCCTAAAGTCGGGTCGAAGTTACCGTCAGTGGAACACCAAATGGCTTCTGATTTGGCAAATACTTTTTTAAAATGATGGTCTACAACAATTGTAGTATCTCCTTTATTAATTTTGGAAATATCAGAAGTTTTAAGATAGGTAGAAAGCGAATGGTTGATCTCAAAAAAAAGCGAGTCAATCCCTTTTTGAATTAATTCAAATTCTTCTGGGCTTCCTGCATATTTAAAATGATAGGAAGTCCCCAAGGCATAACCCTCATGCTGTTGAAGTTCAAACGTTTCTGAACATCCAATCCATAAACAAAGTAATAATAAACTATAAAATTTCTTGAAGTCCGTCATAGTTGACTACGTAAGGTGCATTTTTAGAAAGTGGTTTTTGATAATCCTCCGCATGAGCAAAACCTACACCTGCATAGTAAGTCCTTGCTTTGAACTTAACTCCGTGCTCTTTAACTTGATTCATCAAGGCAGTATCAAAAACTATAGGATTTTTTGGATACAAGCTGGCTTTAACTACAATAAAATGTAGCTTTTTGTCTTTTAGACAAACAAATTGTGGGTCTTTTTTAAGTTTAGAATTGACCGTTAAAAACTCGAAGCTTTTCTCTTTTAAATCTTCTCCCACGACATCCATAGCGAGTTGATGTATTTCTTGTTCACTGAGTGCTTCCATAGAATATTTAAAAGAATATTACGAAAAAAGGGAGTTGAAAAATTTATCCTCCAAAATCATCAAAACGCACATTTTCTGGTGGAATTCCATAATCATCTGACATTTTCTCAATGGCCTGATTCATCAATGGAGGTCCACAAAAATATACTTCAATGTCCTCTGGAGTTTCATGTTTAGAAAGATAATTATCAATCACAACTTGGTGAACAAAACCTTTAAAACCATCTCCTGCTCCATCCAAACCTTTTTTAACGTCCCAGTTGTCTTCCTCCATAGGTTCGGACAAAGCGATGTAAAATTTAAAATTAGGGAAATCTCTCTCTAAAGCTTTAAAGTGGTCTATATAGAAGAGCTCTCTTTTAGAACGACCACCATACCAGAAAGTAACCGTTCGCCCTGTTTTGAGTGTGCGGAACAGTTCATATAAGTGAGAACGCATCGGTGCCATTCCTGCCCCTCCTCCAACATATAACATCTCTGATTCTGAGTGATTGATGAAAAACTCACCATAAGGTCCTGATATGGTTACCTTATCTCCCGCTTTTTTGGAAAAAATATAAGAAGAAGCAATGCCAGGATTAACATCCATCCAACCATTTTTGTTTCTATCCCATGGCGGTGTAGCAATCCTTACATTCAACATAATCTCTTTTCCTTCAGCAGGAAAGGAAGCCATTGAATAAGCCCTTTCAACCGTTTCGGGATTCTTCATCTTTAAAGGCCAAAGGTTAAATTTGTCCCACTCTAATTTAAATTTATCTGGTTCCCCTGGGTGTTCTTCTGGATGTGCAGCAATGTCAATATCACTGAAATTTACCTCACAGTCAGGAATTTCAATCTGTATATAACCCCCTGCTTCGTAATTCATTGCTTCAGGAATTTTAACTACAAATTCTTTTATAAATGAAGCAACATTCCAATTTCGTACCACAGTAGCTTCCCATTTTTTAATTCCAAAAACTTCTTCTGGAACTTTGATAACCATGTTTTGTTTTACTTTAACCTGACAACCTAAACGCCATCCTTCGGCAATTTCTGTACGTGAAAAATGGGGGGCTTCAGTTGGAAGGATTTCTCCTCCACCCTCAATCACTTGGCATTTACATTGAATACAAGTACCTCCACCTCCGCATGCGGAGGGAAGAAATATTTTATTATTTCCTAGGGTAGAAAGCAAAGTACTTCCCGAAGAAACTTCTACGTTATTCTCTCCATTGATCAACAAAGAAACTGGTCCAGAAGGCAAAAGTTTTGCCTTAGCTCCCAAAAGCATGCTGACCAATAACAAGGTAATTAATAAAAAAACAATAACACTGGCACCGATAACCGTTAAATCCATTTCTTAAATTATTATAATTTAATTCCCATAAAACTCATAAATCCTAATGCCATCAAACCGGTGATGATAAAAGTAATTCCCAAACCTCTCAAAGGTGCAGGCACGTTAGAATAAATAATCTTCTCTCTTATCGCAGCAATTGCCAAAATAGCCAAAAGCCAACCAATTCCTGATCCAAATCCATAAACTGCTGATTCCGTTACTCCCGAAAAGTCTTTTTGTTGCATAAATAATGATCCTCCAAGAATGGCACAGTTTACCGCAATAAGCGGAAGGAATATACCCAAAGCTCCATAAAGTGCAGGAGCAAATTTCTCTACAATCATTTCAACCAATTGAACCATAGAAGCAATTACTGCAATAAACATAATGAAGCTTAAAAAGCTCAAATCTATCTCTGCATAACTAGCATCTAACCATTGAAGTGCTCCTGGACGAAGCAAATAGGTGTCCAATAAGAAGTTAATTGGTACTGTAATTGAGAGTACGAAAATAACTGCAAAACCAAGTCCAACAGCAGTTTTTACTGTTTTTGATACAGCCAAATAGGAACACATTCCTAAGAAATAGGCGAAGATCATATTTTCAATAAAGATGCTTTTTACAAATAAATTTAAATACCCTTCCATGATTAATTCTTTTCAATTAGTTTACGATTTCTTGAACGTTGAATCCAAATATAGATTCCCACAGTGATCAACGCCATTGGAGAAAGTAACATTAAACCGTTGTTTACATAACCCATGTCATAAATAAAATCTGGAATTACTTGAAAGCCAAATAATTTCCCAGATCCTAAAAGCTCTCTAAAAAAAGCAACTACGATCAATATAAATCCATAACCGGCGGCATTCCCAATTCCATCTAGGAAAGATTTCCAAACACCGTTGCCCAAAGCAAATGCTTCGAGACGGCCCATAACGATACAGTTAGTTATTATCAATCCGATAAAAATCGAAAGTTCTTTACTCACATCATAGGCATAAGCCCTTAAAATTTGATCAACAAGGATCACCATAGCAGCAACTACAACCAATTGAACAATAATTCGAATTCGGTTAGGAATTAAATTTCTCAACAAAGAGATTATAACATTACTCGCGCCCATAACAGCCATTACGGACAGGCTCATTACGATTGCGGGCTTGAGTTGAACAGTGATCGCGAGGGCAGAACAAATTCCGAGTACCTGAACGGTAATCGGGTTGTTGTCATCCATAGGATCTGTCAGGAGCGCACGGTTCTTTTTTGAGAACAATGGCTCTGAGTCATTATTAATAAATAATAAAGTGGTTTTTTCAGGAGTAAAACCTTTTTTTTCTGACATTAGGATTTAATTTAAAAGGGCGGTTGCGTTTTTTTCTTTTTCGAAGTAAGGAATGTAATGATTCAGTCTTTCCATGATCATATCAGTTACTCCATCTCCTGTTATTGTAGCGCCAGAAATCGCATCGACTTCGTGGTCATCTTTGTCAGTATCCTTTGGGTCGTTATTGGTTTTAGAAACATAAATCCCTACTAATTTACCTGAAGTGTCAAATACTTTTTCATCAGTAAATCTATCTTGAAACCATTGTTGAGTGATTTCAGCTCCTAATCCAGCAGTTTCTCCTTTGTGGTCAAAAACTGCTCCTTGAATGGTATTGATATCCGCTTTTAAAGCAATATACCCCCAGATGGCATCCCATAATCCTGAACCTCTGAGCGGGATAATATAGAATTTGGTGTTTTCTACTTCGGCTTTATACATGGGAAAACGTTGCTCACTTGCTGGTTTTTTTAATTCATAATTGAGCTTTAAAGTAAAAGCATCTACAGAATCATCTACACCTCCCAAATGATTTAAAGCTAGGGTGTTTGTAATGTATTTTTTATACAAAACTTCCGCTTGCTCTCGATCGGTTTGAATTCCAATGGTTGAAAGTATGTTTTGCATTTTCTCTTTACGGACATTGTCCGCTTGAAGGTCTTTTAACGAACTTGCTGTAAAGGCAAGTGTCGACGCCACCACGAGTACCATAATGGTCGCAAAAAGAAAAGTATATGCATTGCTGTCTCTATTCATCATTAAGCGGTTTTAAGGGTTGAAGCCCATCTTTTTTTACGTTTGTTTATATTTCCTTGAATTACATAGTGATCAATGGTGGGGGCAAATACGTTCATCAATAAGATCGCAAGCATCACACCTTCTGGATAAGCAGGATTGAATACTCGAATCATGATACAGAAGATTCCAACTAAAACACCATAGATCCATTTTCCTTTAGCCGTTTGCGCGGCAGACACTGGATCGGTTGCCATAAATACAACTCCAAAAGCAAAACCTCCCACGACCAAATGATTCATCCATGAAAAACTCATCAACGCATTGGCTCCCCAAAGGTTAAATAAAAAGCCCATAAAGGCAGCCCCAAGAACACTTCCTAACATAATTCTCCAGCTTCCTATTCCTGTTGTGATTAAAATGATTGCTCCTACAATGATCCACAATGTGGAAGTTTCTGCAATGGATCCGGGAATTGATCCCTGGAACATCTCAAACATGCTGTAGTTTATGTTTCCATTGGCAGCTAAAGTCCCCAAAATAGTTTCTCCTGAAACACCATCCATACTTGAAGCTTCCGAAACCCATACTTTATTCCCAGACATATAAGTTGGGTAAGCAAAGAAAGCAAAAGCTCTTGCAGTTAGTGCTGGGTTTAAAATATTCATCCCGGTTCCTCCAAATGCTTCTTTAGCAATTAATACGGCAAAAGCTACTGAAACTGCAACCATCCATAATGGAATATCAACGGGCATAATCATTGGGATTAATAATCCCGTAACCAAATATCCTTCGTTAACCTCATGTCCTCTGTAAACAGCAAATGCAAATTCAATACTCAACCCAACAACATAAGACACAACAATCATTGGAACAATTTTCCAAGCGCCATGAATAAAGGCGTCTAGGAAAGAAAAGTCACTTCCCAATTGAGTGAAATGCTGGTAACCAGTATTGTAAATACCATAGATGAGTGCTGGAAGCAATGCAATGATTACAGTAACCATGGTGCGCTTTAAATCTACTGCATCTCGAATGTGTGAACCAGTTTTTGTTGTATGATTAGGTACAAACAAAAAAGTGTCAAAAGCATTAACTGCTGGTGCAAATTTTTCGAATTTTTCACCTTTACGAAAAGGTCGTTTTATTTCATCTAATTTTTTTCTCAAAAAACCCATACATTATGTTTTATCCTACTTCTTTAATCATTAATTCAATTCCTTCTCTGATGATCTCTTGGGCTTCAATTTTGGAGGTACTCGCATAATCAATCAATCCAAAATCTTCTGGAACTACTTCATAAATCCCAAGGGCTTCCATCTTTTCAATATCTCCTGCCATACATGCTTTTAACAATTGCATTGGATAAATATCCATTGGAAAAACCTTCTCCATTTCACCGGTGACAACCAGTGCACGTTCTTCACCATTCAAGTTGGTATTTACTTCATAACCTTTGTTTTTAAACAACCATGAAAAGGAAGTTTTCGAAAGACTCGGAATATAATTATCAACGAAAGGCAACCAACCAAACAAACGATAGTCATTTCCTTCAGGGATTACGGTTAAAAGATTGTTATAAAAATTTAAATACCCATTGGAAGCTACGGTTGCCCCTGAAAGCACATTTCCATTAATGAATCTGTTTTGGATTACATCATCAATATCACAATCCTTTGTTAAAGAAGTGATTTCAGCACCAATTTTGGCAGAAATATAGTGAGGCTTCCCAACTGAGCCACCAGCAACAGCGATTGTTCTATGTGCATGATATTGACCCGTAGAAAATAAAAGTCCAATGTTAATTACATCTTCAGGACGAATTTCCAAAACTTTTTCCCCAACATTAATGGGATCGTTTTTTTGAATCTGAAAACTCACATTACCAGCCGGATGAAGTCCTGATATACTAAGCAAGTTAACATCTTCAACTTTTTCAAAAAAACCTTTGAAATTTGCATCTACACCCAAATTGACTTTTCCAGGGATCAACTGGTTTAAAACATCTATTCCTTTTTGGAAGTCTTGTTTGTTGTTTTTTAATAAGAAATCAAAATCAACATCCAATGGACCAGAAGCATAGGCAGAAATATGAATCGACTTAAAATCAGCTTTTGGATCTGCGACGACGCCATAGGGTCTCTGTTTGAAAAAAGCCCATGCCCCACTTTTCAAAAGTGTTTCTAAAACATCTTCAGGTTTTAGAGTATTAATCGGCTTGGTTTCATGTGCGACGGTGTCGCCATTTTGAGCATCAATAATGATCTCTAAAATCTTACGTTTAGCACCTCTTCGAATTTCTTTAATCGTTCCTGGAACAGGAGAGACAAAAAGGATTTTTGGATTGTGCTTGGCATAAAATACCGGAGCTCCCGATGCAATATTCTCACCCTCTTTGGCCATAAGCCGAGGAACTATTCCGAAAAAATTATCAGGTTTTAGGGCGTAAGTTTTAGATGGATTTGCATAGTGCATAATCTTTTCGGCTTCACCCTTCAGATTTATTTTTGCACCTCTTCTTGTACGAATGCCTTTGGACATATATTTGTTTTGTAAAATCACACAAATTTACTAATTAAGAGCCACCATTAAAAGTGTATTTTTAGAGAAATTTAATAATTTATAATAATTCTAAATAAGCGCTTAATCTTTAACTTAAGTTCAATATGTTAGAAGGCGTGAAATCTTATTAATTTATTAACTTTATAAAATGCTAAAACAATTGCTATTCAAATCAGTCATCTTAATTTTATTATGTTTTGACGTTTGTCTAAGTCAATCAATATTAGAGGTTTACGAGCCTCCTCACATCAAGTCTGTTGTATTTAAACAAACAGATGAGCAACAATTCCCTTTAGTTGCAATTGGCACTCCAATGGTTTTAGAGTTCGATGATCTCAATGGTGATGAAAAAAACTACTACTACAAAATCAAATATTTCAATCACGATTGGACCCTTTCGAACTTACTTGAGAGTGAATTTCTTGATGGTTTTGACAATTTACGAATCGAAAACTACCAAACTTCGTTTAACACCCTCCAGCCCTACACCCATTATCGTCTTGATCTTCCCAACGAACAAACTAAAATTAAACTCTCTGGTAATTACATGCTAGAGATTTATGATGAGGAAAATTTGTTGATTTTCTCGAGACGTTTTTTAGTCTATGAGAACCAAGCTAATATTACCTCTGGCGTTTATCGCCCTAGAGATTTTCAATATTACAATACTCATCAAAGTATTCAATTTTCCATTAGTCCGGAGAAAGGCACTTATTTCCGTGATCCTGAAAATCAGGTTCATGTTGTTGTTTTACAAAACCAACAATGGGAAAATGCTATCTCCGGAATCAAGCCCAAGTTTATTAGCGGAGCGCAGTTAGAATATCGATACAACGAAAAAATACGTTTTGAAGGTGGAAATGAATACTTGTTTTTTGATACCAAAGACATCAGAATCACAGGCTCAAATGTCAGCCTTGTTGAACTTAATCGACTCTATGAAAGCTATTTAAGTACTGATATTTTAAGAAGGGGATACCCCTACAACTATGCGGCTGATATCAATGGAAATTTTGTAGTTAGAACCGTTCTAGGAAATAGAGATAGTGCTATAGAGGCTGACTACAGCTGGGTGCATTTCAGTATAGCAACATTAGTTCCCCTAGAAGAGGAAATATATATTTACGGTAAATTCAACAATTATAACTTGGGAGAGGAAAATAAAATGTATTACAATCCTGCCCTTGAAATGTATGAGGGAATACTACTTTTAAAGCAAGGGGTTTACAACTACAAATACGTGACGAAAATGAATAAATCCCTTGATTTAAACGTTGTAAGCGGGACCCATGCTTTGACCGAAAACAATTATTTAATCCTTGTTTATTACCGAAATTTTGGAATCCGACACGATGCATTAATTGGCATTGGTAATACTTCTTCTTTTGAGATTATAGATTGATATTGTTATTTGATTTTAAAAAAGTAAATCCCTTTTTTTACTATCTTTAATATATAGATTTTAGGTTTTAACAATATGATTCAGCAAATAACACGTGGTATCAAAATTACAGTGAAGACCCAATACGAGGGAACCTTCCTTAAAAACTACTTGATCAACTATGCCTTTACTTATGATATTGAGATTGAAAATCAGAGTAAGAGTTCGATTCAGCTATTGAGTCGTCATTGGAAAATATTCGAGTCTCTCAGTAAAACAAAAGTCTTAGATGGTGCTGGAGTCGTCGGAAAAAAGCCGGTTATAAACCCTGGCGAAGTCCACAAATACAAGTCAGGGTGTCTCATTACTTCTGCCATCGGCTTTATGAAAGGTGCTTATACCATGATTGATTTCTCTACGACAAAAAAATTCAATGTGGAAATTCCTGTATTTAAGCTCTGCGCTCCATTTATATTAAATTAAGCTTATTGTGAATTGAATAACTAGGCTATTGGTAGGTAAACAATTTTTTTATTTTCAAAAAAAGACTCACTGAAAAAATTGCATATCGAAAATACTTTTGCTTGGGGATAACTTTGAAGTTCTTCCTTAAGGTCTCCTCCTTTCAAACAAATCAAACCATTTTTAATGTCATTTTTATGCTGATTTGAAACCTTGTTTTCAACCCAACCCATCAAAATTTCCATCGGAGCGACCGCTCTGCAAACAATAAAGTCTACTTTATGATCAAAATTCTCCATTCGGTCATAGTAAGATTCCACGTTTTTTAAACCCAATTCTTTTTTTACTGCGCTAACTACTTTGATCTTTTTTCCGATACTGTCAATTAGGTGAAAACTTACCTCGGGAAACATAATTGCAAGAGGAATTCCGGGAAAACCTCCTCCGGTTCCAACGTCAAGAATTGCTGTACCCGGATGAAAGTCTTGGACTTTAGCAATCGACAAAGCATGTAAAACATGGTGAATAAAAAACGAATCCATGTCCTTTCTAGAAATGACATTAATTTGAGAATTCCAATGCTTATAAATCGGTAAAAGAGCGCTCAAATCTTTTATTTGATCCTTGGTTAGTTGCGGGAAGTAATTTGAAAAGTTAAACAATTAATGTTTTTTGTTAAAAATATGAAGAATGAAATAAAATTCAATATTTTTACATTATTAAAAAAACTAAAATGCCAGATAGAATAATTCCAAAGTTTTCAAGAAAGGATTCTAAAGAGTTTTTTCAAACGCTTAATAAGAGGGTCAATAAATATTTTAAGGATCATAAAATCTCGAAAACAGGAAACTGGAGGCTTTACATCAAAACGATTGTAATGTTTTCGCTTTTGTTTGCTCCTTATTTTTTGATCCTACTCTTAGATATTAATGATTGGTTCAAACTTCTTCTTGCTGTGCTTACAGGAGTAGGAATGGCCGGTGTCGGGATGAACGTCATGCACGATGGAAATCACGGTTCCTTTTCTAAACACAAATGGGTCAATACCATTATGGGAAGCAGCATTTACATTTTAGCTGGAAACGTTTTCAACTGGAAAGTACAACACAACGTCCTTCACCATACCTACACAAATGTTCATGGACACGATGAAGACCTTGAAGCGGGAAGGGTTCTTCGTTTTTCGAAACACGCCGAATGGATGCCACATCATCGTTTTCAACATTTATATTCTGTCTTACTTTATGGACTTTTGACAATAAACTGGGCGATTTTTACCGATTTTCAGCAATTGACACGCTACCAAAAAAGAAATCTTTCTTATGCCAATAGCAAAAGCGAAAGACTTCAATGGATCGGATTAATCATTGCTAAAATTGTCTATTGGGGTACTTGGATCGTTTTGCCAATATTTGTTTTTAACATTGTTTGGTGGAAAGTAATTATCGGATTTGTTGCAATGCATTATACGGCAGGATTAATCCTAAGCTTGGTTTTCCAATTGGCACACGTTATGGATGATGCAGAAATGCCGGTTCCTGATACAAAAACAGGCGTATTAAAAAACTCTTGGGCCATTCATCAGTTGTTAACCACTGTTAATTTTTCAACGAAAAACAAAATTGTAAACTGGTTTACCGGTGGACTTAATCATCAAATCGAGCATCATATTTTCCCTCATATTAGCCATGTTCACTATACGAAAATATCTGAAATCGTCAGAAAAACTGCTAAGGAATTCAACTTGCCTTACAACGAATACAAAACAACAAGAAGTGCCATTTTATCGCATTTCAAATATTTAAAACAAATGGGGGCACAGCCCGCACAAGCTTAAACCATAAGGACTAAACTTCATGTTATCAGATAGAATCAATAGCTTGCCTGCTTCGGCAACGCTTACTATGGCGGCAAAAGCTAGAGAATTAAAAAGTCAAGGAGTTGACATCATCGGACTCAGTTTAGGAGAACCCGATTTCAACACTCCAGAATTCATTAAAGAAGCTGCTATTCAAGCAGTAAAAGACAACTACAACTCCTACTCTCCGGTGGACGGCTATGCAGATTTAAAAGAAGCAATTTGCAATAAATTTAAGCGAGATAATGGTTTGGATTACAAACCTTCACAAGTTGTAGTTTCCAACGGTGCCAAACAATCCATTGCCAATTTGTGCATGGTTTTGCTTAACCCAGGAGACGAAGTCTTACTACCTGCTCCCTATTGGGTTAGCTATTCTGCGATTGCCACTTTAGCAGAAGCAAAATCAATCATCATACCTTCCAGTATCGATACGGATTTTAAAATTACGCCTGAACAATTGGAGGCGGCCATTACACCAAAGACTAAATTGGTGATGTTCAACTCGCCAAACAATCCGAGTGGGACAATTTATACCGAAGCCGAATACCGTGCATTAGGAAAAGTTTTAGAGAAATACTCAGACATATATATTCTCTCCGATGAGATCTATGAATTGATCAATTACGGAAAACCGCATTTTAGCATTGCTGCCATTCCAGAGCTTTATAATCGCACGATTACGGTCAATGGTGTTGCAAAAGCCTTTGCAATGACGGGCTGGCGTATCGGTTACATTGGTGCTCCAGAATGGATCGCCAAGGCTTGTAATAAGATGCAAGGACAAATTACTTCGGGAGCCAACTGTATCGCACAACGCGCTACAATTGCCGCAGTGAATGCACCCGTGAGTGAAATCCAATACATGGTGGATGAATTTAATTCAAGGAGAACACTTATCTTAAATTTACTCTCCGAAATTCCAGGTTTAAAACTAAACGAACCTGACGGTGCGTTTTATGTATTCCCGGATATTTCTGCTTATTTTGGAAAAACTATGAAAGGCAAAACCATCAATGATGCCAACGATTTTGCACTCTTCCTTTTGGAGAAAGCCAATGTCGCCACGGTGACTGGTGATGCCTTTGGAAATCCAGACTGTATTCGGATTTCTTATGCGGCCTCTGTTGAAAACATTAAAGAAGCCATAAAACGGATTGCTAACGCACTGGATTAGTATCCCAATAAACAATCTTAAAAATCACGCTAGGCTAAGCCTCAAATATTAGCGTACTTTTATCCCCTAATAGAATATATGACATTCAAAGACTTAGCGCTGGAGCCGCCCATTTTAAAAGCACTTGAAAAACAAGGCTACACCCAGCCCACCCCCATTCAAGAACAAGCCATTCCCATTTTACTTAAAGGACATGATTTGTTAGGCGTTGCACAAACTGGAACCGGAAAAACAGCCGCTTTTGGAATTCCTATTTTAAATCACTTGATAAAAGATAGAGATTCTGAACAAGGACAATGTAAAATAAAAGCTTTAGTGGTTACACCTACCCGAGAATTGGCAATTCAGATTGCTGAAAATTTTACCGCCTATAGCCAATTTACGAACCTTAAAAATACTGTTATTTTTGGAGGCGTAAAGCAAGCTAAACAAGTAGCTAGCTTAAGACGAGGTGTCGATATTTTGGTGGCAACGCCCGGACGTTTACTGGATTTGATGAGTCAGGGGTTTATCTCTTTTAGAGATTTGAAATACGTGGTTCTAGATGAAGCAGACCAAATGCTAGACATGGGTTTTATAAACGATGTTAAAAAAATAATCGCTAAACTACCTGCCAAAAGACAGTCGCTTTTCTTTTCTGCTACCATGCCCAAAACCATAGTAGAGCTTTCTCAAAAGATGTTGGGGGAATTTGAGCAGGTGACCATCAAACCCGAACAAGCCACGGCAGAAAAGGTAGAACAAGGGGTGTATTTTGTAAGTAAAAGCAATAAACCCAAATTATTGATTTACCTTTTAGAGCAACGAAAAAATGACTCCGTTCTTGTTTTTTCTCGTACCAAACACGGAGCTAACCGGATTGTAAAAACCTTAGATAAAGCTCAAATAAAATCGGCGGCCATACACGGAAACAAATCCCAAGCCATGCGTCAAAGGGCATTGAGTGCCTTTAAGGACGGATCGTTAAAAGTATTGGTGGCGACTGACATTGCAGCTCGAGGAATCGATGTAGATGATTTGGCTTTGGTGATCAATTATGATTTGCCCAATGTGTCAGAAACCTACGTACATCGTATCGGACGAACCGGTAGGGCAAACGCCAGCGGAATTGCACTTTCTTTTTGTATGGGAGACGAGCGTCCTTATTTAAAAGATATTGAAAAACTTATCAAGCAGCTAGTTCCCCGAATGGGGAAACATCCATATATGGAAGGTGCCGATATAGTTGATGGTTCACTGGCAAATAAACCGCAAGGCAGATCCAATAACCGGAATCGAACTAGTAAACCAAACAACAACCGAAACAGGAATCGAAATTAGGGGTTAAATACATTCCTATTCTTTTTCAAAAAAACCAAATTCTATTATTGCTATGAAAATTATAGTTCGTCAGTGAAAGAGTTTGAATATTTAAGAGTGAAAACAATATCTAAAGTGACTTATAACATAGTAATTGGTGTTATAATTGGTATTCTGATTTGAATAATTTGGGCATTAATTGAAATGCAAATATTTGGTTTTTTAAAAATACAAAACTTTAGGCATCAAAGAACTGGACTAAAAAACAACTCTTTTCTTGATAAATTTTTGACAATATTATTCTAGGTGTAATTATTATAATTAAGCTTTTTTGCTTCATTATTTTTAGATTTAAATAGAACAAAAATGAGTTAGCTCAAAGTCAGGAAATCGCAGATTCGTCTTAGTCAAAGTTTACGCATCAGATGTTATTTCTCTCCTAGACCATTAATTAAATTTCAGAAAAATAAATAAACACTCAAAAAGTGACACAAACTCCCCAAAAGCACAAACACATGAAAAATAGCGTGGTTGTACTTGATTTTTTTCAGTGAATACAGCACTGCACCAAGCGTATAAAATACACCGCCCAAGAAAAGGAACTGAAGACCTTGGGTAGGAAATTTTTCAATTAAGGGGTTGATCACAAAAAGAATCTGCCAGCCCATTAGAACATACATGGTGGTAGACAATTTATCAAACCTTCCTGTAAAAAATAACTTTAAGACAATCCCGATTAAAGCAAAAGACCAGGTTAAATAAAAAATAAGCCATCCCAATGAACCACCCAGAACAATAAGGGTAAAAGGGGAGTAAGTTCCTGCAATTAGGACATAAATAGCCGCATGATCAAAAATATTCAACTTTCTTCTCAATATCGGCTCTTTAGCCGAATGATAAAATGAAGAGGCAGCATATAATATAATCATGCTCAATCCATAAACAACCAAACTGGCAGGCTTCCAAAAACCTTGATAATCATTCGATTTAAGAACAAGAAAAGGCAGGGCAATGAGACTTAATAAAAGTCCAAAAGCATGGGTGGAAATATTAAGTCGCTCCTCTTTTACGGAGTAGAAGTGATTTAAATCTTTACTCATTTTATTTAAAATCAAATGTACGTTTGACGCTCTTTTAAATCCTCATAATACAGCGCAAGCGTGGTGTTATGCCAGGGAATCACTGCTAAAACACCTACAATTAGACACAACACCCCTAATATATACCAAGGTATAAAGCGCAAGTTGAGTTCCAATAATTCCATTTTATAACCATCAGTCAGTTTCCAGCTTTGTTCCAGAGCGGCTTGAAAAGAAATCTCGGGATCTTCTGCGATGATATAATAAGTCATGGAAAAACCCAGTGCTACAAAAATCCCCGGGACAAACAATAAAACCAAACCAACGACAGTAAGCACGGTTATGATTGCATATGACAAAAGCACGGTCACCAGGGGCTTAAATCCTTCAAACAAAAGTTCAAAATGAGTTTCTTTTCCCTTTATCAAATTCAAAAAGAAAAAACACAAACCCAATTGCAACGGACCCGCCAATAAAAAACTCACTATTTCGCCATAACGATTCAGTTCAGAAGGGATTGCTAGCATAAGACCATAGACCAAACAAACTCCTATCGATAATATCCAATGGGGCTCTAGCAATGTTCTTGCTTTACGCATCAACTGCATTATATCCATAATTGAGCTTTATTTATAGGAGTTGTTAGCTTGTAAATTCTTTATGAATTAATAATCTTCTCTTGTTGGTTAATTGATTCTTGGTGAACTGCCTTAAACACTCGTAAAATAAATTCTTCAGACAAATTACGTTCTTGTCCTTCTAAAATCATTTTACCCAAGATTTCATTCCAACGTTTGTTTTGCAAAACAGCAACGTTATTGTCTTTTTTAATTGTACCAATTTCAACAGCCGTCTTCATACGTTTACCTAAAGTATCTAAAAGTGTTTGATCAATCACATCAATCTGTGCTCTTAAATTACTTAGCGCATTTTGATAAGCCTCCTGGTCGGTAGTAACCTTACGTACTTTTAAATCGTTCATGATTTCAACCAAACGTATTGGCGTCACTTGCTGTGCTGCATCACTCCATGCATTATCTGGATCCGTATGGGTTTCTATCATCAAACCGTCAAAGTTCAAATCTAAAGCCGCTTGAGAAATATCAAAAATCATATCTCTTTTCCCACCAATATGCGATGGATCACAAATCATAGGAAGATCTGGAAATTTATTTTTAACCTCAATCGCAATTTGCCATTCTGGAATATTACGGTATTTAGTTTTTTCATAGGTCGAAAATCCACGGTGGATCAAACCTAAATTCTTGATATTAGCCGTATGTAAACGTTCAACACCGCCTAGCCATAAAGCCAAATCAGGGTTTACTGGATTTTTCACCAAAACAATTTTATCAGTTCCTTTCAAGGCATCAGCAATTTCTTGCATGATAAAAGGACTTACCGTTGAACGTGCTCCAATCCAAAGGATATCAACATCATTGTCTAAAGCTAACTTTACATGGTCTTTGTTAGCAACTTCAGTAGCGGTCAATAAACCGGTTTCTTCTTTAACTTTTTTCAACCAACCGAGTCCAATAGCTCCCACTCCTTCAAACATGCCCGGTCGGGTTCTTGGTTTCCATATTCCGGCACGATAAACCGTTACATCTGTATCTTTCAATTCATGAGCAATTTTCAATACTTGCTCCTCTGTTTCAGCGCTACAGGGCCCTCCGATTACTAAAGGATGGTCTAAACCAAAATCAGTTAGCCATTGGCGCATTTCTTTTTTATTTTCCATGGGTTTAATTATATTGTTTACTTGTTTTATTAATGCCTTCCAAAATTTCGCGAATACCATTGATCGCTTCTATCTGATGATAGAGTTTGCTATATTCATTTGCTTCTAAAAGATTTTTAAATTGATTTAGATTATTAATGTATTCAGAAAGCGTTTCTAAAATATTATCTTTGTTTTGGTTAAAAATCGGAATCCACATATCGGGCGAACTCTTTGCCAAACGGACTGTTGATTCGAATCCACTACCTGCCATTTCGAAAATAGTTTTTTCGTTTTTCTCTTTCTCCACCACAGTTTTTCCTAACATAAAGGAACTGATGTGAGAAAGATGAGAAACATAAGCAATGTGTTGATCGTGTTCAGTCGGATCCATGGGTCTGATTTGCATTCCCATTTTGCGAAACCAATTTTCGGCCCATTCTAATAAATCCGGTCTAGTTTTGTGTGTTTCGCACAGAATTTGAGTTTTGTTTAAAAACAAATCCTCCATGGCTGCGTCCGGCCCTGAAAATTCGGTTCCTGCAATAGGGTGCGTCGCCAAGAATTGACCTCTTTTAGAGTGTAATGCCACTTGGTCACAAATGGATGCCTTGGTAGAGCCAAAATCAATAACAAGGCCATTGTCGTGAACCACATCCAAAAGACTTACAATTTCCTTACTGGCTGCATCAACAGGTATAGTAATCAGCAGTAGGTCCATTAGTTTTAGATCAACACTTTTAAGCTTAAAATCAATCAGCTTAATTGCTATGGAGCGATTGAGGTGGTCTTCGTTTTTATCCAAACCAAAAATCTCAACATCAGGAATGTGCTTACGCGCCGCTAATGCCAATGACCCTCCAATCAATCCGATACCTAAAACACCTACTTTCATTTTTTTTCTATTCTTTTAATTGCTTTGCAAATTTGTGCTTCATCGACACAAAGTGAAAACCTAATGTATCCCTTTCCCTGACTTCCAAAAATGGTGCCTGGAGTGATGAATAAATCATATTTATATAATATTTTATCTATAAACGCTTCTGCATCTAGCGTAGTATCTTTTAATTTTGCCCAAACAAACAAACCACTGCTGTTGGAGTCAAATTCGGATCCTAACAATAAGGCCAATTCATAAATCAATTGACGCCTTTTTTCATAGACTTTATTCAATTCCGCAAACCAAGAGTCTGGTGCTTGAAGAGCTGCAATTGCTCCCTTTTGAATGCCATAAAACATTCCAGAATCCATATTACTTTTAACTTTAAGAACTGCCTTAATATTTACTTCATTTCCCAAAAGCATTCCTACCCGCCAGCCTGCCATATTGAAAGATTTGCTTAGAGAATTGAGTTCCATTGCAACATCCATAGCTCCTGGAGTAGTTAAAATACTCTGTGGTATATCGGTTAAAATAAAACTGTAGGGATTATCATTAACCAATAAAATATTGTTTTTTCGAGCCCAATTGATCAACTCCTCAAAAATCGCTTGCTGGGCATTTGCCCCCGTGGGCATGTGGGGATAATTTACCCACAACAACTTAACGCCTTCCAAGTCCATTTTGTTCAGTTCTGCCAAATCGGGTTGCCAGTTGTTTTCAGATTTTAAATCATAAAAGACAGGAATCGCCTCCACTAATCGGGTGACCGATTCGTATGTAGGATAACCCGGATTGGGAATAAGTACCTTATCTCCAGGATTGAGAAATGCCATGGACAGGTGAAGGATTCCTTCTTTAGACCCTGTTAACGGTAGTACCTCATTGTTGGGATCAACCAGAACTTGGTAATGATTTTGGTAAAAGTCTGCAATTCCTTTTCTAAGCTCTGGAAGCCCTTGATAGCTTTGGTATTGATGTGCTTTAGAATGAATCAAACTGGATGTTAGCGCATCGACCACAGAAGGCAGTGGAGCTAAATCTGGACTTCCAATCCCCATGTTAATTATATCTTTTCCCTCACGAACCAGACCCGCTACTTCTCTCAATTTTTTTGAGAAATAGTATTCCTGAACACTTTCTAGCCTTCTTGCTGTCATGATTTACCATTTCTATACTCCCCCAAAACCTTGAATGAGATCGCCATTATTTCTAAAAGGGATTTTGCTTTTAAATAATCTTCCACTATATCGAAAGTAACATCCACAAAAAAGGCATATTTCCCGGGAGTTTCGATAACGGGTAAAGATTGAATTTTTGTAAGATTTAGGCAACAATCACTAACAACGTTTAGCGCCGTTGCCAAACTTCCACGCTTGTGATCTAAAATAAATTTCCAAGCCGCTTTTGAAATGGGTTCGGATGTTTTTGGATCTGCTTTTTCGAGGATCACAAAACGTGTGACGTTATTTTTTATGGTTTGAATTGAAGCATTGAGAACAGTAAGTCCATAAATTTCTGCTGCACTTTTACTTGCTATGGCACCAATGCCTTGTGTCTTATTTTTTTGGGTTTCCATCGCTACCTCAGCAGTGTCATTGCTTTCCACCAATTTAATATGAGGATAAGCCTCAAAAAAAGTCTTGCATTGAAGCAATGCCATCGGATGAGAATGCACTTCTTTAATATCTTCAATCTTTTGTCCGGGCAAAGCCATGAGGTTGTGCTCAATGCTTAAATAATGCTCTCCCACGATGAATAGCCCGTATTGATCCATCAAAGCATAATTAGGAATGATCGAGCCAGCAATGGAGTTCTCTATCGCAATCACTGCCTGATCACAACTCCCCTGAGCCAAGGCTTTAGCTAAGGCATCAAAAGTGTTGCACTTCAGCAATTCAGGAGCAGCTCTGTAGTACTCCTGCGTCACCTGATCGTGAAAGGATCCTTTTATTCCCTGTATGGCTACTTTTGTTCTTTTCATTTCAAAAAAAAAGTCCCGATTAAATCAGGACTCTTTGTTTTATCTATTTATTTCAAATACTACAAAGTCCTTCCTGCTTCTGAATAGAAGAAATAAAAATTGTTAAAGCAAAAGAAATTATGATTCATTATTTATATATTGATACAAAAGTAACACAGCTTTTCGCAAAAACAAATTTTTAGACTAAATTTTTACATATTAAGGCATCTCAATCCTAATTCCTAAATCTACCATGAATTACTTGTATGCATTTAAAGCCACTAAATTCTTTAGCCAATTGATTGATAAATGCTTTGTTGTCTTTAAAAGTATACTTGTTTTCGTTTAAATCTATAGCTAATATCGCCTATAGCTTTAAAAAATTGTTATTCAAATACTTGGCACTATATTTGGAGAAGCTGATCAAAGCTTCTGATGTTGTGTTTAACTCAGAAATCTCTGACTAAAAAGTAGCTTTCGCCGAATGATCTAGTTAGGAAACATTTACAACGATCTTTGAAGCTTTATCACGATAGGCAATGCCGCTATTATTAAGAGAATAATTGTCAATGTTGAATTTAGAATTAGAATTACTGGTGTCCTTTTCAGTATTCAAATTTTCTATTTTCTTAGAGATCTCATAATTAGCATTTCTAGATTGATCTGATTTATTGGTGATCGAAGCTTCGTCAATCGCAATGGAATTCAAAAATAATTGGTTCTTCCATAGTTGATTTAAACGGTTCCTTAATGAACAAATAAAATTGATTTAATCACTACAAAAGTTTCCCATTCAAAAGGATTGTGATTGATAATTTTTAAATTATGTGGAGATACCTTCGCATTTGAAAAACTACTTAAAAGACATAAGTTGACTTCCTTAAAACAAACCTGATTATCCACTGCATCATTTAAAAATGTTTTAACTATGTTAAGTTTGATTTTGAAACAGAAAAAGGGTCGCAATCAAGAGTAAGACAATGACCAGCAACGAAACACCAAAGATTTTAAATAGCTTTTTCAATTGAATCTGATTTGGAGATTTATTATACTCCTACAAAATGATGCTAAAAGATGAAGAATACATTCTTTTTAAATAAATTTAGTGATTTTAGTAGGCTTGAGTTTAAATTTTTAGAAAAACCTAAGGGAAATATTGAACTGTATAGGCCTAGACGAATACTTTAAATATGACCAAAGCATAAATTACAAAACGAGCGTATCGAAAAAGCGACCAAAGAAGATAATGCTTAAAACTGTATTTAATTAAGCCCGAGGCGAGGCTTACTATTGAGTGAGGAATAGGACTGATCGCGCCTAATAAAACAAAAAAACCTCCCCATTTTCGTAAATTAACGATATGCTTTTCGATTTTATTTTCAATATTATTTTTTATTCTAGGAATCAAGAACAAACGATTCCCAATAAAGTAAGAAATGATTCCACCAACGTAGGAAATTGTGGCTAGTGCAAACAAAAACAACCAAGGATTAGCTGATCTTGAAGCCCATGCAATAAAAACCTCTGGTGGAATAATGCCTAAAATAGTTTCTGAAGCTAAAAAAAACGAAAATATAAATTTAGAGGGATAAGTGACTACCATTTGATTCAGCAGGTAATTAAAGTCCAAAACGAAAAGCTCCAATCCTAACAATAAAAGAACGAAAACAATTATTGCGGCACCACCCTTGAAAGCGGTATTCTTTAAAAAAGAATAAAACTTTGTTATTTGGTAATAGCGATTGAGTAAAACTAATCGTTTGCTTAAGCTAAAATCTGATTTTGAATTATTTTTGATTTCTAAAAAAATTATAAATTATTAAATATAGTTGCAGTGATCTCAATTAACTTAGGTGAATGTTTGTTAGTAATATAAATGATGATTATTGCGTTTTTTAACATTATTTAAAACGATGCCAAATCTAATGAATTTTTATATTTTATTTATACCAAACTGTTAATTTTAAAACATGCTTTTTCGCATAAAAAAAAATCTTAGGTGATTATTTTTCAACTCCAAACGTTTTTTATTAAATAAAAAAATAATCTCAATTTGAATAAATCAACCTGTCTGAAAGAAAAAATATAAGATTAAACCAGGAGTGTTAATTAAAATTAAATCGAATTCTCTAAATTGAATACTTAAAAGAAATAAAAAAGTGGGAATCGTCATTGACAACTTAACGAAAAACTATTCTGCAACTAAAGCGTTAAAAGGCATCTCATTGCGCTTTGAACAAAATGGAGTGGTTGGGCTTTTGGGGCCTAACGGGGCCGGAAAAACTTCGCTAATGAAAATACTGACCGGCTATCTTAGTCAATGGAAAGGGACCGTATCTTTTGACGGCATGGACATTCGCACCAATACCAAGAAAATTCAACAGATAATCGGCTACCTTCCTGAGAATAATCCATTGTATCTGGAAATGTATATCAAGGAATACCTCAATTTTGTTGGTACTCTTTATAAATTAAAGACTCCTCCTATTGAAGCGATTATAGAAAAAACTGGACTGCAAGAGCATGCCCATAAAAAAATCGGAGACTTGTCTAAAGGCTACAAACAAAGGGTTGGTATTGCTGCTGCATTGCTTCATGATCCTGATTATTTAATTCTCGATGAACCCACAACAGGTCTAGACCCCAACCAAGTGATCGAAATTAGAACTTTGATTAAAAACCTGGGCAAGAAAAAAACTGTGTTTCTCTCCACACACATCCTTCAAGAAGTAGATGCCATGTGTGATCGGGTGATTATTATCAACAAGGGGGAAATAGTTTTAGATCAAGCCCTAGTAGAATTGCGAAATAAACAAGAACAAATTATTGAAGTGAGTTTTGATTATCGGATAGAAGTCGACGCTTTAGAAAAAATCTCCAATGTCCAAAAAGTTACTAATACCTATGATTTTAATTACGAATTACAAATTAAAGGAGCTCAAGACATGCGCCCTGCCGTCTTCGATTTTGCCCAGGACAATGGTTTGAAAATCTTAAATCTTCAGTTAAAAAATGAAAGTTTGGAGCAGTTATTTAAGAAACTGACGGTTTAGAAAACCGCCTCTGCAATTTGCTTAATATTATCCGATTTTCCCATGGAGTAATAATGTAAAAAAGGAACCTCAGTCGCTATCAATTCTTTGCTTTGTTCGGTGCACCATTCAACTCCCACCTGACGTACCGCTTTATTATCCTTACACTTAATCACTTCTTTGATCAAGGCTTCAGGTAAGTCTATATGAAAACGATGGGGAATCAAATTGAGTTGTTTAAGCGTAGATAAAGATTTTAATCCTGGAATAATCGGAATTGTAATGCCTTCTTCTCGGGCTTTTGCCACGAACTCAAAAAACTTTTGATTGTCAAAAAACATTTGAGTTATAATATAGTTCGCGCCGGCTTTGACTTTTTTCTTCAAAAAATGAAGATCACTTTCAAGGCTGGGAGCTTCCATATGTTTTTCTGGGTAGCCAGAAACACCAACGCAAAAATCGGTTTTATGCGAGTTAAGTAATTCCTTATCCAAATAAGTTCCTTGGTTCAAATCAGAAATCTGTTGAACTAATTCGTTGGCATAGGAATGTCCTTCGGAATCGGGAGTGAAATAATTTTCAGTTTTTATGGCATCACCCCGCAAAGCCACCACATTATCAATTTCTAAAAAATCCAAATCAATTAAAAAGTTCTCAGTTTCCTCTTTAGAAAAACCACCACACAAAATATGAGGCACAGCATCAACAATATACTTCCCCTGAATTGCTGCACAAATACCCACCGTTCCAGGACGTTTTCGAATCACTTTTAATTCAAGTAATCCATTTCCCCTGTCCTTATAAACATGTTCTTCTCGATGATAGGTCACGTCAATAAAAGGAGGGTTAAACTCCATTAATGAATCTATTGAATTGAATAAGGCGTTAATATTTTGTCCTTTCAAAGGTGGTAAAATCTCAAAAGTGAATTGCGTTTTCTCTTTTGCATTGGTGATGTGTTCAGTTACTTTCATAATTCTATTGTAAGTTAGGGTTGAGCCACTTACGTGCTTGTTCTAGAGGAATATTTCTTCGTTTGCTGTAATCTATCAACTGGTCTTCTTTGATTTTTCCGAGACCAAAATATTTTGCTTCAGGATGTGCAAAATAATATCCAGAAACGGATGCTGCTGGCCACATGGCATAACTCTCCGTAAGCTCCACACCAATGCTTTCTTTTACTTGCATCAAATCCCAAAGGGTTTGTTTCTCCAAATGATCAGGACAGGCGGGATAACCCGGAGCCGGACGAATACCTTTGTAGGTTTCCTTTATCAACTGTTCGTTGGATAAAGACTCATCGGATGCGTATCCCCAAAAATCTGTTCTTATTTTAAAGTGTAAATATTCAGCAAATGCTTCCGCCAAACGGTCTGCCAAAGCCTTAATCATGATTGAATTATAATCATCATTTTCTTTTTCAAATTTTTCCGCTCTTTCTTTGGTTCCAAAACCAGTTGAAACACAGAAGGATCCCATATAATCTTTTATATTAGATCCAACAGGAGCAATAAAATCGGATAAAGCAAAGCTCGGTTGCCCTTGTCTTTTTTTCAATTGTTGCCTAAGGGTTAAGAATCTAAAGGTTTCTTTGGAAGGATTTTCGTGATCATAAATTGCAATATCATCACCGACGCTATTGGCTGGAAAAAGTCCAAACCTTGCTTTGGCAATCAGCCATTTTTCATTGACAATTTGTTCCAACATTTCTTGGGCATCAGCAAACAACTCTATTGCTTGTTCCCCCACCACGTTATCCGAGAGTATGTCTGGATATTTACCATGCAAATCCCATGATCTGAAAAACGGACTCCAATCGATATAGGTAGCCAGTTCCCTTAAATCAATTCCTTCAAGTGTTTTAAAACCAATTTCTTTAGGTTTCACAGGTTGGTAATTACTCCAATCAATTTTGTAGTTTTTATTACGCGCTGTGGCAATATCAATATATTCTTTGGAAGAAGTTCGTTGAAGAAATTTTTCCCTAAATAAATCATAATCTTTCGCGATCTCATTTGTATAATCAAGACTTTTCTCTTTACTCAATAGTTTGCTAACGACTCCTACAGCTCTTGAAGCATCATTAACATGAATGGTAGGAGTTGGAGTCATGGGTGCGATTTTTACAGCCGTATGCGCTTTTGAGGTAGTTGCTCCACCAATCAATAGCGGGATTTTGAGTTCTACCCGATTCATTTCCTTGGCCAGATAAACCATTTCATCCAGCGAAGGGGTTATCAAGCCTGAAAGACCAATGACATCTACATTTTCTTCAATGGCTTTTTGAATGATTTTTTCTGGAGGAACCATTACACCCAAATCAATAATTTCAAAATTATTGCAAGCCAAAACGACACTTACAATGTTTTTGCCAATATCATGGACATCGCCTTTAACGGTTGCCATTAAAACTTTTCCCGCAAATTCTTTTTTCCCAGATTTTTCGGCTTCTATAAAAGGCTGTAAATAAGCAACGGCTTTTTTCATCACCCGCGCAGACTTCACCACTTGAGGTAAAAACATTTTTCCAGAACCAAATAAATCTCCCACCACGTTCATCCCAATCATCAGATTGTTTTCAATCACTTCGAGCGGACGGCTTGCCGCTAGGCGGGCTTCTTCAATATCTGTTATGATGAACTTGTCAATTCCTCGCACCAAAGAATGGGTAATCCTCGTCTGTAATTCTTCTTTTCGCCAAGCATCATCGGTTACTTTGGCTGTTCTTTTTGTGTCTTTTAAACCTTCTGCGTAGTCAAGCAAACGTTCCGTAGCTTCATCATTTCGATTTAAAAGAACATCTTCGACTTTTTCTAAAAGCTCTTTGGGTATTTGATCATAAACTTCTAGCATCGTAGGGTTAACAATCCCCATATTCATTCCGTGCTGAATCGCATGGTATAGAAAAGCAGAGTGCATTGCCTCTCGCACTGCATTATTCCCTCTAAATGAAAACGAAACATTACTCACCCCTCCACTTACACTGGCATAGGGCAGGTTTTCTCTTATCCATTGCGTCGCTCGAAAGAAATCCAAAGCATTGTTCTTATGCTCCTCCATTCCCGTGGCTACTGGAAAAATATTGGGATCAAAAATGATGTCCTCGGGGGGGAAGTTAACACGATCTACCAATACCCTATAAGATCGTTCGCAAATCTGAATTCTTCTTTTAAAATTATCCGCCTGACCGTCTTCATCAAAAGCCATGACAATCATCGCAGCTCCATAGCTTCTTATGGTATTCGCTTGAGTGATAAAATTATCTTCTCCTTCTTTTAAACTTATAGAATTAACAACACTTTTTCCTTGAACGACCTTTAGTCCGGCTTCAATAATTTCCCATTTAGAGCTGTCAATCATCACAGGGATTCTTGCAATATCTGGTTCCGCTGCAATTAAATTCAGAAATTTAGTCATTGCCTTCGCTCCGTCAATCATCCCCTCATCCACGTTTACATCGAGGATTTGAGCACCCCCAATTACTTGGTCTAAGGCAACCTCTACTGCCTTTTCGTAATCATTTGCTTCGATTAATTTTAAAAACTTTCGAGACCCAGTCACATTGGTTCGTTCGCCAATATTGATGAAATTACTCTCGGGAGTAATCACCAATGGCTCTTGACCAGAGAGTTTTAAAAACCTATTAGGTTTATACATTTTGATTTTCGCGTGTGATTCTGGGGCTAAATTTTTCAGCTTCTTCTGCAATCAAGCGAATGTGATCAGGCGTTGTTCCACAACAACCTCCAACAATATTCACTAGGTTTTGTTCTAAATAATCACGGATTAACAAAGCCATTTCTTCTGGCGTTTCTTCATATTCACCAAAGGCATTCGGCAAACCTGCATTGGGATGCGCTGAAGTGAAAAATGGTGTAATCCCAGACAATGTTTTCATGTGGGGTAGCAATTGATCTGCTCCCAAAGCACAGTTAAAACCAATGCTTAACAAAGGAAGGTGAGAAACTGAAACTGAAAACGCCTCGACGGTTTGCCCGGAAAGGGTTCGGCCGCTATTGTCCGTAATGGTTCCGCTCACCATGATGGGAAGCTTGATTTTGTTTGTTTCAAAAAAATGATTGATGGCAAACAAAGCTGCTTTTGCATTTAGGGTGTCAAAAATAGTTTCTACCAAAAGTAGATCTACACCTCCTTCAACCAATCCTTTTATTTGTTCGGTATAAGCCTCAAATAAGTCGTCAAAAGTTACGGCGCGATATCCAGGATCATTTACGTCAGGAGACATACTAGCAGTCTTGTTGGTCGGTCCAATTGAACCTGCAACAAATCTTGGTTTATGAGGATTTAAAGTTGTGAATTTGTCAGCTGCTTCTTTTGCGATTTTAGCTGATTGATAATTGAGCTTATAGGCCAGGTGTTCCAATTGGTAATCTGCCATAGCTATTGAAGTTGAAGAAAAAGTATTGGTTTCCACAATATCTGCACCTGCTGTGAAATAAGCTTCATGGATCTTTTTTATTGCGTTAGCTTGTGTTATCGAAAGTAAATCATTATTGCCCCCCAAGGGACAGGGATGATCCTTAAACTGCTCACCTCTATAATCGGACTCCGTAAACTTTAACTGCTGTATCATAGTTCCCATGGCACCGTCCAAAACAAGTATTCGTTCTTTTAAAATATCTTCAATCATTGTTTATATTTTATCTAGGGCTTGATCGACATCTGTTATAATGTCTTTAATATTTTCCAAACCAATTGAAAGTCGAACTAATCCATCGGTGATTCCAACCTCCAAACGATCTTCAGACGAAAGTTTACTGTGGGTGGTCGTAGCAGGATGAGAAACAATGGTTCTTGAATCTCCTAGATTGGCCGTAAGGGAACACATTTCTATTTTATTTAAAAAAGCCTGACCTGCTTCTAGTCCTCCATCGAGTTGAAAAATAACAATATTACCCCCGTGTCGCGTTTGTTCTGCATCGTCAAAAATAAAACTTG
>CASIAE010000002.1:0-90000 GCA_949372605.1 uncultured Flavobacteriaceae bacterium
GAACCAGGAGGGTAACTATAACTCATCCAAGTCATAAAGTTTTCATACCAAGGGGAAACAAAAAAATCCAATCCTGTAAAATCTTCCAAACGCATCGGAACATCAAGTAATGTCATTACATTCATTCGCATGTAACCAGTTCCGTTAAACCACGCGCCATCTTCAACCCCCATTTTGGGGTGTTGTGCAATCCAAAGTTCGTATAGATAGGAAAACCATTTTGAAGCTTCTGGTACTTCATTAACCAATGCAATTGAAGAGATAAACAAGCGGTGAAAGATGTGTTGCCAAACATGCATCGATGAATTTCTGTTCTCCACATAATTCGTCCATTTGTCGTAAAACCCATCACCTCTCGCCACAATTTGATTTACAACGGATTGACGCTCGCTCTCCTCAAATTTTTTCCAAAAAACATCAATGGCCAAAGCCAATGATTGCATTATATATGAATCTCCAAAATCATTAATATGGGTCAACCCTTTAGGATCCCATAGCGCAGCCTGCATCATCCATTTTCGGGCAGTGTTAAAATATTTTTCTTCTTGGGTTAAAACAAACGCTTTGGTTAAGGTCTCGAGTGATTCTCCAAATTGAACTCCTATTTTTAGACTAAACCGTTTTTTTATTTTTTCTGTTTCACTGCGGTCCCTTCCTTTAAAAGTTGCTGTGGCATCATCTTCATTAGGAATTCGTTGTGTTAATACTAAATCCGCAGCTGTTATAATTTTCTCTCTTTCTTCATAATTTTTCGTTTTTTTTAGAAATTGAGATAAATTTTCTTTTTCAATTAAGACTCGAGGATGCCCCTTACTTATTCCTGCTAGCACTTCATCTACTGGAGGCGGGACAAACGAAATGGTTTCATCATTAACAACAAAAGAAGCCGCTTCACTCCAACTTGACATCTTGGACTTATATTTCCAGTACCAAAGCCCTTTTTTTAAATTTTGATGAGGATTTATTAATGAAAATGGAATGTCGTTTATTTCAATTAATTCGTTTTTAAATTCTGCATCTGTAGCAATCCTAACATCGTACAATGAAGATTTATCAGAAGGCCATTCTAAACTTGGACTGGAAAACCTGGCAGTAATATTATTATCAGGAGACATCCAGCGTCTGTATTTTGGATAAATAAAATCTGGCATAACTTCTTTTCCTAATGACTTCGGTTGTTCTTGACTAATACAAGATTGCAATAGAATCGAAAACAAAAAGACTATGGTGTAAAACTTGTGATTCATTTTTTTTATTGATTTTTCCATTTTAAATAATATTGCTGGAGTTCCTCCGCTATTTGGGGATAATCATCATAAAGATTAACAGACTCATTGGGATCTTTGTCCAAGTCTATCAAAAGGTGTTTCTCTTTGTATTTATAAGCCCTATTACTCGTGTCATAGGGATTGCCCAACAGCTTCCATTTTCCTTTTCTAATCGCATAGGTGTCTCTGAACTCCCAAGCATACATTTCGTGGTTGGTTTTAGTGTTTTCATTATTAATTAATTTCACAATACTTTTGCCATCCAAGTCATTGGTATCTAGATTCAAACCGCAAAGTTCAGCCAAAGTAGGCATCCAGTCAACTACGGATACAAATTGGTCTCTCACCTGATTGGGTTTGATTTTCCCGGGCCAAGAAATCGCAGCAGGAACTCGAATTCCACCTTCAAAAAGAGATTGTTTTGCACCACGGAAAGGACCTGTAAAACCTCCACCGTGGTGGGCGCGTTCCTCGGTTGAGTGTCCATTGTCAGATTGAAATACAATAATCGTATTTTCCGTAAGTCCCCTTTGTTCTAACATCTTTATTAAAGCACCTATTCTCTCATCATGCGTGCTTAAAAAAGCAGCATATAAATCTCTTGGGTAGGCAACTCCTTTTTCACGATAATAAGTCAACCAATCTTCTTCTCCTTGATAGGGATAGTGTGGAGAGTTCATTGCGTAAAACATAAAGAATGGTTTTCCCTTTGATCTTCTTTCAAAAAAACCACCTGCTTCTTTTAGCATTAAGTCTGGAAAAAACTGTCCATCATAATAAACTTCTTCATTATTGCGAAGTAGATTGTGTCGATTAGTGCCATTCCAATAATAAAAATGGGAATAGTTATCAATACAACCCACCAAATGACCAAATGAATAATCAAAGCCTTGTGCATTCGGTAACATTTCGGGTTGGTATCCCAAATGCCATTTACCAATCAGTAAGGTTTCATATCCTGCATCTTTAAACATCTCCGCCATGGTGTATTCTGTTCCTGGCAGACCGTTTGTGCTTTTTGGATTTTGACCTGCATTACCCGGACAACCGGCACGCTGAGGCGTTTTTCCTGTCAACAAAGAAGCACGAGAAGGCGAACAAACTGGCGAAGCATAGAATTGTGTAAAACGAACACCACTGGTAACCAAGGCATCCATATTAGGGGTCAGAAGATCTTTAGCGCCATAGACGTTTAAATCTAAGGTTCCTTGATCGTCAGTATAAATAACAATCACATTGGGCTTCTCTTGCGCAATTAAAGAGTAGAAAGAAAAGAAACAAGCCAGCGTAAGACTCAATTGTTTTAAATTATTCATTAAATGCATATTTATGTTTAAGATTTTAATTCCCATATTTTTAAGTTTCGATATCTAAATCGGGTCCACTGCATCTGTCTAAAAGCAAATTTACCGGAGCCTAAAACTGGTCCCAATGACTTGCCATCGTCTTTCCAATCAATAATTTTTTCACCATCAAGATTCATCATGATGTGATTCATTTTTTTTATCAATTGAATTTTATGAACTTCTTTAGAGTTGGATGGAATTCCTGGCCGACCAACGTGTACTTTAACAAAGCCTTTGTTTTTTCTCAAATGACTAAAAGGTCGGTTGGGTTTATTGGGCGCATTGGCATAATAGGAGATGTGATAGTTGTTCAAATCACTCTTAGTGTATTGTCTAAAAACACCTACTCTCTTTTTTAAACTGCGGTCAAAAATATCTTCTCCATTCACTCCTTTGGCACTAAAAAAAACAATACACAGCCCTTCTTCTGTCTCAATGTTTTGAACTTCCCATTCTGCTACAAAATTTTCTGGGAGATCCTTTGGACACCAAAACACATGATGGGAGGCCTCTTTTGGAGAGAACATTTCCATCCATCCTGATTTAAAGAGAACAGCGCCCTCCCCCTCCATCCTCCAATCTTGAGTTTTTGATGCGTCGGATAGGTTATTTTCATAAAAAACATTTCCCTTCTGAAAAGATATTTCATCATCAGAACTCGTCTTTAAGTAATTAATATATTCAGAGGCAGCGAGTAAAAAAGCACCTGTACCAAATTCTTCCCAAGAGTCGGCATCAAAAGGCTTTGGATCTTTACCTACGGGCTGGACATATCCCAATCGCCCCGCTTCATTAACATGCTGTTTTAGTCCATTCCAAGCATTTAGCATGGGTGATAAATATTGATCCTTAGATAGAATTCCTTGATTAACACCCCAAGCAAACCCATAACAGAAAAAACTGCTGCTACTGTTTTCAGGAACATCTACCGGATTGATCGACTGGACAAGAGCGCCACTTTTTTTGTCTAAAAAAGCAAAGACACCCGGATCCAATAAATTCGCCCGCCACAATCCGTCTGCCTTTTGAATTTCTAATAAGGCTTCTGACATTCCAATAAATTGGTCTAAAAGTAGTTGTCGTTTCGGGTGATCTTTTGGAATAATTTCAAGCATATGAACCAAACCGCCATAAACCCAACCGTTACCTCTACCCCAAAAAATCTTTTTACCTGCTTTCGTTGTTTTTCCAAAATAACGATCATCACGATAAATCAAGTTTTCTTCTTTATCCCATAAATAATCTGTGGTTAATAGCCAATGATCAATCGCATAATTTAGGTAAACTTTATTACCCGTCATTTGATACATCTTCGCAAAAGTTGGAGGCGCCATAAACAAAGCATCGCACCAGGACCACCATTCGTGTTGGTAAGGGTTTTTATCATATCGAACATCAGGTGCAGGCTTTTTTCGCAACAGATGCGCATCAAGCACCCATTTAAGGTTTTTGATCATTACTCCTCGTCCTTTTTGGTCATATAAATCAAGATAGACCTGACCAATGGCAATTTTATCCCCATGATACATGTCCGGAATTGTTTCCCATTGATGCTCCACTCCTATTTTGTATAAATGACTTTGATATTCGGAATTATTTGTGGTCTTAAAAGCCTTCATCAATCCGATATAATAAGCCGCAAAATGCCAGTTCGTTAAGGTGTATTTCTCAACATGATCCGTTTTCTCGTTTTGCCATTTAACAACCCGATCAATTAATTCCGTTACCTGATTTATTTCCTTTTCTTGGTTTTGTGCAATTGCGTTAACCGCTAAAAAAAGGAATAAGAACAAACTAATAACTTTTTTATTTTTCATTTTTAATAATTACTTGTTATAAACCTCAACATCACCCTTGTTTAAAAACTTCCAAACATAATGTTCTGAGGGGACATGTGCTTCCTTAAATATTCTTTGGGCCTTTTTTAATATCTTTGAATTTGCACTTGAAACGTCATTTTTTTCAGAAGGATCATTTTCTAAGTCGTAAACTTCAATAGCTCCCTGATCTCCTGAATGCATGTTTTTTTGGATGGCTTTCCATTTCCCAAATCGAGTGGCACGCCACCCTTTTTTCTCATAAAACTCCCAATACAAATAACGCTCCTTGATTTTATTCACCTTTCCATGTAGAACTGACAAAATACTTACCCCATCAACCTTAACTATTGGGTTTACTCCAGCTAAATCTGCAATTGTGGGTAAGAAATCTGCAAAATAACCAACTTGATCGCTGGTCGTATTTGCTTTTATTTTTTTGGGATGCCAAACAATTAGAGGAACACGAATTCCTCCTTCATAAGGATCGCGCTTCATTCCTCTGTAAATTCCGCTACTCTGAAAAAGTTTCCAATCATTTTCAATTTCAGCAGCGCCATTGTCTGAGGTGAAAAAGATGTAAGTATTCTCATCAATTCCTAGTTTTTTCAATCGATCTAAAACTCTCCCTACAGTTTCATCCATTTTGGAAACCATCGCAGCATAAATTTTTTGTTTCTCTGTCCACCCCTCTTTATCGCTGTAGATTCCATTGTCAGGGATTTCATACTTGCCATGAGGAATACAAAGAGGCAAATAAAGGAAAAATGGGCTTTCATGGTTCTTATCAAGAAAACTCATTGTCTTATCAGCAAATAAGTCGTGGGTATATTGAGTTTTTTTTTGATCTTCATTTCCATTAAGGATCACTTTTTTGTCGTTCTCCCATAAATATTCAGGAAAGTAAGAATGCGCCCTTCTTTGATTTAAAAACCCATAGAAGTAATCGAAACCTTGTTTGTTAGGTTCGCCGGTCGTATTTGGCTCTCCCAATCCCCACTTGCCTATCATTCCTGTTTTATAACCTTTTGTTTTGAACACCTCAGCAACCGTTACATCTTTGCTTTTGATCGGAACCCGACCCTTGTTTCCGGCTAAACCGACGACTCCTCCCTTCCCAAAGTTTCCTCTTACTCGAGTGTGACCTGTGTGCATGCCTGTCATCAAAACACTCCTAGCGGGAGCGCAGACGGAAGATCCAGAATAAAATTGACTGAATTTCATGCCCTCACTTGCCAATTGATCCAAGTGGGGTGTCTTAATTTGTTTCTGACCATAGGAACCCAATTCGGCATATCCAAGATCATCTGCCATAATAAAGATTATGTTTGGACGATCTTGACCGCCTACTAACTGAGCTCCAAAAAAAATAAAAAGAACTAAATAATTAAATTTAAAACTTTTGAAAAAAACTGAATTATTCATTGATTAAATTTTAAATGGTTTTCTATATTTTTTAGATCTTAATTTATTTGCTTCTCTGTCGTGGATAAATTTCTCCTTCATTGGATTCCATTCTAAAGGCCTATTTAAATCATAAGCAATATTACTCAATTGGCATACAGAAGAGGTTCTGTGTCCAACCTCAACATCACAGATCGGTTGTTTTCTTGTTTTAATGGAATTGATCCAGTCTATATAATGATCGTCGCTTTTGTAAAGCTTGACGTCATTTTCTTCAATGACAATATCAGCAATATTTTTTGGATTTGTTTCCAAAAAACGTCTACTAACTTTAAGTGTTCCTTCGGAACCAATAAACTTGACACCATACTTGGCAATTTCAAATTTATCATGTACCATTTCAATTCCATTCTCATAGAACATTTTTAATCCAAGTTTAGATTCTTTGTCTTTTGGTGGAATAAACTTGGCAGGACCCGTGTGGTCCATTCCCAATGCCCATTGAGCAATGTCAAACATGTGAGCACCCCAATCTGCAATGATTCCTCCTCCATATTCTTGATAAAACCTCCATCGAGGAAAATGTCTTTGTTCTACAGGTGGGGAAAGAATACTATGATAAGGTCTGTAAGGTGCGGAGCCTAGCCAAGCATTCCAATTCAAAGCATCAGGAGCTTTTTCAGAGGGAAGGTCGCATGGAATTGCTGGATCTCCCACATAAACAACTACTTTTTTAATTTCACCTATGTAGCCATTACGAACTAATTCAGCTGCATGTCGAAAAAGTTTTGAGGAGCGCTGCATGCTTCCTGTTTGGAATACAGCATCATACTTTTTCACTGCATCAGCAATCATTCTTCCTTCTTTTAAAGTATGTGCTAAAGGTTTTTCACAATAAACATCCATCCCTGCTGCCAAAGAATCAATCGAATTCTTTGCATGCCAATGATCTGGTGTAGCTATGACAACTGCGTCCAATCCTTTGTGATTAAGAAGTTCTTGATAATCGGTATATTTATTTACCCCCTTGATGTCCCAGTTGGGTTGATTTTTTTTATACGCTTTAATAAGTTCTTGCTCCAAAAGGTTCAATTTATCTCCCTCAACATCAGAGGCGGCTAACCACCTGACCTGGTTTTTTAGACTAAATTTTTTCATGAGTGACCGTCCCTGAACACCTGTTCCAATAAGTCCTAAATTGATTTGATCACTTGGTGCTACAAACCCACGGCCCAATACATGACGCGGAAGAATAAAAACTCCTGCACCGATTGTAAAACTTTGCTTTAAAAAAGTTCTTCTTTTATTGTTCATGATATTTGTTTTTAATTCGAAAAATGTCCATTTTTTAAATTTACTATTAATTTGTTATTTGAAGGTGAGTATTTTTTAATGTACTCTTTTATCTGTTGAACGATTAGAGGATTATCGGCTGCGATATCGACATCCACATTACCCAAAGAAGCTTGATCAAAAATCTTAATGGAAGAAGTCTTGTCCTCTGGCACCAAAATTTTATAATCATTAAATCGCATAAAGTATTTCCATTTTCGTTCCTCTGGAATATAACTTTTCAATTCATCAATGACTTCCTGGTGTTCTGTTTGATTGGCTAAATTTTCAAACTGATTTGGATCTTTTTTTAAATCATACAATTCAAAAGTGCCATCAAAATATGAAATTAATTGCCATTTTTCATTAGAAACGGTATGAGATCCTATTGCAAAAGTTGTTACGGTAGATTGATCCCAATTGATTTTTGGATTGTTTATTAAAGGTAAAAGGCTGTTCCCTTCCCACGTCTTTTGTTTTGGGATTCCCGAAATATCAGCTAATGTAGGAGCAAGATCAATCAGATTAACAGCTTGGGTAATTTGCACCTCCTGATTTTTACCTTTTGGTGGAATGATTAAGAACGGAACTCTGGTACTTCGATACCAACCCGTCCCCTTTCCCCAGTGGGATTTTTCACCCAAGTGCCATCCATGGTCAGACCAAAGAACGATCCAGGTATTCTCTGATAACTTGTTTTGGTTGATTGCTTTTGCTAAATCTCCAATGAGTTCATCAACAAAAGCTACGGAAGCACGATAGGAAGCAACAGCATTTTTCCATTGATCATATTTTATAACTGTTTCGTGTCTTCCCGAAGTTTTGGGATACAAGGCCAATTGTTTTGCACGATGTCCAAGATCATCAAAATCATCTTCTAAATAACTTGGGAGTTCAATCTTTTCTGATGGAAATGAATCATGAAACCTTTTGGGATTGAAAAGCGGCTGATGAGGTCGTTCGAACCCAATGGCCATAAAAAAAGGCTTTTCGTTTGACTCCTCTAATCTTTTAATGGCCCAATCCACACTTACTCGATCTGAAAATAAGCTGTCTGGTAAATCGACTGCCCCCCAATCAAAAGTATGTGACTTATTCCAATAACGATCGGCGGGCATGCCATTTAATGGCAATATGAATTTTTTTCCCTGTTTTATTACCTCATGAGAGGGATTTTGTTTGCTGTTTCGTAATTCTTTTGAATTAAAGGGTGCGGAAGATCCCATTCTACCTCCATAAGCATCAAATGCATTCATGGGAATGCCTCTTCCATGAAATATCTTTCCTACTCCAAAAACTTGGTAACCATTTAATTTAAAGTGTTCTGGTAGACTTTTAGTATCTGAAAAATCCTTGGCGAAATTCACCTGATTGTCATAGACGCCAGTTGTGACAGGCCATTTTCCAGACAGAATCGCTGTTCTAGATGGACCACAAACAGGCGCTGGGCAATGCGCATTTAAAAAAGAATACCCTTTTTTCGCAAGTGCATCCATATGGGGGGTAATGGCATCTTTATCTCCCAAAAAACCAACCCAATCATTTAAATCGTCTACTGAGATGAATACAACATTTGGTGGTTTAGAAATAATAGTCCGCTGTTTTTGTTCACAGGAAACAAAAAAAGAGAAACATCCCAAACACAACCAAATATTTCTAAACATCATTATTTAATATTTAGTGTTGGTTTCTCTTTAGGTAAATCTGGATATTGATCAAGGTTTTTCTGAAGTTTTTCCTTAATCAACAATTGCGACTCACTTAGCTCCGTGTCTTTTAATGATTTCTTTTCAAGAAGATCGTTTTTCATATCATAAAACTCACCTGATTTGTATAGTTTATACCTGTCAGTTTGAGAAAATATATTTCTAAAACCACTGTTCTTTCCCCACATAGGGTCATAATAAATCGTTGCGGTTTCCCTATTTAATTCTTCCCCCTCCGTCAGCGTATCTTCAAAACTAACTCCATCCGAATTGTCTTTTTCAACATTTAGGATTGCGGCAAAAGTGGCGTAAAAGTCACTGAAATTAATGAGCCCATTGTAACTTTTTGGTTTCTTTACTGAGGCTGGCCAGCTGGCCACCATGGGAACATGATTCCCATGTGTGATCGTATTTCCTTTTGCACCTTTTACTTGCCCGTTATTCGTATTTGAAACAATATTTAAATTTGTTCCATTGTCACCCACAAAAATCAACAAGGTGTTTTCAGCAATGCCTTGTACTTTTAGCTCGTTCACAATATTGCCAATGATTTTGTCCATATAAGCCACCATGTCAATGAAAAACTTGTTGTCTGGCTTTGCTCTGGTTTCCAATGAATCCCATGCTTTGGAATCTGGGGTAGGCACAAATGGATTATGAACCAATAACATTGGATAATAAATGAAAAACGGATTGTCTTTATTTCGTTTTATGAAGTCAATTGCATAATTAGACACAACATCAGGACCGTATGCGTCAGGATCTCTATTCAAAAGCTTTCCGTTTTGCTCAATCAAAGGGTTTGAAAACCGTTCTCCTTGTTTTTTTAATTGGGTCAGTTGCCACAAGCTGTATTCGTCAAAACCAAAATGGTGAGGGCGTGTATTATCTTCATAGCCATCAATTTTTTGCTGGAGTCCATTCAGCTGCCATTTACCAACGATCGCTGTTTTATAGCCATTTTCCTTAAATAAATTCCCAAAGGTTTTCTGATTTGGATTTAAATAGGTGAAATATTCATAGTTTTTATAATTCCTTTTTCCTGTCATTATTTTCACTCGAGATGGGGTACACAAGGGTTGCGATATTGCTCTAGTAAAATTCACTCCTGTTCTCGCTAAAGAGTCAAGAACTGGGGTTTTATAGGAGGTGCTTCCATTAATACTTAAACATTCAAAACCAATATCATCTGCCATAATCAGAATAACATTGGGTTGTTTGGGTAGTTTTTTTTGAGATTCACAATTTGAAAAAACAAAAAATATCACAAGTATCACTAATGGAAATTTCACTTTTATTAAATTTTTAAAATAGCACATTTTACTTTTTATTGTTAAATAATATTTTCAATATTTCCTTCTGATCGATAAAGCGCATTGATAAAAGCAACTGATTTTCTTGCTTCATTGACACCGACTAGTGGTTCTTTTTCATCTTTTACAGCTGCTATCATATTGTTTATAGAAGCAATGTGAAATTGATCTCCAATTGCCATTGGATCAGAAGCACCCGAGCCGTTCGAATCCTCCTGAATGTTCAACAAACCATTGATTTCAGGAAGACTGGAAGAAACGATTTGACCTCCTTCGAACTGTACATTTCCCAAAGTCCCGAAAACACCAATGGATTCTGGTTCGCCAGGATAAAGTGCTGTTCCACCCGAAAGTGTCCCTAGGGCACCATTCTTAAATCTAAAGGAAGCTACGCCGACATCTTCTCCTTCAATATTATGATGTAATGTGTCAATGAAGCCACTGATTTCTGCTACTTCACCAATCAGGTTTATCATAAGATCAATGGTATGTATGCCTTGATTTATAAAAGTTGCACCTCCATCTATTTCTTTTGTACCTCGCCAAGAGTCTTCATAGTATTCTAAAGATCTGTACCAATTTACACTGGTTTGAACCAAAAGTATTTTACCCAATAAGCCTTCGGCTAAAATCTTTTTAAATTGAATAAATTCTGGATTCATTCTGTTTTGAAAAACACAGCCTAGTTTTACATTGTGTTCCTTAATTATTTTTGAAATCGTATCAATTCTATCCGTAGTGATTTCAAGTGGTTTTTCACAAAGTATATTTATACCATATTTTGCAATTTTAGAAATGGTCTCAAGATGCAGCCCACTTTCATTACAAACACAAACAATCTCTAAATCAGGGGTTTTTAAAAACTGATCAATTTCCCAAAATACTGGCGAGGAGAAGTTTTCCTGAACGGCTTCAGCTCTAGACTTAGTCTTGCTTACCAACCCCAAAAGTTTGGCATTAGGAATTGCTTCAATGCAGCCTGCGTGTAGCTTAGCAATATTGCCTGTCCCTATTATTCCAAAACCAATTTGCTTTTCCAAAAATCAAACTTATTAATTATTAATCTGACATACTACTAGGAAGAGTTTCTGGATTTACCGCCCATTCTAAATTTGGACTTTCGTCTAAAACATATTCTAGCTTTCCTCCATTAATTAGAACATCGTGATAGAACCAAGATTGATTTAAAGATGCTCCATTAAGTTTCACACTTTGAATGTATTTATTTTCTAAATTATTATTCTGAGTTGTAATCGTAAAACTCTCACCAGGGTAATAATTTGAATCTAAATGAATCTTAATTTCATCAAAAATCGGACTCGATATGTCATAAGCTGGCTTTTGATTTGTCCCACCTTTCATTTCAAACAAACCAATTTTCATCAATACCGAAAGAGCCCCCATTAACCCTTGATCCTCGTCACCACTGTATCCTTTTTGAGGCGTGTTGTCGCTGTATAGGACTTCTAACACATCACGCACCCATTTTTGAGTAAGCCAAGGCTCACCCATATAATTGAAAATGTAAGCCGTTTGCATAGAAGGCTGGTTCCCATAGTTGAGGTATGCTCTTCTTCTTTGATCGGTTACAAACTTATCGCCACGATAATTGTGCGTCACAAACTGGTGTTGTTCTGCAATTAGAAAGGATTGATTTAACCTTTTTGATGCGATTGACTTTCCTCCCATTAGTTTGGCTAAACCGGCCAAATCATGCGGGACAAACCAAGTTCCTGCTGCAGCAGTAGCTTCTACAAAACCAGATCCTGGACCACCAAAAGCATCACTTTCATAAACCAAAGGATCAAAGGGTTCTATCCATGAACCATCGAGCGCTCTTCCTCGCATCCACCCCGTTTTTTTATCGTATATATTTTTATAATTTTCTGATCGTTTCAACAACATTGCGTAATCATCATTTTTATTTAATGATTTAGCAAGTTGCGCTAAAGTCCAGTCTTGATAAGCATATTCCATTGTAGTTCCTGGGCCACACTGATGAAGACCGTATTTTTTATCTGACAAAGGAAAGGGAACATAACCTCGTTCTATATAATGTTCAATTCCTCCTCCAATGTTGGTGTAGTGCTCATAGCCAACTTTACTCATCATTCCACCGGGCATTGCATTTTTAAGCATTCCTTCATAAGCTTTGTTAATGTCAAAACCACGGATTCCTTTCATATAGGCACTAACAATGAAAGGTGTAGAAGAAGCTCCTGTCATTACATAGGTATAATTCCCTCCTGATGGGCCTCTAGGTATTAGACCACCGTCATCATACATCAACAACATCGAGTTTACAAACTCCTCAGAAATTTTAGGGTAAACCAAATGCCAAAGTGTATTCAATGTCCATTGTGCTCCCCAAAAAGAATCTGAATTATAGTGATTGAATTTAGGCTTCCCGTTGGTCCCTATTGGTATTTGACGTATTTTTTGGTTTTCTCCAGTCATGTCACTGTATTTCCCATTGACGTCACTGATAATTCTTCTTCCTTGAAGGGCATGCCATAAATCTGTGTAAAAACGTACTTGCTGATCTTTTGTATTTCCTTTGATTTCGATCCTACTCAGGTGATCGTTCCATTGCTTTTTAGAATCCGAAACAACTGCATCAAAATCCCAATGCGCCAATTCTGTAGTCAGGTTTAATTCGGCTTGATTCATACTTACATAGGAAATACCAACTTTCATCAATAGCTGCTCCCCTTTCTTACTTTTAAAAACAGGATAGACCCCTCCATTAGTTCCTTCGAACTTATTGGCTTTGCCAGTCAACTCACCATCTTTCCAAGCATTAAGCGTTTCGAATGGTTTGTTAAAATGAATGGCAAAAAACACTTTTGTATCCTTGGGTCTTCTGCTCGTTTTTTCCATCACGGCATAGCCTCTGATTTTAGTATTCGAAACTTTCTTAGCATAACCACTTTTGGTGCCCCCGGGGCCTAGTTGAGCTGAGAGATCAATAATGATTGAATTTTGATCCGATGCGGGAAAGGTATAACGATGAAAACCAACTCTTGTCGTGGAGGTTAATTCCACTTTAATTCCATAATCTTCCAAAACAACAGAATGGTATCCAGGGGTGGCTGTTTCATTATCGTGAGAATAGGCTGAACCATAATTTTTAGGTCCTAAATGTGCTTTGATTTTTCCTGTAGTCGGCATCACAGGAATTCCTGAAAGTTGCCATGCGTGGATGTGACTGAAAAAATTAATTGTCTTTTCGTTGTAACGATAACCTGATTCCCATGCCCCAGCTGTTCCCATGTCTGGACTTAGGTTAACCATCCCAAATGGTCGGGAGGCTGAGGTAAAGAAGAACCACCTTGAATTAGCAGAATCAACAAATGGATTGACCAAATCAACGGGTTGTTGTGAATAAAGAACTGTTGTTATTAATATTAAAAATAGTCTTAGTTTTTTCATTATTAATTAAATATTTAAGTTTGAATCAGCTAGTGATAATAATTTTTTTTCATCAACCTTTAACCCAAACCCAGGTTTAAATTTTACTTCAACCTTTCCATCCGAATTTAGATAGGTTGCTTTATCGATGACGCAATTAAGAAAAGAATCGTTTTCTTGTGGTTTTTCCATGGCTTCAACCCATGAAGCCTCATTACCCACAGCGAGTTGTTGCCAAAAGGTACAGGCGGCACCAACCAGACTAGAATCCCCAATCATAATTCCTTTTTTTGAAGCCCTTACTATGGAAGACAATTTATTGATTTCAAGAAAAGTTCCCATGGTATTGGGGTGAAAATTAAAATAATCACCCATTTTACTGTCAAAGAATTCAATGCTCTTCTTTGCTGGACGCATAATGTGATCAGGTATAATTGAAAGTTCTCCTACTTTACTTTGAATATAAATAAATTCCTCTTTAGATAAAGAAGAAGGATCTTCGATGGCATTCATCCCAGCCTGGTTCAACTCAATCAAAACATTGATAAGTTGGTCTAAATCTTTAATGTATTTGTACCCTCGGTTAGGATCTCCCACGATGAATGAATCAGGACCTAAAAAAGCTCTCAAGGCACTTATGTTTTTCTTATCAGTTTCAAAATCTCCAAACATCTTGATTTTTACATAACGGTGCATGTTTTGATCCTTGGCTATTTTTGCTTGAATAACCACCGCTTCGGCATTTTTTTCTAGGATGCAGAAAATGGCGGGAATGGGTTGATCGCCCTGAAGTCCCCACATTTTAATCGTAGGTTTATTTGCGATTTTCCCCATTAAGTCATAAAGTGTCATAAGGACTCCTTCACTAATCGCAGCAGACCATTTCTTGTCAAAATAACTATTTCGTCCTTTTTCAATGGCAGCATTTAAATCCATGCCTTTAATCCCGCTGAATTCAGCAGCCCAATTCTTTAAATCAAAGTCTGGATTATTACTTGAAACTTTTGTTTCTCCCCAACCCGTATGTCCACCAGCTTTTATACTGAGCATTACATGTTGTCGGTTTTTCCATACACCATAACTGAAATGTCTTTCTTTTTTGACATTGATTAAATACAGATCAATTGCTTCTATTTTTACCTTTGATCCATCTAAATTTGAGCAATTTGAAAAAACTGAAGGGACTAACAACAAGGGTAAGATACCAGTAGACTTTTTAAGAAAGTGCCTTCTCGAATTATTCATAAAATCTATTTCTTTGAGTTTTGAATGATTTCAGCATTGGCATCATATAAAAAACTTATTAATTCTTTGTCTAATTCTTGAACAATCTCAGGAAGCTCCTTAGACAGGTCGTTCTTTTCTTCAATATCTTTTGAAAGGTCAAACAACTCATACATTTTCTCTTCCCAGTGTTTTACTAATTTGAAATTTCCAGAGCGAATAGCAGACTTAGGCTTTCTATTGGCAGCTTGATGGAATATCAAATAAGGACTGTTTCTTTTTACTTTACCGCTGCCATTATTGTGGAGAATTTCTTTAATACTTCCCCCATCAATTTTTTCTGGTAATACGCCATTAAATCCAGAAAGATCTGCAAGCGTTGGCAATAAGTCTAGGCCTGTGATCGGTACGTCAGAAAACGAACCTTTATTAACCCCTGGGCCTACCACAACAAAAGGAACCCTAATTCCTCCTTCATACATGGAGCCTTTGCCCCCTCTCAAAGGAAAGTTCCTTGGGGTGATTTGTTTCTTTCCAATAGGAATTGAAGACCGACCTCCATTGTCTGAGAGGAAAATGATATAAGTATTATCTAAAATCCCGAGTGCTTCTACCTTATCTAAAATCATTCCTATTCCCTTATCCATGTCCTCAGTCATGGCAGCAAATTCAGGGACAAAATGTTTCTCTCCCTTTTTTAAATTATTGTATTTATCTATTGATTTTTCGGAATGGGTTATGGCAAGATGAACTGCATAATGAGAAATCTGTATGAAAAAAGGCTTGTTGTTTTTAGTTTGTTCCTCAATAAAATCATTGGACCTAGTGGTCAAATCAAAAATCAATTTGGGGTCATCATACGATGCGGGCCATTCTTTACCCATTGCAAAAGGAATCTCTTGATCCCCAATTTCAATAATACTCTTTCCTCCTCCAGTATTGTTACCTGTTAATCCATCGCTGAAATCATACCCCATTTCTTCTGGTGTAAAATGATCATATCGGGCATCCCATTTTCCGAAATGTGCAGTGGCATAATTTTCATCCGCCAATTTTAAAATCTTGGGAATGGTCATTTCTTTTCGAAAGACTTTTGTCCAATTGTCGCGATCTTTTTGATATTCATGTTTGGCTGGCGTTAATCCTGTTAAGATACTTTTTCTAGTGGGTGAACAAAAAGGAGCTGGAGCATAGCCATTGGTCAATCGCATTCCCATGCTGGCCAATCTTTCCATGTTTGGTGTTTCGTAGAAATCACTTTTTGAACGATTATCTTTGGGGTCAGCTAAAAAAGAAGTTCCCACCCAACTCTGATCATCGGTTAATATAACAATAAAATTTGGTCGTTTTTGTTTTTGAGAAAATCCTTTGAAAAAACAAACAATAGCGATTAGACAAAATATTTTTTTTCCAATTTGGATATCAATGACATTTGGTTTCATTAAACAAAATTTAAATTTTGACATATAACATAACAAATGGTTTAATTGTAAAATCAAAAAATATCAAATTCGTGTACGCGCACAATTATTCAAAAATAACACATTTAACTCAGGATTAAAAAGTAATTGTATATTAAAATTAATTCCAATTATTTTTAATGATTTCTAAAAGTTCAGCAGGGTCTTTTTGAGAATCTCCCGTTTGAAATCGCAACAAAGTTAATTCTGATTTAAGGGCAAAAATCACACTACGGTTTTTAAAACTACTATACTCATTCTTTAACTCTTTCGGATCTTTCTTTAAATCATAAAACTCCCATTTGGGTGGTGTTGTTTCATTCGTATAAGCACCATTATATCCCAAGGAATGTCCATAATAAAAAATCAACTTGTATCGTTCATTACGGATTCCAAAATGAGCTGGCCGATCCAAGGAGTGAGCATAATATCTATAGTACATGCTTTTTCTCCAATCCTTTGGGCTTTTCTTAATTAAGTTTTTACGAAAACTTTTTCCTTGAAAGTCAGAAGGTATTGGCAAACCTGCATAATCTAAAATCAATGAAGAAAAATCAATATTTAAAACAATATCGTCCACCTTTTTATTGGCTGGAATTTCTTTTGGATATCTAATTACGAATGGCATTCTGAGGGATTCTTCAAGAAACATGCGTTTATCAAAGAAACCATGTTCGCCCAAAAAATAACCCTGATCAGATGTGTAAATCACTATGGTGTTTTCTGCCAATCCATTTTCGTCCAAATAATCTAACACCCTACCAATATTATCGTCAATGGCTGCTGCACATTTTAAGAAATCTTTCACCAGTTTTTGGTAGGTTTTCTTTCTTAATTCATTGGCGCCTAAACCATTTACATCGAAAGGAAGTCCGGGGTAATTCCACGCTTTGGTGTTGTTAATAGAAGCTTTTTTCCAACGTCCGGCAAGAGTTTCCAGTACCTGTCCTTTAAAAACTCTTCCTGATTCTTGAGGGCCAAACTCAAGTAGTGACTCAGGTTCTGGGATGCTAACGTCATTAAAAAGGTCTTTATACCGCTCCGGATAATCAAAGGGTTCGTGAGTTGCCTTAAAATGAGTCATCAACATAAAAGGTTGGGTTTTATCTCTTTTATTCAACCATTCAAGAGAAGCATCAGTGATAACGTCTGTTGAAAATCCTTGGTAAACCGAGCCTCCTTTTTTCCCATCTTCCCAGTTCTCTGCTGTTTTCAATATTGGATCTTGGTATTTTCCCTGTCCAGGTAGGACTTTAAAATAGTCAAAGCCAGAAGGTTTTGACTTTAAATGCCACTTCCCTATTATCGCAGTTTGATAGCCCGAATTGCTCAATATTTTTGCCACATTATTTCGATTGGGATCAAGTTTATCGCTTAAGGTATATACCTGATTTTGGTGACTGTACTGACCGGTTAGTATTGTGGCCCTGCTTGGAACACAAATGGAATTAGTACAAAAAGTATTTTCAAGTAATGTCCCTTCATTCGCCAATCTCCTTATGTTTTTATTTATCACATAATCCTGAAGCACACCACCATAAAGCCCCCAAGCTTGACTGGTGTGATCATCCGCCATGATAAAAACAATGTTGGGGCGAGCACTTTTATTTGTATTCTGACCAAAATTAAAAGTGACAATAAAAAGGAATACTATAAGAGTAACTAATCTCATTTAGATGTTGTTTTTTAAAATTAAATTTTTAAACTATTTTTTTATTCTTTTAATTTCGAGGTATAAAACTAAGGGGGGGATCCAATTTCCAGCACGCTCAAAAAACTCCAAAAATGATTCCCCATAAATTGGTCGCATAGCGGCTGTTAAAAAACCCCAAAAAGCACACCATAATAAAACTATGGGAAATAGATAAAAAACAACAGTCAAACCCAATGAAATATCGATTACTCCAATGATTTTCATTATGAGGTAGGCTTCTGACTCATTTTCAGTAATAAAAGAAAGGTATTCAATCCATTGTTCTTTCCCCAAGTAAGCAATTATTCCATGAGAAATAAAAATTGAAGCTACCGCAAAACGAAGCAAACATTCAATAATGCTATTTTTTTTATTCATTTTATATATTGTTAAATTAATAAAAATGATTAATTTTATCGTGTGCGTACACTATAAAAATTCTATTAAAATTAAATATAAACAAAATGGTATTCAAAATTAATTTCTTTAAAGATCTTTTAACAACAACTTTAAGTGCTTTTATTTGTTTTTCAACAATTGCTCAAACGAATTGGACATCCCCATTTAATGGTAAAAACTTAAAAGGATGGGAAGTAAAACAAGGATCAGCAAATTTTGAAGTAATTAACAATACAATTGTTGCTACGACCCTATTGGGATCAAAAAGCACCTATTTAGCAACTAAAAAACAATATGGAGACTTTATTTTAGAAGCTGAAATGTATGCTACTCCAGGATTAAACTCTGGTATACAGTTTAGAAGTCATGCTGGAAAAGAAGGCGTTTATGGTTATCAGTGTGAATTTGACACCGACCCAATACGAGCTTGGACTGGTGGAATTTTTGACCAATCTAGAAGAAGTTGGATTTATCCATTAACAGAAAACAGAGAAGGAAGTGTTGCTTTTAAAAACGGACATTGGAATAAGGTCAGAATAGAAGCCATTGGCAACAAAATACAAACTTTTATCAATGGTGTTCAATGTGCAAACCTTGTTGATGATATGGATTCAGCAGGTTTTATTGCGCTTCAGTTACACTCCATTAAATCAGCAGATCAAGTAGGTAAAAAAGTGAAATGGAGAAACATCAGAATTTCTACTGAGAATGTTAAAAAATATCAATCACCCACACAAGTTAATGCCAAGGAGATTAGTTATTTAAAAAACACGCTTACTGAAGATCAAGTTAAAAAAGGATGGAGATTACTTTGGGATGGAAAAACCAGTGATGGATGGAAAAGCGCTAAAAAAGCTGATTTTCCTGAAAAAGGTTGGGTCATGAAAGATGGAATCCTGACCGTACTTGAATCAGGTGGTGGCGAAGCGAGAAATGGTGGCGACATTGTTACCATTGATAAATTCAGCAACTTTGAACTGGAGGTTGACTTTATGTTTACTCCTGGCGCGAATAGTGGAATTAAATATTTTGTGGACACAACACTAAATCAAGGAGTTGGCTCTTCAATAGGTTGTGAGTTTCAAATTCTGGATGACAATCTTCATCCTGATGCAAAAAAAGGAGTAAAATCAAATAGAACTTTAGGTTCTTTATACGACCTGATCAGATCTGAAAGCCTTCAAGAACCAAGAGACCGAAACCAAAGAAGAGGAGTGAAACCAAACGGATGGAATAGAGCGAAAGTGCTTGTAAAAGCTGGAAAAGTAGAGCACTGGCTTAACAATATGAAAATTGTTGAGTACGATCGTTATTCTCAAATGTTTAAATACTTAGTCTATTATAGTAAATATTCTAAATATGAAAACTTTGGAAGAGCAGATGAAGGACGCATTCTTCTTCAAGATCATGGAAATACTGTATCCTTTAAAAATATAAAAATTCGTGAATTTTAAATTAAAAACAACAGCATTAATTCTTCTTGGGTTATTTATAAATTGTCAAAATAAAGAACAAAAAAAGTCTAAACCCAATGTCATCTTAGTAATTGTAGATGACATGGGTTTTTCGGATTTAGGAGCCTATGGAAGCGAAATAAATACACCAAATATAGATCGTTTGGCTACAGAGGGCATTCGCTTTTCGAATGCTTACAACACCTCGAAATGTTTCCCTTCACGCGCTTGTATTCTCACGGGTCTTTATTCACAACAAACAGGGTATAATAAAGATTTTAGACGACCTATGCGAAATGCAATTACCCTTGGAGAGTTGTTTAAATCGGCGGGATATACAACCTTGTGGTCTGGAAAGCATCACAGCACAGAAAACCCAATTGATCGTGGGTTTGATCATTACAGCGGCTTGTTGGATGGTGCTTCAAATCATTTTAACCCCGGAAAAAAAAGAGACGGCGAAGCACCTCCCGCACACAAAGTCGGCAAAATAAGAAACTGGGCAATTGAAGGGGAAATTTTAACACCTTACACCCCTGAATCAAAAGACTTTTATACTACGGACACTTTTACTGACTATGCATTAGGTTGGATTAATCAAATCGAAGCAGAACAACCTTTCTTTTTGTACCTCTCTTACACTGCTCCACACGATCCACTGATGGCATGGCCAGAGGATATTAAGAAGTATGAGGACAAATACAATATTGGTTATGAGACCATTCGAAAAGCTAGATTTCAAAAACAATTACATTTAGGGATCTTACCAAAAAACAGTGAGCTGTCTATTGCCTATCATAAAAAATGGTCAACACTATCAGAGCAAGAAAGAAAAGAAGAAAGCCACACTATGGCTGTTTATGCTGCAATGATTGATCGAATCGATCAAAATATTGGACGGTTAACTGAAAAATTAAAAGAACAAGGAACTCTCGAAAACACCTTAATCCTTTTCACCTCTGATAATGGTGCCTCGGGAGAAGTCGTAAACCTACCCGACGGAACTGGTGAAATAGGAGCCGCAACCAACTGGAAATCTTTAGGTAAAAATTGGGCCAATGTTTCAAATACACCCTACAAGTTTTTCAAAAACTGGAGTCATGAAGGAGGGATTAAAACTCCTTTAATTGCTTATTGGCCCAAAAAAATCAAAGCTTCAAACCGGGTGGTTCATACCCCAGTTCATTTTATTGATTTTATGTCAACATTTTCAGAGCTTCTAGGCATTGATTATCCGACCAATTACATGGGTGAAGAAATCATTCCAAGCCCAGGGATTAGTTTTTTAAAAGCACTAACAAATCAAAAAATCGATGCCAATTCGCGAGCTATATTTTGGGAATGGAACAAAGGAAAAGCAATAAGAAAAGGGGATTGGAAGTTAGTCGCTTATAACAATGTTTGGGAGCTTTATGATTTAAAAAATGATCCCATTGAACAAAATAATGTTATTGCAAAAAATCCAGCAGTAGAAAAAGAGTTAAAGATGCTGCACCAACAATGGATGGCCGAAACAAAAGAATAAACCAACATAAATTGTCTTAATGAATCCGAAGTATTTCATTTATCTGTATAAATAAGTGGAAATTTTTTTTGGTTTTTGGTTATTATGTTACTGGAGATTCATAGTAAGTTTTATAAATGTTAAATCAAAAATTAATTTTAATGACCAATAAAACAAAATACTGGGGTTATATTTTTTTAATAAGTGTTTCGCTTAGTGGACAAACCGTTAATAAACAACAACCCAATATTTTATGGATTAGTATTGAAGACATAAGTCCTGATTTAGGGTGTTATGGAAACAAACTAGCAAAAACTCCAGTTTTAGATGAATTAGCCAAAAAAGGGTTTAAGTATACCAATGCAATTGCAACCGCACCTGTTTGTGCGCCGGCTCGAAATTCAATTATCACAGGAATGTATCCAACTTCAACAGGAGCTGTAGACATGAGAACTTTGGGGAAACTGCCAAAAAACATTTTGCTTTATCCCGAAATATTAAGAAAAAACGGGTATTACTGTACTAATAATGTCAAAGAAGACTACAATCTGGACCTTAAAAGAAATATTTGGGATGAATCTAGTACCAGTGCCCATTGGAAAAACAGACCTTCTCCAGAAACACCATTTTTTGCAATTTTCAATCTTACACTAACCCATGAAAGTTGTATTAACAATAAGGAAAAACACTATTCAAAAACAAAAAATCTTCCGGAAGACTTACGAATAAACCCTAAAGATGTTATAGTCCCCCGTTACTTCCCAGACACTCCTGTGGTTCGCGAATTATTGGCACGGCATTATGATAATATTTCGGAAATGGATCGCGTTGTTGGAAGCTTATTGGAGGAACTAAAACAAAATGGGTTAAGTGAAAATACTATTGTGTTTTTTTATTCAGATCATGGAACGGGATTACCCCGGCACAAACGTTGGTTGTTTGATACTGGAGTGAAAGTTCCTTTTATTGTTTACCTACCCGAAGCCTTTAAAGACATCTACCCTACTGTTCCGGGAAAAGAGCAAGATCGTTTGATAAGTTTTATTGATTTAGCGCCTACAGTACTTAATTTGGCAAATATTTCGGTTCCTAAAAACATGCAGGGACAAGCTTTTTTAGGCAAACAATTAAAGTCAGATAAAGAATACGTATTCATTGGAAGAGGAAGAATGGACGAACGCTATGACATGCAAAGAGGAGTGAGGACTAAAAAGTATAAGTATATTCGTTACTATGAACCCAATAAGCCTTTTATTCAATTTATGAATACTCCCGAAAGTGGACCACTCATGACCGAGTTAAGGATTGCCGAAAAGGCAAGAACTCTTTCTCCAGAAGCAATGCAGCTTGTTGCAAAGAAAAAACCAAAAGAATCCCTTTTCGATCTAGAGAATGATCCAGATGAATTCAATGACGTGGCTTTAAACCCGGAATATAAAAAGGAATTGTTAAAACTCAGAAGAGTTCATGAGCAATGGATGTTTGACACTCTGGATGTCGGATTGATTCCCGAACCTATTTTGAGAGATTGGGAAGTAAAACACAATGCCTCAATATATGATATATTGAGAAAAGACTCGAAGTACTATAAAGAATTATTATTAATGTCCTCGTCAAAGGACGATAAAGAACTAATCAAAGGATTAGCCCACAAAAATGAAGCTGTCAGGTATTGGGCTGCCAATGGAATATCCAACCTTAATTTTAACCCTGATCCAAAATTAATACAGAAATTAAAATTAATGTTACGAGACGAAAACATCAATGTAGCAATCGCTGCTGCTGCTGCACTACTAAAACATGAAAATAAATCAGAGGATCTATTAACCCCATTAAAATTAGGATTTAAATCAAACAATGAATGGACAAGACTACAAGCAGCCTTGGTCGCAGACGATTTTAGTTATGTTGCAGGTGCTATCGAAAAAATAATTCAAAAGAAAAAAGAATCAGATCCCAACAAGTATGTTGTTCGGGTAGTAAATCACGCTTTGAACAACCTAAATAAAACCAACTTCACCGTAAAATAAAACCTGATTTATGAAATGTTTTTTATTTAACGTTGACTGTGTTAAACTTATTCAAGAAAAAAGCATCTAAAATCGCGTTTTAACTTGATTGATAAAAAAAAACATGTTAATCATGCTATCAGTAATTAATTTTTTTTAATTTTGATTTGTTACGATATTTCGTGCGCGTACACTAAAAAATTAATAAAACTATATATACAATGGATTTGAATCGAAGAAAATTTATTAAAGGAGCATCATTGGCATCTGCTGGAGTAATTGCGGGAGTTGGCGCTGTCAACGCAGCTACAAGTTCAATGAGCGCAAAAAGCTACAATCGAATTATTGGATCAAACGATAGAATTAACCTTGGTATCGTCGGGTTTTCAAATCGTGTCAAAGGTTCTTTGATTCCAGCATTCCTAAATCACTCCAAAAAACAAAACTGTCAAATTGTTGGTGTTTCTGACATATGGAACAGAAGAAGAGCAGAAGGAAAAGAATATATAGGAAAACTGACAGGAGACAATATCACTACTTGGAGGAACAACGAAGAAATGTATGACAAGAATGAGATTGATGCAGTGATAATCTCTACAGCAGATTTTCAACATGCTTTGCATACCGTTCAAGCGGCCAATGCGAAAAAAGATATTTACGTTGAAAAACCATTTGCTGAAACCATGGATGATGCAAGGATTGGTCTCAAAGCAGTAAATGAAGCTGGCGTAGTTTTACAAGTCGGTTCTCAAAGGAGAAGTGGAAAGAATTATCATGCGGCTGATAAATACGTAAAGTCTGGTGCTTTTGGAGACATCGTTATGGTAGAAATGTCTTGGAATGTTAATCAACCTGGTCGATGGAGAGTTTATCCAAATCAAGTAAGTGACATAAAAGAATCTGATACTGACTGGAAAAGATACTTAATGAACCGTCCCTTCGAGAAGTGGGATCCTAGAAAATATTTAGAGTATCGCTTGTTCTGGCCATTTTCTTCAGGTATTCCCGGACAGTGGATGGCTCATCAAATTGATACGGTACACTGGTTTTCTGGTCTTGATCACCCTAGAAGTGTCGCTGCAAATGGCGGTATTTATTTATGGAAAGATGGTCGTAGTAACTTTGACACCATGACTGCTGTGTTTGACTATGGACCACTAGATGATCCTACTGATGGGTTTCAGGTAGTTTACTCTTCAAGATTTACAAACTCTGCTGGTGGGACTAAAGAAATTTATTACTCAAATGGTGGTGAGTTGAACTTAAAAACCAATAAAGTGACTCCCAATGGTGGATTACAAGAACGTTATTCAAAAGCAATGGACATGAAGCCAAATCAATTGGAAAGCTTCTCTTTGAGTGATCTAAAAACTAAGGTCGTTACATCTGCCAACACTGGAGTAGACAACACTACTTCTAATCACATGTTAAACTGGTTAGAATGTTTAAGAAGTAGAGAAACTACAAATGCTCCAGTAAAAGTAGGATACAACCACTCAATTGCAAACATCATGACCACTGCTTCACTGAGAACCGGTCTTAAGGCTACTTTTGACGAAGCTAACCAAGAAGTTTTAGCAGGTGGAAAAGTTTTTAAATATTAAAATGAAATGATATATAAAACATATTTATTAATTTTAATTTTTGCATTTACGATGAGTGCTTGCGAAGAAAAACCAAAAACTACCGCAGCAGATCCTGTTGCGGTAGTTTTCGTTAACGATACTTTGAATAAGAAAGTTGAAGTACATCTAAACGGTTCATTGTTTACCAATTATATTTACCAATCGGAATTACCAAAACCAGTTCTTTTTCCTTTAAAAACCTCAAGTGGTAAATCGCTTACAAGAGGTTTCCCTATTAAACCTAAAACGGGCGAGAGAATCGATCATCCTCACCACATGGGACATTGGTTTAATTATGGTGATGTCAATGGTCTGGATTTTTGGAACAACTCGGATGCGATTGCGGAGGAGAAACTACACAAATACGGAAAGATTATTCATGTAGATTTAGTTGATATAAATCAAAAAGAAGGAAGTATATCCTCTAAAAGCAGCTGGAATTCTATGACAGGAGATTCACTTTTAGCCGAAGAGACTACCTTTAAGTTTTCTCAAAAAGGGAATACACGTATTGTGGATAGGATTACGAAAATACAAGCGTTAATCGATGTTTCTTTTAAAGACAACAAGGAGGGTGTTTTTGGAGTTCGTGTAACAAGAGCAATGGAACTTCCTTCAAAAAAACCTGCTAAATATGTAGATGCGCAAGGCATACCAACTAAAGTTGCTGTTCTAGACAACACGGGTGTTAATGGAAACTACATCAGTAGTGAGGGTATTGAAGGTAATGAAGTGTGGGGAACAAGAGCCAAATGGGTAAAACTATATAGCATCATGGAGAATGAGCCAGTTTCTATTACAATTATAGACAATCCTAAAAACGTGGGTTATCCAACCTACTGGCATGCTAGAGATTATGGTCTTTTCGCCGCGAATCCACTAGGACAAGAGGTGTTTTCAAAAGGAAAAGAAAAACTCAATTTTTCACTTAAAAAAGACGAGTCCGTAACGTTTCATTACAGAATGTTAATTCACAATGGAAGTGTTTTAAGCGCTGAAGAGATTAGCAGATTTACTTTTAAATAATTTAAAACTATACCAAAATGAACACTGTAAATTTTTCAAAAACTTGTTTGTTGTCTTTTTTGCTCATGTTTAATTTATCTTTCACTAAAGAATCAGAGAAGCCTGAAACTGAAATATATTTAACCGAAATGTTTGAAACATCCGAAGTAAAATATAAAGACACAATCAAACCTCCTTATAAAAAGTATTTTAACGGTAAAAATTTTGCAAAATGGGTATTACCCGATGGGAATATTTGGTGGAAAATAGAAGATAAAGTAATCAAAGCAAAAAGTGGTCTCAATAAAAAAGGCACTATCTTGTGGACTGAAAAAGAATTCGATAATTACAAAGTTCGTTTAAAGTTTAAGTTTATCGGCGGTACAATTGACTCTGGCATTTTTATGAGAGGAGAGAATCATTTAAATCCACAAATACAAATCGGTATTTCTGGATCTCTTAAAAGAGACATGACCGGTTCTCCTTACGTACCAAAAAAAGGTTATCCAAAAGAAGCAACAGCTACTGCTTCAGTCCTCAAAATGAATGATTGGAATACCATTGAAGCGCAAGCAATTGGCAACAACTATAAAGTTTGGATAAACGAAGAATATGTGATGGATTACGATTTAGAAAATGCCAATCTGAATGGTCCAATAGGAATTCAGTTACACCCGAACAGGGAAATGGAAATTTGGTTTAAAGACATCTCAATTGCAAAGATTGAATAATAAGATTTTAATTATAAAAGGCATCAGAGGAACTTTACTTTTTTTAGCACTATTTTTCTATACTTTTTCATTTAGTCAAAAAGAAAAAAAGCCAAAAGATCTGAGTAAAATAGTCAAAACATGGGCACAATCAGATGTCTATCCAGATCACGTTGTGCTAAGTGCTCCTGAGGATCCCACAACCGCTATTGGTATCAATTGGAGAACAAGCCCCACTGATAAAATTGGCTATGTCGAGATTGCCGTATCATATGGTACGCCTTATTTCGCAAGTAGAAGTCAGCGTATTAATGCTGAAAAAATCAACTATGATACTTCTATAAATTTGGATGATGGTTTTGAGTCTTCATTTTATGGAATTACAATTAAAGATCTAAAACCTAACACACTATATGCCTATCGTGTTGGAAACGATCTATTCAAGAGTGAATGGTTTCAATTTAAAACAGCTGGTAATCCAAAGAAAGAACCGTATTCCTTTATTTATGTTGGGGATGCACAGAATTATATTTTAGAATTATGGTCAAGACTAATCCGAACTGCTTTTAAGACAATGCCAGAAGCTAAGTTTATTATCCACGCGGGAGACTTGGTAAATTATGCGCATAGCGAAACAGAATGGAATGACTGGTTTGATGCTGGAGGATTCATACATAGTGAAATCCCAACCATTGCTGTTCCAGGAAATCATGAATACAGTCCTTATAAAAAAGGTCGTAATGTTTTTGGAGAAAAAAAGTTTTTATCGATGCAATGGCAACGCCAATTTTCATTTCCTGAAAACGGCCCTGTAAAGCTTAATGAAACCTGCTATTATATTGATTATTCAGACTTAAAGGTAATTGCATTAAACAGTAACTTAGAAATTAAACTACAAAGCAAATGGCTAAAGAAAGTTTTAGCTCAAAATAACAAAAAATGGATAGTAGTAACTTATCATCATCCTGCTTTTTCAGCCTCAAGAAAAGAGGGTAACGAAGAAATTATCAAATACTGGAAACCCCTGTTTGAAGAATATAATGTTGATTTAGCACTTCAGGGACACGATCATGCATACACAAGAGGAGCAGTTTATACTAAAGAATTAAAAAATGAATATCTTAAAGGACCAGTTTATGTTGTTTCTGTAAGCGGAGGAAAAATGTATAAATTAAGCTCTGAAGGATGGGATAAGTTTGGTGCTGTCAAAAACAAAAAAGGTCAATATCTTCAGTTATTTCAGGTCATAACAATCGATGATAATAAGCTATTTTATAAATCTTATACAGCTTCTGGAAAACTGTTCGATAGCTTTGAATTAGAAAAAAAGGAGGGTAAAAGACAATATTTTAAATAAAAATGATCCGGTTATTATTAATTGTTACTTTTATCAGCACTGTTTACACAAAAGTAGTCGCACAAAAAAGCCTTAAGAGTCCAAAGGATTTAATTCTTCTGATCGGACAATCCAATATGGCTGGTAGAGCTACTCTGCTTCCTGAAGACGACAAAGTAATTGATGGTGCGTTTCTATACGACAGCCTAAATCATTGGATACCACTCAAAAATCCGTTAAATATTCATTCTTCAATTAGAAAAATAGCAAGGATGCAAAAATTAAACCTCGGATTTACTTTTGCGAAAAAAATAACCGAAACTAAAACATTAAACCCAATAGGTTTGGTCGTAAACGCAAGAGGTGGAACTAAAATTCAGTCATGGTTACCTGGAACTTTGTATTATAAAGAAGCCGTAAGAAGAAGTCTTGAAGCGATTAAAGAAGGAGCAAAATTCAGAGCCGTTTTATGGCATCAAGGGGAAGGAAACCTTAATTATGATTCGGATATAGATTATGACGGTTATTTTGAAAAATTAAAATTAATAATTTATCAATTAAGAAAAGATTTAAAAAATGATGAATTGATTTTTATTGCAGGGGAACTCAATAAAGATAATCCTAAAAACATACGATTCAAATCTATGTTGGCGAGACTTGAAACCGAAGTTCCCTTTGCAGGATCTGTCAAGTCCGAAGGAACAAAAACCAAAGACGGCACCCACTTTGATAATGAAGGTCTTAAAATCATGGGAGATCGATATGCGGAAAAATTAATTTCTTTAATGAAATCAAATTAAATAACTGCTTGATTTTTTTTGATTTATCAATGTAGATAAATACTAAAATATGAAATAAATAGGCATATCACAAAATTGGAATCAAGTTAAAATTTAGCCTTAAATTGAGAACATGAAAAATATCGATCATATTGGGATTGCAGTAAAAGACATTGAAAAATCAAATCTCCTTTTTAAGAAGTTATTAAACACACCCTGTTATAAAATCGAGGAAGTTAAAGATCAAGGAATAAAAACTTCATTTTTCAAAACTGGTGACCAAAAGATAGAATTGATCGCTTCCCTAGGAAACCATAGTCCTATCGAAAGCTTTTTAGAAAAAAAAGGAGAGGGATTACACCACATTGCATTTGAAGTTTCTGATTTGAAATCAGAAGTTAAAAGACTTAAATCTGAGGGATTTATCCCCATTGATGAAACACCCAAAAGAGGAGCAGATAATAAAATGATTGTTTTTCTACAGCCCAAAAATACAAATGGCGTTTTGATCGAGTTGTGCCAAGAAATTAGGTGAGAATGGATTCAGAAAAACAAAATTTTAATCTGGATAAATATATAAAAATGATTCTTTCGGGAGATCGAGCGATGCTTAGTAAAGCAATAACAATGAGGGAGAGTTCTCTTCCAGAACACAAGCTTCAGTCTGAAAAAATTCTTAAATTACTTTTAAAACATACGGGGAATTCAATAAGAATAGGAATTACAGGAATTCCAGGTGCTGGTAAAAGTACATTTATTGATGTCTTTGGATCTCTTTTACTCGAAAAATTCTATAAAAAAGTTGCCGTGCTTGCTGTTGATCCAAGCAGTCAGGAAAATCATGGAAGCATATTGGGAGACAAAACAAGAATGGAGTTCTTGAGTCGTCAAAAAAATGCCTTTATTAGACCGTCTCCAAACAAAACTATTTTGGGTGGGGTCAATCAGCATACAAGAGAAAGTATGTTATTTTGTGAAGCGGCAGGTTATGATGTTATTCTAATCGAAACAGTCGGAGTTGGTCAATCAGAATCTGAAGTTCACACGATGGTCGATTTCCTAATGATGCTTCAGATTGTGGGAGGTGGTGATGATTTACAAGCAATTAAAAGGGGTGTTTATGAAAAAATTGATCTATTATTAATTAATAAAGCAGATCAAAAAAATAAAATTGAAGCAGAAATAGAAAAAGAAAATTTCATAAATAATTTTGCGCTTTTTCCCAGACGTGATTCTGGATGGCATCCCAAGGCTCAAACCTGTTCTTCAATTGAAAAAAAGGGGATCAATGAAGTTTGGAAGACCATTATGGAGTTTGAAAAAATTACAAGGGAAAATAATTCTTTTTATAAAAAAAGAAAAGCTCAAAACTTGATCTGGTTTCGACATTTGGTGGCAAATAATATTCAAGATTTTATAATTAATCAATCAGATCTTAAAATTGAAATAGAGGGTTTTCAGGAGCAAATTAAAAATGAAGAAATCAATTCCATAGATGCTTCAGAAAGAATAACTAAAACTTTAAGGAAAATCTTCAAACAACTATGATTAAATGGTTTGCTTTTTTAACATATAGTTTAAGATCTCAATCGCAGCTTTACTGATTTTTGTTCCTGGGCCATAGACACTCAAAACACCAGATTTAATTAAAAACTCATGATCTTGAAAAGGAATTACGCCACCAACAATTACTGAAATATCTTCTCTTTTGAAATACTTAAGTGATTTTATTAATTGAGGCACCAGCGTTTTATGTCCTGCTGCCAAAGACGAAACACCCAAGAAATGGACATCATTTTCAACTGCTTGTTTGGCAGCTTCTTCAGGGGTTTGAAAAAGTGGTCCTATGTCAACATCAAAACCAAGATCAGCGTAGGCAGTAGCAATTACTTTGGCCCCTCGATCATGACCATCCTGTCCCATTTTAGCAATCATAATTCTAGGGTTCCTTCCGAATTTATTTTCAAAAATTGTTATAAGTTCTCGTGCTTCTTTAAAAAATGGATCGTCTTTCACTGCTTTTGAATAAACTCCTGTAAAGGATTTGTTTTTTGCTTGATACCTTCCAAAAACCTCTTCCAAGGCATTACTGATTTCTCCTAGGGTAGCACGTTTTCTGGCTGCATCAATTGATAAAGCTAATAAATTCTCTTCGGGGGTAACCCCAATTTGATTCATTTTACTCAAAGCAGCTTTTTTTAGGAGAGCTAAGGATTCTTGAACTCCAGCTTCATTTCGCTTCTGCTTAACAGACTCTAGTCGATCTAACTGTTGTTTGGTAACTTTTATATTGTCTACCTCTAAAAAATCTAAATATTCTTCTTCCTCAAGTTCATAGCGATTTAAACCAATGATATGCTCTTGTCCACTATCAATTCTTGCTTGTTTAATTGCAGCAGCCTGTTCTATTCTCATTTTGGGAATTCCAGCCTCAATGGCCTTTTCCATACCACCATAAGTATCAATTTCTTGAATTAGAGACCAAGCTTCTTTTGCGATTTTATTTGTTAGATTTTCAACGAACTCGCTCCCACCCCAAGGGTCGACAGTATTTGTTAGATGCGCTTCTTCTTGTAAAAATAATTGATTGTTTCTTGCAATTCTGGAGGAAAAATCTGAGGGGAGTGCGATGGCTTCATCCAACGCATTGGTGTGTAAACTTTGTGTTCCCCCAAGCACTGCTGCCATTGCTGCTATGTTTGTCCTGGCAACATTATTAAAGGGGTCTTGTGCTGTTAAACTCCATCCACTGGTTTGGCAATGAGCTCTTAAGGCTAAAGATTTATTTGTTTTTGGATTAAACTTTTTCACCATCTTAGCCCATAACATTCTCCCCGCTCGCATTTTAGCAATTTCTCTAAAATGATTCATCCCGATTCCCCAAAAAAATGAAAGTCGAGGAGCAAAATCGTCAATTTTAAGTCCTGCTGCCAATCCTGTTTTGATATATTCAATTCCATTCGCGAGAGTGTAAGCCAATTCTATTTCAGAGGTAGCTCCAGCTTCTTGCATGTGATAGCCTGAAATACTTATACTATTGTATTTTGGCATACGTTGACTTGTAAATCGCATAATGTCAGACACGATTTGTAAGGACTGTTTAGGCGGATAAATATAAGTGTTTCTGACCATGAATTCCTTAAGAATATCATTTTGAATGGTTCCACTAAGATTTTCTATGCTTACCCCCTGCTCTTCCGCGGCAACGATATAAAATGCCATAATGGGTAAAACAGCTCCATTCATGGTCATTGAAACAGACATCTTATCGAGTGGAATTCCATCAAACAATCGATTCATATCTTCAACAGTGTCGATTGCAACACCAGCTTTCCCCACATCTCCACTAACACGAGGATGATCACTATCATAACCCCTGTGGGTGGGTAGGTCAAACGCAACGGAAAGGCCTTTTTGACCCATGGCTAAGTTCTTTCTATAAAAGGCATTGCTTTCTTCAGCAGTAGAAAATCCAGCGTATTGACGAATGGTCCAAGGACGCTTTAAATACATTGTGGCATAGGGACCTCTAAGAAATGGAGGGACACCTGAGAAAAATTCAGAATGGCAGTGATCTACTTCTTTATTTAAATCTTCCTTTAATATCGGAATTTTAAGGTGATCGAATCCTTTCCTATTGTTTGCCATCTTCAATTCTTTTTAATTCATTCTTCACTGACAAACGTTTTTCTATGATGGGGTGTATATTAGTTGGGGTCTGATTTATTGACTTTAATAATAAATCAGCAATGGGAACTTCGTTTACATTTTGATATTTATTGGTCCCAACCAAAATTCGTGATCCTTCATCAAACACTTTTTGTTCTTCCTTTTCGCTAATAAGAATTCTATCCTGAATAACACCCATCTCTAAACATTTAATAAAACCACCTCGGTGTTCTATATCTTTAAATATATCTAAAATATTTTCACTCAAGTCGCTTACCAATTGTTCAATAAAATATGCGCCTTTTGCAGGGTTCTCCAATTTGTCAAAATAACTTTCATGTTTAAGTATCAACAGCTGATTTCTTGCGATTCGGTTGCCAAAATCATTCGGTGGATTAAAAACCTCATCATAAGGTAAATTATTCACAACGTCAGCTCCACCTATTATCGCGGCCATAGCAGCAGTTGATGATCGCAACATATTAACATTAAAGTCAAATAACGTCATATTTCTTTTTGAAGTTTGCGCGATAATTTCGCAGGGAATGGCATTGCCATATTCCGTAGAAACTAACTTCCACATCAATCTAAGTGCATGAATTTTTGCGATTTCAAAAAAATAATTTTCTCCAATTGATACTTCAAAACAAACCTTATCCGGCAGGGTACCTTTATCACCGAGCATTAATAAATATTCATTGGCTTGCGCCAAACAAAATGCAACTTGCTGGGAAATGGTTGCTCCTGCATTTTGAAAAATAGCACCCGAAATTTTGAAAGAATTTGAATTTGAATCAAAATAAAATTTCAACCAATCCAGTAAATCGTTTTCTTTTGATTTTTTCCAGTTCCCAGACTTTATTAAATCATAAATTGGATCAAAACTTAATCTAAGGTTTGTTCCTTTCTTATCACAAACAGAAAATAGACTTTCTAAATAAGATCGGCTTGGTGGCACCGAAAAAATAATCTCAATTATTTTTGGTTTAAGTTCTACTTCTTTAATTAGAGATACAAGATCGATCTCATTTTTATCGAAAAAAGTCAATGCATCCACACCGCCTTTTAAGGCTTTATTTAAAAACGATAAACACCCTTCTTGAGTTTTAGCAAATATAATTTGACCTACAAGCCAATTAGATGGGAAATTTTCATTTAAAGAAATCTTTGAATCAAGATTATCTTTATGATAAACAGGCTTAAGCAAAACCCCTTGTTCAACCTTATTTTTAAGTGAAGTGTCAGCTTGTATTTTAGCAATCTCCTTCCCAATACTGCCCTCAGTATTCCATTGATTAGATTCTAAAAATGAAAAGAATAAATTTTCTTCTTGACTCATGTGTAATTGTAAGGATGGAAACTTTATTCAAATATTAGTAAACTAAATTTAAAAAACACTAAGATATAAATATTATAAAATGAAAATATTTTTAAAAAAAACTAAGTTCATTGAACTAAATGTTTTATAAATCTTATTAACTTTAAAAAAAAATGGCTACATACAAATGTAAATCTTGTGAAATGGCAGTTAACGCTAGCTGTGCTAAATGCGATACCCCTCTAGTTGATGGTTTTTTAACTTTAGAGGACGGAACTAAAGTTCAGGTTTCTAGGTGTCCTGACTGTGAAGGTAAAATTAAATCACCTTCTTGTTGTGGTGTTGAAATGTCTTGTGATATTTAGGGATTAAACTATTTTAGATATCTTAAGTCAAATAAATAATTTAAAAAATAACTCAAATGAAAAAATTAATTTTTATTCTATTAGTTGCATGTGTCTCAGTAACGCAAGCACAAAAATTTAAAGGACTAGACAGCAGTCCTCTGGACAAGTCTACTTATCCAGTTGCCAATAAAATAACAGAGAAAGCTGTTATTGTTTATTATAGTCGTCCTCAATTAAAAGGAAGGTTTATGGAAGACATCCTTACGTATGGCAAGGTTTGGAGAACAGGTGCGAATGAGTCTACTGAGATTATTTTCAACAAATCTGTTAAAATTGGAGATACAGTAATCCAACCTGGAACTTATTCTTTATATTCAATTCCGTCTGAAGAAAGTTTAATGGTTATTATAAATACTGCGAAAAATACTTGGGGTGCTTACAACTACAAAAAAGATAATGATGTCGTAAGAATCAATTTGGCTGTTATGGAAAGTAATGAAGAGCTTGAAGCCTTGTCGATGGTATTTACAGGTGAAAAAAACAACGCAAAACTTCACATGGGCTGGGGATATGCTAGAGTAGAGATGCCTTTCACTATTCTCTAATCTGATTTTTATAAAAAAAAAACCCCTTCAATTGAAGGGGTTTTTTTTATCTTTATTTTTTAATTTTAATAGACGAAACAATGAGCTTCAATTTCTATGATATATATATAAGAGCTGGATTATCTGACCCAATTGCAAAGTCATTAGATTCTATTACTTCCTCATTTATCGTTCTTGTACTTGCATTTATTTTCACGCTAATTTTTAAAAAAGCATTGCGTATTTTTTTTAATCAAATCGCAAAAAGAACCAAATCTAATTTTGATGATTACTTAGTAAAAAACAAAGTTCCGGCAACCCTATCTTACTTTCCGGGATTATTTCTTTTGATTTGGCTTTTACCAAATACCCTAGAAAACTTTTCAGTACTCACGAAACCTATCTCCATTATTTTAGACGTAATTGGAGCATTCCTAACCATCGTTATTATTAGGAAATTATTGAGCAGCTTAAAAGATTTTTTAAAAACTTTATCAACATTTAAAGACAAGCCAATAGATAGCTACATTCAAGTCTTTATGATATTTATTTGGTTTGTTGGGATCATAACAATTCTCTCTTTACTGTCTGGAAAAGATATAAGTGCATTTTTGACTACTCTCGGGGCGATGTCTGCAATAATTTTACTGATTTTCAAGGATACCATCATGGGTTTTGTTGCCAGTATTCAAGTAACAATCAACGATACTGTTAGAATTGGAGATTGGATAACAATGAAAAGCTGTGATGCAGATGGTGACGTAATTGAAATCAATCTTTCTACGGTAAAAGTTCAGAATTTTGACAAAACTATTACGACTATTCCAACCTATAAACTAGTTTCTGACTCTTTTATTAATTGGAGAGGAATGAGTGAATCCGGAGGTAGACGGATTAAAAGATCTATTCAGATTAAGGTGTCAAGCATAAAATTTATTGACAAGAACTCAATAAACAAGTATGTTAAGATTCAAAGAATCTCTGAATTTGTATCTCAAAAATCCAAAGAGATTGAAGATGATAATGCTCAAAAAGGAATTGACAAGTCTTTAATGGTCAATGGAAGGAACATGACCAACTTAGGACTTTTTCGACGTTATGCTTTGGCTTATCTTGAAACACACCCGGAAATTAATCATGATATGACCGTAATGGTTCGTCAATTGGCTCCAACTCCTCAGGGAATCCCAATTGAAGTTTACGTTTTTATCAAGGATAAAGATTGGCTTAATTATGAACAAATTGTCTCAGGTATTTTTGATCACCTTCTTGCATCACTCTCCTTTTTTAATTTAGAGTCTTTTGAGCTTTTTGGCGATAAAAAAGTTTAATTTTTATTAATTCTCGACCTTAATACCCCTGCTTTAAAACCTAAATCGTGAATTTTTTACAACAATTGTTAAGATTACTTTAGTGGATGATATCATTACAGAAGAGGAAAGAGCTTTTGTCGATAAATTGAAAAATTTATTTAAAAATAGAGCCAGAAATAAATGCTAAAATAATGGAATCTTCTGACTATCATAAAATCAGCCCTGCTTCCGATGAAAAAAAAGGCTAAAAAAGTCTTTACAATATTGGGCGCAAAGTCTATGCTGATTATCGTTGCTGATGGTGAAATTTTTAATGAAGCGTATGATTCTTGGACTTGTTTTTGAAATTGAAAGTGCATAAACTATTGTTAAATATGCATTAGACCTTAAAGAGAAAGGATGGGATAAGACGAGTTTACAGTAAGGTTTTAATTTTTAAAATTACTTAATCTGTAGGTGATTTCATCATCTGCTATTTGTTCAACAGGATCAAGAGCTATTCGATTTGGAAAACCATATTGTTTGTTGTAGTTAACTCTAAAATAACTCAGATTAGCTTTAGCTTTCACTTCAATGAAATCGAAAAATTCATTGATCGTTCTGAAGTTATAATTCACATCGGGATCATAATCCTCGCCGTTAACTGAAACTATTACTCCTCCCCTAACGCGTACTTCATTTGGAAGTCGATATTCCTCCGTACAATAACACGAAATCGTCTGAGTGAAGTAGTAATCGTTTGTGTCTAATTCCTTCCACTTAGCTGAATTAATTTCAAAATCCGTTTGAAGAACCTGAGCTTTATCATCACTACAACCAATTAGAAATATTACAAATAACAAAAATATATTATTGGTTTTCATAGCTCCTATTTATAAAATATATTGACAAACTTAATGCCCCTTAATTTATTTTTTGTAGAATTTATTGAAACGCCAGTAGGATAGAGTCCCGAGTAATGAAATGATTACAATGGCGTAATACACGAAATTAGGAGTGATAATCTTATCGCCACTTGCATAAGAATGAAGTCCAACTAAGTAGAAATTAACACCGAAATAAGTCATTAGAATACTTGCAAAAGCAACAATACTCATAAAGTTAAAAGTCCAATTACTCCGTAATCCAGGAACTAAACGCATGTGAATTACAAATGCGTAAACCATGATACTAATTAGTGCCCAGGTTTCTTTTGGGTCCCAACCCCAATATCTTCCCCAACTTTCATTAGCCCACATGCCACCGAGAAAATTTCCAATGGTAAGCATAATTAAACCTACGGTTATTGATAATTCATTGATTATAGTGAGTTCTTTTATATTCAGTTCAATTTTATCCTTGTTCTTTTTATTGGTTAACAGCATTAACAACAAAGTCACCACTCCTATGATCATTCCCAGTGCAAAAGGCCCATAACTTCCAACAATAACAGCAACGTGGATCATGAGCCAGTAACTGTCTAAAACAGGTTGTAAGTTTGCAATGGCTGGATCCATCCAGTTCCAATGAGCAATCATTAAAATCATGGAAGAAACAAAAGCGGTTGAAGCTAATGTCAAATCAGATTTTCTTCCGAAAATTAATCCAAAAAACAAAGTTGCCCAAGCAACATAAATCATGGATTCATAGGCATCACTCCAGGGGGCATGACCCGAAATAAACCACCTTGCGATCAAACCTCCTGTGTGGAGAATAAAAAGGAAAAGAATTATATATTTTAAGAGTGCAATAGTAAATCTTAATGCTTTATTATTTTTAAATATTTGAACCAACAGAACTACAAACAAAAACAACCCAGCATAGAGATACCAACTAAAAAGCTTCTTAAATATGTCGTACTTATTGTAGGTGATTTCAGCATCTATTCTCTCTGCAGAAGGTAATACCTGCTTGCCAAATTTCCTTTGAAAGCCTTCTATGCTTTCTAACAAACCATTGGATTGCTCATAGTCCCCTCCGTTTTTAGCCAACCTAAGGGCATTGAAATACAAAGGCAATATGTTATAGACATAAAGTGAATCTTTTCCTTTAAAGCCTGAATCTTTTAATTCTGGATATGAAACCCATTTGTTCGATGGTTCATTGGGAATTGGAAAAATTCTTAAGATCTTACCTTCCAATGCTGAATACAACAAATTTACCCTTCGATCTACTTCAATAAAATCTTTTTGGAATTGATTCGGTACTGCAGCGCGATAAGCACTTTCTAATTGAGAAGATATTTTATAATTACCCTGATCATCAAAAAACGAAACCAAAGAAGCTTTTTTCTGTTTCGAGCCTATTTCAAGAATACTTCTTAAACTATCATTACCTCTTTTTAAATAAATGATCGGTATGTTGTACCAAACTGCAGGGTTTTCAATCATCGACATCATCACCTGATCGGCATTGAGTTCACCGTATCTGTCACTCTTGCTTACTTTCCTCAATAATTCAGAAGAAAAAGTATTTGCTGGCTTCATCCTTCCGCCAAGGTCTTGGATCACAAGGCGACCAAATTTTTGCGCATGTTCTTTCGAAACTACATTTGTATTAACTACTGAATCAAAATTAAATACAGGGCGCGTGATAGGCCCATGAGATTGTCCATTGGCAAAAGACACACCAAACAACAAAAGTATCAATGTTAAACTTTTCTTTTTCTGCTTTAACTTTTCAAGTTTTGCAGATAAATCTTTGAATCGAGTTTTACCGATAAAAAAGATTCCCATCATACTTAAATACAATAAAATATAACCAGCATAAGTAATGTTCGTTCCCCAAAAATCATGATTTACTGAAAGTACCGTTCCGCGTTCATCTGGGTCAAATGAAGCTTGAAAAAAACGAAATCCTTGATGATCTAATACGTGATTCATATAAACCTCATATTCAAAGGGATCCTTGTCCTCGACTGTGATCTCACTTTTAAATGAAGAATAGCTTTTTTCTGTACCAGGATATTTTTCGGCAATAAAATCATTCAATCTTATTGAAAAAGGCAATTCCTTTCTTAGAGAACCATATTTTAAATAAAAATCCAATCCACCTAAAGTTATCTTCTTCATATTATTAGAGATTCCTTTGCCTCCAAGAATCGTAATTGAGTCAGATTGGTTTCCCGCAATTATATTTAATCTTAGCGCATCTTCCGCTTGTTTTGTTTCTTCTGAAATTTTAACCCATTCAAATTGTCCTCTTAAAGGAGGGTCTGGAATTACAAATTGGAAATTGGCTAAATTATATAACGATCTCAACTGGAGTGTCTGCTCAATTAATTCTTCAACATTTCCTGTTTGTTGATCGGCCATTCTCATGTAACTGCCCTCGAAAGGTGATGTTATGTAATGGAGTCCACCTTCTGATCTCAAGTTTATTGCGCCCGCAATAGGATTGTTAAGGGTGAATAGAATGTTATGAATACTTGCAACCTCTCCTTCCTTTAGGTAATGATCGTGACGCGAACCATCTCCTGATTCAACGATTTTTATGTAACGGTCTCCACTATCGTTCAGGACCAGCTGTTCCTCTACATCCTCTGTATAGTTTAGATAATTTACAGAAAATGGAATTCCATTAAACTGATTGTCCCAACTAAAATCATTGTTGACATACTCGGAAAACAAAAAGTCTTTTTCGAGTGTTTTACGCTGAGCAATGCCGTCAATCTCTCCTTCAACAAAGATTGTTAAATAAGTTTTATCCGTTAGAAAAGTTTTCTCGGTTGCTCCCTCTCTTATTGGCATAACGCCCTCATAACCAAAGTATCTAGTAACAAATGCTCCGAAAATGATCAAAATAAAGGAAAGATGTAACATTAAAACCGTCCACTTTTCTTTTCTTAATAATTTATATTTAAATATATTTCCAAAAAAATTAAGCATTAATAAGACTAAAATAAGTTCGAACCACCAAGCGTTATAAATCCATATTTTAGAGGTATCCGTACTGTACCAACTTTCTATGAATGTTCCCAATGCCATTGCGGAGGGAAAAACAACAAAAAGGATCGCCATTAAACGGTTTGAAAACAAATACTTTAGAAATTTTTCCTTCATTATCAATCGATATCTTTTCGCTTACAAAGATACTTGTTGAGATTTAATTACAACAAAATCAAACTATCAAATTGAATGAAATTATAAATAATTGGACCAAAACTGAAATAAAAAAAACTTTAAAAAAATTTCGCAGCTAAACTGAGCTGACATCCAAGCTAGTTAAGACATTGTTGCTAAAACAGATACCGCTAATTGAATAAATTTAAAGGTGTTAATGCCCTTCATTGTGATATACATCGCTGCAAACGATCCGCTACATCATACTATCAGGATGGAAACAGGAATCATTAAATAATATTTTGAAAGGTAATTGCTCCTAGGGTGATGTAGGAATTCAAAAGTAAAAAATTAGATAATATAAATTTAGTTAAAAATATCTTTATGTATTTTTGAAAATGATTAAAATCGTATTGTTAGGAGCTGGGAATCTCGGTCATCATTTTCAAAAACTTTTTCATGAAGCTGAAAATGTTGATTTGGTTCAATGGTACAATAGAGATTTAAGTGCAATTGGGTTTGCTGAAAATGATACTAAGATCACTAATGAACTTACTCAATTAGAAGACGCAGATCTTTATATAATTGCAGTTTCAGACAATTCCATAGCCAAAGTAAGTTTCCAAATCAACAGGCAGTGCTTGGTTGTCCATTGTGCAGGTGGTGTTGACATGAAAGTATTAAAGTCTGTTGGAAGAAAAGGGGTGTTCTACCCCTTGCAAACTTTTACCAAATCACATAAATTGTATTTTAAAGACCTTCCCATTTGTATCGAAGCTGAAGATGAAAAGGATAAAATCACATTATTTAATCTCGCAAAAGGACTTGGCGCACTCCCCTACGAAATAAATTCAAGTCAGAGGGAAGTGTTGCATTTGACTGCTGTTTTTATCAATAATTTTGGAAATCATCTTATTAACATTGGAAATAAAATTGCCAAATCAAACAATATTCCTTTTGAAATTCTGAATCCAATCATTCTTGAAACAGCCAAAAAAGCAATTGCACAAGGACCTGAAAAATCTCAAACTGGACCTGCGATTAGAAATGATGAAAACACAATTAAAAAGCACTTGGATTTATTAGAAAATACTCAATACAAAGAATTATATTTAAATCTTACAGCTTCAATCAAACAGAACAATGAGTAAAAAAAATTACAAAGAAAAATTAAACAACATCAAAGCCTTTATTTTCGATGTCGACGGAGTGCTTACAGATGGTAGAGTTTTAGTTACAACCTCTGGAAAAATGCATCGCTCTATGAACACAAAAGATGGATTTGCAATGAAGTTTGCACTTACAAACGGCTACAAGATTGCCATTATATCTGGCGGGACAAACGAAGGCGTTAGAGATCGTTTTGAAGATCTAGGAGTTCAAAAAGTTTATTTAGGAGCACATCAAAAAGACAATTCTTTTGACGATTTTGTAAAGGAAAACAATCTCAATTCAAGCGAAATTTTATATATGGGTGATGACATTCCTGATATCTCAGTGATGGAAAAGTCTGGTCTTTCGACCTGTCCCAACGATGCTGTAACTGACGTTAAAGATATTGCAGATTATATTTCTCATAAAAAAGGAGGAGAAGGCTGTGTCCGTGAAATCATAGAACAAGTCCTTCGAGTTCAAGGGAATTGGCCTTTTGGGAAAAATAACAAATAAAGCTTTTGGATATGCTTTCACCAAATGATTATGAAATAATTCTGGCCTCTGGATCTCCAAGAAGGAAAGATTTTATGAATCAAATCGGCTTCCCTTTTACTATCAAGACATTTGATGTGGAGGAAAGTTTTCCCAAAAATCTAAAAGGTAAGGAAATTGCTGATTACATTGTCGCAAAAAAGTCAGCCCCTTTTAAAGAAATAATTCATCCAAAACAAATTGTCATCACTGCAGACACAATCGTTTGGCTTGAAAATGAGTATTTGGGAAAACCCAAAGACGAAACTGATGCCAAAAATATGTTGCAAAAGCTTTCTGGAAAATCACACGAAGTAATCACGGCAGTTGGGTTTCTTTTCGATGGTCAATTCGACATTATCAATGAAGTAACTGAAGTACATTTTAATCCGCTTTCGGAAATTGAAATCGATCAATATGTCAGTCAATACAATCCACTTGACAAGGCAGGAGCCTATGGCATTCAAGACTGGATCGGGGAAATTGGAATTTCTAAAATTAATGGCAGTTACACCAATGTGGTCGGATTACCTCTCGCTCAGGTTTATCAAAAAATTAAATCTATAATTCAGAATTGATTCTTTTTTTTAAATAATGTAACTTAAACTTTAAAATCAAAACAAGTGATACACAAAATATTTAGCAGTCTCTTTCTTGTTTTTTCTTTGATCAGCTGTTCAGAGCAGACGTTAAATCCAGAAAAAGTTAACCTGAGTAAGGAATTCAAGTCTTATTGGTTTGATGGAAAAGCAGAAATATCCACTTACATTTTGTCTCAATCGAGGTATGGGGAAATGCGATCAGGCAATGTTGTTTTGATTTTTGTGACAGAAGATTTTTTAAAAAAAGAACAAGTAAAAGCTAATATTTCTTCCGAAAAAAGTGAGTCTATATTAAAGCTAAATCGTATCGTTAGTTTCTTAACCGGAATCTATCCTTATCACATTATGAACAGTTCTTTCGTTTCATTGGAGGAGAAAAAATCTTTAAGAAAAATCACAGCTTCCATTCAAGAATGGTGTGGGCATACTTACCTTCAGCTCAATAAAAAATCAGAGCTTAAGATCAAAAGACATTCTTATTTTGAGGGAGAAACAGATCAAGAACTTAATTTTAAAAATGCCTTGACAGAAGAAGAGCTTTGGAGTACAATCAGAATAAATCCCAGCAGCTTGCCCATTGGAAATTTAAACATAATTCCCTCCTTGGATTTATTGCAGCTGAATCACTTAAGAATAAAACCCTATCAAGCGATTGCGAAATTAGATTTCAAGAATAATTATTTTACTTATAGTCTTGAGTTTCAAGATTTAAATCGTTTAATTAAAATTAAATTCAAAAATAGTTTTCCCAACCAAATAGAAGGATGGGAAGAGTTTTCACTTAAGGAAAACATTCAGCTGAGCAGCGCAAATCGATTGACCACAAAAAAAATTAGTTATTGGCAAAATAATAAATTAGGAGATGAAAAATACAGAGACAGCTTACTGCTCAATCCATAAGATTATGATGCGTTTCATTATCTTTATTATGAGCATGAATATCATTCATGCCCAAAGTTCTTCGGAGAACTACAAAAGTATTCAGAAGTTAAATTTCCTGGGTTCAGTACTTTATGTTGCAGCACATCCGGATGATGAAAACACAAGAATGATTTCTTATTTTTCAAATCACCTTCTTGCGCGAACTGCCTATTTATCTCTGACAAGAGGAGATGGTGGACAGAATTTAATTGGATCCGAATTAAGGGAAGCTTTGGGTTTAATAAGAACACAAGAACTGTTATCAGCCCGACGCATTGATGGTGGAGAGCAATATTTTACAATGGCCAGCGACTTTGGTTACTCAAAACATCCAGATGAAACATTTTCGATTTGGGATAAAGAAAAAGTTCTTTCACAAACCATTGAAAGAATAAGACAATTCAAACCCGATATTATAATTAATCGTTTTGACCACAGAACTCCTGGAAAAACACATGGTCATCACACCAGTTCAGCAATTATAAGCACCGAAGCCTTTGAACTCTCTGGCTCAAAAAACGCTCTTTCTATCTCTGAAATCTGGCAGCCCAAAAGGCTATTTTTCAACACCTCTTGGTGGTTCTATGGAAGTCGCGAAAAATTTAACAAATCGGATAAATACAATTTAATTGAATTTGACAGTGGCGTTTATGATCCTTTAACGGGGAGAAGTAATTCTGAAATTGCTGCAATGAGTAGAAGTCAGCACAAGTCGCAGGGGTTTGGAAGTGCTGCGCAACAAGGTCGTCAGGTAGAGTACCTGGAGTTGATTAAAGGAAGGCCACTAAAATCAAACAATCCATTTGAAGGGATTAACACAAGCTGGACGCGCCTTGCAGGCGGTGCTGAAATTGAGAAACTGATTATTGACGTTATCGATGAATTTAATTTCTCAAAACCTTATCTGAGTGTTTCAAAACTTGTTCTGGCCTATGATAAAATCAAAAAACTGAAGAACAAGCATTGGAGTGAAATAAAATCAAAAGAAATTGAAGGTGTTATTTTGCGGTGTCTTGGGGTTGATCTTCAAGTAAATGCTTCAGTGCCTTATGCAATTTTTGGCGAAGAAATAAACATAACAACTAAAGTAATCAATCCAAGTCCGATAAAAGTTATCATCAAACAGCTTGAAAAAATCAAGCAAACCGAATCAATCGAAAAATCATTGGTGCAAAACTTAGTTTTTGAAAAAAAAATAAAACATATAATAAAAGGGGAGATTAGTAGCCCATATTGGCTTTCTGAGGAAAGTTCAACAGGAATGTACAGCACGTCGAAAAAAAACCTCATCGGGTTGGCAGAAACTCCAGCAGCAATTGTCATTGACTTTACGCTTTTAATTGAGGGTGTGGAGATAAAAGCGACCATACCACTCTCCTATCGCAAGACAGACCCTGTCAGAGGAGAAGTTGTCGTGCCATTCCAAATACTTCCTGCCACCACAACTCAAATCGAAGAACCGGTTTATTTGTTTTCAGGAAAAGAAAAAAAATCAATTAATATAAAGGTCAAAAATAATGGTGAAAGTTTTGAAGGGAACATTCATTTAAAGGGAAATAAACATTGGAAAATTTCACCAGAAAATCATAGCATTGTTATTGATGGAAAGGGTACCGAGAAAAACCTTTCATTTGAAATAACACCCCCTGACTTTCCAGATCAATTCGCACTTAAACCTCTAATAGAAACTAGTAAAAACAGTTTTAACGCATCGATGCAGGAAATCGAATACGATCACTTCCCTAAGCAATACATGGTAGTTCCGGCAAGTTCAAAAGCAATTACATTAGACTTAAAAACTGACGTAAATAAAATTGGTTACATCAATGGAGCTGGAGACAAAATTCCTGAAAGTTTACGAGCAGTGGGAATCGAAGTTGAAACGCTTGATGCGGATCAAATTAGTCTTGAAAAACTGAACAACTATGCCTCAGTGGTGATGGGCATTCGGGCGTTTAATGTGAATGAATCCTTGTCCTTTAAAAATAAAATTTTATGGGAGTATGTCGCTCAAGGTGGAACCTTATTAATTCAATACAACACCAGCAGAGGACTAAAAACAAATGAAATTTCGCCCCTCAATTTAACGCTTTCGAGGGATCGTGTAACTGATGAGAATGCAGCTGTAACAATTTTAGATAGTAAACACCTCCTGTTAAACCACCCTAACAAAATAAGCTCTAAAGACTTTGAAGGTTGGGTGCAGGAGCGCGGATTGTATTTCCCTAACAAATGGCACGATGATTTTGAACCATTATTAAGAATGAATGATCCCGGAGAAAATCCGAAAGATGGCGCGTTGTTGTCCGCAGATTACGAAAAAGGAAAGATTGTTTACACTGGATTAAGTTTTTTTAGGCTTTTACCGGCTGGAGTTCCGGGGGCTTATCGATTGTTTTTTAATTTAATCGCACCTAAAAATGAAAGAAAATAAAATTTCAAAAATATATTTGGGTTTAATTTTAACTCAAGTTGCCTATTGGGCACTCTTTTATTTATTCATGAAATATTATAATTAATGGGAAATATTGACTGGATGATCTTGGGTTTTACCCTAATTTTCATCATCCTCTATGGGATAAGAAAAAACAACTCTCACAAAAACATTCAAGATTATATTAAAGGAGGAAATAAAGCCTCTTGGTTTACTGTAGGCCTATCTGTTATGGCAACTCAAGCCAGTGCAATTACTTTTCTCTCTACTCCAGGACAAGCTTTTAATGATGGCATGGGGTTTGTGCAGTTTTATTTTGGTTTACCTTTTGCGATGGTGATCATCTGTCTTTTTTTTCTACCCGTTTATCATAAATTAAAAGTATTCACAGCTTATGAATTTTTAGAAAAAAGATTTGATCTTAAAACAAGAATTTTAACTGCAATACTTTTCCTTATTCAACGAGGATTAGCAGCAGGAATAACAATTTATGCACCGGCAATAATCCTTAGCGTAGTTTTAGGTTGGGATTTAAAAATGCTTATCGTAATCATAGGATTCTTAGTTGTTTTTTACACAATGATTGGTGGAACCCAGGCTGTCAGTGTCACCCAAAAACAACAAATGTTCATTATATTTTCAGGAATGATCGCCGCTTTTATTTTTATCGTTTGTGCTTTACCCGAAAATATAAATTTTTCCAATGCACTAGAATTGGCAGGAATCAATAAGAAATTAAATGTGTTAGATTTTAGCTTTGACCCAAACAATCGATACACTTTCTGGAGTGGAATAACGGGAGGGCTTTTTTTAGCACTTTCTTATTTTGGTACTGACCAAAGTCAGGTTCAACGCTACCTATCGGGAAAATCATTAAAAGAAAGTCAACGAGGCTTAATCATGAATGGATTCTTAAAAATCCCAATGCAGTTTTTTATATTGTTAACGGGAGTTATGGTTTTTGTCTTTTTTCAGTTTGAAAAAGCCCCGATACATTTCAACAAGAATGCCATTGAAAAGGTCAAGGAGTCCACTCATCGAACTGCATTTGTTGAATTAGAAAAACTAAATGATCAACTGCACCTTGAGAAGCAACAATACATTAATGAAACGTCATTTTTTGAAAGTGAACCGCTGAAAGAGAAATACCTTCAAGTTCAAAATCAATATGAGCAAAACCGAAAAGCAGCCAAAAAACTAATTGAACAAGTAGAGCCAAAAGTCGAGTCAAATGATAAGGATTATGTTTTTATTTATTTCATTCTAGAGCATCTACCAAGAGGACTAATAGGGCTTCTTTTGGCCGTAATACTTTCTGCTGCCATGAGTTCCTCTGCCTCTGAAATAAATGCACTTTCAGCAACGAGTGTGGTGGATCTTTACAAAAGATTTAAACCCAACTCTGAACCCAAACATTATGTCTGGGCTACCAAAGTCTTCACCGTACTTTGGGGATGTATTGCGATTTTATTCGCAATGGTCGGGAATTTGTTTGAGAATTTAATTCAATTGATTAACATCATTGGATCGCTTTTCTACGGAACCATTCTTGGGATTTTCTTAATTGCAATTTTCATTAAATTTATCAGAGGAAAAGCCGTGTTTTTTGCTGCAATAATTTCAGAAATTATGGTGTTGTATGTTTACAAAATAGACATCGTTAGTTTTCTTTGGCTCAACGTAATTGGCTCAATACTCACCATTATGTTGGCTATAATTTTACAAGCAATTTTTAAAGAAACAGTAAAAGCTTAGTATCAGTTACTCCATTTTTCTATGGACTCATTGTTCATGACTTCGTAATCTTTGTTACCTGCATTTATGGCAAGTTTTAGAGATTTCTTAGCAGCAGCAATAGCAGCAGAAGTTTCATTTAAACCAGCCAAAATTAAAGATTGTTGACGATACATCCAAAAGGCATCACCATTCATCTCAACTGCTTTAGATATCCAAGTTTTCGCCTGATTAAGGTCGTGTCCTTCGTTAAGATAATAAACAGCTGCGTTGTAATAATCTCCAGCTTTGGGATTATTAGATAATGTTTTTTCAATACTTAACATGGCTTGTTTAACAGAGAGAACTTCTACAGGCAGGGAGATCGAGGTGTTTTCCCATGATAGGTTTATGTTGGCGCCACTACTTTTAATGTCAGAGATGCCAATAGTAAAAGTTTCGACTTCTTTTTCAATTCTTTGAACTGGCAGGACAATGCTAAGCACAATTTTACTTTCTTCCCAATCTTTTGGAATACCCGCAGAATCCGTCTTACTATAAAAATATAACACCCAATTATCTTCATTTGGAAGGGTGTAAATCGCATATTTTCCTGAAGGTATTTCCTTACCATGAATCATGATTGCGTCAGAAAACTCAATGGTTGTATTTTTATTGGCACCCGTTCTCCATAGTTCTCCAAAGCGTATCAAATTTCCAACTATTGCTCTGCCTCTTTTGGAAGGACGTGAGTATTCAATCGTAAAATCTGTCATCCCAACAACTTGAGATATTTTAGCCATAGGACTCGGCTGTGGTGTTCTTACCTGAGCAAATATTATGCTACAAAATAATGAGGTTATGAGGAGAAGAAAATTTTTCATGTTATGGTCTTAAATATAAATTTTTAGAAATCAAACTATTACAAAAATATAATATTGAATTAATTTTATTGCAACTTAACTGAAAATTTATTGTTATTTGTTTAATTCTATCTAAAAATAGTTAAACGTTTGTTTATATTTGTTCTAGAAAATTTTACATGAAAATATATCGCAAGCATACATTCCAAAATCTTCCAATAACTTGCGATCAAGCTTGGAATTTTTTGGGTGATCCAACAAATTTAAAAACCATCACTCCTGATTATATGGGTTTTAAAATTTTAAGTGGTGCTGAAAAGAAAATGTATGCCGGTCAAATTATTCAGTATATCGTTACTCCAGTCATGGGAATTCCTACGAAATGGGTGACTGAAATTACACATGTAAAGGAAGGTGAATATTTTGTAGACGAACAACGGTTTGGCCCCTATGCATTATGGCACCACAAACACTTTATTCGCCCGATTGAAAACGGTGTTGAAATGGAAGACATTATTGACTATAAAATTCCTTTTGGAACACTCGGAAGATTGGCACATCCGATAATTGTCAAGCCCAAACTCAATGAAATATTTGATTATCGACAAAAAAAATTAATTGAACTTTTTGGAGAATATAAAAACTAAATATGAAAAAAAATATACTAATAATTGGGGGTAGCTCAGGAATTGGACTCGAATTGATCAAATTAATTGGGGGAGAAAATAACATTTTTTCGGCCTGTAGAACCAACGAGCATTTGACTGGCTTGAATGTAACTCACATTCCTTTTGACGTTTTAACTGACACCTTGGATCTCTCTCTGTTACCAGAATCGTTAGACGGTTTTGTTTACTGCCCTGGAAGCATCAATTTAAGACCTTTCAAAGGACTTAAACCTGAAACTTTTCTTAATGATTTTTCAATCAATGTAATGGGAGCTGTCAAAACATTACAATCCGTATTAAGCAAATTACAAAGTGGAGATGTTACAGCAAGCGTTGTGTTTTATAGCACTGTCGCAGTCCAAACCGGGATGGCCTACCACGCAAGTGTTGCCACTGCAAAAGGAGCATTAGAAGGTTTGGCGAGATCATTGGCAGCAGAATTAGCTCCAAAAGTAAGGGTCAACGTCATTGCACCTTCGATTATAGATACTCCGCTAGCAGATAAATTCCTGAACAACGACACCAAAAAAGAAAATGCAGCTGGAAGACATCCACTACAACGTTTTGGAAGTGCCGAAGAGATAGCAGAAGCAACCGCATTTCTTTTAAGCAATAAAAGCAGTTGGATGACTGCTCAAGTTCTTCATATTGACGGAGGAATTGGAGACATAAAAAGTTAAACTAAAATGGGGAAAGTAACTTTATTTTGGTTTCGTCGAGACCTTAGAGTCATCGACAACAAAGGTCTTTATGAGGCCTTAAAGCATTCAAATAAAGTTCTGCCTATTTTTATTTTTGATGAAAAAATCCTAGACAAGCTTCCAAAAAAAGATGCTAGAATAACATTTTTGTTAAATGCCTTGGGAGGCATCAATAAAGCGTTGAAGGGGAACAGATGTACTGTAGGAGTTTATAGAGGCGCTCCAAAGGCTATTTTTAAAAAACTCTCAAGTGATTATAAAATTGACAAAGTAATTGCTAATCATGATTATGAGCCATACGCTTTGGAACGTGATGGTGAAATAAAAGAACTATTAGGGGACAAAGGAGTTGACTTTATTACCTACAAAGACCAAGTAATTTTTGAAAAAGATGAGATTTGTAAGAACGATGGAAAGCCTTACCTCGTTTATACTCCCTATTCCAAAAAATGGATTGCGAATCTAAAGCCTCAAGATACAAATCATTATCCCTCAGAAAATCATCTTGGTAATTTATACAATGATTCGTCTCTTCCTACATTAACCATAGCGGATTTAGGTTTTGAATCCTCAGAAAAAGAACCGCTTCCTTATGTATTCACCGATGAAGTAATAAACAATTACGAGGCAACTCGAAATTTCCCAATACTTGAGAGTACTTCCCGTTTAGGAGCTCACCTTCGATTTGGCACAGTCAGTGTCAGACAACTAGTTGAGAAAGCAGCTGTAGCCAAAGAAATTACATTTTTAAAAGAGCTGATTTGGAGAGAGTTTTTCATGCAGATTTTGTGGCATTTTCCTCATACCAAAGACAGTAATTTTAAATCAAAATACGATCGTATAGAGTGGAGAAATGACGAAGAAGAATTTGAGAAATGGTGTGCTGGTGAAACAGGATACCCATTTGTAGATGCGGGAATTCGGGAATTAAACGAGACTGGTTTCATGCACAATCGAGTGCGGATGTTGGTGAGTAGTTTTTTGTGTAAACACCTTTTGATCGATTGGCGATGGGGAGAAGCTTATTTCGCTGAAAAGTTATTGGATTATGAAATGTCAAGCAATGTAGGAAACTGGCAATGGGTTGCGGGCTGTGGTGTTGATGCAGCACCCTATTTTAGAATCTTTAATCCTACCGAACAGATTAAAAAATTTGATAAAGAACTCAAATATATCCAAAAGTGGGTGCCTAATTTTCAAGAGTTTGACTACCCCCAACCCATTGTTGATCATAAGTTTGCTCGCGAACGTTGTTTGAGTGTTTATAAAGCAGCATTAAACATGGCATGAAGCGGGTATTAAAACAAAATTTACCTGAGAAAATTTGCCTGACTTGCAATCGTCCATTTCAGTGGAGAAAGAAATGGGAACGTGATTGGGAAAATGTCAAATATTGTAGTAAAAAATGTAAATCCACATGAAAACAGCTTTGGTTTGGTTACGAAACGATGTGCGTTTTCAAGATCAAAAGTCCTTTTTCAATGCTTGTAAGTCTTATGACAGGGTCGTGGCTTACTATGCTTTTGAGCCAAAAGATTTTGAAAAAACTGCTTGGGGTTTTCAAAAAACAGGAAAGTTTAGAACACGTTTCAATATTGAAACACTTCAATCCCTTCAACTTGAATTAAAAGAAAAAAATATTACGCTAATCGTTGAAAAGCGATCTGCAACAGTAGGAATTCCCCATTGGATTGATGACCTAAACGCAAGCGCCTTGTTTTTTCAAGAAGAATGGACAGCTGAAGAAAAATTAATTTCAAATGCAGTTTGTGATAGTTTATCAAAGAAAATTCAGGTTTTTACTCATTACGATCAATTCCTATTTCATCCCGATGATATCCCCATGGACATTGATTCAATACCACAGGTGTTTACTGTTTTTAGAAAGAAATGTGAGAAATACAGCACTATTAAATCCTGCATTCCAGAACCCGTAATTTTAGATGAAAAATCTTTACTAAATGCGCCCTTCACCATTCCTACTCATGAAGAATTAGGGTTTGCATATTTTGAGACCCCAACGCATTCCGCCTTTCCATTTTTGGGAGGAACGTCGTCGGCATTGAATCGCATAACGGACTACTTTTGGAAATCTGAGCGCCTTTCATTTTATAAGCAAACCAGAAATGGTTTATTAGGATCAGATTACAGTTCAAAATTTTCACCTTGGTTAGCCAACGGTTCCCTTTCAGCAAGAATGATTTATTGGGAAGTACAACGCTATGAAAAAGAAATTCAAAAAAATGAATCCACCTATTGGTTAATTTTTGAATTGATTTGGAGAGATTATTTTAAGTACATATCATTAAAGCATGGAAATGCAATCTTTCATCTGGGTGGTATTTTGGATAAAAAATATACTTGGGATTCAAATTCTGAAATTTTTTTAAAATGGACTGAAGGAAAAACCCCGGAGCCTTTTGTCAACGCCAATATGATTGAGCTGAAAAAAACAGGTTTTATGAGCAATCGAGGCAGGCAAAATGTTGCAAGTTTTTTTGCCAAAAGCATGTTGATGGATTGGCGCATGGGAGCCGCTTATTTTGAGCAACAACTTGTTGATTACGATGCACATAGCAACTGGGGCAACTGGCTCTACGTTGCAGGTGTTGGCAATGACCCACGTGACCGAAAATTTAATATAAAACTACAAGCAGATCGTTATGATGCCAAAGGGCAATATCAAAAACGCTGGTTGCAAAACACCTTGTTTGAATGAAAGTACGATTAATCCTTGGCGATCAATTAAATCTAAACCATTCTTGGTTTGATCAAATTGACGATTCGGTCTGTTATGTGATGATGGAGGTTCGGCAGGAAACCGATTATGTCAAGCATCATTTACAAAAAGTAGTTGCTTTTTTTAACGCCATGCGCCATTTTAAAAGTGCTGTTGAAAACAAAGGACATCGCATTCATTATTTTAAATTAGACAATCCAGAAAACAAACAAAGCATTACGGAGAATTTGAATCAAATAATTGGTCAATATGAAGCCACTCATTTTGAGTATCAGTTTCCTGATGAGTACAGACTTGATTTAGAATTAAAGCAATATTGTAAAACACTCTCTATTTCCTCCTCCGTTATAGACTCAGAACATTTCATGACTTCAAGGCTTTTTCTTACTGAATTTTTTGAAGGGAAAAAGCAGTTGGTGATGGAGTTTTTTTATCGCAGAATACGCAAAGATTTCAATCTGCTAATGGAAGCTGGAAAACCCTTAGGAGGTCTTTGGAACTTTGACAAAAACAATCGGAATAAATGGAAGGGAGAACCTGCAATTCCACAACCATTTAAAGGAGCTCCAACATCCATTGATGCTTTGGAGGAACTCTTAAAAAAACAAGGGATTGAAACTTTAGGATCCTTAGATTCAGCTAATTTTTTGTATCCGGCTACTCGGGAAGAAGCTCTGCTTCAATTGGATTATTTTAATCAGCATTTACTAGAATATTTTGGATATTATCAAGATGCCATGCACACACAAGAGGTGAATTTGTTTCATTCCCGTCTTTCCTTTGCATTAAATACAAAAATGCTTTCCCCTTTAGAAGTGGTTACCTCGGTAATTGAATATTATCATGCCAATGAAGAAACAATTGAGATTTCTCAAGTAGAAGGTTTTGTACGTCAGATTATTGGTTGGCGAGAATACATGCGAGGAATTTATTGGAGAGAAATGCCAAACTATGCAAAGAAAAATGTTTTGGATAATCAAAATTCACTTCCTAATTTTTATTGGACCGCCAAAACCAAAATGAATTGCTTGCATCACAGCATTCAAAATTCATTAGACCATGCCTATGCTCACCACATACAGCGTTTGATGATCACTGGAAATTTTGCTTTGTTAGCGCAAGTACATCCCGATGTAGTGGATCAATGGTATTTAGGGGTCTATGCTGATGCGGTGGAATGGGTGCAAATGCCTAATACTCGAGGGATGAGTCAGTGGGCAGATGGGGGAATTGTTGCCACAAAACCCTATGTTTCTGCAGCGGCCTATATTCATAAAATGAGTAATTATTGTGGTGATTGTAAATATGATAAAAAGAAGCGAGTGGGTGATGATGCCTGTCCCTTTAACAGCTTGTATTGGAACTTTTTAGATGATAAAAAAGAGCATTTCGCAAAAAACAATCGCATGGCAATGATGCTGCGTTTGTTGGAAAAAATTCCTGCTGCGGATCTTGCTGAAATAAAAAAGCGTGCTTATAAAATCATAACCCAACCCGATGCATTTTAAGATCAAAAAACTTAATGTAATTTGGTTAAAAAGAGATCTAAGACTTTTAGACCATGAAGCCCTCCATGTTGCTTTGGCGTCTGACAACAACTGCCTTCTCTTATATGTTTTAGAAGAGGAATTATTAAACGACAGCCATTACAGTGAGCGTCATTTCAATTTCATTAAACAGTCAATCGCACAATTAAATCAACAATTAAAACCGCATAATACTAAAGTGCTGTGTGTGCAAGGAACTGTTTTAAGTATTTTGAAAAGTTTAAATGAGCGAATTCCGATTTCATTGTATTCTCATCAAGAAACCGGAATTCAACTCACATTTGATCGAGATAAGGAAGTCCGACAATGGGTAGATTCTGAAGAAATTAGTTGGAAGGAGTTTTTACAGCAAGGTGTTTTTAGATGCTTGAGGAATCGAAAAAAATGGATTCATTTATGGACTGCCCATATGAATCAACCTATTTTTACTTTTTCTCCCAAAGAAAATCAATTGGTTGATTCGAAAACGATTCTCGAACTTGAATCTCATTTTGAGGTTGTTTCGTTGGATACATCAAAATCAGCATTACTTCAACCTGGGGGAGAACACTATGCGCATCGTTATCTAAATTCCTTTTTTGAAAGTCGTTATTTAAATTATCAAAAACACATTTCAAAACCCAATTTGGCTCGAAAGAGTTGCAGCAGACTTTCTCCATATATTGCTTGGGGAAATATTTCAATGCGGCAAGTTTTGCAGCGAACAGAAGGAGAAAAAGAGCAGGGTAAAAGGAGTCGTGCCTTATCCGCTTTTGATTCACGCTTAAGATGGCAAGCTCATTTTATTCAAAAATTTGAAATGGAATGTGTAATGGAATTTAAGAGCATTAATAAAGGATATCATGCCCTTACAAAAGAAAAACGTTCTGATCATTTGACTGCTTGGGAAACCGGGCAAACGGGAGTACCCATGGTAGACGCTGCCATGCGGTGCTTGGTTGCAACGGGTTATTTAAACTTTAGAATGCGTGCTTTGGTCGTTTCTTTTGTGATTCATCAACTGTGGCAACCTTGGCAATCCATTTCAGGGTTTTTGGCCCGTCAGTTTTTAGATTTTGAACCGGGAATTCATTTTCCACAAATTCAAATGCAAGCAGGCGAAACGGGAATTAATACCCTTAGAATTTATAATCCAGTTAAAAATGGACTGGAGCACGACCCGCAAGGGTTATTTGTAAAACAATGGATTCCAGAATTGGCTACTTTGCCTCAAGCTTTCCTTCACACCCCTTGGGATTTAACTCCCCTGGAAGCTGCTTTGTATGATTTTAAGTTAGGAGACAATTATCCTTTGCCCATAGTAGATTTAACTAAAAGTCGTGAAAAAGCGAGTCAAACCTTGTGGAACCTTCAAAAAAATAGTTTGGTTAGAAGAGAAAGCAAACGAATTTTAAATAGACATACCTTACCAAATAGTAGAGAATCATGAAAAAAGAAATCACATTAGAGGAAGTTCAAATTGATCGAGTTATCGAAATGGCATGGGAAGATCGCACTCCTTTTGATGCCATCCTATTGCAATTTGGTTTAAAAGAACAGGATGTCATTAAGTTGATGCGAAAGGAGATGAAACTCTCCAGTTTTAAGATGTGGAGGGCTAGAGTTCAGGGGCGAAAAACCAAGCACAGCAAAAGCCGATCAGAAACTGTAGATCGTTTTAAATGTACCCGTCAAAGAAATATTAGCAATAATAAGGTTTCAAAACGCTGATTTTTATTAACTCATTATAAAAACCCCATGTCTTCCAACAAAACAAAACCTAACGCTACCTCTGTTCATCTGTTTTTAGAAGACCTAGTCCCTGAAGAGGGGAAATCTGATAGATGGGTATTATACTGAATGATGGTTGGCCTTTCGGAAGCACAAGGAATTCTTCGGGGTATTTCCATTATCGGCTTTGGTGATTATTATCATAAATACGCAAGCGGAAGAGAATACGATTGGTTTTAAACAGATTTAATTTTTAAAAAATATCCTTAAACTTTATCTTAAGTGTGATATTTCCGACAAGAAATTTAATTTTGAAGCCCCTGGAAAACACAAAAAAAGGCAAAGGTTGTCTATATGTTAAAAAGTTAGCAGATGTGGATTTAAAGGTTCTAGAAGAAATCATTAAAACGATCATTACGCTAACCGTTAAAAAAAATCAATAACGAACTTCCACGTTCATTCCAACACTTGCTGAACCAAGAGCTGACCATTTTCCTTGACTAACTTCTCTAGCAATGAGTTGGGCTCCAAAAAAGCCTCCAGAGAAAAACAATTTGCCAGGTCCCAAATCCTCTATCCATTCTATGGCGATAAAAAAATCTTCATCGATAACAATTTCATAAGGCGTTAAATCAACAGTGACGATACCGGATTCAATATCGGTTTCCACAATAATATTTTCATTCAGTATATTCTCATTGGGAAGCCCGTTGACCAGATCATAAAAGTTTAAACGAAATTTAATTGGACCGTAATCGTTTTCAACCAAGGAGACATTGAATTTCTTTAAAATCATCGGGCGTTTTCTTCCCCGAACAACAAAACCCATTTCATTTCCAAGCTTATTGGTGGTAAAGGCTGCATATAGCAATTTTGAAGTGGTTTTATTTCCTAATATTTTTATTTGATATTTAGTTTTACGATCCGAAGTCAAAATTACTTCGTCCAGCTCAGTTGCTTTTTCTGTTAAGGAAATTTCTATAAGTTGCTGGACTAAAAAATCCTTTAAAACAAATGATTTTGATTCAAATCCTATCATGGAAAAAAGCAAGGTGTCTTGCGCATTCAATTGTGCATTGACACCCAATTCGAAATAACCATAATCATCCGATACAGTCCCAATGTTTTTATTGATTAATCCAATGTTTACATAGGGGAGAGGTTCTTTTGTTGCGGCGTCAAGAACTTGCCCTATAAGATCAGACTGTGCGAATAGTGGCTGTCCAAAAACAAGTGAATTAAAAACAATTAGTAGGAAAACAGTTTTCTTTTTCATGGGGCATGAAGTGAAGAATTTAACTGTTGATTCGTTTTATATTAGCTCCAATTTGTTGCAATCGATTTTCAATATCTTCATAACCTCTATCGATTTGTTCGATGTTATGAATCGTACTTGTTCCCTTGGCTGAAAGTGCTGCAATAAGCAGGGAGACACCCGCTCGAATATCAGGAGAGGTCAATGTTGCTGATTTAAGTTGGGATTCAAAGTCATGACCAATAACCGTCGCTCGATGCGGATCACAGAGGATGATTTTAGCTCCCATGTCAATTAATTTATCCACAAAGAACAAACGACTTTCAAACATTTTTTGGTGGATCAAAACACTTCCACGTGCTTGGGTCGCAACCACGAGAATAATACTCAAAAGATCAGGCGTAAACCCTGGCCATGGAGCATCAGAAATAGTTAATATAGAGCCATCAATATAACTTTGAACTTCATACCCATTAGTATGTGCAGGGATAAAAATATCATCTCCCTTTTTTTGTATTGTGATGCCTAACTTTCTGAAAACATTGGGCATTTGTCCTAAATATTCCCAGCGTACATTTTTAATCGTGATTTCACTTTTGGTCATTGCGGCTAAACCAACCCAACTTCCTATTTCAATCATATCTGGTAGAATACGGTGGTCTGTTCCCCCCAGATTTTCAACGCCATTAATGGTTAATAAATTAGAGCCAATTCCAGTGATTTTGGCTCCCATTCGATTGAGCATATTACAGAGTTGCTGTAAATAAGGTTCACAAGCAGCATTGTAAATTGTAGTCGTTCCGGTTGCTAATACCGCAGCCATTAAAATATTGGCAGTTCCGGTAACGGATGCCTCATCCAGTAACATGTCGGTACCGATTAATTCTTTAGCTTCAACACTGTAAAAATAATCTTCACGATTATAATTAAATCTAGCTCCTAGTTTGATCAAACCTTCAAAGTGGGTATCCAGTCTGCGTCTTCCTATTTTATCTCCTCCGGGTCTGGGTATACTTCCTTTGCCAAATCGCGCTAAAAGGGGACCTACCAACATGATGGAGCCTCGCAGCTCTTTTCCGTCCACTTTAAATTGTTCAGAACTTAAATAATCAAGGTCAATAGCATCGGCCTGAAAGCGAAAACTTCCTTTTGCTGTTTTTTCAACTTTTACGCCAAAATTCTCAAGAAGTTGAATGAGTTTATTGACATCGATGATGTCTGGAATATTATGAATATTTACTGCTTCTGGAGTAAGTAAAACAGCACATAAAATCTGTAAGGCTTCGTTTTTAGCTCCTTGTGGAGTGATCTCTCCACTTAACTTGTATCCTCCTTCAATTTGAAAACTCCCCATTAAAATTAAAGTTTAATATCGTTTACGGTTGTTATTATTTCGTTTGTTTCGTTGGGGTGACTTATGATTACTTTTGGGACCATTTCCGTTTTTAGGTCTCCCTTTTAGAAGTTCCGCGGAGTCCGTAAGTGGAAGCAACTCTTCTTTAACAGTTAGAGTTTTATCCGAAAGCTCTGCCAAATGATTGAGTATTACGATATCTTCTACAGTATCTTTATTCCAATTCAGAAAACATTTTTTCATGTGATTAGCAATATTATAAACCAATGCACTTTTCATGTCTCCATCTTCCCAATCTTTGGCAACATTGATCATACTTTTGAGGTTGTTTCCATAAAAACGATACCTAGGGAACTTTTGCGGATAAGGCAATCTAGCAGGTTTTTCTTCCAACAATTCTCTTGAAGGCATTTCGTAAGGGCCATCAACGTCTAATTCAAAATCAGACATGATGAACAATTGGTCCCAAAGTTTATGTTGAAAGTCAGGAACATCCCTCAGATGGGGGCTTAAATTTCCCATTATGCCAATAATTGCTTTTGACATTTTGTTGCGTTCCTCCTTGTCTTCAGTATCAACGAGTTGGTTGACCATGATTTGTACATGACGCCCATATTCCGGTATAATAAGTTGAGTACGCTTGGTATTGTATTGTAAAGATTCCATTATGGAGAGTGGTTTAATTTACTAAGGTGCAGTTTAATAATGATGCAAATTACTAAAATTCGAATTATTGTCCTTTTAAAAATATAATTTTTATTATAATGTAATAACATCCTTAAAATCAGCGGCTTTTTTATAAATCGCGATCACCTCATTAGGAGAATCCATTTCTAAGGTTATGGTTAGACTTTGAAACTTTTTCTTTGAAGATGCAACCAGACTAACTTTTTTCTCTTTGGTGATGAATAGTGCTTTTAGATTGTCAATCTGAGGATTTTCAGATTTAACAATAAATTTAAACATATAAGATCCGGGCCAAGATTGAGATTTCTGAAGTCGGGAGTAAAATCGTGAATAAAATTCCTCTGAATTTTCCTTTGATATCATTAAGGAAGCTAATTTTGTACAAATATAAGTTATTAAAATGAAAAACAAGTTTTGAAAGAAAACCTCCTTGTAAATAAAAAAATTGTAATCAGTGGTGGGCCGGGGAGTGGAAAAACAACGGTGATCAAACTCCTTATTAAAAAAGGCTATCAATGCTTTGAGGAGTTTTCGAGATCTGTTATCAGTGCTGGAAAAGCAAAGGGTATTGAAAATTTATTTAAAACAGAACCATTAACCTTTAGTAAAATTATATTTCAAGAAAGAAAAAAACAATATTTGTCCGCCTCGAAAATCAATTATTTGCAAGTTTTCCCTTATGTGTTTTTTGATCGAGGACTGCACGATATTGTTGCTTATTTAAATCATTATGGCAACCCAGCTGAAGAAATGAGCATTGAAACACAAAACTACCCCTATGATCTGGTGATACTATTCCCCCCTTGGAAAGATATTTATAAAAATGATGAACATCGGATGGAATCTTTTGAGGAATCTGTTTCAGTTTTCGAGTCTATTAAAAAAACCTATAAAAAATTTTCTATTCCTATTATTGAAATCCCCTTCAATACGCCAGATTCAAGAATAATGAGTATAATTGAGGTATTAAAAAATGAAGATAATTCTTAAGACTTTAAAGGAATATTGGAAATTTGAGAGTTTTCGTCCTTTACAAGAGGAGATAATTAAACATTATACCTCAGGAAAAGACACGGTGATCTTATTGCCTACAGGAGGAGGGAAATCTCTTTGCTATCAACTACCTGCACTTTTAAAAGAGGGAATGACATTGGTCATCTCACCGTTGATTTCTTTGATGCAAGATCAAGTAAATCAAATGAATGCGATTGGGGTTAAATCGATGTTTTTTGAAAGTAATTCCCAAAAATTCCCCATTAATCAACAGATGGATAATGCCCGATTTGGTGAATTTAAACTGATTTATTGTTCTCCCGAGCGGTTATTAAATGCAGATTTTATTAGCCAATTGAAACTTTTACCACTTAATGGTATTGCTGTTGATGAAGCACACTGTGTTTCAGAATGGGGCCATGACTTTAGGCCTGCTTTTAAATCCATTAAAGATTTAAAAGAATTATTCCCGAATCTATCAATGATTGCATTGACAGCCACCGCAACGCCCATCGTTCTTGAAGACATTAAAAAGGAGCTTAATTTAATTAAACCCAAAGTCTTTACTACTTCTTTTGAAAGAAAAAACTTGTATTATGAAACTCTACAAACAGAAGATAAAATAGGAACTTTAATTAAATATTTTAAAAAAAATCGAAAACCAGCAATTATTTATTGCCGCTCAAGAGTCAGAACAGAGGAAGTCACCCAGCAACTGAAAAATGCTGGATTGAAATGTGATTTTTTTCATGGAGGGCTGAGTACGGATATTAAAAAAGAGAAACTAGACGACTGGATCAGCGAAAAAAACCTGATCATAGTGGCGACTAGTGCTTTTGGGATGGGAATCGACAAAAGCAATGTTGGGACGGTGGTGCACCTGTTGCTTCCAGAAAGTATGGAGGCTTACTATCAAGAAACAGGAAGGGCCGGAAGAGACGGTTCGACTGCACGAGCTTTACTCCTAATCCACCCCTCCGATTATAATAGATTAAAAGATCAGTTTTTAAGCCATCTCCCCGATACTGTGTTTATAAAAAAATGCTTTTCTAATTTGTGTAGCTACTTGCAGATACCATATGGAGAAGGAGAAGGGCTTAAATATCAGTTGAATTTAAAAGAGTTTAGTAGTCGATATAAATTAAATACAAAAAAATCTTTTGAGACTTTCAAAATATTGGCCAGAGAAGGTGTTTTGGAATTGTTGCAAGTGTATCAAAACAAAACCAAAGTTCAAATGATTTGTGATCAAAATCAAGCCTTAAATACAATCAATCAAGGAGGGAAAATAGCTGTTGTTGTTCAATATTTAATGCGAACTTATGAGGACATATTCAACCATGAGCAGTGGGTGAAATTAGATGAAATCTCAAATAAAATAGGTTTTTCTCAATCTGAAATTCTTAAAATTTTTAATAATCTTTTTCAAAATAAAAATATTGATCTCCAAATACAAAATACTGATCTTGAGTTATTTTGGATCGTGCCGAGGGAAGATCAGTATACTTTAAATCCATTTTTGAATAATATTAAAGAATACAACAGAATAAAAGTACAGAAAATACAAACGATGATTGATTTCGCCTCAGAAACAGAAAGGTGCAAACGCAACATGATATTGAATTACTTTGGTGAAAAAAAGCATAATAAATGTAAGCAATGTTCCTCAGACTCTTGTCGGAGTGAAAAACCATTTCCCAAAGAATTGTTTCAACTAATTATAAAATTATTAAAAACAGCGCCGAAATCAGCATATGAAATTGGCGTATTACTCCCTGCCAAAAACGAATTCATTGTTTTAGCTTTGCAGCAGCTACAAAAAAACAAAACCATTGACCAAAATGAAGCCAATCAATTTTATTTGAATGATGAAAAATAAGAGAATTGTGTTTTTCGGAACACCCACTTTTGCAAAGATTTGTTTAGATAAAATGATAAAAGTGGGATGCAATGTTGTAGCTGTTGTGACAACTCCTGACAAAGCCTCTGGAAGGGGGAAAAAAATAAATTCCTCAGCGATCAAGCAGTTTGCATTAAAAGCAAGTCTCCCTATACTTCAACCGGTGAACTTAAAAGACCAAATATTTATTGAAAAATTAAAATACTTTAAACCCGATTTGTTTGTGGTTGTTGCTTTTAGGATGTTACCTGAAGTGGTTTGGTCAATTCCTCCTTTGAAAACCTTTAACTTACATGCTTCATTGCTACCCAATTACCGGGGGGCGGCTCCTATCAACTGGGCCATCGTTAATAGTGAGAAAATCAGTGGTGTGAGTACATTCTATATTGATGATAAAATCGATTCTGGTGGATTATTGATGCAAGAGTCCATCAAATTAACCTCTGATGAAACCGCTGGAACACTTCACGATAAGTTAGCGAAAATTGGAAGTGAACTCATCTGTCAGACGATCACAGGATTAGTAGAAGAAAGTATCTTCGAAAAACAGCAGCAACTTACTGGCAAAGAAAAACCTGCTCCAAAGCTGAATAATGAAAATATTAGTATTGATTGGAATTTGTCCTTAAAACAAATTGAATCACATATCAGAGGGTTGAATCCTCACCCCGGAGCAAGAACTAAATTGACCAACAATAACAAAACGGAAGTAATGAAGATTTTTAGTTCAAAAGTTGAAAAAACGACACATAATTTTAAAAACTCTCAGTTAATTGTTAAGGACAAAGAGATTTTAATTTCTCATCCTGAAGGATTTTTGGTATGTGAAGAGTTACAGCTTCCAAATAAAAAAAGAATGACAGCCATTGATTTACTTAATGGTTACACATTTTCGGACAAAACAAGTGTCAAATAGTCCTAAAAGCACCTCTATTATCAACAAATAGCCGTACTTATTAACAATAACAAGGATTTACAGCAGTTTTTCTTTGGTGTTTGAGTAATCCCATTAAATTTGTGTAAATAACATTTAATCATTTATAATTATGAACAAATCAGAATTAATCGATGCAATGGCAGCTGGCGCTACCATTTCTAAAGCTGCAGCTAAACTAGCACTTGAATCAATGGTATCAAGTGTAGGAAAAACTCTTAAAGGTGGTGGACGTGTTTCACTAGTAGGATTTGGATCTTGGTCTATTTCAAATAGAGCCGCTAGAGATGGAAGAAACCCTCAGACTGGTGCTACTATCAAAATTGCTGCAAAAAATGTAGTTAAATTCAAAGCAGGTGCTGAATTATCTAGTTCAGTAAACTAGTCTTTACAATTCAAAAATTAAAAAGCCTCCAAGTTGGAGGCTTTTTTTTAGCCTTGAATTCTTAAATCACAAATGGTTTGACTATAATTAGCTATTTTAAATAAAAACAAATGAATAAGGGAGATTTACTCGTTGCGGAACCCAATATTTTTGAAGATTTAAACTTTCATCGATCTGTTGTCATGTTCTGGTAGATCATAAGATTGAAGGTTATTTAGGTTTTATAATCAACAAGGCACTCCCCTATACCATAAAAGACATTATTTCAGAAATCAAAGTGGATCTTCCACTGTTTGCTCAGGCGGCCCTGTCGAGGACGACAGTTTGTTTTTCATTCATAATGTCAGGACATCTTATTCCAGAGAGTGAAAAAATTAGTGAAAACCTTTTTTGGGGAGGCAATTTAGATAAAGCCATAGCATTAGTGAATAGTAAAATTATTTCGGAAAAAGAAATTCGCTTCTTTCCTTGGGTTATTCTGGTTGGTCAGACATATCAACTTGAGCAAGAAATAGAAACGGAATCTTGGGTAGTTGTTAAAAACAAATATGCCTCAAAAATCTCTCGAAGTAAGCCCTAATTCTTTTTGGAAAAACCAGATGGTATCTCTCGGTGGCAAGCGACTGGTTTGGGCAAATAGTCCCGAAAACCCCCACCATAACTAGAGCTTTAAAGCTGCTTCTTGAATAAATCAAAAAGCGCATTACTTCGCTCTGTCTCGTAAACCTTTTTTCTAAACTGCCGAACAATATTAAATCCAGAAGCTCAGTGAAAGTGTGAAAATTTCATCTGCTTTTTGAAGTGAAAAGGAGGCAATGTCTAGTTTCTTCAAACTGTAATGACTTTTCGAGTTTGATTTGCTCAATAAACTTTGATCTTAGAACAGTATTCACTGTTCCGGAAGACAAGCCTGGGGTTTTAATTGTACCCGCTGATATTAAGAATAGTGTTCCGTGGGTGCTTTCTACCAAAGATTTTTCTTGATTTAACAACAAACAGCCACCGAATTGATTCTCATATGCGAAAATTTTTGCCAAATCACGAAGTGCAAAGTTGGTTTGATAAAGGTTTGAATATTCTCCTGGATTGATATAGTAGTCTTTATATAGCTCAACCGTCATATTATGCTTTTCAAAAACATGGGGTTTGGTTTTTATAAAAAAACAAATATCCGTAATAGGTTGAGACAAATTGGGAGATGAAGTCCTATAAAATTGAATGGAAACAAGTGAAGTGGAGCCTTTTTCAGCATTAATATTTGTCAATTCATTGATTTGCTCCTGAAAATATTCCATCGTATAATTCATGGGAATGTTCACACGAGATTTCCGCAAAGTAGCCATCAACATAAAGTAATGGTCTTCCCAAAAAAGGATACCCGCCTTAGAACACATCAATATTTCGGTGTGAAGTGGAATGCCTGAAAATATACTAAGATTTTTTTCGGGGACTTTCCCTAAAGAATCATAATGAGATCCGTCAAAATTAATCATTAAAAAAGGAGTTAAGAAGACCCTAAAACCTGCTTTAAATCAGCAATAAGACTTCTCCAAAGCAATTTGGACTCTTCTACTTCATCATCGTCAGAAAAATCAGAGATGATAAGAGAAAGGTCTTTAGTGATTTCATCAACTTGAATCTTAAATTCAAAATAATAGTCTTCACTGTCTTCTTCGTCATTCATCCACTGAAAACGTACCCTTTCATTGTTTTTACTTTGAATCATTTTGGCCTCTTCTTCTGAATCGTCCCATATGAATACAAAGTCTTCCCCCCGCGAATTCACATTGTCTGCAAACCATTCTGACAAGCCAGAAGGGGTTGATAAATATTGAAACAATAGCTGTGGTGAAGCTTGGAAATCAAATTCTAAAGAATAGAATATTTTTTTACTCATCTAAATTAATAATTTTCGGTAATATATTGAAAAAAGTTAACCTTCCTGTGATTAATAATTGTTTTTTTTATCGAACTTCAAATTGTTGCTAAAAATTATAATTTTATATTTGCGCATTCTTTATGGCGAGGTAGCTCAGCTGGTTAGAGCTCGGATTCATAACCCGGAGGTCGGGGGATTAAAATCCGATTGATCTGAGGCTAAAGCCCTATCCAATCAATTATTTACGCAGAATAAATGATTAAAACTGACAAAGTTAATAATTGTTTAAGTTTAGCTAAATAGTTTGATTTTTTCAGTTATTATCTGTCAGTAAATAGACAGGTAAAATGCCGAAAGACAAAAGTTCTTTAATATTAAAATTTTTACAAATGTTTTTTCTTTTTGAACTTACTCTTTGCAGCCTTGAATAACGAGTAACCCATTACAGCATATTGGTAGTTTTTAATCGCAAAACGGAGTAGTCTAAACATTATTAATTAGATTTATTAATGCCTGATATTATGGTTTTATTGCAAGATCAAGAGGACTATCTAGATTAAATTCTCTGAAGGTGATTCTCCAGATACCTTCAATTTTTTTAAGCTTATAATCATAAAAAACAGGACTCACTATTTCTGTTTTTAAGTTATTATTTGTTGTTAAAAGAGTCATATACTTTTTCAAGTGAGCAAAACTTTCGGTTAATTCAATGAATAAAGTATTTGACATCATATGTCTTCTTTGTATTTTATTATCCATAAAATAATCCATCCTTTCATTGTTATTGACTGTCTGGATTTCATCTTTAATTGAATATGTAAGCTTTTCACCATTTGAATTATAACTCACACCTATGGCATCATCAGTAAAAAGTGACAAATAGCCATCCAAATTATTTGTATCCCAGTATATTCCATATGCATCAATTACATCATTTATTGCTATTCTGTCAGCAACATTAAAATTAGTGTCACCAACAATTCCAGACCAATTAGCCTTCTTGTTTTCTTCTTTTCCTAATACGTTCCCAAGAAGATTTTTAACATCATCAATTTTTATATTATTAAAGTCGAATTGCTGTCCGTTAGCGGTCGTAATTAAAATAAAAGTAAAGACAAGGAAAAGTTTTATTTGATTCATTTTAAATTAATTTTGAGCTTAATAAGCTATTGAAAGATAAATCCTGTAGGCGAGATAAACTCCTGTTACTCCCCATATCCACCAACGGTTTTTTATGTACCATTCCATTTTACTAATATATAAACTTTATGAAGAACCACAACTCATTGAGCCTATGCAATTGAAGAGGTTTAATCCCAGAAAATACTATTGGATTTAACAACTAATTATTGTTGAAGGAGTTCAAATGAATTCATCTCATTATTAGAAAAATAATCCAAATTTTATATCAATAGTTTTTAAGTGTTTTTTTAGTTTCCAATGTTTCATACTGTCAGTTTTTACTGTCAGTTTTTATTTTATCTTTGCAATCTTAAATGGCGAGGTAGCTCAGCTGGTTAGAGCGTCGGATTCATAACCCGGAGGTCGGGGGATCGTGCCCCCCTCTCGCTACAATTAAAGTCGAAGTGTTTACTTCGGCTTTTTTTTAGCCTTATTTCTGTTTTTTAATGGATTCTTATGACATCCTTTTTTTGAATATCCCTAATTAAAAATTCGATAAGTAATCTTACTTATGAAATCCATTAAAGTTAAATGCAAACTACAGAAGAAGTAAGTAGTAACTAGATTTTAAATCAAAGAATTAAATATTTAGTAATACTTTTTTTATAGCTAGTCCAAAAAGGAGTGATGTATTAAAAGATGAGTTTTAACTAAAATTGTTCTAATCTCAATAAATATAAGCTTTACAAAGCACTCAAAATCTTAAATCTAATACAACCTATCTTTCCTAAGTCAAAAAAAATATTAAAAAGTCACTCCCTATTGATTGATCTAAATAGCGATTTCAAAAAAAGAAAGTTCTGCTAATCATAAATCAAATATTTATAATAACTTAGGAGTGAATAAAATCAAAATCTAAATGAAAAATATCTTTATAATGCTGTTTAGCCTAACAACAATGGCAAGTGCGACAGCGCAGAAAACTTCTCTTTTTAATGGTTATGACCTTGCGGGCTGGAACATTCATGGAACTGAAAAATGGTATGTTGCAGATGGGATCTTGATCTGTGAAAGTGGTCCTGAGGAAAAATATGGCTACCTATCAACAGATAAGTTTTATGATGATTTTATACTCACCCTTGAATTCAAACAAGAAGCCAATGGTAACAGTGGTGTGTTTTTTAGATCAACTTTGGATGGCACCAAAATAAGCGGCTGGCAAGTAGAAGTTGCTCCACCAAATCATGATACGGGTGGAATCTATGAATCTTACGGAAGGGGATGGTTAATAAAACCAGATGCTAAAAAAGACAAAACCCTAAAAATGGGAGAATGGAATAAAATGAAAATAAGAGTGGTTGGAGAAAAAGTAACCACTTGGCTAAATGGAAAAAAGATGGTTTGTCTAAGTGATGAAAAAATAGGAGCTGGCAAAGGCGCTATTGCCCTTCAGATTCACGATGGTGGAGGCATCAAGGTAATGTGGAAGAATATCAAGCTAAAAACACTTTAAGCCCTTAGGAGGCTTTTTCTTTAAAGTGACTTAGGTTTACTTTTATTTATGTATTGGAAAATAGCATTGGTGTCGTCTTCATTTTTAATCGCCTTGATTTCTTTGAGGGCGACATCCAAGTCACTGGTCGGCAATCGACACACTCGGTTTTTGCAAACATAAATTAAGGTTTCCCCAACGACATACCTATTTTCAAAAAGGGGTAAATAAGCATCCGAGACACTGGCTTGAAGTATTGAATTTGGAAGGTCGTTTTTCAATAAGACCGAAGTATAGGCTTTGGCTTCGTCTCCCATTACTATGATTTCAACAAAAGGAAAAACTTTGCTGGCATAGAGCGATGCCCAAACACTATAATCAGAAATACTATTCAAAACATCATTGCTGGCGGCTTTAAGCATTTTATCCGCCTGCTCAGCATAGATTTTGTTTTCTAACAAAGTACCCAAAAGGAAAAGGTTATTTGCCATCGTACTGTTTGGGGAAGGAATTACTCCATCGTCGATTTGAACCATCGAAGGATAGATCGAGTTTTCGGAAGTATATTGAAACATTTCAGAATTCGGATCGTCAAAGATAGCCATCGATTTTAAAGCAAATTTGTCTGCAAAATTGAGGTAACGAATTTCTGTTGTTGTACTGTATAATTTTAAAGCGGCGGCAATTAGAAAAGCATAATCTTCAATAAACCCTTCAACTTTTACGCTTCCCTTTTGATAGGTGTGATATACTCGATCTTTGACAATCAGTTTCTCCTCCAAGAAGTCAAACACCTTTTGGGCGCGGATTAGGTAATCTTTATATCCAAAAGCGTCGTAAGCATCAGCCAAGCCAATAACGATAAGTGCATTCCAAGAAGTGATGATCTTATTGTCAATACCTGGAAGCTCTCTCTTTGACATTTCGGCTTTCAATAATTTTTCCCAATTACTTTTTTTGGTTAAAAATTGCTTTTCGCTCAAACCATATTTTTTCTTAAAATCTGAATCAGAAATTACATTTCGCAACAGATAAAACTTTTCTTCCCATGGATTTTTCCAGTCAATTCCATAGTAAGCTTCAAAATAAGGCAAGTCATCAATCAGTCGGGTTAAAGTCTCTCTTTCCCAAGCATAATAACGACCCTCTCCTTCTGAACTGTCAGCATCAATCGAGGCTCCATAGGCGCCAGTATCATTTAATAAACGGAGATCTAAAAACGATTTAATAGCCCTTGAACGTTTTTTAAATTCAGGGTTTTTATCTTTTTTATATGCTTGCGCCATTAAACTTAAAAGCTGTGCATTGTCATAAAGCATTTTTTCAAAATGAGGGATTCTCCAGTTACTGTCAACGGTGTACCGGTAAAATCCACCTTCAATGGGATCAAAAATTCCGCCTTTGATGATCGCTTTCAAGGTAGCTCCAATGTAATGATCCTTTTCAGCAGAGGGGTGAAGGGCCTGCATTTTCATTAAAAAAAGGAGACGCGAAGGCATGATGAACTTTTGAGATTCTCCTGTCATTCCGCCATTAACCAAATCCCATTCTTTGCTTAAAACTGCTAAACTCTCCAAAAGTTTTTCTTTTTCAAAGACCACATCCTCCGTTTGCATCGCAAATGGATTTAAGGATTTTATCCCTTGTTCCAATTTGTCAGCATATGCGATCATTTCATCTGGCTTTTCATCGTAGAACTTTTTAATGTTCGTTAAAACCTGAATCCATTGATCCTTACTGTGGTAAGTCCCACCATAAACCGGTCGCCCATCTGGCAAGCAAACAACATTGAGTGGCCAACCGCCACTTCCCGTCATCAACTGCAGCGCACGCATGTAGTACATGTCAATGTCAGGGTTTTCTTCTCGATCAACTTTTACCGATACAAAATTAGAATTCATATATTCGGCAACTTTATTATTCTCAAAAGTCTCCTGCTCCATCACATGACACCAGTGACAACTAGAATAGCCAATACTGACAACAATCAACTTACCGCTTTTGTTATCCACTGAAAACACTGATTTATCCCAACGTACCCAATCTACAGGATTGTGGGCATGCTGGAGTAAATACTTACTGGTTTCACTTATTAAGCTATTAGTGTACATAAAATCTTGACCTTTGGTTGTGTTAACCGAAGTTAGGAATATTAATAAGTGTAGTTTAAAAAAGAAATAGAATTTATTTCCAATTAACTTCGCTACTCGGATAAAATTTAACATGTAATGAATCTAATATTAAACTATGATAAGAAAGTCTTAATGAATAATTTTCCCAATTTCTTTTTTCTGATTTTGTCCAACCGATTTCCGAATACCCCAAAAGTCTTGGAAAGGCCATTTGAGCAATGTCATCAAAATTCTCTAATGTCTCACTCCAAATGGGAGCTTCAATACCAATTATTCTGGCAGGATCTAACTCATGAACTAATCCTGCAGGATCCCATTCATATGCTTTTTGAACAGAAATATATCCTGCCCATTTTAAACCTAACTTAGTGATGCTGTCGTATTTCATATCAAGATAGGCATAAGAAGCAGGAGACATCAACACATTTGCTTTTTTATACATTGCCATGACGGCATTTTCTGCCTTTGCCCAGTATTGAGCTACTGTAACTTCAGGAATATCAGCCAACACGATCTCGTCCCAACCCATCGGTATTTTTTTATTCTGCTTTACGATATCAATCACTCGATTCATAAATTTGATATAATCCTTTTTGGGGGTTACATGAGACTCGTCTCCTCCAATATGAAAATAAGCACCGGGCGTCATGGCAGATATTTCTGAAACCACATCAGAAACAAACTTATAAGTCAGTTCCTTATCCACACACAATGAAGAAAAGCCAACTTCCATTCCCGTATAAAGTTCTTTGATCTCATTACCACAATTAAGTTCAGCATAAGAAGCCAATGCGGCATTAGTATGGCCTGGCATGTCTATTTCTGGTACTATTGTAATGAAACGTCTTTGCGCATAATCAACGATTTCCATGTAATCCAATTGGGTATAAAATCCACCTTCAGCGCCACCAACTTCTGTCATCCCTCCTATTGAGGTCAATTTTGGCCACGCTTTTATTTCAATTCGCCAGCCTTGGTCATCAGACAAATGCAAGTGAAGAAAATTGATTTTATAAATACTTAATAAATCTATGTATCGTTTTACATCTTTTACTGAAAAAAAGTGTCTTGAAACATCTAACATCGCACCACGGTATCCATAAACAGGAGCATCTTCAATCGTACCTGTTGGAAGTGCTTTGATTGTTTGAATACCACTCAAATGACTTAACGAAATAATTTGTTCTAAAGTTTTAACCCCTCTATAAACACCCGCAGCTGATTGCCCGTGGATGGTGATCTGATTTTCACCCATCTGAAGTTTATAGAATTCCTCATTTTGATTTGAAAAATCTTTTACCTCAAGAGAAATAGCATTAGAGTTACTTTCAGATTTATTATTCAATCCAACATGAAGTTGGGTGTGCGCTGTCCAAAAAGATTGTAAATCCAAACCCATTTCAAGCAAGGTTGAATTTGATTCATCAAACTGGATCAATTTTATTTTATTAACATTTAAAACCTCCACAGACGGAGAAACCGCATTTGGATAAGGAATCAATGCAATTTGATCCATGGTGAAAACTGGAAGATGTTTTTCGCACGAAAAAGTACCCGTTATTAATATAATTAAAACTAAATTTTTAATAAAAATATTCATGTTTGTGTTTTAAGTTAATAGGTTTTCATCGTCATCCCAAACAGCTGTTTCATTTCTTTTCGACTGATAGATACATTTTGCCAACTAAGCTTCTTCATAGGCCATTCCATGATCGTCCAGTATATCCTGAGCCAACAATTATTACATAGTATTTCTTTTTATTTTTATAATCTGCATGGGTGGTTTTTTATTAAATCTGTCACTTTAAAAACAGTACTTTATAATACTATAAAAGCTTTACTTTTTTAATTGTCTAATAAATCAAAGGAGATCTGTTAAAAATAATATCTCTTAAACAATTCCATTGCTTGGTAATCGGCCAAGCCTAAATGCTTATATTTTTTTGCACTTAATCTATTTCTATCTTCCGCCCGCATCCAAAACTCTCTGTCATCACTCCCTTGAAACATTACTCCGTCTTTTTGAGATTGGTGATAAAAAATAGCTTTTCGTTTTCTCAAAACTTGATCAGGGCTCATCGGAACTGCCATTTCTATTTCATGAACATCAAACTCTTGCCATGCACCTCTGTACAACCAAACCCAACAATCGTCCATAAATGATTGATTTTTTAATTGCGAAAGAGAATCAAAAATAATATTCAAACATATTCGGTGAGTTCCATGTGGATCAGCAAGATCACCTGCCGCATAAATCTGATGTGGTTTGATGTCAGTAATAAGCTGACTTGTGAAATCAATATCAGCCTGTGTTGGATTGGACTTTTGAACTTTTCCAGTCTCATAAAAAGGCAAATTCAGAAAGTGTACTTGAGAATCAGGAATGCCAATATAACGAGTCGCTGCAATAGATTCTCTCTTACGAATGGCTCCTTTTAATTTTCTTAATCCTAAAGAATCAATTGCTGCTTTAGATTTATTTCTAAGTTCAGATAATAAGTCACTGTAGCTGACTTTTTCCTCAGGTTTCATGTCCATAATTACTTCAATATACTTTAAGGCATCATCATCTGAAACAGCAATATTACCCGATGTTTGATAGGCTACATGCACCTCGTGTCCCTGAGCAACCAAACGATCAAAAGTTCCTCCCATAGAAATCACATCATCATCAGGATGGGGGCTAAAGATGATACACCTTTTCTTGCCAGGAACTGATCTTTCGGGTCTTTTACTATCATCGGACTCTGGCTTTCCGCCCGGCCAACCTGTAATCGTGTTTTGAATACGATTAAACATTTTAATGTTCAATTCGTAGGAATTCCCCTCTATGTTTAAAAGCTCGGACATTCCATATTTATTATAGTCCCCATCAGTTAATCTAAGTATGGATTTATTGGTTTTTTCACACAACCAGTTGATCGCTTTACATTTGATAGATTCGTCTTGCCATTTACAATTTCCACTGATCCATGGCGATTTGATTCTGGTAAGATCCGATGCTGCTTCTTGGTCTAATACCAGGGTTGTGTTTTCGTGATCTTGTAAATAAGACGTTGGGAGATAAGAGGTGACTTCTCCTTCTATGGCCTTTTGGATAACTTGTCCTTTGTTGGTTCCCCAAGCCATCAGGATGATTCGTTTTGCCTCAAGAATGGTTTTAATCCCCATTGTTATCGCTTTGTCAGGAACATTCTGAATTCCTTTAAAAGCAGGACCCGCATCGAATCGAGTAAGGTGATCTAGCGTAATCAAACGTGTTTGAGAGTTGATGTGCGAACCAGGTTCGTTAAAACCAACATGTCCTGTTCTACCGATACCTAGCAATTGTAGATCAATGCCTCCTAAATCTTTAATTTTCTTTTCATAAGCATTACAAAAAGATCTGACTTTTTGTAATTCAATCTCCCCATTGGGAATATTAATATTTTCAGCAGGAATATCAATATGATCAAATAAGTTTTCATACATGAAATAATGATAGCTATTTAAATCAATTTTTTCGAGACCGTAATATTCATCCAAATTAAAAGTGATGACATTTTTAAAACTCAATTCTTCTTCTTGATGAAGATTAATCAAAGCTTTATATACACTCAAAGGAGAAGAACCTGTGGCCAAACCTAATACACAGTTCTCACCGGATTTTTCTTTTTGTTTTATAAGCGATGCGATTTCATTTGCTACTTCATTTGATCCTGAAAATGAAGATTCAAAAACAACATTGTGCAATTTTTCAAATCGTTGCTCTTCGAATGACCCTGGAAATTTGAATTCAATTGAGTTCTTTTTCATGTACTATTGGTGGTTGTTTTTATATTAATTTGGTTTTCGAATATTTTCTATAAGTGATTGAATTTCTTCTCCTGGCGGAGGTGTTAGTTTTGAAACAATAATAGACACTACAAAATTAACCAACATCGCAAAAGAACCAAATCCTTCTGGTGATATTCCGAACCACCAATCTTCGTTCGTTCCTCCTCCGAACCAACCAAACTTAAATTTGGTCATATAAAAGAGCATAAATAAGATACCGACAACCATTCCTGATATTGCTCCCTCTTTATTCATTCTTTTACTGAATATTCCCATCACAATTGCTGGGAAAAATGAAGCCGCTGCAAGACCAAATGCCAATGCCACTGTTGCCGCCACAAATCCTGGAGGGTTCACTCCGAAATAACCTGCCAACAATACTGCTCCAAAAGCAGAAAGTCTTGCGGCAATTAATTCGTTTTTTTCACTCACCGCTGGATTAATTATTTTTTTAATCAAATCATGTGAAACAGAAGCTGAAATAACCAAAAGTAGTCCTGCAGCTGTCGACAAAGCAGCCGCCAAAGCACCAGCTGCCATCAATGCAATTACCCAATTGGGTAGTTTTGCAATTTCAGGATTAGCCAATACCATAATATCGGCATCAACTGTTAATTCATTAATCTTTGGATCTGCTACATATTGGATCAATCCATCTTGATTTTTATCTTCAAATTTTATTAATCCTGTTGTTTGCCATTTCTCAAACCAACCGGGCAAATTTGCATATTCTTTATTACTAACTGTTTCGATCAGATTGGTTCTTGAAAAAACAGCAATAGCAGGAGCTGTTGTGTACAAAATTGCTATAAAAAGCAACGCCCAACCAGCAGATTTTCTTGCATCACTTACTTTTTTAACGGTAAAAAACCGAACGATTACATGCGGTAATCCTGCGGTACCTACCATCAAAGCCAAAGTGATTAGAAAGACATCTAAAGTAGACTTGGATCCTGTAGTATACTCATGAAAACCCAGTTCTTGGTGAAGACCGTCTAATTTGTCTAATAAATAGACTCCATCCGAACCAGATATAGCTGAACCAAAACCGATTTGCGGTATTGCATTGCCTGTCATTATTATGGAAATAAAAACGGCAGGAACCATAAAGGCAAAGATTAAAACGCAATATTGCGCCACTTGTGTATAAGTAATCCCCTTCATTCCTCCTAAAACAGCGTAAAAAAGAACTATACACATCCCAATTACTACGCCTGTTGTTATATCTACCTCGAGGTAACGAGAAAACACGACCCCAACACCTCTCATTTGTCCTGCGATATAAGTGAAAGAGACTATTAGCGCACAAAAAACGGCAACACCTCGCGCATAGTTAGAGTAATACCGATCCCCAATAAAATCAGGAACTGTAAATTTTCCAAATTTCCTTAAATAGGGTGCCAACAATAGCGCCAGTAAAACATAACCTCCTGTCCAACCCATCAAATAAACTGAGCCGTCATATCCATTAAATGAAATAATTCCCGCCATCGAAATAAAGGATGCAGCTGACATCCAGTCTGCTGCAGTGGCCATTCCGTTTGCAATTGGATGTACTCCCCCACCCGCAACGTAAAACTCTTTTGTCGATGATGCTCTTGACCATATGGCAATTCCTATATAGAGTGAAAAACTTATTCCAACTGCTATCCAAATCCAATATTGCAATTCCATTATTCTTTAGTTTTATATTTAGCGTCTAAGCGATTCATCAAATAGATATAGACGAATATTAGAATTACAAACACATATATTGAGCCTTGTTGAGCAAACCAAAAACCAAGTTTAAATCCTCCCAATTTAATTTCATTTAAAGCGTCTACAAATAAGATTCCAAAGCCGAAGGAGGCCATAAACCATATAGACAATAGAAGAACCAAATATTTTAAATTGGTATTCCAGTAAGTGTTTTCTTTTTTCATTTATTTAATTAAATTTATTTAATATTAAAATGTGTTTTTATTAAATTATACAAATAGCTATTTTTTCTCTACTAAAAAAAGAGTTTAATTACATTCCATTCAATAATGGGAAAGGTTAATAAATAATTTAGGGTGCTATACATATCCGAAATAATTAATCTCACAATCTAATAAATATTTTTCTTTTATATAGCATATAGGTTGGAATCCATATAATAAATAAATAAAGGAACGCATAGAGCAAAGAACTCAACTTAGAGGAAAGTCCAATACTGGTCATTTGTTCCATAAAAAAATTACTAAAGGCAAAATCCCAAATTTCACTTCTGTAAAAGACCGTAACCAAAAGGCCAGAAAGTGTATAAGCGAAAATGGCGTTCACTCCGAATACATGAGCAAAATTGAAATATTTAGCATTGTTTTTCACATCAACCCAATAGATGAAAAATGAGAGAAGCAAGCAGGAAATCCCTCCCGTCATTAGGGTATAAGAACTGCTCCATAAACTCTTGTTAAGAGGAACAATATAACTTGAAATATCTCCTAGAATGAGTAAGATAGTAGCGAATAAAAACAAGGAGATTATTTTTTCTTGAATTCCGTTTTTTTTAACAATCAGATAACCGGAGAGCATTCCCAAAATACCTGTAACCAAAGCTGGAAAAGTACTCAAAATACCTTCGGGATCCCATGTTGTTTTCCACAAATACCCAGGTAGGTAAAGTTTGTCAATATAGTGCGCCCAATTATATTCGGGCAAACTGAGATCTGTAATTCCGATCCCAGGTAATGGAAGGTATTTCATAACGATGCAATAACCGATCAATACAATCGACCCAATTATCAATTGAGTGCGTTGAGTGGTGTAGAGGTACAGTATACAGCAAACCAAAAAAACGATAGAAATGCGTTGTAAAACTCCTACCCAACGGATCGAATCAAAATTAAAGTCAGGCCACAGCCACAGAAATAAACCTATGAGGTAGATCTTAAAACTTCTCCAAACTATTTTTTTTAGAATACTTTTTTTGGCAATCCCATTCTGAATTTGTTTCGAAATCGACAATACCACAGAAACTCCTAGGATAAAAAGGAAATTCGGGAAAATATAATCAGTTGGAGTAATACCATTCCATGAAGCGTGTAAAAATGGAGTAAAAACATGACTCCATGAGCCAGGGTTATTTACAATGATCATTAAAATGATTGTTAGACCTCTCAAGACATCTAGAGAAAGTAGTCTGTTGATAGGTTTTTCCATAATTTAAAAAAGATTAATAGTAGAATATAAATCCATTTTAAATATAGAAAAATTAAAACTACTTTTCGAAATATTTGTAAGCTGAGGACGATTGGAATCGTCAACATTGGGATTTCCTGCAGGCCAGCCAGTAATCCCATGCTGCATTTTCTTAAATATTTTAACAATTAAATCATAGACATTTCCAACTGCAGATAATAAACCAGACATCAGTTATTATTGAAAATTTTCTCGAAAAGAGTCTCTTCAAATTGTGCTACAGGCTTATAACTTGATTCCATATTGGTGGATACTTTTATTTTACTTAACTGAACCTCTTAATAGTGGTTTTCTGAGAAGCGGATTAACAACTAATTATATAAATCAAAAAAACGAGTTTTACTTTTGCGGCATCAATCTTGAATTTAACAAGAAAAAAATCCAACTAGATTACCTAATTCTTTCTTCTAAAGATCTAACAAAATTAAACTAAAATATATTATTTAAATAAAGTAAAAAAAAAGGGGGAATTTAAAAAATTGTTCGACTAATAACCATTTTAAACTCACTTATGAATTAATTAGTTAGTAATATAGTTATTTTGTATAAAAAAGTATGACTTTTAAATAAATAAAGCTACAATACCTTCAAAGAATAATTTCAACATAAAGATCATAAGATTTACATATTTTGTTGTGTCTGTGTAGTTAAATTTATGACCTCAGGTTTTTTGATAGCGTAGAGGTAAATAAAAAATATAAACTTGTATAAGCTCAAACGGGAATATATTCAATAATTTTACGCATCTCTTTATATAAAGGATGAAAACCTATTGTCCAATTATGCTTATTCAAACACCCGTTCCATTTCTAAGTTTAGGCTTTCTTATTGCCTTGGGCTGTTCCCTTCTGTTGGGAATTGCAAAGTCAGGAATTAAGGGGGTCGCGGTTTTAATTGTCACAGGGTTGGCATTGGTCTATGGTGCAAGAGAGTCCACTGGTATCTTGATGCCCTTGCTTATATGCGGAGACATCTTTGCTGTGATTTATTACAAACGTCATGTAGAATGGGTCTATCTCGTCAAGCTTTTACCCTGGATGATTATTGGTGTTTTAATCGGTGTTGTTTTAGGAAAGGATTTACCCGAAGATTTATTTCGTATGGGCATGGCATTGATCATCTTGTTTAGCGTTGCCATGATGTATTATTGGGAAAAAAATAAAAATAAAAAAGTACCTACCCATTGGAGTTTCGCTGCCTCAACAGGTTTATTAGCAGGATTCTCAACCATGGTGGGGAATCTGGCAGGTGCCTTTTCAAATATTTATTTCTTAGCCATAAAGCTCCCCAAAAATGAATTCATTGGAACCGCTGCCTGGCTATTTTTTATTATTAACCTCTTTAAGGTACCCTTCCACATATGGGTTTGGAAGACGATTAACCTGGAATCTCTAAAAATCAGCTTAACACTTATTCCTGCAGTAATTTCAGGATTAATGTTGGGGGTGTTTTTGGTTAAAAAAATCAATAATGATAAATATAGGAAATTGATATTGATCTTTACAGGACTAGGGGGGTTGGTCATTCTTTTTCAAGAATTTCAAGTCTAAAAATAAAAACATGAAACTCATTCCTAAAGGCTCAAAACTTTACAGCATTATACACCTCAAATGCCCGCGATGTCACCGAGGAAAATTCCTTCAAAGCCCTGCCTATGACATGAGCAAAATCACAAGGGTGAGGTCTCATTGTGAGGAATGTGATTTAAACTACAAGATAGAACCGAGCTTTTATTACGGTTCTATGTATGTCTCTTATGCAGTTGGTGTGGCAATTATGATCGCGATTATTGGATTTTTTTTAATCTTTCCCGACGAGTTCTCCTTCCTCAAAACGTTTATCACATTGGTCGTAGTGATTGTTGCTGGAGCGCCTTTCATCAATGCCGTTTCAAAAATATTGTGGGCAAACCTATTTTTTAAATACGATCCTAAAAAATAATTTTCAGTGCTATTTGGCAACGTTTACCGCTCTTGTTTCTCTAATCACCGTAACTTTTACCTGACCAGGATAAGTCATGTCTGTTTGAATTTTTTGTGAAATCTCAAAAGAAAGTTCCGCCGATTGATCATCCGTTACTTTCTCACTTTCTACGATCACACGAAGTTCACGACCTGCCTGAATTGCGTAGGCTTTATTCACCCCATTGAAATCATAAGCGATGTTTTCAAGATCCTTAAGCCTTTGGACATAACTGTCTAAAACTTGTCTTCTTGCTCCTGGACGCGCGCCAGAAATGGCGTCACACACTTGGACAATTGGAGACAACAAAGAAGTCATTTCTATTTCATCATGGTGTGCACCTATGGCATTACAAACCTCTGGAATTTCGCCATATTTCTCAGCCCATTCCATCCCTAATATTGCATGAGGAGTTTCTGCTTCTTCTTCTGGTACTTTTCCAATATCGTGTAACAATCCTGCACGCTTCGCTAATTTTGGATTCAAGCCCAATTCAACTGCCATTACGCCACATAATTTAGCCACTTCTCGGGAGTGCTGTAAAAGATTCTGACCATAAGAAGAACGGTATTTCATTCGCCCAATGATTTTAATTAATTCAGGGTGCAATCCGTGAATTCCCAATTCAATCACTGTCCGTTTTCCAACCTCGATGATTTCATTGTCAATTTGTTTTGTTGTTTTGTTGACCACCTCCTCAATTCGAGCGGGATGAATTCTTCCGTCAGTTACCAATCTGTGTAAAGAAAGTCTAGCTATCTCTCGTCTAACAGGGTCAAAGCAAGATAGGATGATCGCCTCTGGTGTGTCATCAACTACGATTTCGACACCTGTGGCAGATTCTATGGCACGGATATTTCGTCCTTCACGACCAATGATCCTCCCTTTAACGTCATCAGAATCTAAGTTAAAAACAGACACACAGTTTTCAATAGCCTCTTCAGTTCCAATCCGTTGAATGGTACTGATGATTATTTTCTTGGCCTCTTGTTCGACCGTTAGTTTGGCCTCTTCCAGACTTTTCTGAGCAAAAGCCATAGCTTCGGATTGTGCTTTCTTGTTTAAAGATTCAATCAATTCATTTTTAGCCTCCTCAGCGGAAATACCGGAAATGACTTCTAATTTCTGAACTTGAACTTTGTGAGAGTCATCCAGTTCATTTTGCTTATGCTCTAGTTTAACAAGTCGCTTCTGAAGTATTTCGTTTTTCTGCTCAAGCGATTGGGAAATGCTCCTGTTTTTATTGAGATCATTGTTGAGCTTATTTTCCTTATCACGAAGTCGGCCCTCGATATCAGAAACTTTCTTTTCTCTTTGAAAAATTACTTTTTCATGTTCCGACTTCAACTCAATAAAACGCTCTTTTGCCTGAAGCATTTTTTCGTCTTTTATTCTTTCTGATTTTTGCTTTGCATTTCGAATAATTTCATTGGCTTCGAGGGTAGTTGATTGGAGTATTTTTGCATTCTTTCCTTTTTGAAAAAAAAATCCAATTAGCAATCCTACGGCGATGCCTGCAAGTGATAAAATTACTAGGGTTATATCTAGGTTCATAATTTTTACGTTTTAAAATTAAAAAGCCTGTATTAGCGTAAGGTTTTGGATAAACTCCCAAATAGACAGGTTTGAGGCTACTTGACTGATCAAGGATCTGCTCAAGACAGCTTGCTTTTACAATCACAACTCACCTCTTTTAATTAAAAAAACGTTGAGTTTATCAAAAAATCACTAATACAGGCAGTATTGTATTTCTATCTAAAGAACTTAATATGTAGCCAAGTGTAAATCAATCAATTGAATAAATTCGTTTATTTTGATCGATTCACTTTCTTCCACTTCATTGTTTTCACTTTGTTTTTCCAACTGTGCAGCATATTGAAGGGCACACATTGCAAGAACATCTTGTTTGTCACGCACGGCGTAGTTTTCTTGCAGCTGTTTGATCATGCTATCAATTTTTTTGGCTGATGCACGCAGAGAAGCTTCTTGATCAGCGGTAATTGTCATTGGATAAATCCGATCTGCAAGCGTCAATTTAATCTTTAGCTTATCACTCATTAATCAATTTATTTCTGTGAGTTGATGTATACAAAAATCTACTTCTTTTATTAAACTATTTATTTTACGTTTGGTTACAGCTCTACTTTCTTCACTGCCAAGTAAAGAGTTTGCAACCTTAAGCGATTCATTTTCAGATTTTAAATGCGAAACTTTGTCTTTAAAATCGAGATTTTGCTTTTCCAAACCCTGCTTTTCCTCACTTAACTGACTGATTAGCAAATGATTTTCTTTCAATTTATTTAAAAGCTGAACAATTCTCTCTTCTAATAATTCTAGATTCTTCACTGAAACGCTTTTTTAAGATTTAAAATCTTTAAGTTACAAATTTAAGGATTCAAACTCAATATAACTGAAATTGAAACTTACTTTTAAAAAATTTAACATTAAAGACTATGAACATTGAGTTTTGATTTTTTTATTAATAAATAAATATTGATTTAAGAAGTAGCAACAACTCAAAATATTAATGCATTTGATTTAAAAAAATGTATTTTTGAAAGGTTCCAAAATTTAATTTTAATGAACTTTCACTTTTTAAGCCTTCTCATATTTTTACTATCAATTAAAATCATTGGACAGTACAATCCAACCTATGAAAACCCTTTGGATATTCCACTTGCACTTTCTGGCACATTTGCTGAAATCAGATCGAGTCACTTTCATGCAGGAATTGACATTAAGACTAAAGGAAAACAGGGACTCCCCGTTAAAGCGGTAAGCAATGGTCGCGTGAGCAGAATCCGCATTGCTACTTCAGGTTATGGAAAGGCCATTTACATTGATCACCCAGATTTCAAGACTTCTGTTTATGCGCATCTTAAAAAGTTCTCTTCTAAAATTGAAAAATACATTAAAGCTGCCCAGTATGAAAAAGAAAGCTACATCGTTCAAAAATTCCCAAGAAAAGATGCTTTATTAGTTGAAATCGGAGAAGTCATTGGTTACTCTGGGAACACCGGAGATTCTTTTGGCCCTCACCTGCATTTTGAAATTCGTGATTCAAAAAATCAACATCCACTCAACCCATTGCTTTTTGATTTTAACGTTAAAGACAACTTAAGACCACAACTTCAAAGATTTTTTTTATTTAACGAAGATCGTAATGATGTTATTTTTAAAACTAAGAGCGCAAACCTGGAAAGAGTAAATGACAGTGTCTACAAAACACCAATTCTTTATGCTTCGGGTCGTTTGGGAGTCGGAATTCAAATGTTTGACAGACAAGATTTGAGTTACAATAAAAACGGCATTTACAGCATGGTCGTAAATGTGAATGGAAAACTAACTTTCAAATATAAATTTGATGAAATTGATTTTAATGACTCAAAATACATCAATCTGATTATTGATTATAAAAACTTTAAGGAAAACCAGTATCGGATTCAAAAGTTGTTTAGGCCTAAAACTGCAAAGTTTAGTTTTATGGATAATGCTTTGGAACGAGGGTTCTTTAATGTCGAAGAAGGAAAGTCATATCAGGTGTTGATCGAGGTAAGTGATTACTCGGGAAACACCTCTTATGTTGAAATGTATGTTGTGGGCCAAAAAGAAGAAAAAAAAATCGAACCTGCAAAAGGGATTAACATTAACCCAGAGCTTGATTACATTTTTGAATTTCATCCAAATGAAATTTATATTCCAAAAAATACATTTTTTAATCCCATTCAATTAAAAATCCAACCCCATAGTGATGGCATCAAAATTGGTCCTGACATTCATCCTTTTAAAGGTGCTTTCGAATTGAGTTTTACAACGGAACTCAGGGACTCATTGAAAATTAAAAAATCTTTTATTGCTTTAAAGGAAAAAGACAATTTAACTTACCTCCCAACCGAAAATAAAAACGGAAAACTAACCGTTAAGTCAAAAAAGTTTGGTGACTTTGTTATCGCAAGCGACTTAACTCCGCCTTCAATTAAATCTGTAAATTTCAGAAAAGATCAATGGCTTAGTGGTTTTAAATTTTTAAAGCTAAAAATCGATGATGATTTTTCTGGAATAAAATCTTACCGAGGAGCTATAAACGGAAAATGGATTTTATTTGAGTATGAACCCAAACAAAAACTTTTGACGTATGACTTTTCAGACCTTGCTTTTGAAACGGAAAAACACGAGTTGGAAATAGTAGTGGAAGACAATATGGGGAACAAAACTTTGTTTAAAACTTTGTTTTTCAGAAAATAAACATCTTCAGTTCAGTCCTTTTAATTGTCGATGAAGGCCGCTAAGGTCTTAACGACAAAATCAATCTCTTCCCGCTTATTAAAACGGGAGAAAGAAAGTCTTAAAGAGGGCCAGCTTCTAACTTCCTCGCTTCGATTGAGCTCTTGTAACACATGAGAACCTAAATTTGATCCTGACTGACAGGCACTGCCTTTGGAACAAGCAATCCCTTTTATATCTAAATGAAAATCTAATAGTTCCGCCTTGGAGGGATCCAAGGGCAGAGCAACATTAATTAACGTGAAAGTACTATGGTCAAAATCACCAGAAAGTCCGTTGAAGTGCGCATTTGGGAACACTTCTTTTATTTCTTGAATAAAATATTTTTTTAAATCTAATACATAATCTTTTTCAGAGGCAAGCTCTTCATAGGCAATTTCGAGTGCTTTCTGTAAGCCAACGATATTGTGAACTCCTTCTGTACCTGCTCTTAAACCTCGCTCTTGGGGACCTCCAACGATAAATGAATCCAAGCCTGAGTTTTTCCTGACAAATGAAAAGCCAATCCCTTTTGGACCATGAAACTTGTGTGCAGATGAAGATAAAAAATCAATTGAAATTTCTTTTAAATCAATCGAAAAATGCCCGACTCCTTGCACTGCATCCGAATGAAAATAGACATTATTTAATTTGCATAAATCAGCAACTTTCTTAAGTGGGAGTATGTTACCTATTTCGTTGTTGACATGCATCAAACTAACTAGTTTCTTTGTGTCAGTTGCAGTCAATAGTTCTTCCAAATGAACCAAATCAGGAGATCCCTCTAAATCAAGATCAACGTATAATATTTCAACTCCCTCAGATTCAAGAGACACTAAAGCATTTAAAACTGCATGGTGTTCTATTCGTGAAGAAATGATCGTTTTAACGTCCAAGTCTTTAACTACACAACGCAAAATCATATTGTCAGATTCTGTTCCGCCTGAGGTGAAAATGATTTCTTGAGCTTCACAATTGAGATGACTGGCAATACTCTTACGCGCTGTTTCTATGGCAGATTTGGCTGTTCGTCCAAAGCCATGAGTTGAAGAAGGATTTCCGTAGTTCAACTCCATGCTTCCGACCATTACATCTATAACCTCTTTTCTTATTGGTGTTGTCGCGGCGTTGTCAAAGTAAACTTTCATCTTTATTTTGATTCGTGTATCAAATGTTGATTGAGATTTTCCTTAGCTAAGAAGAAGTCTTTTCAAACCCTTTTAAAGTATTGGTTATTATCGATACACAATCGAGCAATTGTTCTTCAGTAATCACAAGTGGCGGAGCAAAGCGAATGATATTTCCATGAGTTGGTTTTGCCAATAAACCATTGTCGCGAAGTTTTAGGCAAATGTTCCAAGCAGTATCACTGTCAGGACTATCGTTTATGACAATTGCATTGAGCAAACCTTTTCCACGTACCAACTGTACGATTTCGCTTTTGGCGATGTATTTATTTAATTCGCTTCTAAAAACTTCTCCAAGACGTCTTGCATTTTGGGTTAGTTTCTCACTATTAATAACTTCTAGTGCTTTGGTCGCTACAGCAGCTGCCATAGGATTTCCACCAAAAGTACTTCCGTGTTGACCTGGTTGAATTACATCCATAATCTCAGAATCACAAAGGACACCCGAAACAGGATAAGTTCCGCCACTGAGGGCTTTCCCAAGAATTAAAATATCAGGACGAATATAAGTTGCGGGTTGCTGTTCGCAAGCATCCTCACAAGTACAGTCTCCACAAACAGCAAGCAAGGAACCTGTTCGGCCTATACCTGTTTGAATTTCATCGGTTATTAACAACACATTGTGAAGAGAACATAAGGCTCTTGCACCTCTTATAAAGTCTTTTCCTGGAGTGTAAACGCCAGCTTCTCCCTGAATTGGTTCTACCAAAAAACCAACAATATTCGGGTTGCTTTCCAACGTTTGTTTTAAAGCCTCTAAATCATCATAGGGAATGTGCGTAAATCCACTGGTATGAGGACCAAAATGTGCTTTTGTATCAGGATCCGTAGAAAAAGAAATTATGGTTGTAGTTCTACCGTGAAAATTATTGTTACAAACAACAATTTGCGCCTGATTTTCAGGAACTCTTTTTTTAAGGTAACCCCATTTTCTTGAAATTTTAATTGCAGTTTCTACTCCTTCAGCACCTGTATTCATTGACAAGAGTCGTTCAAAACCAAAAAACGCTGTCACAAACTTCATGTATTCCCCCAACTTGTTGTTGTGAAAAGCACGTGAAGTTAATGTCAATGTTTCAGCTTGTTCTTTCATAGCCGCGACAATGTCTGGATGACAATGACCTTGGTTTACTGCAGAATAAGCCGAAAGAAAATCATAGTATTTTTTCCCATCAACATCCCAAAGGTAAACGCCTTTCCCTTTTGCCAAAACAACAGGAAGTGGGTGGTAGTCATGCGCACCATGTCGCGATTCAAGATCCAAATAATAGTCCTGAGATGTTTGTTGTTTTGTTTCCATAGCCAAAGCTTTTTAAAATTAAAATATTCTCGAAAGAATACTTTAAAAATTGATTAACACAAAATTAGAAATATATAACAAAAAGTCAGTCATCTTGCTCCACTATATTCCATAATCAAAACAAATCCTCCTGAATTATATGATTCTCCTGTATAAATAGCTCTAACTCGAGAAAAACAATACTATTTTTGCAAGATGTCCAGAAAATTTAAAAAAGAACGTTTTGATGGTGTTGCAGTGGTTGACATTACTGCTAAGGGAAAAGGAGTCGTAAAATCAAAAAGTGGTAAAGTTATTTTTGTTAATGGTGTTGTCCCTGGGGATCATGTTAATGTCGAAACTTACAAAAAAAGAAGGGGGTATTTTGAAGCCAACTTACTTGAAATCGTAAAACCTTCTGCAGATCGTGTAACTCCTCCATGTGAGCATTTTGGTGTTTGTGGTGGTTGTAAGTGGCAAAATCTTGACTATGAAGCCCAATTAAGATATAAGCAAAAAGAAATACTTCATAATCTTACACATCTTTCAGGAATGGAGCTCCCTGAAATAGAACCCATAAAAAGTGTTACCTCCCAATATTTTTATAGGAATAAAATGGAATATTCTTTTTCCAATCAGCGTTGGTTAACTTCTGATGAAATTGACAATAAAAATGAATCACTTGAAAAAAAGGGTTTGGGATTCCACAAAGCTGGAATGTGGGACAAGGTTGTAGACATTCAAAAATGTCACCTTCAAAAAGAACCTGCTAATGATCTTAGAAACGGTATCAGAGAATATTCCATTAAAAATGATTTAGAGTTTTTTAACCCCAGAGCTCAAGAAGGTTTTTTAAGAACCCTGATGATTCGAAACTCCTCAATCGGAGAGTTTATGGTACTTATTCAATTTTTCAAAGAAGACGAAACCAAAAGGATCGCTTTATTAAATTATTTAAAAGAGAATTTTGAAATTACTTCCCTACTCTATTGCATCAATTCAAAAGCTAATGATACGCTCTATGATCAAAAAATTGAGCTTTTTGATGGAAGAGATTATATTATAGAAAAAATGGAGGATCTTGAATTTAAAGTTAATGCAAAATCTTTTTTTCAAACCAATTCAGATCAGGCCTTTGAACTTTATAAAATAACATGCGAATTTGCTGATTTGAAAGGAGATGAAGTTGTGTATGATCTTTATACAGGGACTGGAACAATTTCCCAATTTGTTGCTAAAAAGACAAAAAAAGTTGTTGGTGTAGAGTCTGTACCTGAAGCGATTGAGGCTGCGAAGGAAAATGCTAAAGAAAACAATATTGATAATGCCTTTTTTGAAGTGGGCGACATGAAAGAAGTATTCAATGAAGCCTTCATTAACCGACATGGAAAGGCAGACGTCGTGATTACTGATCCACCAAGAAACGGAATGCACCCAGATGTTGTAAAGCAATTGATCGGTTTGGGAGCCAAAAAAATAGTCTATGTCAGTTGTAATAATGCTACGCAAGCTCGAGATTTAAACCTAATGAGCCATGCCTACAAAATGACGCGATGTCGTGCAGTAGACATGTTCCCTCAAACACAACATGTTGAAAATATTGTACTTTTGGAAAAGATTTAAATAAAATGAATTTTAGAATTTTCTTTATTGTTTGTTTATTAATCCTAAGCTCCTGTGAAAAAGATGACATCTGTCTCGAAGGAACTCCTGCAACGCCAAGGTTGATAGTTGTTTTTAGAGACTATCAGGACACAGCGGTTAAAAAATCAGTTGAAAACCTAGTGATTCAAGGGTTTAACCAAGAAGAAATTTTACAAACCTTTACTGGAGACTCTATTGCCTTGCCACTTAGGAAAAACTTTGAATTTTCACAATTTAAACTCTCTTTCAACTTAGATACAGATAGTTTAATTGCTGATTCTTTACAGTTCAACTATGACCGGTTTGACCTGTATATAAATCGCGCCTGTGGCTTTAAGTCAAATTATGTATTTCAAGAACCATCTCATTATCTATTGACTAAAAGTGAGGGCTGGATTCAAAACATAGAAAAATCAAAAGACACCATTTCATATGAGCAAAATACGCACTTGGTTATTTACCATTAGTCTAATACTGCTATGCGGAATGGGAAATGCTCAAGAAAGCGAACCCCTTTTAGAAAGCATCAATACAATTCAAAAACGGGTGAAAAAACCTTATACTCTAAGGTTTGGCATTGATTTGATAAAACCCGTTACAGCACAATTTGAAAAAGACTACTTTGGGTTAGAACTCGTTGGAGATTTACGCCTTTATGGTGATTTTTATATTGCTGCTGAAATTGGAAACGAGAAAAGAACCGAACAGTCTGAGTTAATCAACTTCACCACCGCTGGCAGTTACATAAAATTAGGATTTGATTACAACATGTTTAAAAACTGGAAAGGCATGAACAACGCCATACATATTGGTCTTCGACTCTGCAACAGTTTTCACACGCAGAACGTAAACAGCTATGAAACGTACAACCTTAATCACTACTGGCCAACTGAAATTACGCAAAATGGATTTCAAACGGGGGAAAGAGAATCTTTAAATGCACGATGGGCTGAGGTTGTTGTTGGAATAAAGGTTAGGCTTATCGATAACTTTTATATGGGATTTAGTTTGCGCATGAACAGATTATTTAGCGATACTGAACCAAGCAACTTTGATAATCTTTACATTCCAGGTTTTAACAGAAAAACCGATGAAAATGTTTGGGGCGCTGGATTTAACTACACCCTCACCTATGCCATTCCAATCAGACTTTAGAGCGACTAAAGTTCTTTTGGAGTTTTAATTAATGGCAATTTAACAAAGAGTTTGTTTTTATTTATTAAAAACTTAGGACAAAATATACTCGCAAGAAGAAAGCTGCATAACACCAAAGGCAGATAAGAAATTAATAGGAACTGCTCAATTAACCAGCGAAAAAAAAAAACATCAGACAGAAAGAAATCAGGTTAAAAATTAATGCTCTAGTTTTCATTTTTTTTTAATTTATGGATTTTTTTAGTTCCAGCATAAATCGGGAACAAACACAGCCTCGATTCTAACTTTCCATTGAATAATTTAATTTTCCGTGTGGGTCTCAATCCCACAAACTTCATTGCTTCAAAGTTAGAGCTGATCATCCACGCATTGGTGTTGGGGTAGTTTCTCTTGAGCGTATCGCCAAACTCTTGATACAATCTATCAATATCTCCTTCCAAGCGCTCACCATAAGGCGGGTTGGTTAATAAGTGTAATGGAGTTTCTCCAATTTTTGAAGAATGAAAAAAATTCGCACGATTCACATGAATAAAATCCTCTAAAGAGGCATTCTTAACGTTTTGAATTGTCTTTTCAACAGCGGATGGAGCTTTGTCAAATCCATAAATTTTCCCAAAAGGAGATTTCACTTTTTTAAGCTGAGACTGTCTTATTTTATCAAAAAGAGAAGCGTCCCAGTCGCTCCACTTTTCAAAAGCAAACTCGTTTCTATTTAAATTAGCAGGAATATCACAAGCAAGCATCGCAGCTTCAATCAAGATCGTACCACTACCACACATGGGGTCTATAAAATCAGTCTGACGGTCCCACCCCGAAAGCTGCACCAAACAAGCGGCAAGTACTTCATTCATCGGAGCGATATTCGTAGCCGAACGATACCCTCGATGATGTAGAGAACTCCCAGAACTATCCAGCGAAACGCTACATTCATTTTCGTAAATATGTAAATGAATCCTAAAGTCGGGATGGCGAGTATCAACATTGGGTCGATCCCCAGTTTGTTTTCGAATCCGGTCAACAATGGCATCTTTAGTTCGCTGAGAAGCATAGAGAGAATGTGTAAAAACCTGACCAGAAACTACGCTGTCGATCAAGAACGTTTCATTTGGGCTTAATAGATCATTCCAATCGAAATTATAGATTTTCTCATAAAGCTCATGTTCGTTGTTGGCCTTAAATTTATAAAAAGGCTTTAATATTTTGAGTGCCGTTCGCAGACACAAGTTGGCTTTGTACATAAAGCCTTTGTCGCCTATAAAGTGAACCAATCGGTTTCCCTTTTTTATGTCCTGCGCTCCTAAACTTAATAGTTCGTCAGCCAAAAGGGATTCCATCCCGTAAAAAGTTTTGGCCAACATTTTGAAATTTTTTTCCATAGTAATAAATACAGCCTAAAAATACTTTAATTTTACTAGTAGAAATTATATAAAAGCAAAATACATGACTCTTCCTAAAATATTAATGCAAACACTTCCACTTTTGGGGGCTTTTTTGGGAATTTTTGTAGCCACTATCCTCAAACCCAAAACTTCGGCTGGCCTGAAGTTGATCCTTGCTTTTAGCGGGGCATTTCTTTTGTCGATAAGCGTTTTTGAACTTTTACCCGAAATTTTCTCCAATGACAAAAAATTCATTCCCATTTTGATTATGGGAGGAATTGTTTTACAAATTGTTTTGGAATTTTTTTC
>CASIAE010000002.1:95000-98206 GCA_949372605.1 uncultured Flavobacteriaceae bacterium
CTCCTCGCGGAGTGGCTGCTCTCTGTACCGACCATTGTAGCACGTGTGTAGCCCAGGACGTAAGGGCCGTGATGATTTGACGTCATCCCCACCTTCCTCTCGGTTTGCACCGGCAGTCTCGCTAGAGTACCCAACTTCACTTGCTGGCAACTAACGATAGGGGTTGCGCTCGTTATAGGACTTAACCTGACACCTCACGGCACGAGCTGACGACAACCATGCAGCACCTTGTAAGTAGTCCGAAGAAAGGTCCATCTCTGGTCCATGCAACTTACATTTAAGCCCTGGTAAGGTTCCTCGCGTATCATCGAATTAAACCACATGCTCCACCGCTTGTGCGGGCCCCCGTCAATTCCTTTGAGTTTCACTCTTGCGAGCGTACTCCCCAGGTGGGATACTTATCACTTTCGCTTAGCCACTCAACCAACCAATGTTGATCAAACAGCTAGTATCCATCGTTTACGGCGTGGACTACCAGGGTATCTAATCCTGTTCGCTACCCACGCTTTCGTCCCTCAGCGTCAGTGTATTGTTAGTGATCTGCCTTCGCAATCGGTATTCTATGTAATATCTATGCATTTCACCGCTACACTACATATTCTAACCACTTCACAATAACTCAAGTCTTTCAGTATCAAAGGCAGTTCTATCGTTGAGCGATAGGATTTCACCTCTGACTTAAAAGACCGCCTGCGGACCCTTTAAACCCAATGATTCCGGATAACGCTTGGATCCTCCGTATTACCGCGGCTGCTGGCACGGAGTTAGCCGATCCTTATTCTTACAGTACCGTCAGCTTGGTACACGTACCAAGGTTTCTTCCTGTATAAAAGCAGTTTACAACCCATAGGGCAGTCTTCCTGCACGCGGCATGGCTGGATCAGAGTTGCCTCCATTGTCCAATATTCCTCACTGCTGCCTCCCGTAGGAGTCTGGTCCGTGTCTCAGTACCAGTGTGGGGGATCTCCCTCTCAGGACCCCTACCTATCGCGGTCTTGGTGAGCCGTTACCTCACCAACTAACTAATAGGACGCATGCCCATCTTTTACCACCGGAGTTTTCTTCATCTTTACAGGTGTAAAGATGATCGTATGGGGTGTTATTCAAAATTTCTCTTGACTATACCCCTGTAAAAGGTAGGTTGCATACGCGTTACGCACCCGTGCGCCGGTCGTCAGCGGATTGCAAGCAATCCCTGTTACCCCTCGACTTGCATGTGTTAGGCCTGCCGCTAGCGTTCATCCTGAGCCAGGATCAAACTCTTCGTTGTTGTCTTGTAAATATTATTTACGACGTCAACAGTATTGACTTTGTCTCAAAATGGTCTAGTTCGCTTTGTATCTTTCGATACGCGCTGTCATTCTTTAATTCTTATACTTTCAATGAACTTTTTTAATATGCTTAACTAGAAAATTATCTGTTTAGCGAGTGCAAATATAAAACGCTTTTATTTACTACGCATGCATTTCTTATCCTTTTTTTTATTTATTTAAGAATCAACTCTAACCCCCTTAAATAAAGGCTTGAGTGGTTTATTTATTTTTCAGGTAATGATGAAGATGGTTTTTTTCCTTTCCATTTTAGATATAAGGAATCTATATTATAATCTAAAGCTGTAGGTTGCTTCTCAAGGGAGTCGTCAGAAAAGCAGCGTTGTAATATATCTTCTATTAAATAATCCTCATATACTGTTGCTGGATCATAGGTGCCTTTGAGAGAAAGCTTAAAAAATGAGGCTGTAGTTTGATAGATAAATGCGCGCCAGCCATTCCTAAGTTCCCTAACCAACTGATGGGTGGAATACCCAGTTTGTCGGTGTACGAGTTTTATTAAAATCTTCCCTTGAGATCGGGATAGCTTTTTGAGCTCTTCTTCAAATTCATCATAAACAAAGCTTTCCATTCTCTTAATATAGACCTTTCGCTTTCTTTTGGACTTGATCTTTTGAAGTCGTTCGGAAAGTACGTTCATTCTATCGGCAGCAATTTTCGCATAGGGATAGACCTTTCGGGTACGCCGTCTTAGGAGGACGTATCGTTTTGCTTCCGCATAATTATCAAAACGAAGGGGCTGAAAGACGATGACCTCTTTTAGGTCTATCTTTGATCTAACAATCGTATCTCCCTCGATTACAAAAAAATCTGGAGAGCGGTTTTTTAAACCCTCATTCTCTTGTGAAGCGGATTTTGAGAAGATTATTAGAAAAGCTAAAAAAAGGAGTTTTTTCATATGTAACAAAGTTATAAATAAAAACGTTGATTATAATTTTCAATTGAAGAGTTATTGTTATTTTAGCTATCATTTTAGAAAATAAATCCCTATGAAAATTCTTAATAAAAAATCGATGTCTTTTTTGGAGCAATATCTAAATAATGCCGCTCCTACTGGTTACGAATTGGAAGGACAAAAGATATGGATGGATTATCTTAAACCTTATGTAGATACTTTTATTACTGACACTTATGGAACAGCGGTTGGCGTAATTAATCCCGAAGCCAAGTTTAAAGTTGTTATCGAAGGGCATTCGGATGAAATTTCGTGGTATGTTAATTATATAACGGACAAAGGATTGATTTATGTGATAAGAAATGGTGGTAGTGATCACCAGATAGCACCCTCAAAGTGGGTTAATATTCATACCAAAAAAGGAATCGTAAAAGGTGTTTTTGGATGGCCGGCTATTCATACGCGCAAAGCAACAAAAGAAGAAACACCAAAACTTGATAATATTTTTATTGATATTGGCGCTGAAAGCAAGAAAGAAGTTGAAAAAATGGGGGTTCATGTAGGATGTGTTATTACTTATCCAGATACTTTTCAAGTAATTAACAAGAATAAATTTGTCTGTCGGGCAATTGACAACCGCGCTGGTGGTTTTATGATTGCTGAAGTGGGACGATTGCTTCACGAAAACAAAATTAAACTTCCTTTTGGCTTATACATTACCAATGCTGTTCAAGAAGAAGTGGGATTGCGAGGGGCAGAAATGATAGCCAATACCCTCAAACCAGATGTAGCGATTGTTACTGACGTTTGTCACGATACCACAACGCCGATGATTAACCAAAAAGAGCAAGGGTTTATCGAAATGGGGAAAGGCCCTGTTGTTTCATATGCGCCTGCGGTACAAAATAAGTTAAGAGAGAAGATTTTGAATACTGCCACAGCGAAAGAAATTCCTTTTCAGCGCTTGGCTTCTTCGCGAT
>CASIAE010000003.1 GCA_949372605.1 uncultured Flavobacteriaceae bacterium
GTAATAAATTATTCTTCAAATTTCATGAGGTTATGGAATGAAGGGGCAACGCTGTTTTTGTTTGCTATTGTCTTTTTGGCGATTTTGAAAAGCAGTATCCACTGGGTATTTGCCTTTGGAGGAATGATGGGCCTTATCGTTTTTCTTGCCTTGGGAATTAAATTATATAAAAAATATAGATCTAAAAATTAATTGAAGAATCGTTAATCAAATGGCACCTTTATTAAGACAGATATCATTAAGAACCCAGATTTTCATTTCGATGATTCTGCTAGTGCTTCTTGCTTGTCTTTTGATTCTAGGAGCGACTTTTTTTCAATATAAGAATGAGTCCAAAGACTACAACCTTTTCAGACTTAACCGAAAGGAAAATCAGTTGAGGAGTCAAATCAATTATTTAGTCGATAAAAATAGATTGATCAACAAACCTAACCCTGTTTGGTCTGATTTTGAGAAAGATTTTAGCGCAATAATGAAAATTCACAAAGTAAATTTTTCGCTATTTGATCTTGAAGGAAAGCCATTATTCACCTCTTTTTTACCACTAAAAATTATCGCTAACAATTACATCCTTCAACAAGAGCTTGTTGAGAAGATCCAGAATAATTTTGAAGGCAGATTCTTAGAGCAAAATAATGACGAAATTGGTAAGTTTCAATCTTCTTATAGTCTATTAAAAGACAACAATGGCAAGCCATTCGCTCTGTTGTTTTTCCCCTACTTTGAGGACGTTTCTTTTTCAGAAAACGAACTGAGTACTTTTTTGCAAAGTCTTTATCAGATCTATCTGTTGATGCTGGTCTTTGCTATTATTTTAGCCTATTTTATTTCGCGATACATCTCACGTTCTTTGGAAACTATTCGTATGAAAATCGACCAAACGGGTTTGTTAAAACAAAATGAAAAAATACATCTTAAAAACGCAACAAGAGAAATTTCGAGTTTAATCAATTCTTATAATAAAATGATTGACGACATCGAAAGCAGTGCCGAACTCTTGGCAAAAAACCAAAGGGAACAAGCGTGGCAAGAGATGGCAAAACAAGTGGCACATGAAATAAAAAATCCATTGACTCCAATGCGTTTAACGGTTCAAAGTTTTCAAAGAAAATTTTCTGAAAAAGACCTTGATAATAAGAGTAAAATTGATGAGTTTTCTCAAATTCTGATTGAACAAATTGACACGATGAGTAATGTTGCAAATGCTTTTTCGGACTTTGCAACCCTACCACTTCCTAAATTGGTTAGTTCAGATTTGGTTGAAGTTACCAGAAGGTCTTTAGAAATTTTTGAGAAAAACAAAATTAACTTTAAAACTTCTAAACCCGTTGTGATGGTTAAATTAGATAGAACGCAATGGATTAGAGTGATCACTAATTTAATTCAAAATGCTATTCAGGCGGTACCCCAGGGAAAGACGACTAAAGTAAAGGTGAAAATAGATGTTCTTAATACCGAAGTTAAAATCTATTTCATTGACAATGGAAATGGAATTCCTGATTCGATACAAAAAAAGGTGTTTGAACCCAAGTTTACGACAAAGAGCAAAGGCATGGGTTTAGGACTAGGAATTGTGAAGAATATCATCGATTCTCATGGTGGGAAAATTGATTATAAAACAGGAGAAAAAGGAACTACTTTTACAATAACATTAAATTTATAAAGTTTGGAATACTCGATGACTTTGGTTAAAATCCAGGATGGTATCGCCTGGTTAAAAATAAATAGAGAAAAAAAACTAAACGCGCTCAACAAAGCACTTTTATCTGAATTGAATAAGAGATTTAAAGCCTTTAAGGCCGATCCGACTATTAAAGTGATTGTACTAACAGGAAGTGGAAGCAAAGCTTTTGTGGCAGGCGCTGACATTACTGAGTTTTCATCTTTTAACAAACTAGAAGGACGAGATTTGTCACAGCATGGAAACGAAAAGATCTTCAACTTTATTGAGAAAATAGGCAAGCCTGTTATTGCTGCCATCAATGGATATGCACTTGGCGGAGGATTAGAACTCGCCATGTCTTGTCAGATTAGAATTGCTGCCACTCATGCAAAAATGGGACTTCCTGAAGTCTCTTTAGGAATTATTCCTGGGTATGGAGGCACCCAGAGACTGCCTCAATTGATTGGAAAGGGAAATGCAATGGAAATGATTTTAACGGGTGAAATGATCGGCGCAAAACGTGCGCTCGAATTGGGATTAGTAACCCATGTTGTCTCTGGGGAAGAACTCTTGTCAAAAGCAGCTTTGATTGCTGGAAACCTACTTAAAAACTCACCAAATGCACTTAATAAAGCTATTACTGCAGTTAATGCATCAGATCAAACAGCTGCAGGTTTTATTGTAGAAATGGATCAGTTTTCAAATTGTTTTGGCACAGATGAGTTTAAAGAGGGGGTTAAAGCTTTTCTAGAAAAAAGAAAACCGAATTTTTAGTTTACTACCACTCCAGAGCGAACTGTTTTCTCTATTTCATCAATCAAATCATTTAATTCATACCCATCGCTTAACGTAATTATCGGGTGTAATTTGAAAGTCAGTTTTACCCCCATTGGCAAAGGAAAATACTTATACTTTGCAAACTTCCATGAATTATTAATGCTAACAGGAACGACATGTCCGTCTGGTATATTTTCAATTAAAGTCATCAATCCCTTTCTTTGAAATTTTTTAGGATTGCCATCCCTACTTCTTGTCCCTTCAGGAAAAATGACAGCAGACCATTTTTTACGATTCACTTTTTGAGCAAAACTCTTTATCTTATTAATCGATTCTTCTGTCTTTTTTCGATCAATCAAAACAGACCCTCCATTTTGTAGATTGAAAGAAACACTAGGGATTCCCTTTCCAAGTTCCATTTTACTTATAAATTTGGGATGGTATTTTCTGAAATACCAAATTATTGGAGGAATTTCATAGGTGCTTTGATGGTTAGCAACAAAAATAAGGGGTGCGTCCTTGGGTAATTCATGTTTGTTTATAATTTCAAATCTTGTGCCAAAAAAATTAAGACATTTTAACACCAAAAAGTTGAGAAAATCAACTGATTTTTTGTGAGAATTATATCCTAAAAATTTTAGGGATAATAGCTGAATTGGATGAAAAATCAGCAATAGAATACCAAACATAAAATAAAACATTATCGTGAGAAATAACGAACTAATTTTTTTCACGACAATGTGATTAATATAAAGTTTTAGATTACGAAATTTACTTTCATGAACAAAACTCGTCATAAGCTTCCTTAAGGTTTTCGGAAATCATTTCTGCCGGACGACCTTCGATGTGATGACGCTCTACCATATGAACCAATTCGCCATCTTTAAACAATGCAAGACTCGGTGAAGAAGGTGGAAAGGGAATCATCTTGCTACGTGCTGTGTCCGTAGCATCTCTGTCTACTCCTGCAAAAACAGTAACCAAGTGGTCTGGCGTTTTATCATTAGAAAGAGAAAACCTAACTCCTGGGCGGGCATTCGCAGCGGCGCATCCACAAACAGAGTTAACCACTACAAGTGTTGTTCCTGATTTGGATAATGCAGATTCGACATCCTGAGCAGACAATAAATCTTCAAACCCAATCGTTGTCAACTCCTCTTTCATCGGTTTTACAATTTCTTCTGGATACATAGCTATTTTTTTTCAAATATAGAAAAAACTACTGTTTTTAGACCTATCTAAAAGCCATTCTTTTAAAGACATTTGTATCTTTGCTATTCTAAAAATTAGTTTCAAATGATCAAATGGCTAGCAGCCTTTCTGGGGTATTCTTTTTTAAGGTTTCCAGGAGCAATATTGGGTTTTTTTATCGGAAGTTTTATTGAGCTGCTCAGAAAGGGCTCAATAAAGTTTTCCTCATTGAACAGATCCATTAAACCTGAAAAATTTGAGTTAAATCTTCTCGCTCTTTCGGCCCTAATCATTAAAGCTGATGGTAAAATACTGGAAAAAGAATTGACCTTTGTTCGGAATTTTTTCATCACACAATACGGCAAAGAAAAAGCCGATTCAATATTTAAAACTTTCAATGCTCAGATAAAACAAGAAACCCAACATTTGGATCAATTGGCTCAGGTTTTTGTGCAAAAAACTCAATATGAAACCCGACTTCAGATTCTTCATTTCTTGTTCGGAATTGCCAATGCTGATGGAAGCATTTCTAGTTCCGAATTGTATAAATTATCTCAAATCGCTGCCTCCCTAAAGCTGCGTCAACTAGATGTGGAAAGTATTAAAGCAATGTTCATTAAAAACGCGGACAATGCTTATAAAATTCTGGAAGTTCAACCAACTGCCACAGTGGATGAGGTGAAAAGTGCTTATAGAAAAATGGTCAAAAAATACCATCCAGACAAACTGAGAAGTAGTGATCCAGCGATGGTAAAGGGAGCAGAAGAGAAATTTAGAGCGGTTCGGAAAGCTTATGAAATAATCATGAAAAAGCGTAAATAAAAAACAATAATGGATACTTTTTGGTTTTATCTAAATCTGGGTTTTAATCATGTTACAGACTGGAATGGTTTGGATCACTTTTATTTCCTAATTGCTTTGAGTTTACCTTTTCAGTTCAGGGATTGGAAAAAACTACTTCTTTGGGTGAGTTTGTTTACGCTTGGACACTCTGTTTCATTGATTGGATCTTATTTCGATTGGATTAAAGCTGAAGAGAGTTGGGTAGAGTTTTTAATTACAATTACAATCGGATTGACTTGTTTGTCCATTCTTTTTAATAAAAAACACTCCTTCTCGACTGGATGGAAATTCAACGGAATTACTTTGTTTTTTGGAGTCATCCACGGACTTGGTTTTGCTAAATATTTTTCCCAGATCGTCTTTGATGGTGATGCAATATTCGCACTATTAGAGTTTGCGCTTGGGGTTGAGTTTGCACAATTAATGATCGTAATCATAATGATTGCAATTAATTTTATCGTTCTTAAAGTTCTAAAGTTTAATTCACAAAAATGGCAGTGGATCATCGCAGCGATGGTATTGTCAGAAGCCATTAAAATGACATTAAGTAATATCCCATTTTAAATTATTTTTCAACTTTCATTTAAAAAATCTTTATATTCGTCAAAATGCCTTTAGAAAAACAAAAAAAATACGACTCTGCCTATTTAAAAATGGCGAATACTTGGGGAGAGCTTTCTCACTGTCAAAGAAAAAAAGTAGGGGCATTGATTGTAAAAGATCGCATGATAATTTCGGATGGATATAACGGAACTCCCACAGGTTTTGAAAATGTTTGTGAAGATGAAGAACACTTCACTAAATGGTATGTTCTTCATGCAGAAGCCAATGCCATTTTAAAAGTCGCTGCCTCCACCCAGTCTTGTATTGGCGCAACATTATATATCACTCTCTCTCCCTGTAAAGAATGTAGTAAGTTAATCCACCAGTCAGGAATAAAAAGAGTGGTCTATGCCAAATCATACAAAGACACTTCAGGGTTAGCATTTTTAGATAAGGCGGGGGTAATTCTTACCCACCTTCCTTTTGAATGAGTAAACCTATTGCCTCGACAAAATGAATATGAAAAAAAACGACCTTTACCTATTCGCCATTGTACTGTTGTCAATTGGCATCGGATATTTAGTTGGGAGCAAAGAGATTCCTAGCCAATTCAATCCTTCCAGATCTCTCAATACTGAGCGTTTAGATCGACTACTTGAATATATTTCTAATGATTATGTTGACGAGGTAAACACCGATAGTTTGGTTGGTAAAGTCATCGAAGATATTGTTAATAAATTAGATCCGCATTCTGTATATATTCCTGCTTCTCAAAGACAATCTATTGCCGAAAACATGCAAGGTAATTTTGAAGGAATTGGGGTGAGCTTCTTTATGATTAGAGATACTGTTTCAATTTTAAGAGTACTTGAAGGGGGACCCAGTGAAGCGGCAGGGATCCTTGCTGGAGATAAAATTTTAATTGCAGACAATGACACCTTATATCAAAAAAACTATGCTTCCGAGCGTATCATAAAAACACTGAAAGGTCCCTCAGACACTCAAGTAACATTGACAATTTTTCGAAAGTCAAAAAATAAAACCTTAAACATCGACCTCAAAAGAGGCAAAGTTCCACTTAGAAGCGTTGAGTCTTATTATATGTTAGCAAATAATGTTGGCTACATAAAAATCAATCGATTTTCTCAAACGACCTATGAAGAATTTGAGTCCGCTACAAAAAGCTTACTGGCGGGTGGGATGAAAAAAATGATTTTGGATTTAAGAGATAACCCTGGAGGTTATCTTTCGGCGGCAAGAGAAATCTCTGACACCTTTTTAGACAAAGATCAGACCATCGTCATGACCCAAACCAACAAAGGAAAAAAAGAGCGATCGTTTGCCACAGGGTCGGGCATTTTTAGGGAAGGGGGGTTGGTCATTTTAACCAACGGTCAGTCAGCTTCAGCAAGTGAAATTGTTGCTGGTGCAGTTCAGGACAATGACAGAGGATGGGTGATTGGAAGGAGAACTTTTGGAAAAGGATTGGTGCAACAACAAATGCCACTCGGAGGCGGAGATGCAATCAGGCTGACCACAGCGCGCTACTTCACCCCTACTGGAAGATCAATTCAGAAGCCTTACGGCAGTAACCATGAGACTTATTATGGCGGTTTAAGCCAGCGGTTTGAAAATGGTGAAATGGCGGACGAAAAAAAAATCCCTATTGCTGACAGCCTTGCATTTAAGACACCTAAAGGGAGAACTGTCTATGGCGGTGGTGGAATCATTCCTGATGTTTATATTCCAAATAATAAGTCAGAAGAAGAACAATGGAATACCTATGTGTTAAAGTCAAGTTTGGTAAACAACTTTGTGTTTAATAGATTAGATGAGGATCGGGGGAAATATAAAAAACTGAGTGAAGACGACCTTCTCAATGGACAAATTATTGATGAATTGGAATGGTACAAAGGGCTTAAAGAACACCTAGAAAAAAACGGAATGCAACTCAATAATGCCGATAAAAGTATTGCAATCAGCTCCATTAAAGCCTATATTGGATTTCAACTTTTGGGTGAAAATGCCTATAACAGGATCAACAACCAAAATGATGAGTTCATAAAACAGGCAATTCAGTCTCTAGATAGTATGGAACTTGCTATTGATTTTTGATTTTCTCTGATATTTTTTTTGAAATTCTTAAAATCAATAAAAGTAGAAATGCGCTCAAAGAAGCGACTACACCAATCACGGCGACCATGCTTTTCCCATCAAAAGGGATTTCCCAATCGATTTGAAATAAATTGAAGCCTGCCATAATTAAGGCGACAACCATAAATATTTGTAATAATATTTTCATATAACTAAATTTATAAGAATTAATAACCAACGATTTTTCCAACATTTGTGGCGAAAAGTTTTACTGCAATTGCAAGCAAAATAATCCCAAATACTTTTCGAATAATACTGATTCCGGTTTTGCCCAATATCTTTTGTAGTCTCCCTGATGTCTTTAAAATTATATAAACAATCAAAATATTGATAACAATGGCAACGATAATATTAATCATTTCATATTCCGCACGAAGTGACAATAATGAGGTCATCGTTCCAGCTCCAGCAATGATTGGAAAAGCCAATGGAACAACTGAGGCAACTTCAGGTGGATCTTCTTTGAATAGTGTAATGCCTAAGATCATCTCTAGCGCCATAAATAAAATAATGAGAGATCCAGCAACAGAAAATGAATTTACATCAAGACCAATAAGTGACAAAATCTGTTCGCCAATAAACAAAAAAGCAATCATTATCAGGGCTGACACAATTGAGGCCTTTTCCGACTGAATGTGTCCTGCTTTTTCTCTTAAACTTATAATTATAGGAATACTCCCTACGATATCAATTACAGCAAACAAAACCATGCTTGCAGTAAGAATTTCTTTGAGTATAAACATTCGGTTAATTTTTTACAAATGTAATTCAGTTTAAAATTATTTGTAGCAATAAATTATTTTAAATTTGAGAAGAACTTTTTTATTTAATTTTTTATCAATTTATGTTTCAAATAGAAAAAACAATTGTTTCGGAAGAAATAATAACAGAGGATTTTGTATGTAATTTAAGTGCATGCAAAGGAGCCTGTTGTGTAGAGGGAGAAGCAGGAGCACCTGTTGAAACCACCGAGACAAAACTGCTTGAAAAGGATTACGATGCAATAGCTCCTTTCTTAAATGAAGCAGGGAAAAAGTCGATTGAAAAAAATGGAAAGTTCGTAAAAGGGGGTGACGGTGATTGGGAAACTCCTCTGGTGAATGACAAAGAATGTGCCTATGTAGTTTTTACCTCAAATGGAGGGACACAATGTGGTATTGAAAACGCATATAAGGCAGGAAAAATTAATTGGAAAAAACCCATTTCATGTCATTTATATCCCGTTAGGGTAAGATCCTATTCTGAGTTCAGCGCTGTGAATTATCATCAATGGCATATCTGTAGTTCCGCTTGTGAATTGGGAGCTTCTCTGAAGGTTCCGGTTTACCAATTTGCCAAGGAAGCCTTAATTAGAAAATTTGGGAAAAAATGGTATCAAGAATTAGAAGAAACTGCAAAAGGTTTAAAAAAATGAGTTTTATAGGCTGAATAGGGTGTTCAGGGGTTTTTTAATCTTAAAGTACTGGTTTTTAATTAATTAATAAAATAGATTTTAATGCGTTTTTTGAAAAAAAAGTGCATTTTGTTAAAAACTTACCTTGTTTGTGGAAAAGTATGTCTTTCTTTTTAGATAACATTTTAGAATCTTTGTTGTAATAAAATTAAGTTAATCATAAAATAATACAGAAAATAAAAATGGCTACACTCGAACCTATCCTCCAGAAGAATGAAAACAGATTTGTAATATTCCCTATTCAACACCATGATATTTGGGAATGGTACAAGAAAATGGAGGCTAGTTTTTGGACAGCAGAAGAGATTGACTTACATCAAGATTTAACGGATTGGAACAGTAAGTTAAATGAAGATGAAAAATATTTTATTAAGCATATTTTAGCTTTTTTCGCTGCTTCTGATGGAATTGTCAACGAAAACCTTGCTGAGAACTTTGTCAACGAAGTACAATATTCGGAAGCTAAATTTTTCTATGGTTTTCAAATTATGATGGAGAATATTCATTCCGAGACCTATTCTCTTTTAATTGACACTTACGTTAAAGATGAGGAAGAGAAAAATAATTTATTTAGAGCCATTGAGGTTTTTCCTGCAATTAAAAAGAAAGCGGATTGGGCTCTTAAATGGATTGATTCGGATTCGTTTGCAGAAAGACTGATTGCATTTGCCGCGGTAGAAGGCATCTTTTTCTCTGGTGCATTTTGCTCAATTTATTGGTTGAAAAAAAGAGGCCTAATGCCAGGCTTAACTTTTTCAAATGAGTTAATTTCTCGAGATGAAGGAGTGCACTGTGATTTTGCAGTTCACCTTCACAACGAACACTTGGTTAACAAAGTTCCCAAGGAACGTATCGAAGAAATCCTTTTGGATGCATTAAGAATAGAGCGTGAATTTATTACCGAGTCGTTGCCAGCAAGTTTAATTGGTATGAATGCCAAACTGATGACTCAATACTTAGAATTTGTAACAGACCGTCTGCTTCTTCAATTGGGTTGCGAGAAAAAACACAACGTTACAAATCCTTTTGATTTTATGGATATGATCTCGCTTCAGGGGAAAACTAATTTTTTCGAAAAACGCGTTTCTGAATACCAGAAAGCTGGCGTTTTAAATAACGAAGCAGAAAACCCCCAATTTACGACTGACGCAGATTTCTAGCCCCTAAATCTAATGCCCCAATTATCAGTAATTGTTTAAAGATCTCCCTCAGAGTAGCTAAGAGGTCGACTAATTAAAGTTTTAAAAATAAGATATGTTTGTAGTAAAGAGAGACGGCCACACTGAACCCATAATGTTTGATAAGATTACAGCACGTATTCGAAAACTTAATTATGGTTTAAATCCCTTAGTTGATCCAGTAAGAGTTGCAATGCGTGTTATCGAGGGGCTTTATGACGGTGTTACCACCACCGAGCTAGATACTCTTGCCGCCGAAATAGCAGCGACAATGACCACATCTCATCCAGATTATGCGCAATTGGCAGCCAGAATCTCCGTTTCGAATTTACACAAAAACACAAAGAAATCTTTTTCATCTACGATGAAAGATCTCTATGAATATGTCAACCCAAGAACAGGTAAAAAAGCACCCTTACTATCAGATGAAGTTTATAAAATTATTTCTGAAAATGCAGAAAAAATTGATTCTAGCATCATTTACAACAGAGATTTTGGATATGATTTCTTTGGATTTAAAACACTAGAAAGATCTTATTTGCTTAAGCTCAATGGGCAAATCGTCGAGCGTCCACAACACATGCTAATGCGGGTTTCTATCGGAATTCACATGAATGATTTGGAATCGGCATTTGAAACTTATGAATTGATGTCAAAGCGTTTTTTCACGCATGCGACTCCCACCCTTTTCAACTCCGGTACTCCAAAACCACAAATGTCATCTTGCTTCTTACTGTCAATGAAAGACGACAGCATTGATGGAATTTATGACACATTAAAGCAAACTGCCAAGATTTCTCAATCTGCAGGTGGTATTGGCCTTTCTATTCATAACGTACGTGCCACTGGCTCTTATATTTCTGGCACCAACGGAACTTCAAATGGGATTGTACCGATGCTTAGAGTTTTTAACGACACAGCCCGTTATGTTGATCAAGGTGGTGGAAAAAGAAAAGGCTCGTTTGCCATTTATGTTGAACCATGGCATGCAGATATCTTTGCCTTTTTGGAATTGAAAAAAAATCATGGTAAAGAAGAAATGCGAGCCAGAGATCTTTTCTATGCGATGTGGCTTTCTGATCTTTTCATGAAGCGTGTTGAAGAAAACACCACATGGACACTAATGTGCCCGAACGAATGTCCAGGACTTTATAGCTGTCATGGTGAGGAATTCGAGAAACTGTACACGAAATACGAGCGTGAAGGAAAAGGAAGAAAAACTATTAAAGCAAGAGAGTTATGGGATAAGATTCTAGAATCTCAAATAGAGACAGGCACACCTTACATGCTTTACAAAGATTCTGCGAATAGAAAATCGAATCAAAAAAATCTAGGTACCATTCGTTCCTCAAACCTTTGTACTGAAATAATGGAGTACACCTCTGAAGACGAAGTTGCCGTTTGTAACTTGGCTTCAATTGCGTTACCGATGTTTATAAAAGATGATGCCTTTGATCACGAAGAATTATTTAGGGTAACCAAAACAGTAACTAAAAACCTTAATAGGGTTATAGACCGGAACTATTACCCTGTTATAGAAGCTGAAAACTCAAACTTTAGACACAGACCTATAGGGCTCGGTGTTCAAGGTTTGGCGGATGCTTTTATAAAATTAAGACTTCCTTTTACAAGTGAAGAGGCCAAAAAGCTGAACCAAGAAATTTTCGAAACCCTATATTTTGCTGCAGTTACGGCATCGGCAGAAGAAGCAAAAAAAGATGGTCCTTATAAAACTTACAAAGGTTCTCCAATGTCAAAAGGAGAGTTCCAACACAATATGTGGGGCGTGAAAGACGACGAACTTAGCGGAAGATGGGATTGGAAAGCATTAAAAGCTGAGGTAAAAAAACATGGAGTTCGTAACTCTTTACTTGTTGCACCGATGCCAACAGCTTCAACTTCACAGATTTTAGGAAACAACGAATGTTTCGAACCTTATACTTCCAACATATACACCCGAAGAGTACTTTCAGGAGAGTTTATTGTTGTTAACAAACACCTTCTGGAAGACCTGGTTAATTTAGGATTGTGGGACGAGGATATGAAACAAGAATTGATGCAAGCCAATGGATCGATTCAAAACATTGAGGGAATCCCTAGTGACATCAAGGAGCTTTATAAAACTGTATGGGAAATGAGCATGAAAGATATTATCGACATGTCTCGTCACAGAGGATATTTTATTGATCAGTCTCAATCTTTAAACCTCTTTATGGAGGGAGCAACTATGGCAAAACTTACTTCTATGCACTTCTATGCATGGAAATCTGGATTAAAAACAGGAATGTATTATCTGAGAACTAAGTCGGCAGTTGATGCAATTAAGTTTACTTTGAATGTAGCAAAAACAAAAGTAAGTGAACCTGCTCCTGCAGCGGTCACTGCAACTGCAGCAACGGTTACAGCAGCAGTATCTCCTGCTCCTGCTCAGCCACAGGCAATGGCTGTCGAACCGCTAACACCTCAAGAACTAAAGCAAATGCTCGAGCAGTCAAAGTCCAATGAAGACGACGATTGTTTGATGTGTGGTTCTTAAAATTTTAAAAAGTATTTACTTTCAAATCTTTTTCTTAACTAGAAAAGGATTTTTTTATTTTATAATATGCTTAAAAACAAATACTTAACTCTTTAATGTTAACTTAATGTTATGCAAATACTGGTTTAATGTAAATTAATTGTTAAATTTATTAGAAAATCAGGTAAAACATTTGAAATGAAAAGTCTTTGTATATTAATCTTCGCGCTATCTCTCTCGGTAAATGCTCAGGGAAACATAAAAACTGAATTTGTTAATTCAGGGAATAATCTTGTGAAAGTTATCTCCTATCATGAAGACGGATCAATTGCTCAAACTGGATATCTTAAAGACAATAAGCTGCACGGAGAATGGGCTAGTTTCGACATGGACGGAAACAAACTTGCATTAGGCACCTACAACATGGGTAAGAAAAATGGAAAATGGTTTTTTTGGAGCAATGCCGACCTAACTGAAGTTGACTTTGAAGATAATGTCGTTATTGATACTGTAAATTGGGAGAACAAAAACTTGTTAGCCAATAACAACTTATAAAGTAGCTTTTACTTTATAAGCAACCTCTTGAAATTCATTTATTAGACTTGACTAAACCTTTGACTCTCAGACACAAAGTTCAAGTAAAGCATTGTATACAAATCGTCCTAACAGATAAGCTGTTGGACTACAAATTATTTATTTTTTTGTAAGAATTATAGAACTCCTCTATTAAACTGATCTTGATTTTATATATATCCTTAGACTTTAAAAGTATATTAAAATATAAAGTTGTATTTTTTGGACTTGTCTCAACATTTCTCGTAAGTTCTATTTGTGAATTTATTTTCTCTTGAATCTTAGCTTTAAGTTCATCTTTTCTATTTAAAATTAATTCAATATCTAAAATGGAATTATTATCAAAAGTTTCCATTGAATTTTTAAAAATAGATTTGGTGAAATCGTGAATTTCTTTCAAATCTCTTATTTGAGATAATTTAAGCTTTAGGTGATCATTGTCAATGTGTTTGTAACTTTTTGAAATTATATAACTAAGATCACTCGCTAAATCCTCGATATGACTTAATAAAACAATATAAAAGTTACTCGCAGAAAAGCTTTGCTCATCTAGATTTTTAATAAAGTAGAACATGTTTTCACGCAAATCCTCTACTTCACTTTCGAGTCTTTTGATGTTCTTTTTTCCTTTTTTAAGCATTTTTAAATCATTTTTGGACAAGCCTTCCAATAAAATGCTATAAATCACATCTACTCGTTTAAAGAACTTAATGATATTTCCTGAGCTTTCATCCATAACACCTATCATGGAATTACTTTCTGCTTTAAGGATCTTGTCCTTATCTACTTCAGTTTCTTCATTTCTATGTTTTATAAAATTTTTCCCGATAATTAAAAGGATGATAAACAAAATAATAGAAATTGCTTGAATACCACCTACATGAATTAATAAGGCGATTATACCCGAAACAAAGAATGCAGTAATAGCGGTTAAAAACCAACCCATAATAACATTTATTACTCCAGAAACTCGATAAACCGCACTATCTCTTCCCCATGCTTTGTCAGCAAGTGAAGTTCCCATTGCAACCATGAAAGTGACATAGGTAGTAGAAAGCGGTAGTTTATAGGAAGTTGCAATCGAGATTAAAATTGCTGCAACTGTTAAATTTACTGAAGCCCTCAACATGTCAAAAGAAGGCGCATTAGAATTGTTAAAACTCTTATTCTGATTACTTGACTCTATAAACTGCAATTCTATTCTTTTCCGTGTTTTTTTTGGTAAAAGACTAGTCAATGCATCAGATATTGATTGAAAAAACTTTACGATTAATTTAGAAAATAACGAGGGCTGAAATCTCTCTTTGACATTTCCTTGATTAGACAAATCTAAACTGGTTTTCAGAACTTTTCTAGATTTGGTCGAAAGCCATAAAGTAAGTACCATGATAAATCCTGAAAGTACTAATAAAACTGTGGGAGTAGGTACCTTTGAAGACAACATCCCCATGCTAAATTCAGATGCAACCGATCCGGAAGAAACCCATAGTTCATATGCCTGATATGCAGCGATGGGAACCCCTATGAAATTAACAAGGTCATTTCCTGCAAATGCTAGAGCAAGTGCGAAAGTTCCTACACCAATAATTAATTTATAGATATTAACTTTTAAAAAATAAATTAACGAATAAGAGAAACCAAGCCAAAAAATAAAATTAATGATGGTTACTTTTAAAACTTCAAGCTCAATGAAATCTTTTATTTTTACCCCACCAATAATATCAAGTTTTAAGTCAGCATAAGGAGTTCCCTTAATCCCTTTCATCAAAATAAAATAGGTGATCGCTGACAAAGCAATTCCAGCAAAAAGTGCACTAACCCAGCTTGCCTTTTTCTCAAATTCATACGTTAAAAACAATCTTGAGAGCCATTGAACCATCGCTCCAATAGTGAGCGCAACTACAACAGACAAAACGATACCTGACACTATTTGCAGTGCTTTACTTGTATTTATATAATTTACTAAGTCATAAAAATCTCCTGAAGTAGAGCTAATTTTTATAAGTGATATAAAAACAGCAGCTCCTAATAATTCAAATACTATTGATACCGTAGTTGACGTAGGCATCCCTATTGAATTAAAAAAATCTAATAATAAAATGTCCGTTAACATTACTGCAGTAAAAATTAACATGATTTCATCAAAATAAAACTCGCCAGGGTTGAAAATTCCTTTCCTTGCTACCTCCATTAAACCACTTGAAAACAGTGCCCCAAGAGCAACTCCTGAGCCTGCTAAAATCATTATAGTCCTAAATGAAATGGCTTTAGAACCTACTGCTGAACTTAAAAAATTTACTGCGTCATTACTGACCCCCACTATTAAATCACCACAAGCCAAAATTGCTAGAATAATTACTAATATCAAGTATGAGTTTTCCATTATATATGTTTTTAGAAATGAAATTCAAATTGTAAACGGTAGAAAATTTTATCATTTGAAAATTTTGAGTTTTCAAATGAAATATCTGATTGAATTTTTAAATTATGATTGTTGAAATATTTAGAAGCCCCTAAAGTATATTGTTTAATGTCATTGTTAGAGGTTACAAGCTTATCAAAATGTACATTAGTAAATCTTCCTGTAAATGCAATATTTGATGGCAAAACATATCCTGCTTGCAGACTAATCGCAGAACCTACATTTACAATGTCTCCAGTCAAACTGTTGTCACTATTTTTAGCAAATTCATCCTCCGCATTTCTATCGGCATATTCACCCATAAATGAGAATCCTTTGTATTTAAAATGAGAGTTTATAAACAATGTAGTAATGTCTGTTTCAAAAAGTCCATAATCTGTTTTCATGTAAGAACCCATATTGCTCCTCGTTTTAACAGCATTATTATTGTAATCATAGGAAAAACCAACAAGTAACTTAGGAGACTCCTCTCTATTTAGATCATCACCTTCATATTCGCTATTGTTTGTAAAGCTTCCAAATGGAAGTATATCTAATCTACCGGTATATTGATGGCCACCAGTATTTTTAGAAACATTTCTTCCATCTCCCTGAGATATTGCAAAATTTTCTCTAACAATAATTTTTTTATTGATAATGAATTGGTGGTTAAGTTGCAACCCATAATCTCTATCAATAGTAAACTTACTGTTTAACAATGATCTGTCAACTAAAGCGAGTTTAGAGGAAGAAATAAGTCTTTCTAAATTTCCAGGAAGTTTACCTTGTCCAAATTGTATGCTCCAATTGTCATTAAATTTCCATTTAACAATCGCATCTAATATAATCCTTGGAGCGTCTGAGGTATAGCTTGAACCCCCTGAAATATCTCTATTTGAAAGGGCTAATTCAATCTTGTAGGTAAGGTTTGGGTGATAAGCAAATCCTTTAAATTTAAAACGAGATCTTCTAATCAATGAATTTGATTCAGGTCCACCATAAGAATCATTATCCTCAAGCCATGTCGTAGAAGTTAAATACTGAAATCTTGCGGATAAATTCATACTCCAAGTACTGTCTACTCCGGATATATTTAATAATCCTTTCCCGAATTTAGGAGCTGTTACTTGCTGAGCTTCAACAATAATTGGCATTAAAATAATGATATAAGAAACAGTTTTTATTAAAATTTTAAACATTCAATTGATAGATTAAACATAAATATGTTACTAAATAATGAATTAAATGTGTCCTTAAGGTTAAGCTTTTGACAACTTATCCACCTTTATTTGGCCCATCCCACTGACCAATCAGGCATGGTTGCTCCGTTTCCTGCCCCCGTTGCCGTTGTAGTTTGCGTAATATTCGCATAGCTCGTGAAATCAAAATCAGGTGACAGGGAAGCCATATCAGTAGCACCAGTCAAATTTGTTATTTTCAAATCGCCATTTGTCAACCTTGCCTGTGCGTCCGGATCTGTGCTCTTTACTTTGATTACCTCGTCTTCAAGGGCGCTTACGAAAAAGTTGTTGATTGTAAAATTTCCACCACCTTCTTTGAAATAAAGCGCTCCCTCAGTTACCGGACCTACAACAGAGATATTAGAAAGTGTTACAGTCGAGACCGGAGTTGCATTTCCATCAGACCCGTTATTAGAACCTTCTATACCAGCTTTTGCGCCACCAGAAATATACCAGTAACTCCCTGATCCAGTCCATCCGTCAGCAAAATCAATTGAATCGTCTTGACTTCCCTTTGAGATTAAATAGTTTCCCACAACCGTTCCACCAAAAAATTCAATTCCATCATCTCCTCCTTCGTAGGATTGAACATACTCGAATGTTGTCCCTGATCCTACTCCGAATAAAGAAATACCGTTAAATTCTTTTTCAGAATTATAAGCTGCACCTGAATATTCAACTCTTAAATATTGAATCGATCCCGAGTTATCATCTGAAATCGTCCCACCGTAAGTTAAGTCTCCAACTTCAGAAGTAGCCGTTGCTCCAACATTGGTGGGTGCTTTTCCACAGATTACCAAACCACCCCAATCACTAGCAGCCGGAGAATCAAATCCAGAAGTCATGACGACTGGACTAGTAGCTGTTCCGTTTATATTTATTTTTCCACCTTGTGCTACTGCAATGTATGAGCTTGTACCACCAATTGCTTTGATCAATGTACCAGCAGGAATGTTAAGTGTACCTCCATCTTTTATAATAAATGAAGAGGTTAATAAATATTCTGTTGATGAATCGAGTGTTACTTCGGTGTCAATTTCACCTTCTAGGTTGGCTTTGGTTGAAGCAGCGGCTCCATCCAAACCTACAGTCCATCCAGCAGTCCAGCTTGGAGCGGCGGCTCCTTTTCCAGCGCCACTTGTAGCGCCTTCACCTAACCATGAAGCATCGCCTACATAGTCTGTTTTTACTAAATCTCCTGAAGCTACATCGGCGAATTGAAATTTAGAAATGCTTAACTCTCCTGCAGCCAATCTGGTGTTTGATTCAACATCATTAGCTTTTACTTTAACACCAAGTGCAACGTTACTTGCATAAAAATTGTCGATTGTAAATTGACCTCCACCTTCTTTGAAATAGAGTGCTCCTTCGCTCACAGGGCCCACTACTGTGATATTACTTAAGGTTGTTGTAGTAACTGGAGTTGCATCTCCATTAGCGCTGTTATTAGAGCCTTCTATGCCCGCTTTAGCACCTCCCGAAATGTACCAGTAACTTCCCGAGCCGTTCCAGCCATCTGCAAAATCGATAGAATCATCTTGACTATTTACAGAAACAAGGTAGGTTCCGTTTACAGTTCCTCCAAAAAACTCGATACCGTCATCGCCACCTTCATAAGATTGAACATACTTAAAAGTTGTTCCTGCGCCAACACCAAATAAGGAAATACCATTAAACTCTTTTTCAGAATTGTAAGCGGCGCCAGAATATTCAACTCTTAGATATTGAATTGATCCCGAACTGTCATTTTCATCAGATCCACCGTAAGTAAGCTCTCCAACTTCAGAAGTAGCCGTTGCTCCAACATTGGTGGGTGCTTTTCCACAAATCACCAATCCGCCCCAATCGCTTGCCGCTGGGCTCGCAGCGCCTGAAGTCATAACCACCGGACTAGTTACCGTTCCATTGATGTTTATTTTTCCGCCTTGAGCAACAGCAATATAAGCGCTTGTCCCTCCAGTTGCTTTGATCACAACACCTGCGTCAATTGTCAAAGTTATTCCATCAGGAACAATGTAAGCTCCTGTTAATTCATAAGAATTCGCTTTTGACAACTGTGTGTCCGTTGATAAGGTTCCAGACAGTGAAGTCACACATGCCGAACAAGAACCTCCACAATCCACATCAATCTCGTCGCCATTCTTAATCCCATCGGAACAGGTGGCGTTGGTTGTTAAGTCAGAATCTAAAGTTACAGCATCATCGTCTGAGGTACATGATGCTGAGATCAGAAGTAATAATAGGTAAAAATAATTTTTCATGTGTTAAATTTTATTTTTTAACAAATTAAAGCAGTATTCACGGTTAAAAAGTTAATTAAACATTATGCTAACGTGATGATTTTAAAACTTTATGGTTAATTAAATGTTATATCGTTTAAGTTTCATTTCAGAAAGTATAATTTAGTCCCGCACTTACTATTATCCCTTTCTTGTAGGATAAAAGTGTAACTTCTTGAACTTCCTGAACCCTTTCAATACTGGGATCAAGCAAGTTTCTGGCTGATAGACTCATACCAAATCCTTTCCCAATTTTAGATTTTAGAACAATATTTAGTGTAGCAAACCCTTTGTCAACAAAGTTCCCTTTTCCCTCCGTACCAAAAGCTGAAATTTGGTCGGAAAAGTAATTAAACAACAAACTCCCTTGAATGTTTTTATCTTTAGTAAACTCATAAAGATAAGTAGCGTCAAAGTTGAAAAGTATATCCGAAGCGCCAGAGAGCCTGTCAGTTGTCTCAGAAAAATCAACACTTAAAGGGTAACCGGCAGCTGCTGTTTCGGTCAAGACCTTGCTTGCATCAAGGTCTTGCTCACTGTTCAGGTAAGAAAAATTTACAGCGACACTAAGCATCTTGTCAAGCAGCTCCTCTTCCGTTTCCCGTTGTGTTCTAAAAAGAATTTTCTTTGCCTCTATTTCAAGACCAAAAGCAACCGCTTGATTTCCAGAATTGACATAGCTTATATCATTTGAAGCAGAGTTTATTGCCGCAGAATTGATAGGGTTTTTGATTATTTTCCCGAAAAGACCAAAAGAGATCAATTCGCTATTTGAAGGAAAAAATTCCCATTTTAAATCAACATTATAATCGGTTGACGCATATAACGTAGGGTTTCCAATATAAACTTGCGTAACCTCTTCAAACTGGAAGGGGGCGCGTTCTTTGGTTTGGGGTAATGTATAAGTCTTGCTCAGTGAAAGTCTCAAGTTTTGTTTTTCATTTAACTTATGCAAAGCCATGAGAGAAGGTAGAAACTCAAATTCATCTATTGACA
>CASIAE010000004.1 GCA_949372605.1 uncultured Flavobacteriaceae bacterium
CTTCCAATGATCTATGATTCATTGGTAATTAAAAAAGAGGATGGATCTTCTTTGATATTAGAAGTCCAGTCTCACATTGGTGAGAATACGGTAAGAACTGTATCGATGGATTCCACAGATGGATTGAGTCGTGGAACTGAGGTTATAGGTACAGGAAATCCAATTCAAATGCCTATCGGAGAAGAGGTTTATGGCCGTTTGTTTAATGTAATTGGAGATCCAATCGACGGTTTGGGAAGTCTACCCAAAGAGGGTAAAGATGGAATGTCGATTCACAGAGAAGCCCCTGCATTTGACGAACTATCAACTTCTACTGAAGTTTTGTTTACAGGAATTAAGGTAATCGATTTGATCGAGCCTTATGCCAAAGGAGGAAAAATAGGATTATTTGGAGGAGCCGGTGTTGGAAAAACAGTTTTGATACAAGAATTAATTAATAACATCGCCAAGGGTCACGGAGGACTTTCAGTTTTTGCTGGAGTTGGAGAAAGAACAAGAGAGGGAAATGACTTATTGCGCGAGATGTTAGAGTCAGGAATTATAAAATACGGAGACGACTTTCTTCATTCAATGGAAGAAGGCGGATGGGACTTGAGCAAGGTAGACAAAACCGCCATGCTCGAATCAAAAGCAACTTTTGTTTTTGGTCAGATGAATGAGCCTCCTGGAGCACGTGCTCGAGTTGCGCTTTCTGGATTGACCATTGCAGAATATTTTAGAGATGGAGCAGGAGATGGACAAGGGAAGGACGTACTTTTCTTTGTAGATAACATTTTCCGATTTACTCAAGCAGGTTCAGAGGTGTCAGCCCTTCTAGGACGTATGCCATCAGCGGTAGGTTACCAACCGACATTGGCAACTGAGATGGGTGCAATGCAAGAAAGAATTACTTCAACAAAAAGAGGATCAATTACTTCCGTTCAGGCAGTATATGTTCCTGCGGATGATTTAACAGATCCTGCACCAGCTACAACATTTGCTCACTTGGATGCTACAACAGTACTTTCTCGTAAAATTGCAGAATTAGGAATTTACCCAGCCGTAGATCCTTTGGATTCTACTTCTAGAATTCTTTCTGCAGATATTTTAGGAGACGAACACTACGATTGTGCACAAAGGGTTAAAGAGTTGTTACAACGATATAAAGAACTACAAGACATCATTGCTATTTTGGGAATGGAAGAGCTTTCTGAGGAAGATAAGCAAGCCGTATACAGGGCAAGACGTGTACAACGATTCTTGTCTCAGCCTTTCCATGTAGCAGAGCAGTTTACGGGAATCCCAGGAGTATTGGTAGATATTAAAGAAACCATCAAAGGTTTTAATATGATTATGGATGGCGAATTAGATCACCTTCCTGAAGCTGCCTTTAACTTGAAAGGAACTATAGAAGAAGCAATCGAAGCAGGTCAGAAATTGTTAGAAGAAGTATAGCATGTATTTAGAAATCGTTTCCCCAGAAGCAACACTTTTTAGTGGTGAAGTTGATTCCGTTATCGTACCGGGAACTTCCGGAGATTTTCAGATGTTAAATAATCACGCTCCTGTTGTTTCTACCCTAAAAGCAGGTAAAGTAAGAATCACTGGAGCTATAGCTATTGAAGACGCTGTTAAGGACAAGTTTACTCAGGATGGAGCCGATGTTAATTTATTTACAATTACTTCAGGTACTGTTGAGATGAGGAATAACAAATTGATTCTTCTTGCCGACTAATTTTCTTTTACTACTTTAACTCCTATTATGGTTATGAAAAGAAATCTTCAATTGATGTTGTGCTTGCTGACATGCTTTGCCATTTCGTTTGCGCAAGACGATTCACAAGACTTACTACCCGAAGAAAAACTCACTGAAGTAGTAATTTCTTCCTCAAGATTAGAAATTCCACTCTCTCAAAATTCACATTCCATACAGATCATTAGCGCTGATCAAATTAAACAAAGCGGGGTTACCAATGTCGTTGACTTACTTCAGCAAGTTGCGGGGATAGACATCCGCCGCAGGGGAGTAGGAGCAGCTCAAGCTGATTTATACATTCGTGGTGGAACTTTCGATCAAACACTTCTTTTGATTGATGGAATTAAGATGGAGGATGCACAAACCGGGCATCATACGCTAAACTTTATTCCCCCTCCAGAAGTCATTGAACGCATCGAGATCGTAAAAGGCCCTGCCGCGCGAACGTTTGGGCAAAATGCTTTTACAGGGGCCATCAATATTATTACCAAAAAGGATATTACTAAAGGTTTTTCTCTGGTCCTTCAGCACGGTTCTTATGATCAAACCAACGGTAACATTATGTTGGGAAGTTCAAATGAAAAAACCAGCGTGATCGGTTTTGCTTCCAAAAACACTTCCGATGGATACAGGTATAACACGGATTATGATCAGAATCATATTTTTGTTAAATCAACCTTTTTTAAGCACAAAACTCCCCTTGATTTAATCACTTCTTTTTCTTCAAGAAAATTTGGTGGGAATGGCTTTTATGCTAATCCTAATGCCATCGATCAATATGAAGAAACACAGGCGAGTTTGTTGGCATTGTCGACTCGAATCAATAAAGGAGAATGGATTTTTAAACCCAAAATATATTGGAGAAGGGGACAGGACATGTATGAATTCGTAAGAGGTAAACCAGAAATCTACCGCAACCTTCACATCACCAATAAAGTTGGAGTGGCATTCGATACCAGTGTCATTTCTGACCTGGGCAATGTAGGTGTGGGCTTTGATGTTTCTCGCGTAGCGATAAGCAGTAATAACCTTGGAGAACGCAAGAGAACCTTAGTGAATTTATTTATAGAACACCGCTTTTATTTGCTGGATAAAATAATTGATATTACCCAAGGAATTGCAGCCAATTATTATTCCGATTTTAAATGGAATGCTTTTCCTGGGATTGATTTGGGATTAAATTTTAGTCCCAATTTTAAACTATATTCTAACTTAGGTTTTACTTATCGCGTACCGACTTTTACGGACCTTTATTACACTGACAGAACGACAACAGGAAACGCAGATTTAATTCCAGAAAAAGCTTTTTCTAAAGAAGTCGGAATGCGTTTGACCAAACCTTCCTATTCCTTCTCCGTTGCTTATTTCGATCGATCATCTTCAAATTTAATTGATTATGTCAAAAAAACCGAGACAGCACTTTGGAAGGCAGAGAACATTCAAAGGCTAGACACCAAAGGAATTGATTTTGAGTTTTCAACGAATTTTGAATTTAAAGCCATAAAGCATCGCATTAAAATTGGGTATTCCTATCTTGAAAACAGCTTGAGGGACATCACTTTTGATTTTTCTAAATACGTCATCAACAACGCTTTAAAACACCACTGGATCACTTCCTATAACACCACTATTTTTGAGAAGATTACCACAGCTTTGGTCTATAAATATGCAGAAAGAACGGGAGGCAATTCCTATAGGGTTTTGGATTTTAACGCCCAGTGGAACCTCAAACCTTTTGAGCTGAGTGTTTCCTTTAATAATATTTTAAATGAAGTCTATTCCGAAACAAACTTGATCCCAATGCCCAAAGGGAATGGATTGTTTGGGGTTAGGTATACCTTCTGAAAATTCATTTAGATTTTTCAAGTTGCGCAAGGGTTTTATAAATCATTTCTGATTCCCAACCTCGGTATTGAAGTGCTTCCCAAACTTTTTTCTTGCGAATGATTGGGGACTTACTCGCATTGGCATTCCAATATTTTTTCGCCAAATAGTTACAGGTGCTTTGATAGTCTTCATCAGAAATCTCCTTCATGGCTTCCTTGATGTTCCATGGAGATATATTTCTCATTCTAAGCGCACTGTTAATTCGGATTTTCCCCCACCGCTTAATCCTAAATTTTCCTCTTGCATAGCTTTGCGAAAATCGAGTTTCGTTGAGATAATTATCCTCTATAAGTCCACTGATTATTATTTCAATTTCGTTAGTATAAACCCCCATGTCTCGAAGTTTCTGCTTCACTTCTTTGTGGCAACGGTCTTGATAAGCGCAATATTTTTCAATTTTACGCTTGGCCTCTTCGGTGGTAAAGGATTTTGATTCTGACATAGCTAACTTAAGGTAAAGATAATAGAAGTTTATTTTTTAACAGGATTTGATTTTCACAATAATTCCTATTCGTACTCATTGAGTTTTTTTATTGTATTTTGATAAATTAAAGCTTTAAAATTTAAAAGATGAAAAAAAATTTTTACTTTTTTTTAGGTAAGATTTCTTTGGCACTTCTTATCAGTTGTCAATCTCCAATTAAAAATGAAACACCTCCCGATGTCTTGTGGTACGATCAACCTGCCGACGACTGGAATGATGCGCTGCCACTTGGTAATGGAAAACTTGGTGTGATGGTTTTTGGAAATACATCTAACGAAAGAATCCAGTTAAACGATGACTCCTTATGGCCATTAGATCGCGAGGATTGGAATGAGCCCGAGGGAAATAAAAAGGACATAGATGAAATAAGAACCTTATTGTTTAACGGACAAAACGAAGCAGCGGATAATCTTTTTTTAGAAAAATTTTCTCGTAAAAAAGTGGTTCGTTCTCATCAAACTCTTGGAGATTTATCTTTGAATTTCGACCATCAAAATATTACGGACTACCGCCGAGAACTTAATATAAGCAACGCGGTTTCTACAATTTCCTATAAGTCAAATGGTAATAAAATCACTGAGAAGGTTTTTGTGTCAAATCCTCACAAGGTCATTGTTATTGAACTCACTTCTGAGTCAGAAGAAGGCCTCAACGGGTCCATCTCCCTCAGCAGACCAATGGACAAAGGTTTCCCCACAGTAAATACTTTTACGACTCCTCAAAATCTTTTGCTGATGAAAGGGGAAGTCACGCAAAGGGAAGGACATTTTGAAAAAGCACCTTTTCCACTTTTAGAAGGTGTTGAATTTGAAACCTGTTTAAAAATCAATCACGAATCAGGGGAAGTGATTCGTGGGAAAGATTTTTTAGAATTAAAAAATGTTAAAAAAGCGACGCTTTATCTCGTTTCTAATTCCTCCTATTATTTTGACGAATATTCAAAACAAAATAAATTGGACTTAGAATCAATAGGGACAAAAGATTTTGATGACCTTAAAAAAGAACACCTTAAAGACTATCAAAATTTATACAATCGACTTGATTTTCAATTGACCGATAATGCAATGGATGAACTCCCAACAGATCAGCGAATTGAGAGAATAAAAAACGGTGCTGTCGATTTGGGCTTGGAGGCATTACTTTTTAAATTCGGCAGGTACTTACTTATCTCTTCTTCAAGAGTAGGAACCAACCCAGCAAACCTTCAAGGCCTATGGAACGAGCATATTAATGCACCTTGGAATGCGGATTATCATCTTAACATCAACCTTCAAATGAATTATTGGTTGGCCGATGTGACCAATCTGGGAGAACTCAATCAACCCTTGTTTGACTACATTGACAGGCTCGTTGAAAACGGAAAAGTCACTGCTAAGGAAAATTTTGGCTGTGGCGGGTCGTTTTTACCTCACGCTACGGATCTTTGGGCGCATGCTTGGCTCAGAGGTCCACGGCCGCAGTGGGGCCTTTCTATGGGCGCTGGCGGATGGATGATGCAGCACTATTGGGAGCATTATAAATTTACTAATGATATTAACTTTTTAAAGGACCGGACTTTTCCTGTATTGCATGAAGTTGCAAAGTTCTACAGCGATTGGGTCATTGAAGACCCAAGAGATGGAACTCTAATTTCTGCCCCATCTACTTCACCAGAAAACATGTTTATTAACGACCGGGGAACTCCCGTCGCGAGTTGCCTGGGCAGTGCCATGGATCAACAAGTGATTACAGAAGTTTTTGAAAATTATATTGAAACCTGCGAGATTTTACAACTTGAAAGTTCGTTTTTAGAAAAGATAAAAAAACAAAGGAGGCAGTTGCGCCCGGGGTTTGTTTTAGGGAAAATGGGTAGAATCCTTGAGTGGGATCGAGAATATATTGAAACAGAGCCTGGGCATCGGCACATGTCGCATTTGTATGGATTCCACCCTGGAAATGATGTTTCGATTGATAAAAACCCAAAAATATTCCATGCAGTCAAAGAAACATTGGATTATCGATTGGCAAACGGAGGCGCAGGAACTGGTTGGAGTAGGGCATGGCTAATCAACTGTAGCGCCAGACTATTAAACGGACAAATGGCACATGATCATATTCAATTGTTGTTTAAAAAATCGATAAGTAATAACCTTTTTGATATGCATCCTCCGTTTCAGATTGATGGAAATTTCGGATATACTGCTGGCATTACAGAGATGCTACTCCAGTCACATGAAGAAAACACTTTGAGGATTTTACCAGCATTGCCTCCACTATGGGAAACAGGTCATATCAAAGGATTAAAAGCAAGAGGAGGTCTAACCGTCGATTTGTATTGGAGCAACAATCGATTAGAAAAAGTATTAATCCAATCTAAGTTTAAAAGCAACTTTAACCTAATTGATCAGGACAAAAGAATTACTGTTGAAATTGAGGAAGGAGATACGTTTGTTTATGAGCCTGTTGCAGGGAAAAAATAACCATAAAAAAACCGCCAAGTATAAACAAGGCGGTTTTAGTCTATTTAGTTCTAAGGAGTTTTCGATTTTTATCTAAAAGTCGAAAATCCAAATACAGGTAAGCATCACGGGGTACAATTTGCACCCACTTTTTGTGTTTAAAATACCAGCTCATTCGGATGGATCGAAAGCCGCTGGTGATATAGGCAGCAATAAAAGGATGAAGATGTAAATAAATCTTTTTGTTTTTATGCTGACTATGCTTGACAACTTTGTCTAGCTCTGCGTTGATTTTATCAATTAAAACAATTGGAGCTTCCACCTCATTATTCTTATTAGGGTTAGGCTCTTTTGTTTTGATATTCATCTCAGGGCGAACCCTTTGACGTGTGATTTGGATTAATCCAAATCGTGAAGGAGGCAGAATTTTGTGTTTCGTTCTGTCCCTACTCATTTCCTCTCGGAGATGATCAAATAATTTTTTTCGGTTTTCATTTGAATTAAGGTCGATGAAATCAACCACAATAATTCCACCCATGTCTCGTAATCTCAATTGTCTAGCGATTTCACTAGCAGCAATAAGGTTAACATCAAGAGCAGTTTGCTCTTGTGTTTTCGCTTTATTAGAGCGATTTCCACTATTGACATCAATTACGTGTAGGGCTTCGGTATGTTCAATTACCAAATAGGCACCTTTCTTCATGGAGACTGTTCTCCCAAAGGCAGTTTTGATTTGTCTTTCGACTCCAAAATGATCAAAAATAGGTGTAGCTTTCTCTTTAAAGTGATTTACAATTGACACCTTCTTGGGTGCAATGGTTTTAAGGTAATCTATTATTTCAGCATACATTTCTGAGTCGTCAACGTGGATTCCTGTGAAATTGTCATCAAAGATATCTCTTAAAATAGAAGAGGATCTATTGATTTCACTAAGGATTAATGTGGGATATTTATCTACTTTAGTAAATTTCTCACACATGTTTTTCCATCGTTCCAGAAGTTGCTGAAGATCAGCATCGAGTTCTGCGACTTTTTGGTTTTGAGCAACCGTTCTAATGATGACTCCAAATCCCTTTGGTTTTATGCTTTTAACAAGTTTCTTAAGGCGATTTTTTTCTTCATTACTATCTATTTTTTGAGAAATAGAAATACGGTCTGAAAAAGGAATAAGTACCATAAATCTTCCGGCCAAAGAAAGCTCGGAGCTAACTCTTGGACCTTTTGTCGAAATAGGTTCTTTAACAATTTGAACAAGCATCTGTTGTTGGGCTTTCAAGTAATCTTGAATGGCACCATCTTTTGGAATCTCTTTTTCAAAATGAAAATTCTTTAATGTGTAGTCTTTGGTTTTACCTGAGCTTACCTGTTTGAAAAAATTCAATAATGAAGGTAATTTTGGGCCTAAATCATGATAATGTAAAAAACCATCTTTTTCATGGCCAACATTAATAAATGCTGCATTTAGACCGGGAACGGGTTTTCTGATCTTAGCAACATAAATGTCACCAACAGAAAACTTATTATTATCTACTTCTTTATTAAGCTCAATTAACTTTCCATCTTTGAGCAGTGCAAAATCAACAGCAGAGGAATTCGATCGGATAATCAATTCTTTATTCACTCTGATTAATTTTTAGTAACCGCGACCCAATTGATAGGCGCAGCCGATTAAACAATAAATATTCAGGATTTTCCTGGAGATACCGTGAAATACAGTATCAGATATCAATGAACTTCGGATAATTTTTTAAGTGTTTTTCCAGGCACTATTTTTTCTTGTGGCGGTTTGCTCTTCTTCTCTTCTTACGTTTGTGAGTAGCAACCTTGTGACGTTTTCTTTTTTTACCACTTGGCATAGTCTAGCTTATATTAGTTTATTAATAAATTATTTTTTAGGCAACTTTGACCTTAGTCTTAACTCGATTTACAAATACCTTTGCAGGCTTAAATGCAGGAATATTATGAGCCGGTATTTTTACAGCTACATTTTTTGAAATATTTCTACCAGTTTTTTCGGCTCTAGTTTTAACAATAAAGCTTCCGAAACCACGCAGATAGACATTTTCACCGTTTTCAAGAGAATTTTTTATTTCATGCATGAATTTCTCAACGGTCACTTGAACATCAACTTTATCAATTCCAAGCTGATCTGAAATGTTTGATACTACGTCAGCTTTTGTCATAATTTAATGTTTTTTAGGTTAAACAAAATTCTTTTTTAAAGGCTTGCAAATATATAAATTAAAATTATAAAACGTTCTGTATTACCTTTTTATATTTGTCAATATATTATAAAGGAGAAATCCAAATTTGAATGATGAGTCTACAAAAAAAGCTTCTATTTTGGTATAACGACAATCGACGAGATTTCCCTTGGCGAAAATCCAAAGATCCCTATAAGATCTGGCTTTCTGAAATTATACTTCAACAAACCAGAGCATCACAGGGTTTGCCCTATTTTTTGAAGTTTCAAAATGCCTTCCCGACCCTACAAAGTCTTGCAGTCGCTGAGGAAGAAGAGGTGTTGAAATTGTGGCAAGGGCTGGGCTATTATTCTAGGGCCAGAAACCTTCATTTTACTGCACAAACAATTATGAATGAGTTCAACGGTGTTTTCCCAAATGACTTTAAAAAGCTTAAAAGCCTGAAAGGGATCGGCGATTATACTGCCAGTGCCATAGGATCTATTTGTTTTGATCTGCCCGAAGCAGTTGTAGATGGAAACGTTTACAGAATGTTATCAAGAATATTTGCATTATCAATCCCGATTGATTCTTCTCCTGCTCATAAAGTTTTTAAAGACAAGGCAAATTTATTGATGAAGGGCGCATCTCCAGGAGAATTTAATCAGGCAATGATGGAGTTTGGTGCATTGCAATGTTTGCCCAAAAATCCGAATTGTGGCAAATGTGTTTTTTCGTCAGATTGTATTGCTTATCAACAAGATAAGGTGGACCATTTCCCTGTTAAATCAAAAAAAATAAAAGTTAGAAAACGTTTTTTTAATTATTTGGTGCTCATAAATTCTGACAAAGAAACCTTAATTGAAAAAAGAATCGGTGCAGGAATTTGGCAAAATTTATACCAGTTTCCATTGTTAGAAACAAATGACACCAATATTGAAATTGACAAGAATGATGTATCCTCTTTTTTAAATCAAAAAGGCATTAAACAAATTAAATCTGTTATTAAATACAACGATCTGCCAATAATTCACAAGCTAACCCACCAGCATCTTGAAATTATTTTCTGGATTGTTGAGACAACAGACTTGATTCGAGCTGGTGTAAAATCCGATCAGCTTGATGATTATCCGATGCCCAAGGCGCTTCAGAATTTTAGAGAGAAATTTTTCATGAACTGATACTGATTCACTAAATTTGATTATTACTTAATCCTAAAATCTGTTATCATGAGCAAAGGAACATTAAACAAGGTGATGTTAATCGGTCACCTGGGAGATGGCGTCAAAATGCATTATTTTGAAGGGGGAGGTTGTGTAGGGAGGTTTCCCTTGGCAACAAATGAAGACTACACGAACAAGTCTTCAGGCGATAAAGTGACCAATACAGAATGGCACAATATTGTGCTGAGAAATAAAGCTGCTGAGATTTGTGAAAAATACCTTAGTAAAGGAGATAAAGTCTATCTTGAAGGACGACTTAAAACAAGAAAATGGGTGGGCAGCGATGACAACGAACGCTATACTACCGAAATTAATGTAGATGAGTTTACCTTCTTGAGCACAAAAAAGACAGCGCAAGAAACGTCAGCACCTCAAACGTCCAAACCACCGGTTGTTGAAGAATCTGGTCCGGAAGAAGATCTCCCATTTTAATAAAAAAACATAGTAATTGGATCCGGACCCTTATAATTTACTGATTTTATTTTTTGACACACAAGGTGCGACCTTACTTCAATTACTTTTACTGATCTCATTATTGATGGCTTCGGGGCTGATCTCTGGAGCTGAGGTGGCCTTTTTTTCATTATCTAAAGGAGACCTTGAAGCGGATGATGAAAAGCAACGCCAACAATTTGAAAAGATTAAGAAGTTGTTGAATTATCCCAAGCGCCTGTTGGCAACGATTTTGATTACTAATAATTTTATCAATATTGCCATTGTACTTCTTTTTGCTTCATTGGGAGATACATTTTTTAAAGGAATAGAAAACCCATTGGTTGTTTTGTTTATTGAAGTCGGGGTCATCACCTTTTTAATCTTATTTTTCGGAGAGATTTTGCCAAAAATATACGCCAATCGTAATGCTTTAAAGTTTTCTAAATTCATGGCATTACCGATCTATTTAGCCGATCGCTACTTTTTGTTTTTCCTCACCGTTCCGATGAGTAAAATCACTCGATTTATGGAAACTAGATTGGCGCGTAAAAACAACGAATTTTCTATTGTCAAACTCTCGCAAGCCCTTAACTTAACAGGAGATCAGGAAACGACAAAAGAGGAGCATAAAATCCTACAAGGGATTGTTAATTTTGGAAATACAGACACCAAACAGGTCATGCGCCCTAGAATTGATGTATTTGCTTTGTCTGAAGAAATGAAGTTTGAAGAAATCATTCCTATTATTCTTGAGAAAGGTTTTTCGAGAGTTCCGATCTATAAAGAAAACATGGATTCCATCCTTGGAATTTTATATATAAAGGACTTGTTGCCCCATTTGGAGACTAAAGATTTTAACTGGAAACAGTTACTTAAGCCGCCATTTTATGTTCCAGAAAATAAAAAATTAGATGACCTTTTAAAGGAGTTCCAGCAAAAGAAAATTCATTTAGCGATTGTGGTAGATGAATACGGAGGAACTTCTGGAGTGATTACTTTAGAAGATGTTATTGAGGAAATTGTAGGGGACATTAGTGACGAGTTTGATGACGATGAACTCAGTTACTCAAAACTCGACAACAATACTTTTGTTTTTGATGCGAAAACGAACCTGAAAGATTTTTATAAAGTAATAGAATTAGAGGATTCAGAGATTTTAGAAAGGGTAAATGGAGAGCCAGAAACCATTGCTGGTTTTATATTGGAAGTCGCTCAAGTGTTCCCTAAAATTGGACAAAAAATAAATTTTGAAGGGTATCAATTTATAATCGAATCTGCAGATCGTAAGCGGATCAAGCGCATCAAAGTCATTATACCAAAGAAAGAATGAGAACGGGAATCCTTCTGATTTTTTCTGTAATATTTATTTTCACAACAGCTTGTGAAAAATTATACCAGCCAAAGCCAATGGCTCGATTAAGTCTAAAATATCCTCAACCAAAATATATAGAAGCACCGGATTCTTTGCTTTTTTCTTTTCAATACAACGAGATATCAGATCTTAAAATCGGTTCGAAAAGTGCTCCTGATTTGTATTATCCCAAAATGAAGGCAACGCTTTACATGTCCTATATTCCGGTTAAAGACAATATAGATTCATTGTTAAATGACGCTTATCAGTTACCTGGAAAGCACATGATTAAAGCTGATGAAATTCCCGAAAAGGTTTTTCTTGATGAGCATCAAAAAGTTTACGGAACCTTGTTTTCTGTGGTGGGAAATGCGGCTTCACAATTGCAGTTTTTTCTAACAGATTCTACTAAGCACTTTCTTGTAGGGTCACTTTATTTTTACACACGTCCCAATTATGACTCAATTATGCCAGCAGCGAAATATATCGAAAGAGATGTAATTCACCTCATGGAAAGCTTAAAATGGAGGAAATAAAAATAAATCAGATTAATTAATCACCTCTAAGTTTGAAACGGAATAGGTGTCTCCAGTTTCAAGTACAACTTCTGAAACTTTTTCAGGATTTAATAAAGTTGCATCATAGATCAGGTAAGCTAGTTTTGTTTCAAAGTCGACTTTGGCTTCCTTAATACCATGGGTTTTATTGAGGTTTTTTTCAATAACTGCTGCACAACCATGTGCACAAATCATACCTCCGATAGACATTGATAATTTAGTTGCTTGAGCAAAAACCAGTTCCTTTTTATCGGCCGTTTGCTCAACAGTAATTACCTTTGGAGAACCTGTGGTATTTTCACAAGAAACCATTCCTAAAAAAACGAAGACGTAAACGAACAAGATTATTTTTTTCATATCTCAAAAGTAATATTTTATTGAGGAATTAAGGTACTTCATCAATGAGAGATCTTGAGATAATTAAATACAGCACGTTTATATCACAAATACAGCCATATGAGCAAAGATAATACAATAAAAAACATCAATTAAAATTGGTCAATCAGGTAATATAAGTGGACGACCCAAAGGCTCTTTAAAACAGAAAAACTTTAGCAAGGGATTATCTAGCTTTCCTTCAAGAAGAAGTGAATCCATCGACGGGAGTTAAATAGCTTATTTGTGACTAGGACATTACAACCTAGAATTAACACATAATGCTTTGAAAGTCTTTAGTGCGTTGCAGGGGGTTGGTATTTTAGAATTACTTAGACTTACTGAAGAGGATATGTCTTTTATTAGTCATTAGGACAGGTTCACAATACTGGTTTATTGGCTTCTGTTAGGGCATAAGATCCGCCAAAATTCTTCGGTTCAGATGAAAAATTCTCTAAAAATGTATTCTAAACTGATAAAACTAGTGGCATAGGTAAATTCAAAAATAACAGGAACCCAGGTAGGCAATTCATGATGAGTAGCAAAGCTCTAACTAAAAAAGGAAAACCCTAAAAAAGAAACTTTATTAAGAATCTTATCCTAAAGTTTGAAAGGGTCCTAATATATTTGTCGTAGAAATCAAGCGTATAATTGATAGCGATAAAAACAAGTAAGACGCATAAAATGCTTGCATACAGTTTTAGATCAAAATATTGACAAAGATGGTTGACAGTTTATAGGTATAATGATTTCATAAAGACCTTAAATATATTTGATTGATCAGTTTAAAATTCAGTATAGCTTCAGGAAACTTGCCAAATCCGTCATCGACGGTTTCGTATCCTGTAACTTCTATTTCACTTCCTTTATCTAAAGCAAACTCTTGAGCCTTAAGTGATGCCTTTATTTTTAAATTTGCTGTTGAAGTAAAGTTAGTTTTTCCAGAAACGCTAGACAGATAAATATTCGGTGCATTATTTTACTGGCAAGACTTTAAAGAATTCAGGACGATCTGTTTCATTTCCGTATTTATCAAAGTAACGAACCTTTAGTCGACGATTTTTAAAGTCAATTCTTTCAATTTTTTCAAGGATTTCACTTCCTTTACCAGTCACTACAATTCGAGATTGATTACTCAAAAAGTATTTTTCGGAAACACGAATAACATCTTCTTTGGAAACAGCTTTAATATTTTTTAAATAGTTAATATAGAATTCTGGATTCAGCTTTTGGGTTTTAATGTTTAGAGCAAATTGCGCAATTGTTTTTGGATCTTCAAGAGACAAAACAAAATTACCTGCATATTTTGCTTTTGCAGTAGCAAGCTCTTTGTCAGTAACTAACTCACTTCCAATTCGATCTACTTCATTGACGAGCTCAATAATTGCACTGTCAGTAACTGCATTTCTCACACTCGCAAAGGCCTTAAAAAGTGCTTTGGTTTTATGGTTCTCTTTCCAATTTGAATATGACCCGTAGGTGTAGCCTTTGTCTTCTCTTAGGTTTAAAAATAAACGCGCTTGTCCTCCGCCTCCAAGAATTTTGTTTGCAATCAAAGATGCAAAATAGTCAGGATTTTTTTTGTCCATTGTTGCGGTATTAATTATTGCAACTTCTGATTGGACAGCATTGGGCATCTCCACAAAATTAATTTCCGTTTCGGAAACATTATTTGGCTCCGGGAAGGAGCCACTCTCAAACACTTGTCCCTTCCAGTTTTTGAATGCCGTGGTAATTTGTTTTTTAATTGACCTGTAGTTTACGTCTCCAACAACCACCAAATAGGCATTGGAAGGTTTAAACCGATCATTGTAAAGACCTTTCACATCAGCGAGTGTAACATTTTTCAATGTTTCTTTTGATACGTATTCTCCATAAGGGTGCTTTTTGCCATAAGCCAATAAACTCTCTACCCTTCTTGCTGCAGCAGTTACACTCTTTTCATCAGATTCAAGATTTTCTCTCAAACGACTTTTTTCGCTTTCAAATTCTTCTTCTATAAAATTGGGATTGATGGCCGCGTCAATTGACATTTCAAGAACTCTGGGAAAGTATCTAGACAAGGAACTTGCAAAAAAGTTTTCAGACCCAAAATTTACTTGTGCTCCTAAGAAATCAATTTCCTCTTCGAAATCATCTTTCGAAATATTTAAAGATCCTTTCCCAAGCATCTTAGATAAAAGATCACTAACTCCAGCTTTTTCTCCTTCATAAAATGGTTTATTGTCAATTCTTAGACTTGCAAAAGCTCTGGGGAGCTTATGGTTTTCAACAACTAAAACAGTTAACCCGTTTTTAACCTGAAAACTTTGAGGATCCTCTAAGTTAACTTCAGGCGGTGGCCCTGGTTTTGGCTGAATACTTCTATCAATTTGTGCAGTTACTGTTCCAAAGGTAAGAATGGATAGAAGGTAAATATATATATTTTTCATTCTATTTTTTTTCGGGATTAGACGTTGAACTTTCGGGGAGATAATTTACCACGATCCTCTGGTTGGGGTTTAAATATTTCTTGGCTACTTCTCGAATTTCATCTCGAGTAATTGATCTGTAGATATCTATTTCCGAATTTATTAGGTTAGTATTTCCGTGAAAAACATAATACTGACCGAGAGAGCTCGCAATTCCTTCCATAGAAGTATTCGAATCGACAAAATTCTTTTCAAACTTGTTTTGAAGCTTTTGATAATCTTTCTCAGAAATAAGCTGACTTTGAATTTTTTCAATTTCTTCATCTATTTCTACTTCCAATGTTGCCAAACTATTTTCTCCCATTGGCAAACCGTAAATGATGTAAATACCATAGTCTTCTTGACTAAAATTTAAAGTAGCAACATTCAATGCGGTTTTTTCTTTGTCTACCATTTTTTTGTAAAGCTTTGAACTCTTACCGTCACTTAGATAAGTAGAAATCATGTCCAATACTTTTGATGCTCTGGTCTTTACAGAAGGTGTCCTGTAAGCAGTAATTAGCGCTGGAATTTGAATATTAGAATCAAATACTTCTGTATTAATTTTTTCAGTGATTGGGTCTTCAAGAATAGCAACTCTCTGAATTGAATCACTCTTGGGAATGGGTCCAAAATAATCCTTAATCATTTTTTTTGTATCATCAATATTGATATCCCCCGTTACGATAAGAACCGCATTGTTTGGGATATAATACTTTTTATTAAATGCCATAAACTCTTCCAAAGTAGCTGCATCTAAATGTTCCATTTTCCCAATTGTTGTTTCTTTATAAGGATGTTTTTTAAACAAATTCTTTTTGACATTTTCCAAGAACTTACCATAAGGTCTATTATCATAACGCAGTCTTTTTTCTTCCTTAACAACTTCGTTTTGGGTATTTACACCCACTTGGTTAATAATGGGGTGTAGCATGCGTTCGGACTCCATCCACAATCCCAATTCAAGATTATTAGAAGGGAATACCTCATAGTAATAAGTAAAATCATTTGTAGTGTAAGCATTATTTGAACCACCGTTAGAACTAACAATATCAAACCATTTACCCTGTTCAATGTTTTCAGTTCCTTCGAAAAGTAAATGTTCAAAAAAATGCGCAAAGCCTGTTCTTTCAGGGTTTTCATCTTTTGATCCAACATGATAAAGTACTGAGGTGGTTACCACAGGAGCCGAATTATCTTGATGTAAAATGACATGTAAGCCATTATCCAGATCGTATTCCTCAAAGGATACTTTTTGAGCATATAAAACTTGCCCAACAATTAATAAAAACACTATCAATAGGTATTTTGTCATTTTAAATCAGATTTAGAGTTAAAAAATATTATTAGATGATATGATAATTTATTTTTAATTTTTTAATGAAAATTGATTTTCAATTACCATTTTAAATTTTAATATATTTGAAAGGGTCCTAGTATTTTAATTCACCATCAAGGCCTTAGTCTGTTAATTACAAATTACATATTTTTTTAGAAAATGAAAGTAAGAAAATTAAATATAAAACTTTGATGGATGAGGTTTAGTTTGTCGAGACGAACTATAAAGTAGATTCGGAAATAATTTATTTTAATATAAAAAATAGAATTTGAAAACATTACAACTCCTGCCAAGCGCTTTTCCTTGGATCGTTTTATCTGCTTCATTTTTAGCACTAATTCACCCTCCTATTTTCACATGGTTCTCTGGTAACCTGATTACCTTGGGCTTGGGTGGAATTATGTTAGGAATGGGACTAACCCTTGAGCTTAAAGATTTTAAACAAGTTACCAAAACACCTTCGTGGATACTCACAGGGTTTTTATTACAATTCACTTTGATGCCTTTTTTCGGATGGCTATTAGGGATCCTATTTGAGTTACCTCCTTTTTTTGCAGTCGGATTGATATTGGTATCCTGTTGTCCAGGGGGCACTGCCTCAAACGTGATTGTTTTCCTTTCCCGTTCGAATTTGGCACTTTCTGTTAGCATGACTGCTATTTCCACAATGGGGGCAATCGTATTAACGCCATTATTAACAAGTAGTCTTTCGGGTAATGAAATTCATGTAGACGCAATGGGCTTGTTTTACAGTACTTTAAAGGTGGTGCTTTTTCCCGTTTTACTTGGGGTGTTTTTAAACTCACGCTTGCCTAAATTCACTCCCAAAATAAAATTATATTCCCCAGCTTTTGCAGTAATATTAATTACCCTTATTGTTGCCAGCATCATTGGACAGGGAAAAGAAATAATATTAAATTCAGGATTTGCCTTAATATTAGCAATAATGACTTTACATTTAGTTGGTTTTATTACAGGATATGCTTTTAGTAAATTATTTTTAAAAGATGAATCTGTAAGCAGGACAATATCCATAGAAGTTGGAATGCAAAATTCAGGATTGGGAGTGGTTTTGGCCAAAGAAAATTTTATAAATCCTGCGGTTGCAATTCCAGCGGCTATTTCTAGCTTGGTGCATTCACTTTATGGTAGTATTTTTGTAGTGTTATTCAAAATTAAATCAGATGAATAGAACTGTAATTGTGTCAGCAAAACGAACGCCAATAGGAAGCTTTTTAGGTTCCTTAGCAACAGTTCCTGTTACAGAATTAGGAGCGTTAGCCATAAAGGCTGCGATGAACGAAATTTCTTTAGATCCCAAAGAAGTGGATGAAGTAATAATGGGTCATGTACTTCAGGCTGGAACGGGTCAAGCACCTGCAAGACAAGCGGCATTGAAAGCTGGAATTCCAAACGAAGTTCCTTGCACCGCAATCAATAAAGTATGCGCTTCGGGAATGAAATCGATTATGATGGCGGTTCAGGCAATTCAACTTGGAGACGCAGAGGTTGTAATTGCCGGAGGAATGGAAAACATGAGTCTGAGCCCACATTTCGTTCAAATGCGAAGTGGTAATAAGTTCGGAGCAACAGCTTTAAAAGACATTCTTCAAGTCGATGGATTGGTAGATGTTTATGATCAGGTGGCAATGGGTGTTTTTGCAGATGCTTGTGCGGTTAAACATCAAATATCGAGAGAGGAACAAGATAATTTTGCGATTGAATCCTACCGACGAAGTACTCAGGCATGGGAGGCAGGAAGCTTTTCGAATGAAATCACTCCTGTAGCAATTTCTCAAAGAAGGGGAGCGGCTATAGTTTTTGATAAAGACGAGGAGTTTTCGAATGTAAGTATTGATAAAATTCCCAAACTTAGACCTGCTTTTTCAAAAGAGGGAACCGTTACTGCTGCCAATGCTTCAACGATAAATGATGGTGCAGCTGCTCTTGTTCTAATGAGCGATTATAAGGCAAAATCATTAGGCCTGACTCCATTGGCGGAAGTCGTCAGTTATGCGGATGCTGCTCAAGAACCAAAATGGTTTACAACAGCACCGGCCAAGGCTCTCCCGAAGGCACTTAAGAAAGCAAACCTTGATATCGATCAAATTGATTTATTCGAGCTCAATGAAGCTTTTTCTGTGGTTGGATTGGCGAATATAAAAATTCTTGGGCTAGATCCGAATAAAGTAAACGTAAATGGCGGAGCTATATCTCTAGGGCATCCATTAGGCTGCTCTGGTGCAAGAATTTCAGTAACTTTATTGCATCAATTGCAGAAAGGTGGAACTTATGCCGCTGCAGGAATTTGTAACGGTGGCGGAGGGGCATCCTCAATAATATTTAAAAAATAAAAACAGATGATAAAAAAAACTTCATGGCGTCCTTTACCAGATTTTTTATTAATTAGAGAAAGTAAAATCGAAGGCTTAGGCCTTTTTACGATGCGAGATTTGCCGAAAGGTTTTGACTTAGGAATATCTCACATTTTTGATCAACGTTTTCCCGATGGTTATATCAGGTTACCATTGGGAGGGTTTATTAATCATCACGAAATTCCAAATTGTTCTGCGATTAATGCCGAAGAGGATAAAGAAATGGGGAAAATAAAACATATTCGCATTATTGCACTTCAGCCCATTTTGAAGGACCAAGAAATCACGATTAAGTATATCATCAATCGACTGGATGATCCAAACTGGGAATTTGAATACGAGGTTTCTCAATAAAAAACTAATTTTTAACAGATTTAGATTTTCTTTTAAATAGAAAAACCCTCCCTAAATCATCTTCTTCGAAAAACAATTAAGAACGTATTAAACTAATCAAGCAGACAAAAGTAAAGTTTATTAAAAATTCAAATCAATTTTAAGGACTAAAATGTTAATGAATTGGTAATAGAGGGTTAAATAGAAGTTAAATTCTATTTAATGAATTGACTTATGGTTAATGTAATTTTTTCATAAAAAATAATTTCTTTAATCTGTTTATTTAAAATAGATACGAAAAACGACTATTTTTATTTACTATAAAAAAAGGGTTAAAAAGAAACTTAATATGGCCTCCCCTAATTATTTTTGAATTTAAAAAGATATATCCCAGTTGCAATCGTTTCCTTTTGGGAGTATAAATCCAAAAGCCAAATACAAACGATTGGCGTCAAAAAAGGTTAAGTCTGAACTTTATTAATATCAGGTATTTAAGAGGGTTTTATCATAAAAATAGAGATGCATTTTTCTGGACTTATCTTTTTTGGTTTAAAAAATTATTAATTGATAACTGATATCTAAGACGGATTCTAAAAACATTTTTCTCAAAGAAAATTTCCAAAACACAGCCGATCTTTTAATTTTATTAGCTTATCTCTTTTTTCTAAAAAGTGATTTCTTGATGTAATCTGTCTTCATGTGAAGCCAGCCTACTAGTGCCTAATTTACCAGATGTAATATTTCCATAGGTCAAATACAAATTTTATTTTTTGAAGGTATAGGTAATGCTGCCTCAATAATTAATTATTCTAAAACGCCAAGAAAATTCCAGTTTCTGTGAAGGATGTCTCCCTTAAATCCAAGTTTTGATTTTTTGGTATTGAAATTCCAATTAAGGATATACCATGCGCCTTGTTTTCCGTTGCTTATTCTGGCATTAACTTCACTAAGGGAAAATAAATATTAAGATGGAAATAAGATTTCTCACCTTACTAAATTAATATTTTAATAATAATCAGGACTTGAGATTTTGTATATAGGCATTATACTTTTAAATTTCCCTCATTATTTAGTAACATTTAAAATGATAAAAAATCAAGAAAAATTCATTTCTTTTAAACCGTTAGAGACAATCAAATTTCCTTCAGTCGCATTTTTTATTCTTTCAACACTAACCCCCGGCGCATATTCTACAAGAAGAAATCCTTCAGCAATAATTTCGTAAACACCCAATTCGGTGACTATTTTTTTAACACATTTGATTCCAGTGAGGGGGAGCGAACATCTTTTAATGAGCTTACTTTCCCCTCTTTTATTTACTTGCATCATAGCAACAATAATATTTTCGGCAGAAGCAACAAGGTCCATTGCACCTCCCATTCCTTTTACTAATTTCCCTGGGATTTTCCAATTAGCGATGTCACCATTTTCAGCGACCTCCATTGCCCCCAAGACGGTCAGGTCTATGTGTTTGCCCCGGATCATCGAAAAGCTCATAGAAGAGTCGAAAAAGCTCGCGCCGGGCATTGTAGTAATGGTTTGTTTTCCTGCGTTGATTAAATCCGCATCCTCGTCTCCTTCAAAAGGGAAAGGGCCTATCCCCAATACACCATTTTCGCTTTGGAATTCAATCGCAATCTCTGGAGGAACATGATTGGCAACAAGCGTAGGAATTCCAATTCCAAGATTAACATAATACCCGTCTTTTAGTTCCTTTGCAATTCGTTTTGCAATTGTGTTTTTATCGAGTGCCATTTTTAATTAAGTCTAATGGTTCTTTGTTCAATCCTTTTCTCAAATTTTGTTCCTTGAAATATTCGATTAACAAAAATCCCGGGGATGTGAATTTGGTTTGGATCTAAAGCTCCCACAGGGACTAATTCTTCAACTTCTGCAATTGTAATTTTTCCAGCACCACACATTACAGGATTAAAGTTTCTTGCAGTTCCTTTAAAAATTAGATTCCCAGCTTCGTCTCCTTTCCAAGCTTTTACAATCGAAAAATCGACTTCATATGCAGTTTCTAAGACATGCATTTTTCCGTTAAACCTTCTAGTTTCTTTACCTTCTACAGCTTCAGTACCACATCCTGCTGGCGTATAAAACGCAGGAATTCCTGCTTGTGCTGCCCGACATCTTTCAGCGAGTGTTCCTTGTGGAGTTAACTCCACTTCAAGCTCGCCAGAAAGCATTTGTCTTTCAAATTCAGCATTCTCCCCCACATAGGAGGCAATCATTTTCTTGATTTGTTTTTTTTGAAGTAATAAGCCTAAACCGAAGTTATCGATTCCCGCATTGTTTGAAATACAAGTGAGATTCTTCACCCCAATTTCAACCAATGCACCTATACTGTTTTCGGGGATTCCACAAAGTCCAAATCCACCAAGCATAAGTGACATTCCGTCTTTAACACCTTTTAAGGCAGCGGCAACATTTCTGACTTTTTTGTTAATCATAATAATCGAAAATTTCTTTGTACCAAATTTAATAATATAAATCTAATATTAAGATTGTACTGCATTCTTCAGAAAGTTTGACAATTCTGTTTCGAAAAGTGAGGGTTTGAGTTTTAAATATAAATCAAGAAGATGTTTTGGATCTTTCCTTAGTTTTTTACGATTCTTATGGTCAACCTCATTAGGAAAAAAATCATTGAGATGGACGGCCATATTTTTCAATGGAATTTCAGTATGCCAACCAATTGGGTTTACGAGTGGCGAAAAAATCGCAAAAGTTTGTTTAGAAAGTCCTTTAGCAATATTAATTGCACCTCCCTCGTTGCCTATGACAGCAAAACAGTGAAAACAAGTTGCCATATAATCTCTGAGTGATTTAGGCGTTAGGGAAAGTGAGATAGCAGTTTTGGTTTTTTCAGAAACCATTTTGATCAATTCATCGATATGAATTTTTTGATCTGGCATGAAGTTTAGGATGATATTGGCCTGAGTTTTTTCATGAGCAGTATCAATTAATTTGGCCATGTATTTGAATGGATAGGTTTTTTCCCAACTGCTTCCCATGGCAGAAATCATAATTATTTTTTTTCCCTTCCCGATTTCTCCTTCAATTCTTTTTCTTGTGGTTTCAATCTCAACTTCACTCAGAAAGATGTCATAGTCTGTTACTTTCTTGAAATCTCCCATTATGGGTTCAAGTAGCGAGAAACGGTGAATAATAGAAAGCTGAAGACCTTGGGTTTCCTTGACGATTATTAAAGGATGGGTATAAAAAAATTGAGTGTAATATTTATAGAAGGCAATTTTCTTTTTTGCGGGAGTAAAAAGAGTAATTAAATTACTTTCTGATTTTCCATAGGCATCAATTAAAAAATCATATTTCTTTTTTTGAAATCCTTTAAGAAACCGAAAAAACTCAAGCTTATTTTTTTTAAAGCTCTCTTCAAACACGATAATATTATCGATGTAAGGATTTCCTTTAATTACATCTAGCGTGTGATGATTGGCAACAAAATCGACAGTGATTTCGGGATTCCATAACTTGAGATTTTTACAGAGTATTGTACTGAGTAAGACGTCCCCTATCATTTTTTGCTGAATGATCAGTACTTTCATTTTTTATTTATTCCGAAACGATAAAACTATGGAATACTTCTGAGTTTACCTCGTTGAATTTACTTTCTATGAAATTTTGTAAGTGTAAAAATTAGATTTAGTTTACTAATTGATTCTTAAACTGACAGTTTGAGCCTTAATATAGCGTGTTTTAAAAAAAATGAAGAATAAAATCATATTCGATTCCATGGATAAGAAAATTAAATCCTCAAATGGAATTTTTTTAGATTTGGACCCTGCCTTTACGAACTTTTTTTGTGTCTCGGTTCTTTTGACAAGGTTGTTCCGGGGTTAAAAAAAAGATTAATTACCACTCGGCTTTATTTAAATCTTTATTTTAAATAATCTAGGAGGATTTTTTCCTTTGGCCTCACTTGTAACCCAAAAGTTATTTTTATCTATAATTTTAATTGCTTCAATTTGTGCAAGATCAACAGGGATTTTATGTTTCACAAATTGTAACTCTTCTAGCTTTTTTGAATTGAAATTCGGCAAAGTATATATAAACTGATCTCCCTCCTTATTGTAAGCAACTAGTGCAAATAGCTTTAAACGTTCATTATAATCGGCGCCTGTTATCAGAGAATTTACTGGAAGTGATTTCTTAAATTTTAAGGAATAATTCCCCTTTTTTTTTGGAATAAAATAAAGTTCGGTTGTAAATGTTTTTCGATTTTTAGAAAATAAAACTAATGATTTTGGAACAGCCGCAATTGCTTCGGCATCATAGTCGTGTTTCTTTCGTTTTTTGAAGTTTTTTTGGTTTTTATAATTTACTTTAATTTCACCAGCCACTTCGAAATTTTTATCTGGATCAACCATTAAAATCTTTAATTTCTTTCGATTGCCAAAATTGTTTCCAGTATCAGAAATATAAATTAGATTTTCATCTTTTGTGAGGTCTTCCCAATCTTTGTTTTCTGCGTTTAGAATTAGATGATTTTCTATCAATTCTCCGGCTTCAGAAAATAAATAAAGTATTGGTTTTCCCCCACGATCATTATGAGTAAGGAAATTCCCTTCAAAATACTCCAATCCTGAGGTTTCATGAATCTCAGCAGGAAGTTCAACAACCTTTTCGATGGTTTGTGCAACCAGCAGATTATGATAAAATGAGAGTATTAAGATCGTTATTAAACAGTAAAAGGATTTAATTGAAATTGTCATAAAATATGTTTTTTATCTGTTAAAATCGTCTTGTACCCTAACGATATCCTCTTCATCCGATGGGTTATCAGGATCAGTGTGTTGCCAAATCTCAGCAATAACTGCAAAATTTTCCAAACCGATTAGGCGGTGTCTTTCTCCTTGTTTCAGTCGGATTTGATCTCCTTCATTGAAAATCTCAATTTCATTTTGGTTATCGTTTTCAGAACGAATAATACCCACTTTCCCCATGTAAACTCTCCATATTTCTGCGCGTCGGTGATGGTATTGCCAAGACAGTCTGGAGTCAGCATTTACCATTAAAATTTTAGGACTTAATTTCCCTCCAATTTTTAGGGTATCTATATCTAAACCTTCAAAAAACTGATCGGAGAATTTTTGAGATTGCTTTTCTGCGATCACTAAAAACCCACCCCAGGGTCTTTCAAAATCTTTTGATTCAATTTTATATCCAAAGGATTCGATGAGTTTTTTTGTATGTATATATATATTCATCTTTTGATTCTGCTGGGGAAATATAAAAACAGGAATGGGCATAAAAGACTAACCTTATCCCTGTTTTTATTAAAAATTTATTCTGAAATTAATTTCTTTTAAATTGGAAGCTCCCAACCTTGTCTGTATATTTTTGTGACAAATTCATTTGCTTCATCAAGGTTTTTAATCCTCATGTTTCCACCATCCCAAAGGAGTTTTTTTCTTCCGTAGTATTGGAAGTTATTTCTTCCTTTTTCATTAGATTTTCTTAAAGAGTGACTTCTTAAGGCCAAGTTACCCATAAGAACGGTTTCAGTAAATGGACCCGAATAATCAAATGAAGATGTAAGGTTTTTATGCTCAGGACTGTTAAACCCAGCCTTACAGGCTTCTGTCCAAGTTTGTGAATGAATAGTACTTACATCACCTTGATTTGAAGTATCAAAGATCACTGGTTTTTCACCTTTTACATAAAGCGTAGGCATGTTTCCATAAATTTCAGAGGTAATAACTCCTTTGTCTCCAATCATCATAATCCCACTAGATTTACCGTTTTCAAAGCCCATGATAAATTCTTCACTAATCTCTTCTGGTATTGTAGGGGTAAGACCACCGTCCATCCAAATTAACTTTATTCCATCTTTATTATAGGGAGTGTTGTCATAACCTAGAGTAACCATTGATGAGATGGGACACCCTTCTGGTGTGTACTCAGGAGTCCACATTTTTTTAAAAACGTTAGTAGCAGTACACTCAACACTTGTTGGATACCCAAGTTTTAAAGTCTTATAGGGGACATCTAGCGTGTGACATCCAATGTCTCCCAGCGCCCCAGTTCCATATTCCCAAAAACCTCTCCAATCAAATGGGTGAAGTCCTGGCGCATAGGGTTTCGTTTTTGAAGTACCCAACCAAAGATCCCAATCAAGCGACTTAGGCTTTTCAGCTGCGTTAGACAATGGATGATCCACCCCTTGAGGCCAAACAGGACGATTCGTCCAAGCATAAATGGTGTGAATTTTACCCACTTTGTTTTTGTCGACCCACTCTTGTACTTTAGGAACTCCCGCTCCAGACCCTCCTTGGTTTCCCATTTGAGTTACCACTTTATTTTGTTGTGCAGTTTTAGTCAATAAACGCGCTTCAGCAATGGTATGCGTTAATGGCTTTTGAACATAAACGTGAATGCCTTGATTCATACAATCGTAGGCAATTTTAGCATGATTGTGATCTGGCGTAGAGATCGTAATGGCATCAATTCCTTTTTCTTTGGCGAGCATGACCCTATAGTCTGTATATTGAGTTGCATTAGAATGGGCTTTATAGCTGCTCGCTGCTCTTGCAGAATCTACATCACAAAGTGCAACGACTCTGTTTTTTCCGTTTAAGTAAGCATTTTTGATATCTGAGGTTCCTTTTCCTCCAGACCCAATTGCTGCTAAAGCAAGCTGATCACTTGGAGCAGTAAAATCTGTCCCTCCAAGTACATGTCGAGGAACGATAAAAACTCCCGTTCCGATAAGGCCAGATTTTTTAATAAATTCTCGTCTAGATTTTGATTTTTTGTTTTCCATTTTTATTTTATTAGGTGCACAAGAGCAGATTTAATAAACTTTAAAAGCTTAATATTAAATATATAAATTATTATTTTTAAATTATAATTAGGAGGGACTTTTTTTACCTTTTCTTCTTCATTAAGAAACGTCTTTTCACATGACTTTATCATTAAACTTATTAGTTGAGAATTTTCTTTAGCTACAACAATTAAATTTTTAATGAAGAATTTTTACCATTCACTTAACTGCTCTTGTAGTTTTCGAAAGCGTCAACTAAATTTTGATTTTTGAGCAATTTTAAAACTTGTGAAATATCTTTTCTAAGGGGAATAATCTTGGCTAGATTTTGCCCCCAAAGCGATTCATTGGATAGAACGGTTTCCGTGATTTCATCTGTCGATTTTGCTTTCCAAGTATTTTTGAAAAAGTCTACTATCACAGGATCATCCTTGAGATTGTAGCTGTGTTTTGAAATGTCTTTTCCATAAAAGTAAATCAAAGAAGCCAACGAAAAGGTAAGATTTTTTGGAATTATATTGTTTTTTTTATAAAACGACAGAAAGCTTGGCAGTACCCGAACCTTGTATTTTGATATGCTGTTTAGAGCAATGGATTGGAGCTGATGAACAGTGAAAGGATTAGAAAATCGTTCCAAGACTTGTGCTGCATATTCCGTAAGTTCTTGTTTATCAAAATCAATACTGGGGATAATTTCATTTTCAAGGGTTTCAGAAATAAATTCTTTCATAAAACCATCAGAAAGCGCAGCAGAAACCGTTTCAACTCCTTTAAGCAAACCGACAGGGACCATCGCCGTATGGCAGCCATTTAGGATGCGGACCTTTCGCGTTCGATAATTTCCAAGATCTTTTACCACTTTTACATCGATCTCACCTAATTGATCGGCTGGAAAAATATCTAGGAGTTTTCGATTTCCCTCGATTACCCACAAAAAGAAAGGCTCGCAAGTAACAATTAAGTTATCTTCAAAGGACATGTCTTGTTGATAAAATGTTAAATTGTCTTTCGGGAATCCCGGAACAATTCGGTCGACTAAGGTATTATAAAAATGATTTTTCATCACCCAATTTTTAAAACCTATTTCTAATTTCCATTGATCGATAATATCTAGAAGAATGATTTTAAGAGTGTCTCCATTTTTTTCAATTAATTCACAAGGAATGATGTGTAAGACTTTATCATTAGCGCCATTAAACTTTTCAAACCGCCTTAAAAGGAAAAGGACAAGTTTGGCCGGAAATGAATTTGGAGGTTGCATTTCCATTTGGTCAGTATCAACTTGCTGAATCCCAGCCTCTGTGGTATTTGAAAATATAAATTTTAAATTTTCGTTTTCTGCCAGCGAGAGGTATTTTTCAAAATCTTGATAGGGGTCGACCAATTGATTAATACAAGTAATCAGATGACTTTTTCGAACGCTTTTGCCATTTGAAATCCCTTCAGAATAAACATGATATTTACCATTTTGATCTGCTAGATTTTTTATCATTCCCTGGGCTATGGGTTGAACGACATCAACTTTACCTTGAAACGAAGTTTGTTCGTTTAAAAGCTGAATGCAATAATCCACAAAAGCTCTCAAAAAATTTCCCTCGCCAAATTGCACACTATCAGCGGGTCTGTTTTTATCAATTTTATTTGTCATCTTGAAATAAATATATTTATAAAATGTTTCAGGTTTCAACTCTTGATTTATTTAAACCTTAAAAAAAATTAATTTTTTTATAAAATTAATACATTAATTTTATTGTTGAAACCTATTTTAAACACCAAAATGAAAAACTTGATTCTTATTGCTCTAATTATGCTAAATTTAGGGTGCGTCAAGGAAAAGGAATGTGTTCTTATTACTGATAAACAAGAAATGAACGGAGGGTATTATTTTTTCTTCCAACAAAATCAAGTTTATTCAGGGAATTCTTCTCAAATGTTGCAATCTGATCTTAATTCCAATGGATACGCTTCTGGAAAAGTTGATGAAAATGTTTTTCTAGAAAATAATATAGGAGATGAATATTGCTTTTGATTGACCCGATCAATAATAAATTTATATTTAATTAGATTGTAATCAAATAAGCTAAGTGAAAATCATTACAGCTTTTATTGGCTTTCTTTTTATTCAGATGACTTATGCCCAATTCCAATCGGAAGGAGAACTTTCGATTGACAAAGGTATTCTTCAAATCGAAATAACTTTTTTGAATCAATCTAAAGGAGTTGGCGCTGAGAAAACAGATTATCAGCAACTTCCAAATAATCTTTTAAGATATGGGGTATCCAATAATACCGAAATACGTTTGGTGATAAATTTAGAAGGGACTCAGCAAGATTCAGGTCAAGGATTTAAATATAAAATTGGAAGTACACAGTTAGGTGCAAAAGTAGCATTCAACAAACAAAATGACTCCAAAACAAAGGGAGCGTTTTTTTCACATTTGATTTTCCCAAAAAACTGGAATGATTTTTCAAGCAGTTTCGGTTATTCTAATCAATTGGTTCTGAAGCAAAATATCAACTCAAAATTCAGTTTAACCTCCAACTTTGGTTATACTCATTTTAGCAATAGGATAGGATATTATAATTATACGGCAGTGGCAGTTTTGAATATCTCAAACAAATTTTCCCTGTTTGTTGAGCCTTATGGAGTTTTTGATGCTAAATCAAACTCGGTGTCAAACATCGATTTCGGATTTTCCTATTACTTAGCGAACCTTCAGTTTGATTTTGCTATCGGAACGGGAATTGATAACAAGATGATCCATCAGGGAATGGTAATTACTTGGCGACCCTTAACAAAATTATTAAAGACAATTGTTGACTAATAAAATTAAGTAGCTCCGACAGGAATCGAACCTGTATCTAAAGTTTAGGAAACTTTTATTCTATCCGTTGAACTACGGAGCTGTTTAGAAACACCTAAAGTGAAATCATTCATTTTAAAAAAACTACTCGTCTTAATGGAATATTTCTACATTGCAAAGCTAATGGAAGGGCGTTATGTTTTAGTGATAATCGGAATCTTTTACTATTTTGCTAAAAATTATTATTGAATTTTATGAAAAAAACAATTTTTAAAGTTACTATTTCTTCAATTGTATTATTTTTTATTTCTTGTTCTCTCACGGAAAAGTATCAAGGGACAGATAAAAAATTTGAGGTTGAAGTTTCTAAATTGGAGACCCTAGAAGAGTTTGAAGAACAAAAAGATTATATTCTTTTTGTTGGGAGTTCTAGCATCAGGCGGTGGGATAAGATAGAAGAGAATATGCAGCCTTATGAAGCAGTTAAACGAGGCTACGGAGGTGCACATTTTTACGATTTAATCCATTTTACGAAACGTTTGGTTGGACCTCATGAAAATGCAAAAGCAATGGTTTGTTTTGTTGCAAATGACATTAAGGGTAATGATAACGATTTATCCCCCCGGGAGGTGAAGAATCTTTTCAAACTGGTTACTCGCCAAGTTCACTCGATATTTCCAACACTTCCCATTTTTTTTATTGAAATTACGCCTACTCCAAAAAGATGGCAGGTTTGGGGTCAAACTTCTACCGCAAATGATTTGATTCAAAATTATACAGATAAGACCCCTAACATTTACTTCATCTCAACACGAGATCAATTTATAGGAAAAAATAAATTACCTGTTGCTGAATACTTCGTTAATGACAGTCTTCACCTGAGTCAAAAAGGTTATGACAAATGGGCTGAAATAATTAAATCTAAACTTGATCTCACTTTAAATTAAATATTCAAATGATTTTATCAATTTCAAACAGATATTATCTGTTAAAAACCTCAATATTTTTATTAGGCTTAATTATACTTATTCCAAGTATTATGCTAGGGCAATCAAATAAAGAACAAGTTTCGAGTCTTAAAAATAAAAAGGTGGTCTATGTTTGGGGTGGTCGGCTTGATCAACCAGAAAAAACAGTTGATTTATTTGTTCCTTGGTTAAGGTCAGAAGGAGCAATAGTTGAGGTTTTCAATACACTCGAGGTTTATGCAGATGCATCGGTGATGGATCAAGCGGATCTCATTATACAACAATGAACCATGGGAGAAATGACCAAAAATCAATCCAAGGGCTTACAAAACGCAATACTCAATGGAACTGGAATGGCAGGTTGGCATGGAGGGACAGGAGATTCTTTTCGAGGAAATTTAAATTATCAATACATGATTGGTGGGCAATTTGTTTCCCATCCTGGCGGAAAGTCTGAATATATAGTTAAGGTTATCGACCGTAAAGATCCAATCACCAAGGGCGTTAAAGATTTTAATGTCACAAACACCGAGCAATATTATATGTTAATGGACCCGAATATCAAAGTACTGGCAACTTCAAAGTTTACAAAAGTAAGTTATTTGAAAAAGAATTCTAAAAAAAATGAAAATGTAGTCACTGGAAGTATTGTGCCTGTGGTTTGGAAAAAGAATTTCGGAAAAGGAAGGATTTTCTAAAATTCAATTGGTCATAATATTGAAGATTTTGATGTTCCGGAAATAATGGAAATACAAAAGCGAGGAATTCGTTGGGCAGCGGAAAGTAAATATAACGCCAAAGAAGACTTGATTTCCCCAATGTACAATTATTAATGGGTTCAGAATTAAAGAAAAAAAGAAACTTTAAGATTTAAGTATTATATTGAAATGTTAATTTATTTTTTAAATTTAAAAAATAATTAAATGAATATTTATAAATTGTAGTAGAAATGATAAATCAAGAATTATGAATAACGATAAAAGACTTTTTTATGGCAGTTGTTTTGCTTTAATCACAACGGCCTTTTCATTCAGTATTAGAGCAGGTATTTTACCCCAATTGGGAGAAGCTTTCCAACTTTCTGGACAGCAATTGGGATTTATCAATTCCATGTGGTTTTTAGGCTTTCCAATTTCTATGGTTTTGGGAGGACTCTTCTATCATCAATTAGGCCCCAAAAGGATTATGCAATTCGCTTTTTTGACACATACTTTAGGAATTATTTTAACTATCTTTTCAGGAGGTTACACAGGATTGTTAATTTCCACCCTATTGATAGGAATTGGAAATGGATGTACCGAAGCAGCCTGTAACCCAATGATTGCTGATGCTTATGAAGGAAAAACCATGAATACCCTATTGAATCGGTTTCATATGTGGTTTCCCGGAGGAATTGTAGTAGGTAGTTTGGTTTCCAAATTTATGACAGATTTTGATTTGGGATGGCAAGCTCAGATTTGGATAATAATGATTCCTACGCTTATATATTTTTATCTTTTTTACGGACAAACATTTCCCAAACCCAAATTGGAAGCCATTTCTTCAATAGGGGAAAACTTTAAGGCCATGGCCACGCCTCTTTATATTTTTATGTTGGTATGTATGGCTTTTACTGCCATTTCAGAATTTGGACCCCAACAATGGACCTCTTTGATCCTCAGTAGCAGTGGAGCTCAGCCCATGGTAATATTGGCTTTAGTTACTGGGCTGATGGCAGTGGGAAGATATTTTGGTGGAGATATGGTGCATAAATACGATCAAACAGGAGTGCTTTTAGGTTCTGCCGTGTTGACGGCTATAGGAATATTTTTATTCAGTACTCAGACCGGAGGTATGACTTATGTAGCCGCTGTATTTTTTGCTTTAGGAGTTTGTTATTTTTGGCCCAATATGATTGGATTTGTAGCGGAAAAAATTCCTTTAAGCGGTGCATTGGGGATGTCCATTATTGGTGCAATGGGAATGTTTTCTACTTCTATTTTCCAACCCATTATTGGAGGTTGGATTGATTCATCTTCCACCCGTATGGAAGCCCAAGGGTTAAGCGGTAATGCATTAGAACTGGCATCGGGTCAGGAAACACTCACCACTATGATTACTTTTCCGGCTATCTTGATTGTTTTATTTACGCTGCTTTTGTTTTGGCAAAAAAAATCCAAAACCGCTTAACAATTTAAAGTTTAACGAATGGGAAAGTTTTCGGCTTTCCCATTTTTATCTAACACGATTATAACTTTTCAAATGAAATACTTATTTTTCTTTATTGCTGTTGCCACTGCAATGGGACAAGTTAAATTTGAACCCGAACATACTGAAGTCTGGGAACCCAAACCAGCAAAAATAACGCCTGTGATAAATGCAGAACCGCCATCCGACGCTATTGTTCTTTTCGACGGAACAGACCTGTCTCTTTGGGAGGGAGAGGAAGGAACTCCAGCGTCTTGGACTCTAAACGATGATCGATCAATAACAGTTAAACCAAAGTCTGGTGGAATTCAGACCAAAGCAGAATTTGGTTCAATACAATTGCACATAGAATGGAAATCTCCTGAAATAGTAAAAGGAGACGGACAAGGTAGAGGCAACAGCGGGATTTATTTTCAAAAGGTCTATGAAGTTCAAGTATTGGACAGCTACGAAAGTGTTACCTATTCTAATGGTCAAGCTTCATCTGTTTATAAGCAACACATTCCTATGGTTAATGCCACCCTACCTCCTGGAAAATGGCAAACTTATGATATTGTTTTCAATGAGCCAAAATATGAAGCGAATGGAAAACGAATCAAGAAAGGAACTTTAACAGTTTTTCATAATGGTGTTTTGGTTCAAAATAATGTTGAAATTAAAGGGACGAGTGAATACCGAGGTTTTCCTAAATTGAGAGACATTAATATACCAAAAAAAATTTATTTACAAGATCATGGTGATTTGGTGAGTTACCGAAACATATGGCTGCGTAAACTTTAGGCATCTGTCAAAAGCCCTATTTAATTGAAGGTTTTTGTTTTAAAGAATATGATTTAAACAAATAGGTTTTTCTTAATAATGCAGCACTTCATTTATTGAAAAATAAATTAGATATTCGCAAAAACATATTTCATTTCTGTTGCAATCTGAATTGATCTCTCGTCGTACATCTTTGCTTCTTTTGGAGAATTGTCAAAAGCCTTTGGATCTTCAAACCGAATGGGTAATCTTTTTTCAGCACCGGGAATAAAAGGACAATTTTCATCTGCATGATCACAGGTCATGATGGCAGCAAAACCTTTCTCAGGGTTTGGGACATCGTCATGTTTTTTAGAAAAAAGAATTAAAGGCGCCTTTTCAGTGTGATATCTGACTTCGTATTTAGGGTTTTCTCCTCCAGAATTTTTAATATCGAACATCATTCTTTTCATTGAAGCGATTGTTCGTTCGTCACAAGCCGAAGTTTCTAAACCTCCTGAAAAGCTATTTATTTCAACACCATAATGCGTTGCAATTACCTTTGCCCAAAGTTGCGAAAACTGACTTCTACGAGAATTATGAGTACAGATAAAGTTTAAGTTAACGTCATGTTTTAAAGCTATTTTTTCTGTCAGATATTCAATCAATGATTGGAGCAGAATCTTTCGATCTTCAGGGATTGAGTCATCAGTGAGCGAACCAATAATCGAAATAAGAGCGGGTTTCATCATTTGTATAATTTAATTCAATCGATTAACAATACTTAATTGATTTGGTGTTGTGTTTTTTTTAAAAAACCTAGTTAATAAAACTACGATTAAAGATTGTGTAACATTACTTTTTAATTTAAAGTTTAGGTTAAGTTTTAAAAGAAAAATATTTATTTCTAATTAAAAATTTGTTGAGTATTTTTAACATAATTTTATCGGAACATATTTGTTATTAACTAATATTTTTTTTTGAAGCTACTTAAGATTTTTTATACATTCATTATTGTTCTTTATTCATTAAGTCTTATTGGACAAGACAGTGTTTTGTATGAGCCATTCGAGTTCAATATGTCCGAAGCTGAAGTCCTTGATTTATTTAAGAAAAACAGAAAACGATTTAAAAGCATATCCTTGGGATCGGGCACTATATTTTCATTAAGAAAAAGCTCCTTAAACTTTGAAGCAGAAAAGCTTTACAGCATAACCATTTGGAGTAAAAAGAACCTTGACTTAAGAAAAGCAGAAGCTTATCTAAAAAACACCAGAAAGCATCTAGAATCAAAAGGATTTATAATGGTTTACGCACAAGAATATTGGGACAAGCCTCTGCAACGCGATAAAAACAAACCCTGTATTCGTTTTGTGAATAAAGAAAAAAACATCTTACTCGACTTCGAGTCCAGAGGTCAAGGTAACATCTATAATGTTTTTTTAAGCTATTATAATCTGACTTGGTTCTCTGACAGGGTAAAGTTGTCGAGATAGTCTAAAGATCAACGCTTAGACCCAAACCAAACAATTCTCGAATCTGTAATTTATTGACTAGGTCGTCATCATATTGAATGTGAAAGACTAGATTACTTGAAATCCTCTTATTGACTTTCAAAAGAAATTTAGTATTCCATTCAAAATCAATATTTTGTATTTTTTCGATATAATTGACGTAGAAGTTAAACCTATTAACTATAGTTATGTTATCCATAATTTCGGTTTTATAGCGCCCAGTAAGCGAGGCACCAACTGAAACATTACTTGTTTTACCTCTTTCTACACCAAAGTACTTTTGGCCCAGGGCCAGGTTTTCGGTGTATGCTTTTCCTACAAAAATTCCTCTCGAAGCCAAGGGAGATATGTTTACCCATATATCATCACTTTTTTTATAATACCAACCCAGTCCAATTTGGACAATTGTTGGCGAAAAAATTCGAGAGATCTTTTCTTTCTTATCTTCTCCATTTTCCTTAAAATATCTAAAACCAGGGAGTAGTTGAGTTTTAAAATTAAGATAGGCCGAATAATTCCAGTATTGATTGATTTGACTTCCTATCAGAGAATTCATCTCAAATCGGTCATCTGCTTTTCTGAAAAAGGAATTACTGGAGAGGTAGGTTGTTCCCACTGACACCATCAGATTGGTGTCCCAAACCAATCCTTTTCTGTTAGAATAATTCAAGTTGTAATCTACTCCCAGCAAACCATTCAAAGAACTTTCTCCTCCTGAAATCCAGTTTTCAAAATAAGCCTGATTAAAAGTGAAATTTGTCATTCCTGAGTATTTCATCCTTTTGCCACCTTCTTGCGATTGGATAATTGCATCATAAGCAATAAAGGAATCGATCACTGCGGTGTCATCTTGTGAAAAGACATTAAGAGTCAAAAAAACAAGTGCTAGATTTAAAAATGATTTATTCAAGAGATTGGATTTTAATACATTATTTTAGTAAAGTTATTACATTAATAAAGATTATAACAATATATTTTAGGATTTAATGAATGATTACTCACTATGGAAAATAATCAGCTTATTCTTGTTAAAAGACCCAAGGGGATTCCAAAGCAAGACACCTGGGAGTATAAAATTGAAGCAGTTGCTCCACTTGAACAGGGCCAAATGTTGGTCCAACAGCATTATGTTTCACTAGATCCAGCAATGCGAGGATGGATGAATGAAACTCGATCTTACATTGCTCCAATTAAAATTGGAGAGGTCATGCGGGCAGGGACTGTAGGAAAAGTAATAAAAACAAAAGGAAACACCCGCTTTAAGAAAGGTGATTATTTGGTTGGCTGGGGTGGCGTTCAGCAATATGTTATAACCAATGGCGGGGGGTATCAAAAAGTAGCACCTGAATTGGCAGATTTGACGACCTATCTAGGGTGTATTGGGATTGACCGGATTGACGGCCTATTTTGGGATTCTAGAGGTTGCCATCCTAAAAAAAGACGATATTGTGTTGGTCTCTGGTGCTGCAGGTGCTGTGGGAAGTGTGGTGGGTCAAATTGCCAAAATTAAGGGTTGTAAAGTCATTGGGATTGCAGGAGGGAAAGACAAGTGTGATTATCTTTTAAATGAACTGGGCTTTGACGCAGCGATTGATTATAAAAATGAAAGTCTACGAAAAGAGATTAAGAGAAATTGTCCTGACGGTATAGATGTTTATTTTGATAATGTGGGCGGACAAACCTTAGATCATGCGTTGGCCAACCTCAGAATAAATGCTCGCATTGTGATTTGCGGAGCAATATCACAATACAATTCACAGCAAGTAGAGGGCCCAAAAAATTATCTCTCCCTTTTGGTAAACCGCGCGAGTATGAAAGGAATGGTAATATTCGATTATGAGCCGCAATATGAACAGGCAAGGGCACAAATGTCGAAGTGGATCAAAGATGGCAAGCTCAAAACGAAAGAGGATGTTTACGAAGGTATTGATAATTTTTACGAGGTATTTTTAAAGCTGTTTAGTGGAGATAAACTAGGCAAGCTGATTTTGAAAATTATTAAATAAAGTTATTTATTCAAACAAATATTATTTGTTTTGTAATCAACTGTTTAACTGAGTTTTCTCTACTAACTTTATCATCAATCCATTCTCTCTTCCAATCTTTCTTTAATCCACCAACATTAACATACTTCCGATAAGACTTTTTATTCGGTTTAATCTTATTAACTATAATAAGAACATTTAAAGTAAGTTATAAATCAAAGTCTCTTTTAATTCCAATCAACTCTGATCTACTTATATATTTTTGAAGTATTACCTTTTTCTGTTTGTCAGTTTTACCCACAAACTATTTTATATCTATTAAAAATTTGAGAGGCAATGCGATGAACGATTCCAATAAGATAATCCCCGCCACCGTCTAAAATACCTAAACGAATTTTACTCATCTTTTAATTTTATTTTTTCATTTTTAAAAGTCAGTATAAAAAAGAGAAGAACAAAAAGAGCAAAACCAGAAGGGATAATCCAAATTTGAGTCCAGTCATGTCCAGAGCTAATTATAAACTGATCCGTAATGTATCCTGCTAATCTAAAACCTACCAACATCCCTAATCCATAAGTAGCTAAAGTTATAAGTCCTTGAGCAGAGCTTTTAAACTTATCACCAGCCTTGTAATCAGTATAAATTTGTCCAGAAACAAAGAAGAAATCATAACAAATCCCATGTAAAATCACACCAAAAATTAACATCCAAGCATTTTCACCAATATCTCCATATGCAAAAAGTACATATCTGACAACCCATGCTAACATCCCTAAAATTAAACTTGTTTTAATGCCGTAGCGTTTTAAAAATATTGGAAGTAGTAAGATGAATAAAGCTTCGGATATTTGACCTAATGTCATTACAGCAGCAGCTTTTTGCATTCCAAGTTCATTTAAGAATTGATTTGCATGCTGATAGTAAAATGCCAATGGAATACATATAAGAATGGATGACATAAAAAATATTAAATATTTAGTGTCTTTTAAGAGAGACAATGCGTCAAGACCTAACAACTTACTAATACTATAATCTCCTTTTTCTGCTTTTGGAGGAGTGTCTGGAAGAGTAAAGCTAAAGACTCCAAGGATTGCCGATGCACAGGCAGTAAGATAAAATGTATATGATAATAATTTTTGAGACTCCCATCCCAAGTAACCAATTGTTAAGCCAGCAACTATCCAACCCACAGTTCCAAAGACCCTAATAGGAGGAAATTCTTTAGAGGGATCCTTCATTTGACGAAAAGCCACAGAGTTTACTAATGCCAAAGTCGGCATGTAGAGAATCATGTAAATCAAAACAAAAGGATAAAAGGATATAAAGTCATTAGATGTACCTGCTAAACACAAAACAACTGCGCCTAGTATGTGAAGGAAACCAAGGATTTTCTGTGCTGAAAAATAACGATCGGCTATCAAGCCAATTACAAAAGGTGCTATTATTGCACCTATTGATTGAGTTTCATAAGCTTGTGCAAGTTGCGATCCACTTGCTTTAAACGACTGAGATAAAAATGTTCCCATAGTAACAAACCATCCTCCCCAAATAAAAAATTCGAGAAACATCATAAATGATAATTGTATTTTAATCTTTATCATATTAATTAATATAATATTTATCCATTTGTTTTGAGTGCTTTAAATCAGTGTCTATTGCAATCGTTTCCGTATTATTTAAATAAATCTGTTGGGTCTTATTTTCAGGCAAATGAATCCCTTCCAAAGAGATATTTCTTGCATTATCGAAAACAAAAGCAGGCCTAAAGTCAACGTCTTCAAGTTTAAAATTAATATTTTTAAAGGTCACGCCTTTGGCATGGCGAACATACATCCCCCAGGCAGGCAGCTCGCCAAACATTGAAAATTCAGGATAACTTTCTTTTTTTTCTGGGACTTGTTGCAAACGGCTCAAAGGAACATAGGCCATTCCTTTTGAGGCACGACCGGGATAGGTAACTGTAATGTTTTCTAGGGTAACATTTTCGATTTCGTGACCTGGGATTCCAACGATACTTGAAGGAAAAGGATTGTGGAAAAAATTGACCTCAGGTCCTCTTAAATCATAGTCAATGTCCGGTCGCGAAAAAGGAACTTGAACGGTTATGTTTTTTAGGGTTATGTTTTTAATGCTCCCTGGTTTTTCTCCACTTCTGTGTCCCAAACGGATGAATATTGGATTGCCTGTATTGACAGCATTAATGTCAGAAACCAAGACGTTTTCAATGACGCCGCCATCGACAGATTCAATTGCAATTGCGGATCTAAAAGTGTCATAGACTTCAATGTTTTTAACGACAACATTTGTAAAACCACCATGACTTGCCGTACCAAATTTTATTGCACTTGCACTGGATCGCACTTTACATTTGGCAATTAAAACCTGATCATTAATATGATCTGGTGAATGCGATTTTAAACAAATTCCGTCATCAGCAGCATTGACAAAACTGTTGGTGATTCTAACATTGGTACAGTCCACAATGTCCATGCCGTCATTGTTCCAATAGTCGGTACTGTTTACGGTTATGTTGTCTATCTCCAAGTTTTCGCACTGTTCATAGGTTTGAACCCAAGAGGAACCGTGTTGTATGGTAACTCCAGATACTTTGACGTCCTTACAACGCGTAAAATTAATTATTTCAACCCGATGAAATTCATGGGGTCGCATTCTCTTGTAGTTATAATTGGGATCAATAAACGCTTTGGTGTGATGTAAACTGTCAAGGGCTAGTGCCAGTTCACGCCCTTGTCCATCAATCGTTCCTTTTCCTGTTATTGAAAAAGAAGAGACATTGTCTGCAATCAGTAAGGCTTTATTCCCACTCAATTTTCGGTATTGATAAGGGTCTACAGTTCCTAATAAAACAGCGTCTTCTTCGAAATGAACTTCAACCCCAGACTTTAGTTCGATTGTACCAGACAAGAAATTACCTTTTGGGAAAATGACTTTTCCGTTTTTGAGGGAAGCGGCCTTGTCAATCGCTTTCTGAATGGATTTAGTATTGAGTGTTTTTCCATCCCCTATAGCCCCAAATTGTTCAATAGAGACGGCTTTTGAGCTTTGCCCTATGACGAGAGTGGTGGTAATGAAAAATATAAAAATTGGTTTGTAAAATGGTTTCATGCTTGGTTTTTTAAATTTGAAACATAATAATTAATTGCAAATAATTATGGAAATTGATTTGCTGGGGGTAGGTCTATAGGCAAGGCACACGACACATTTTGGATTCTCCGGACTTTTATTTATAATAAAATCAAATTTTCTCCTTCTTCAATTCCACTTGGAAAATCACAAACGTTTTGTAAAGCAAAAACGTCATTATAAACAGTGCCTGTCATTTCGTCTACCCATTCGCTTTCTATTAGATCTTTATCAATTTCACCGCTAACAAGCTGAATGGTATAGTTCAAACAAATCCCTTTGATGGCCAGTTTTCCCCTAAGTAAATTTGCACTACAATCGCTATTGTTCTCTTCATTTGAACATTGTATAAAGGCAAACATTATTAATAGAAAAGAGAGTAATTTTTTCATTTATTTTAAATAAAACATATAAAGTAAACATTTTTTAATGATTAAAATTCATCTTGAAATAAACTTTTTTTAAATTTCATTAAATGATCATTTTTGCCCAAAAACACTAAAAAACAGACAAAATTGATCAGAAAACGTCAAAAAATCAAAAAAAGATATTAAAAAATACTGAGAATTGTTGAGATGTTATTGTTAAAATCAATCCTTTCCCCCAATTTTTTACCCAATAACAACCTTCCAATAGGACTTTGTGGTGAAATACAATAACAGCGCTCATCCTCCAGTTTACATTCACCTATTGAAATGGCAATATAGTAGTTTGCTTTATTGGTTATTACCAAAGAACCGACGCCTACAATGACTGAAGAATGATTGTTTTTTAAGGCTAATATTTTTCTGTAATTGGTTTCAGTTTCTGCCAATTGTATCCCTAATTTTTCTCGCTCTAATTGAATCATTGCACGTCCTGTTTCGTGCTTGTCTCCAGCACTACTTTTACTTTCAGAATCTAAAGCCTCGGATAGCCCTTGTATTCTTTTTTCAAAACCTTTTAATTTTTCAAGCAAATTGGCAACACAATAATTGTAAATTTCTTCTTTATCCATTTTTAATAAAAAAACCCTCCTTTAAGGAGGGTTCAAAATAAATCTATTTTTCTTCATTCAAACACTCTTGAGTGAAAATATTTTTAATCTTAGGAAGTGACTATTCAGCAGCTTCTTCTGCAACAACTGCTTCGTCAGCAGCAACGGCTATCATCATTCCGCTAGCATCGAAAAAGTCACCTGATTCGTAAACCTTACCTTCTTTTGCATTAAAGTAGTGGTAAGAATCTAAGGAAAAGCTTTTTCCAGTAGCAATACTAACTCCTTTCCAAGTTCCGTAAACTCTAACACTTCCATCAGGCGTAAGTGTCGTTTCGTCAACACCAGGAAGCCAAATTGCATCTTCAAAAGTAACATCCTTAAAGTTTGTCATGTAAAATTCTGCATCAATAAGAACTTTATCATAGCCAATTTTTCCGACGCCATACATTGGGGATTGGTGCTCAATTTCTTCGTGAATTAATGATTTAAAAAGCTCAAAGTTGGTTGGAGAAGCATAAGACATTAGCATTTTTTGAGCTACTTCTTTGTTAGTATTGTAGAGGCTTAAATCTTGCTTTACATCACAAGAAACAAATAAAACGGTAATAGCAATTAATAAATAATTTTTCATTTTTCATTTTTTTAATTAAGTATTCAATGCAATTTGGGATTTAATTCTTGAATTTTCGCTTGTTATTGAGGTGTTTATATTAATTCATTTCTTTTATTGATGTTAAATCTTTACTCACTTTCACAATATTTAACTAATAATAAAACAAACACTTAATCCTACTCCACAGTTTTTGAGTTTGTCAAATGCCCAAAGCCAATCATTGTTGGAAATAAGATATCAAATAAAGAACAAGCTACAAGGATTGTTTATTTGACCAAAATGGGTTGTGTCCAGGCTTGCTCAAGTTCTCCCTCTAAATAGGGGTTTTCTTTTAAAACATTAGAGTTTATTTTTGCTCTAACAATGAGGTCTTTTTTTTCATAAACATATTCGGCAGCAGTGCCTTTAACTCTTTTTAATTCTTCCATGTTTTCACTGCCTTCTCGATAGCCCATAAAAATGATTTCATAAATAATATCCGCTTTTGAATCTACTTCAATGGAAAGTTTTTTCTCGGTAGCATTTATCTTTTTTAAAGAAACCCCAGAAGAAGAATAAAAATCTCCAGCTTCCATTGCTTCAATCAAACTTGCAGGGTCTAATCTTTTTGAATTAACCATTACCCATCCTCTTCCAGGGTTACTATGATCAGATGATTTTATGTGATACTTGTGGCTGTCATCAGTAGCAATCCCAAGAAGCAACGGTTTCTTCTCATTGTAATAAGAAATATTTATCAGGTCCCACATGGTTTCTATACCAAGTGCGTTTCATCTCCCTCATTATGGACTGCAGGATGACCGTTGTAGAGTTCAAAAAACCTTTCTCCATTCAATTTTTTTAAATCCTCTGTATTGATGCCATAGCCAAAGTTGGGGTGGTTGATGTGGGCAAACATCGGGATATTAAACTTTTTTCTTTGGGCATGAACAGCATCCAAAGTTTGCTGCATCACCTCATAAACGGAATTCCCTTTGATAGGTTCAATTTTTTCTTGAATGTTAGTAACATTAATATGGACAGGCTTTTTCCCAAAAGAGGAAGTTACCTCTTCGGACCGGATAATTAGAAACGAATCCTGGACATCAAGTTTTGATTTATACTCCTCAAAAGTTTTTAGTCGAACAGAAGTTCCACTAGAATCAATTTTTGATTCTACCCAGTCGCCAAACCTTTTTTGATATTTTTCTAGTGCATTATTTTTTTTGTCTGATTCTTTCAATTTGTACCAGTTATCTCCTGCAGCGATTGTGTTATGGTCAGAGAGCGCGATGAATTGGTAGTCGTTGTCTTTATACCATTGAATGATCATTTCGGGGAAGTCATCTCCATCACTCCAAAAAGAATGGGTATGTAGATTCCCTTTTTGCCAATGCTGTTCTGGGACAGCTGTATTACATGAAAAAAGCAACGCAAAAATGAATAAGATTGAAGCGAAACTTAAATATTTTAAGAAAGACATAATTTTAATAGAATAAAGGTTTTGGTTAAAACTACAAAAAATTTAATAACGGGAAACACCAGCATTAAAGCAAGCGAATCTGTTTTTAAGCATAAACGGATATCAGAAAAAAAAGTAAGGATTGGGTCTTGAGTTTCAGGGATTACTGTTTTAAAATTACCTTCGTAAAACCTAAAATATTTATTGTTAATTTAGAAATTTTTTTAAAATGAATTTATCTTTAATTGAATGACATGCTTCCCAGGAGAGAGCCTTATGGATTCGAGAAGCAGCAGGAACTTTTTGACCGTTGTGAATCAAGTCTTTCCCTTTCCATATCAATGAGTGAAAACTCAGCCAACATATTCCCTGGGATTTCGATTTCATAGGTTTGCAGCCTTTTCCCGACGTAAGTATATTTCCCTTTGATGGTTCCTCTGACGGTTGGAACTGCAATCTCACTAGATTTTAATTTACTCATTTGAGGTTTAATACTTGCGATCGCAAAACCTGCTGTTTGTGGCTTAATCCCCCATAATCCTCTTGGGATTGCGTTGGCTGGCACAGCTCCCCATGCGTGGTTCCAGTCCAAGTTGTTTTTAAATTTCAAGTCCCAAGCTTCTAAAGTAATCGTAGATCCAACACGAATCATATTGTACCAACTTCTCTCTTCGATACTTGATAATAATTCTAGGGCGTAATCTGCTTCCCCTGCATTATAGAGTCCGTCCATTAAGAATTGAGAACCATAAACACTACAGGCCATCCCTCGAGATTTAATAAATTCTAAGACAGAATTTAAATGTTCTTTAGGAACCATACCGAATGCCAAAGGCATCATGTTGGCATGTAATGAGGCATGGTCAGTCCCTATTCCGTCAACATAAATACCACGATCTTTATCAAACATGTTATCATTGAATGCTTTTTTGACTTTAGCAGCTCTTAATTCAAAATCTAAAACCTCCTTTGTTTTTCCTAATATTTTTGCAAACTCAGCCATGATCTTCATGTTCTCATAAAAAAAGGCATTGATGACAGTATTGTATGGCTGGAAAACAAAACCATCCCGTTCTCCCAAATTATTTGGGTCTCCACCCCAACCTGCAGAAGGCCAATCAACGATGTCAGTAAGCGGTTTTTTATAACCTTTTTTGAATCCCAACTTATACATGAATTCTGGAGTTACTTTTTCCGAAGTGATCAAACCCAGCTTCATTAGATAACTCAAAAAGTGTTTTATGTTTTAATTGCTCGTAATACTTTTCAATAAGTTCGGTATTCCCCGTATACATATAATCAGCATAAAACATTAAGGCCACATGTTGTTGCCACTCTGTAGGCCAAGTTGGATGTTCCATGAAATATTCTATGGTGCGTCTAGCCAATTGCATACTCTCTGTCCGTAGTATAGTGGCTGAGTTGATTTAGATAGGCATCTGCTTCATAAGGAATTCGTTCTCTATCTCCATCCACATATAAACCGTTAAAAGTGGTTGCTTTTATGGAGTATTTACATAAATCCCAAACTTGATTTAAAACATCGTTATCACTTTTAAACTCACTGGCGTTTTCATCCCAATAGGTATGATGGGCCAACTGATCAAAGTCATTTGCAGAAATGGGCGCTTGAGCACCCTCAATTTCTACATACCTAAATGGCATCAAAACAGGAAACCCTTTTGGCAACGCAATGGCCTTATTGGGTGTTGTATTTTTTTTGTCTGGTTTTATAGCGAGTTGATATTTTGTCTTTCCTGGTATTACTTCAACTTTAATTTCTTGATAACGAATATGACTTTTACGAAATGGAGTTCTGTTGATGTTTTTACCTTTTGATTCTTCTCCAATTCTTACTGTTAAGGTATGTGGCGTTTTTGCTTTGTAGTTAAAATTGATTGTGGCAAATGCGGCTTTACCAAAATCAATAAAATAAAAATCACCACGATTTTCAAAGCATACTGGTTTGATTTTACTGACAACAAATTTATTTTCAGAGGAAATCATATAATTCTCTTGCTTTCCAGTTGTAAATTTTTGAACCTCTGAATAGTCAACCAAACGATTTTCTTCGTCCCAAATCCGAACTTTCCAATAATAAGTTCTATCAACTTCTAATGGTGTTCCATTATATTCGACATTGGTTGAGGCCAATGATCGTATTTTTTTGCTGTCCCAGGCATCTCCATTGTTTGTATCGATACTGGCCTGACTAGAAGCTACTAAAATTTGATAAGCCGATTGGAATTTAGATCCCAAAGGCACAGCCCAACCAAACTCTGGATTTAGATCAATGATCTCAACATTTGTATTTGGTTCTCTGATCAGTTCTAACGTTAAATCGGTAGGAGCCGATCGATATTCATTGCTGTTTTTTGCAATTAACTTGTCCAATTGCGTGCGAAGTTTGTCTGCAACTACTTTATGCTTTTTCTTTCCGATGAGATTATTGACTTCTTTTGGATCCCTCTTTAAATCATAGAGTTCTTCAATGGTTTTGTCGTTAACATATCTAAAATATTTCCAATTTTTAGTTCTCACCCCTTCACTGGGTGGAATTTCACTAAAATCCCAAAGGTGTTCTATAAGAACGGTGTCTCTGCTGATTGTACTCGTTTCATTTCTCACCAAGGGCATTAAATTTTTTCCTTGCCATGTATCAGGAATTGCTACCCCTGCAATTGCTGCAATGGTGGAGGGCACATCAATATTTAATACCATCTCGTCAATAGCTCTGTTTTTGGCCACTCTCGGATCGTAAATTATCAGTGGAACCCGAATCGAATTATCATACATTAGCCACTTTCCAGCCATTTGTCGGTCTCCTAAAAAATAGCCGTTATCTCCCATAACAATAATCACGGTGTTTTTATCTAAACCTTTTTCTTTTAGTTTTTTTCGAATTTTAGCAATTTCTAAATCTATTCCAGAAATCATCCGATAATAGCCTTTTAAGCTGCGCTGATATTTTTCTGGAGTATTATATCTCCAAGCCCAACGCAAACGATTAAATCCCTTCCTTACGATCTCAGGCAATGCTTTGAAATACTGGTCAGCTCCCAATGCAGGCGCAGGGATTGTTGTATCAGTTAATAATTCTTCGGTCGTATTTTGCCAGAAATATTGCGCTTCAGCAGGATCATGCGCATGTGGAGCGCTAAAACTTAAAGACAAGCAAAATGGCTTTTTATTTTCGATATTATTGTCAATAAAGTCGATTGCTTTTTGACCGGTATATCTTGTTAAGTGAACAGTGTCTTTACCAATTGTTTTATAAAAATAGCCCCTTTTATCGTTATATTTATTATTTCTATCATACGACTCGTATTGATCAAACTGTTTGTCTAAATCTGAGTATCGCACACCATATTTTCCATAAAAACCGGTATGATAACCATTCTCTTTAAGTAGTGTAGGGTAAGAATTAGCCATATATTCCTCACGTATATTTCCAGTTTGAAAATTAAAATTGTGAGCTCGTTCATGTAAGCCCGTTAAAATACTTGCCCTACTTGCAGCACAAATAGGGGTGGTTACAATCGCGGACTTAAAATAAGTGCCTGACTTAGCCAAATCATCCATTTCTGGAGTTTCAACAAACTTATTCCCTGCATAACCAACCGCATCAAAGCGCTGATCATCTGTGAGGATGAAAATAACATTCGGTTTTTCGGCCTTGACTTTTTGTTGAGCACTAAGGCTACTTAAGCCACAGAAAACGCTTAATAGTCCGAGTAATAGATTGCGGATATCCATAGATTTATTTATTAAAGCATATTTAATTCCTCTAAATTAAAAAAAAATAAATAAGATTTGTTTTTAGATTTATTTAATGCAGAATAAGCTAGGGATATAAGAACAGTTAGGAAGAGGATTTAATTGGCTCGATTTGAACTTTTTTTGTCAGGAATTCTACCGTAATTACCCGATCCATCATAATCTAGTGTGTCTTCTTGAATCGGTTTTTTATGATCATTGACCGATTTCTTCGAATCAATAAATACCCCAGCGACAAACATGGCAAAAACAGCGATTCCGAAACCAAAAATTATTAAAATACTCATTTTTTAATTTGTTTAAAATATCCACCAGCAGCTAAAATTGAAGGAACCCAAATCCCAACATAAAGACCTTCATCATTTTGCCCACTGAACCAAAGATAAATTGAAAACAGAAAGCTTAAAAAAGCGGAACCTAATATCAAATAGTCTGAATTTTTCATTGTCTTGGTTTTATCTGTAAATATAATAAATGTTATAACATCTATAAAAATTAGACTTTAAGTTGCTATTAATCTGCACTTAAAAGCGCTTCATTTTGTTCGGGTCTAAAGTCGGTTTCATTGACCCAAACGTGATCCATTATTTCCCCTTTAAGAAATCGCTCATAGAACCTGATTTGTTTAGGCATGATTGGATAATTATCAAACACATCACCTTTCTCCAAGACCCTTGGGTCTTCTTGCTCAATTAGGTTTTGAATTAGGAGTTTGGACCAGTGATTTTTTTGTTCCTCAAAACGAGCATCAGCGGCAATGTTTGTCATGCAGTAGGGGTCTGATTTTAAATCATAAAACTCTTCAGCTGTTCTTCTCCCAAAAGACAATTCCCAGAGGTGATGATTTTCTGTCTGATAAGCATCTAGAATTTGTGTTTTAGTTGGGCTACCGTCACAGTCTAAATATCCTGTTTCTGGCCTACCTGTTGGCCACCTGTCTGGTTTAAAATTTTTAAAATAGACGAATTCATCCGAAATAATTCCCCTAATGGGATAGCCTACATCATTGGGTCTACCAGTGTCATGTCGCTCTTTCCCCACCAAGACATAGTCCCGGTTACCCTCTACACGACCCTCTTTTTCAGATTTAAATATGGGAAATAAACTTTTTCCTGTAATGGGTTGCATTCCACTTATCTGTTCTTCAATACCTGCCGCTTCTAAAAAAGTGGCTGCAAAATCAATATTACTCACATAATCTGAGATGGTCCTCCCAGGTTTGTTGATTCCATCTGCCCACATAATAGCCAAGGGCATGTGCGTAGAAAAAGGATATTCTTGTGCCTTACTTCTTGGGAAAGGCATCCCGTTGTCAGAAGTAACGATGATCAGGGTGTTTTCCAACATTCCTTTTTCTTCAAGAACTTTTAGTATACTTCCCAGGTGCTGGTCAAAGTATTCAATTTCAAAAGCATAGTCCAGCATGTCATTTCGAATGATTTCATTGTCCATCCAATAGTCAGGAACTTTGTCGATATCAACTAGTTTTTTATTTCCTTTCTTCACTCCCGATTGGAACTCATAAGCACGATGAGGCTCTATACCGCCATACCAAAAAGCAAAAGGTTCATCGGAAGTGTCATTCAAAAACAACTCAAAATTCCGAGCATAATCTATGTTACTGATTTTGTTCGTAGGGGGAGTGGTTTTTAAGGAGGAATAGTTGATTCCGATCAGTTCTCTGGGTTGTCCGTTAGTTTTTTCAATTACACCGGGTGCCCACCCTTTTGCAGTTCTACCCGTGCTGTATCCGGCTGTTTTGAGTGCTTCAAAAACAGTTTTGAATTTATTTGGAAAATAACCAACATGACTAGCCGCTTCTTCCAGTTGCCATGAATTTCTTCCAGTGAGAATTGCTGATCTTGAAGGCGCACATTTTGCATTGCAAGTATAGGCATTCATAAAAAGTAGTCCTGAATTTGCAATGCGGTCAAAATTAGGAGTTTTCACCCAATCGGCCCCATAGGCCCCAGCATGAGGGAAGGACTGATCATCGGCAATACAAATTAATATATTGGGCCTTTTAAACTCTTCTTTTTTGGCGCAGGAGATTATATTTATTAATACAAATAGACAAATAAAATATTGTTTTAATGTAATCATAGTTTTTTTCTGAATAGACAATCCTGCCTATAAATTTGGAATAACTAAGGTAATAAATAATTTTAGAGGATTTCAAATTTCAGAATTTACTGAAGAGTTTTACCTTTAGATTTTATTACAAAGCTTTATGCTTTCAATTAGATAATTTACTATGGCTGTCTCAAATATTGACCAAACAAAGCTGTTGCTTCTTTTTGAACATGATACAATCAATAAACCTTCTTTATTTCCAAAAGCTAATGCCAAATCCTGATATTTGGGCTGGCGAAATCATATTGTGACTATAATCCCCTTAATTATTACAGCTGATTTTTATCTTTTAGTTGTTATCTTTAATGAATTCGACCCAAAACACCTCATGAATTCTTCTTTCATCCTTGTCTTATTTCTGCTCTTAGTTGTTTTTATATTTTCTAAAAATATTTTTCCACTTTTGTCAATTGGACTTAAATGAATTAAGTCTGCTTTTTTGACATTACAATTCTGTCTCCTCTGGAAATCACAGTACATATAATATTTGTCATCATCCAGATTAAATAATTTTTATATAAAACGCTAAGTGGTGTGCTTTCACTTTTTTGAATATAACCCACCTAAAGGTATTCGGAGTAGCATTTAGACATAGACTTTCCGGTGTTTTTAACCAATCTGACTTTCCGTATATAAATTTACGAGGAAGATCTTTTTCAATCAACTGAAATAGTGACTTATAAGCTAAACCCTCTAGTTTAATAAATTAAATTAGGTAGTAATATTGGATCTCTTCAACCTAAGTTTAAAATATTTATTACATTTAAATATTTAAAAATCAACATAATGAAACAAGGTATTAGCAGATCTATCGAGTATTAAATTGAATTTTTAGTTCTTCATGAAATTTAAATATCAATATAATGAAAACACTTAAAAAACGACTTTTCGGATTTTTTAGATTTACAGTCAAGACTTTAAAACTAATGGGGCTGATTCTTTTAATTTCGTGTAAAAATGAAACTATAGGTGACTTTAAAACTTGGAAGGTTTATAGCGGTGATTCTTCAGGATCAAAATATTCAAATTTATCCCAGATAAATACTACTAATGCAAAACAACTTAAATTACTTTGGGAGCACGAGATTTATGATAAAGAAGAAATTCATAAAGATGGGATTCAATGTAACCCAATCATTATAAAAAACCGAATGTTTGTGATTGGTCCCGATATGAAAGTACATTCAATTAATGCTGCTGATGGAAATTTGAATTGGAGCTTTGATCCTTTTCCTGAAAAAAAATATTCAGGTAATTCAAGGGGAGTAACTTATTTTGATGATAGAAAAAATGGAAGACTTTTTTTTGTTGCCGCTTCTTCTCTTTATTGTATTGATGCCATAACCGGAAAAGCCATTTCCTCTTTTGGAACTGATGGAAAAGTATCACTCAAAAAGGGTTTTGAAGAAAAAGCCGAACAATTATTTATCACTGCTTCTACTCCTGGAATAGTTTATGAAAACTTATTAATATTGGGTTCTAGAGTATTGGACGGCGCCAATCAAAAAACTATGCCTGGGAATATCAGGGCATTCAATGTTTATTCAGGTGCTATTGAATGGGAATTTCATACCATTCCTCGACCAGGAGAGTTGGGTTATGATACATGGCCCACAGATTCCTGGAAAAATGAATACATTTCAGTCAACAGTTGGAGTGGATTCACCCTGGATAAAGAAAACGAAATGTTATTTTTTGGGACAGGTTCACCATCTTATGATCACTGGGGTGGCAATCGAATTGGCGATAATCTTTTTGGAAATTGTATACTAGCACTCAATGCTAATAATGGAGAGCGGATATGGCACTTTCAGACGGTACATCACGACTTATGGGATTACGATATTCCCTGCCCTCCGAATTTAGTTGAATTAAAATCAAATGGAAAGCTTTTAAAGGGAATAGCACAACCCACTAAAACAGGTCAACTTTTTGTTCTGGATCGATTTACAGGGTCACCAATTTATCCTATCCGAGAAGTGCCAGTAATTAAAAGTGATATTCCCGGAGAAGTGGCTTCAAAAACACAACCTTTTACAGTACCAGAACTTATCTATGGTAAAATAAATATAGATAAAAATTCTCTAAATAAAATAGAAGGCTTCGAAAACCAATCTATCAAAGATTCTCTCCAGAGCATGATTTATGGACAACTTTATCTACCTCCTTCTCGAAAGCCCACGATAGTATTCCCTCAATTCAACGGAGGAACTGATTGGGGAGGTGCGGCATACGACCCACTAGACAGATCGCTCTATGTCAATACTAGTAACGAACCTGAATGGTTTTCAATGCTAAATTTATCGAAAGATCAAGAAACATCTTCTTATAATTACGGGAAACAACTTTTTAATTCCAATTGTAATGTGTGCCACAATAAAGATAAAAACAACATCCTCAGTCAGCTCAGTTTAAAAGATCAATCTTATATCAAAACTATCCTGAGAAAAGGAAAAGGTGTAATGCCTGCATTTCCCAATTTTGATAATACATCTCTTGATGCACTCTCTAATTATATCATCGGTATGGGAAAAGACAAAATCATTGAGATCGACAATGATGAAAAGTTTTTTGAAATTCCATGGGTAGCAAATGGCCATCTAGAGTTAAAAACCAAAAGTGGATACCCCATTAATGAACCCCCCTGGGGAACCTTATCTAAGATTGACTTGGATGCCGGAAAAATAGATTGGCAAATACCTTTGGGCACCTATCCAGAACTTGAAAAAATGGGATACCCCCCAACAGGCACATTCAATATGGGGGGTCCATTGGTTACAGCAGGTAAATTAATTTTTATAGGAGCTGCTTCGGATGAACGCTTCAGGGCTTTTGATAAATTGAGCGGTAAGCTAGTCTGGGAGTATCAATTAGAAGCTGGGGGCTATGCAACTCCCGCATCCTATGAAATAAACGGAAAACAATACGTCGTCATAGCAGGGGGTGGAAATGGAAAGCCAGGAACCAAGGGGGGAAACAAAATCTATTGTTTCGGACTTTAAGAACTCACTAAAGATGATATGGCTAAGGTTTAATAAAAAGACCAATAAGGTTGTCTAATATAACAAACCTTTAGTTAAAAGCTAATGATAAAATACAAGTTATAATTATAGTGTGTTTTAAATATATAAACTTATTCAAAAAATTTAAGTTTTAAGTATAAATAAGATAATATAAAATCAAAAATCCCAGAACTTAATTAACAAACCAATATCTTAAAGTGAAAATAAAAGGAAGAAGACAAAGCTCTGAAAAATCAAAGTTATCAGGTAAAAAATCATTGAAAATGAAAGAAGATAAAATCAAGGGTCGGAATATTACCAGTGAGATATTTAACATATTTGTAATGACACTAATAATGCAAGCTACAACTGGTCTTTCGCAAACGGACGGTATGAAAATACAACATGAAATTGTCTTTGGCGAGGATGATAAATATGGGGGGTGGCCTGCTAATCATGGCATATGGACCTGGGGGGATGAAATCTTAGTTGGATTTGTAGAGGCATCCTATAAGGCATCTAATAAAGGGTTGCATAGCTATGATATTTCAACAGCTAGAAATAAATATGCCAGAAGCTTTGATGGTGGTGTTACTTGGGGAATTACAGATGCTTTTGAAGCTGGTCAGAAAGCATGGGGCTATGATAATAGTATTCCTCCCGAAAAGGCCGTAAAGCCAAAATTAATAACAAAACCAGTAGTAGATTTTACCAACCCGAACTTTCTTTTAACTTTCTTAAGACACAATAATAATGATGGCCCAACTCATTTCTATTATTCAACCGATAAAGGGAAATCGTGGGAAGGTGCATTTAAATTTCCGGATTTAGGAATCTCTGGTATTGCTAATCGAACAGATTATGTTGTAGATGGGAAGCAATCGTTAACTGTGTTTGTAACTACAGCTAAATCCAATAAGAAAGAAGGAAGAGTTGCAATGGTAAGAACTGTTAATGGTGGACTTACATGGAAACTTGAGTCATGGATTACCCATGAACATGGTGGCTTTGATATTATGCCCTCTTCAGTGCGAATTTCCGATACAGAATTACTTACGACCATCCGAACCCGAACTGAAGGTGGCTTAGATTTGATATCCGGCTATCGTTCAAAAGACTGTGGGAAAACCTGGAAAAGACTCAAAGACCCTGTTCCTTATACGGGAAGTGCAGGTTCTCCTCCAGCTTTACTTAAATTAAAGGATGGCCGCTTAGTTTTGGGCTATATATACCGGAGTGAAAATGGCTCAAGAGCACATGTAAGGTTCAGTAAAGACAACGGAGAAACTTGGGGTGATGAAATAACACTCCGGAGTGGAGATGGGGCAAATAGGGATGTGGGATATCCAAAAATAACACAAAGATCCGATGGGAAACTAGTAATGGTATACTATTGGAACCACGAACTATTAGAAGGTTCAAAGCCATATAGGTTTATTACTGCCACAATTTTTGACCCACCCACATTTAAAAATTAAATTAATTTGATATCGTAGATGAAATATAGAAACTACTATTAAGCAAATCCTTTATTTCTTTCCAATCCTTAATCTAATGATTCTCGCTTCTAAAGAGAAAACCACAACTATTTTGGAAAATGCAAATTCCACCGATATTACAGACAACTTTAGTTTGTCCCCTTTATCAGAACTAGGTTGTAAACCCAAACAAATTATAACTTAAAAAATAATTAATGAAACGAATTTTCAAAGGTGTCGTTCCCCCGATGTTAACCCCACTATTATCAAACTGGACATTAGATTATAATAGAGTAAAAAAATTAATAGATCATTTAATAGATGGTGGCGTGCATGGAATATTTATTCTTGGCACGACTGGCGAATCCACAAGCTTAAGTTATCAAACCAGAAGAGATTTGATAGAGCGAACGTCTGAATATATTAACGGTAGAATTCCATTTCTGGTCGGTATAACAGATACGTCAATTGAGGAAAGTCTGAGTTTAGCTTCTTTAGCTTTAGACTCCGGTGCAGAGGCTGTAGTAGCTACACCCCCTTTTTATTTTCATTTGGGACAAGAAGAATTATTTGAATATTATTGGGACTTAGCCGATCTATCAAAGCTTCCTATATTTCTGTATAACATGCCCTCAATGACAAAGATCTCAATGGCCGTCGAAACGGCAGTTCGGCTATCTAAGCATCCGAATATAATCGGTTTGAAGGACAGCTCGGCAAACACAGTATATTTCCAAGCCTTAAAATACGCTATAAAAAGAAAGGATTTCGCTCTTTTCGTAGGTCCAGAAGAAATTATGGCTGAAACGGTCTTGATGGGAGGTAGTGGCGGTTTCAATGGTGGGGCCAACCTCTTTCCTAAGCTTTATGTTAAAATGTATGAAGCTGCAATTGCACATGATTTTGAAACCATAAAGGTGTTACAAAAACAGATATTGGAAATTTCTTCGCTTTTGTATAACGTCGGTAAATTCAATTCCAGTTATTTAAAAGGGTTGAAAGGGGCGGCCTCACTTATTGATGTATGCAACAACTTTATGGCGCCTCCCTTAAAGCCCTTCATGGAAAAGGAGATGACTCAAATTGCAAATAGCATGAAACACATCCAATCTCATTTAAAAGACATTTCGCTATAAAGTGAACTTTAAATCTGAATGACAAATAACGATAACAAAGCAGAATGAATACTATTGACATCATTGTTTTTTTAACCTATACAATTGGAATAGCCCTTTTTGGGAGTTCTTTTTTCAAGAAGAGCAGAACATCTTCGTCTTTTACTCTTGGCAATAATGATATTCCAAGATGGGTAGTAACTATGTCAATATTTGCGACCTTTGTAAGTAGCATAAGTTATATCGCTTTGCCCGGTAATGCATTCCAATCAAATTGGAACGCTTTTGCGTTTAGTTTGTCCTTACCTATTGCTTCTGTAATTGCGGCAAAGTATTTTGTTCCTTTATACCGAAAGATAAATAGTCCTTCAGCATACACCTTTATGGAACAACGTTTCGGTCCTTGGGCTAGAATTTATGTTTCCCTTTGTTATTTACTCACCCAGTTTATGCGAATAGGAACCATCTTATACCTGCTTGCTTTAACGCTGAATGCAGTTACGGGTTGGGACTTAGCGACAATAATTGTTTTTACAGGACTAATAGTGGCCATATATTCTATGTTGGGCGGTATTTCAGCAGTATTATGGACAGATGCGATACAAGGTGTTATTCTAATTGCGGGCGCATTAGCATGCGCTGCATATATACTATTCTCAATGCCAGAGGGCCCCGGTCAGGTATTTACAATAGCTGTTGAAAACAAAAAATTTGGATTAGGTAGTTTCGATATGGACTTGTCGAAACCTACGTTTTGGGTCGTTTTGGTCTATGGAATATTCATAAACATTCAAAACTATGGTATTGACCAGAATTATGTGCAACGTTATATGGCGTCAAAGACTGAAAAGGATGCGAAACGCTCGGTATTGATAGGAGGTTTAATATATGTTCCTGTTTCAGCACTTTTTCTTTTTATTGGAACTGCCCTTTTTGCTTACTATGATTCAGTGGCTTCACTCCCTATGGAACTTCAAGACGTATCAAAGAGCGATAGAGTGTTTCCGCATTTTATTGTAAATGTTCTTCCAGTTGGTTTAAGTGGGCTTTTGGTGGCATCAATTTTTGCCGCTGGCATGAGTACTATTTCAACTAGCTTCAACAGTTCCGCTACTGTTTTTCTTACTGATTATTACAACAAATATTTTAAGAAGACCGCTTCAAATAAAGAAAGTCTGAGGGTATTATACATTTCGTCGCTAATAATTAGTGTTGTAGGCATCGCAATCGCCATTGCGATGATAAATGTTAAAAGTGCCCTAGATGCCTGGTGGATGCTCGCCTCTGTTTTTAGTGGAGGCATGTTGGGGCTTTTCCTTTTGGCGGTTTTTTCTAAAAACAAGAATGTTGTGGGAGCTATAGTAGGAGTAACTATAGGATTAACTCTGATTCTTTGGTTAAGTCTCTCCAGAGTTTTCTTGGACGAAGACGCCCTCGGTTATAAGTTCCACACTTATCTAACTATCGTTTTTGGTACTGCGGCTATTTTTTTAGTAGGGTTTCTGATTTCTCTTTTTTCATCAAAAAAAGACAATAATTAAGTCCGGAAAATAGTTTCAAAACATAACAATTCATTAGCATACATCTAATTTACGTAAAAATCGAAAAAAAAGTATACGAAAGCGAAAAGAATCAATTTATCTTATATCCTTGAAAAGTTAAAATTAACCACTTAATTAAGTGGATACCTTATTCATTCGACAAAACCATTTTTCTCCTGTCAGGTAATAGTTAGCCGATGATATTCGAAACCATGATAGTCATGTTAACCCTTCATTATTTGAGAAAAAAGAGTAGTTGGGTAATCATATAATCTGAATAGAAGAAGAAACCCTCTGCTATTCGGACTTTACCTAAAACAGATTAAAAACTGAGGTAATATATTCAAGATAGATTATTTACAGGCAGAATCATTATGTTAGTTCGATAATTGCCAGACGCAAGTTTGAATTATTTACATTTACTTGGTATGTTGGTTTTTGTGATGTATTCAGGGGCTTCTATGTAAATTCAAGAATTGCAAACCAGGTTGATATAAAAGAAAAAAGAATAACAGCAATAATGGACAAATTTTCACTAATCCCGGCCACATGAGCATCCATCAGCCTTTTTTTGTTTATTAAAATAAAAATAGGAATCGCAACCGCTGGTAAAATACAAGCCTGAAAAGCTTGTGAAAATATCATAAGGGCCGGTGGCCGGTGTTCCATAAAAACTGTTCCGAATGCAAATAGCAAAGTAAACAATATGATTAATCGTGATTGTGGAGTACGTATGTCTCTTGATGTGCCTCTAAAATCTGCAATAAGCCAGGGGGCAATCAAAACAATTGGGAATATAGTGGATATACCAGCCCCAGCAATTCCAATAATTAATATAAAAGCTGCAAACTTGCCCCCAATCGGCTCAAAAAGATGAATCATTTCCACAGTATTTTCCAGCTTCAATCCTGATAAATGAAGTGTGCCTGCGGAAACTGCCATTATTATTCCACTTAGAAAAAGCATCATGGAGGCAGATACCAAAGAATCTTTTTTTTCTTTTTTTAAATCATTTACTGTCCATCCCTTCTCAACTACAATGGTACTTCTGATGATAAAAACGGCCGCCGAACATGTTGTGCCAGAAATGGCTGCGACCAAACCAAAAGCTCCGGGTGTATCTGGAATACTTGGAACAATCCCTGCTATTAATGTCGACAAACTAGGTTTTACCATTATAAAAACAACCAAAAAGGACAGTCCCATGAGAGCTACCAAAACAGTTAGAACTTTCTCGAAAAAACTGTAGCGGCCAAACAAAATCAGGATATATAAAATAACAGAAAAAAATAAAATGATCCATCCTCTGTGAATAAATAGATCATTAAATCCGATTCGAATCCCTTCTTGTACTAAATCGGCGACAATACCCATTACTCCCATCAGGGCTAATAACTCGCCAATAATAAGCGTTAATATAATATACATTGAAAGTACCGAGCCCCATTTTAATTCTTTTTTAAAATTGAATAAAGCGGTATTTCCCGTTACCAAGGTCACTTTTCCATATGCAACCATTAAAATATATGTAAAAAAACAAGAAAGTAGTAATGCCCAAAACAAACTCATCCCGTGTTCAGCTCCCGTTTTTGCCATTGTAGTTACGCTTCCCGTTCCTATGTTGTAACCTATAAGAAACAGACCTGGACCTAAGGCGCTTAGACCTATTATAATTTTTCTGTGTATTTTATAGTTTTTCACACGTTTTAATTTTAATAACTATTTAATGAATACACCTTTGTAATCTGATATTTATATTGATTAACCCTAAATTTATAAATCCTTTAACTTTGCTGCCGCAGCCAAATCCAAAAAAAGAAATGCATTTGAGTGTCTTCTCAAAACGGAAGCTGGACAAGCTTCTGAAATGACACCTTCCAAGGCATCCTGAACCGCTTTTGCTTTACGAGTTTCGGGAGCTATACAGCTAATCCGTTCAACATTCATTATCGCTTTAATTGTTAGAGTTAAGGCTTCTTTGGGCACTGCTTCTAATGTGTCAAACCAGCCTTCATTATATTGCTGCTGTCTACATTTTTGATCTAAAAAAACACTCTTTACAAGTTGTGAATCGTTAAAGTTTGCAACTCCAGGATCGTTGAAAGCAAGGTGCCCATTTTCGCCAATACCGATACAAGCTAAATTAATTGGGTGTTTGGATAAGGCATTAGAATAGCGTTTAATTTCATTGTGAATAGAAGGGGCATCTCCATTCAAATAAAACACCTTTTTTGGTTTTACGTGATCCAGTATTCGAGTTTTTAAATACTTTCTAAAACTTGCAGGGTGGTTGTCCGCGATACCAACATATTCATCCAAATGAAAAACAGTTATTTTATCCCAAGGGAGGACTTCTTTTTGAAGCTGTTCTAAAAAATAAAATTGAGAAGTTCCCGTTGCTAAAATTAATCGTGCATTTCCTTTGTCATTGATAATTTGGTTTAATGTGTCTGCAACATGTCGAGCTGACGCTTTTCCCATTTCCTCTAAGGTATCGTAAATAAATAATGACAAGGAGTTTACTTTCTTTGATTTCAAATGATCTATTTTACTTATAATTTGGCTTGTGTAAGTTTAATATGTTTAGGCGTGACTTCGTAACTAAATAGCAAGTTAAGTGTTTAATGAAATATTTTATTATTCCGAGTACTTTATTAATCAATACTGATTTTTGAGTTAATCTCAATCCAGTATCCTTGAGGATCCCTTAACCATATCTGTTTTATTCCATCTTTTCTACTCTGAACAACCCCAGCCTCTAATTTGTAATTAGTAAAGACAATATTATTCTTTTTTAAATGATCAATAAATTTGTCAAAATCTACTGGACTAAACGCCATATGGATTTGTTTTGGTGTTTTTTGTATTTCTTCATTCGAAAAAATAAGATGAATTTCTTTACCCTCATAGTTAGCAAGCCACCTGTGAGTATATTTTGTCCCAACCAGGGTTGGAATGTCTTTAAAGTCGAGAATATCTCTGTAAAAATCTCCAGTTATTTTTAAATTATTTACGGGTAATGCTTGGTGATCAAATTTCAGATTACTTTGCGATTTTACTGAAAATATTATTCCAAAAAGGGTGATAAATAATATAGTTATTCTTTTCATAGAATTGATTTTAATTCACAATATACAAATTCTAAATTATTTTTATACATGATCGCTAAAATCAATGCAGTCTTTGGATGGAAGCCGTTGATGATAAGAAGTATGGTGGTTCTATCTTGCGTTTTTATACATCTAGTTTATAAATACAATAACAACACTATGGGCAGGATAGCAGGACAACCAAATAAACTTACCACAGAAGTAAAAAACAAATTACAGACAGTATTGGATGAGGTAGTGTCACAGTTTGACCATAATTCTATGACTACAGACCAAAAAATAAATCTATTTTCCTTTTAGGGATATACTGGTGAAATGGGTATGTAACCTAATCCCTGCTATTCTCTAATCCCTATTCAACCCCCTTTTGTAGGTTTTGTTATGTCAACTCATTTTGTTAAATTTTTCGATGTTGCTAATGCAATCACTCTACCACTATCACCTACGGCATTGTAAAAATGGTAGACAATATCCTTCCATTTTATTACCCAAGGCTTGTGTGCGTATTTATTATCAAAATTTTCAGATGGTGCTATTAAGTCTTCTCCATCCCAATCTGTCCAATTTATTAAATCGTATGAGCAGGCAAATCTTTCAAAAGCACCGGGTTTCCAAAACGCCCCAAAATAAAACATTACGTAAATATCACCGATTTTTGTAATCTGTGCATCACCACAAATGCCTTTTCCTCTCGTGACAACAGGGTTTTCTCCATATCGTTTCCACGCAATCATATCGTCAGATACTGCCATTGCAATGCTTTCGTAGTCGGTAGTATCTCCCTTAGCGTTATAATACATAACGAAGGGATGTCCTGTATGTTTGCTACTATCGCGAATGACTAAGCTTTTGTAGATGGTTTTGTTCTCAAACCAACGAACATCTTCATCTTCGGGAGATAAAATAGGAGAATTATTTGTATTCCATTCGTCAGCTTCGGTTAAAGTAGTGGAATTTGCCAAGCCAATTTTTAATGTGCCGGTCTCATATCCTGCCGCGTTTCCTCCCAAGTAGGTCATCCAGTATTTGTCTTGATAATTTTCTACTGAATAATCACCACCCCAATCGGTGCTAATAAGTGACACGTATCCAGCTTTTTGGTTGGCATCCCATGTATTTTCTGTAAACGACAATATTTTTCCTTTCGATTTCCAATTGAGCAAATCATCACTTACTGATAACCAAGTTTCATAACCTTGACCATCAAAAACAATGTAAGTCATATACCAGAGGTCATTTTCGCGAAAGATGGTTGGACTGTCAACCATCTTTGTCGAATCAGGATGTTGAACAACGACTCCATATTTAAATGGAGTTTTAATCTCATTGAAAACTGCCTCCATTTCTTCTTGAAGTACTAACTTATTTATTGAAGTATCTATTTGATTGCAACTAAATAATAATATTACTGTCATTGAAATTAAGGATAGATTGAATATTGTTTTCATGTTTACAGTAATTAATACACTTCAAAATTATATAAAAAATAAAGAGTGGGGCTTAATTCTAGAAAAGATGCAAAGCACACCACCTATTCCAGAAAATGAGTATTAAACTTAAAAGACCTTAACTGGCTCTCTACTGTCAGTTAATAGACAGTTGAAACCCCAAAAAATCCAACCTAAAACTCTCAATTCAACACCCCACCCCTTCAAAATAATTCTATTTTCCTTTTGGGGATACGCTGGTGAAATGGGTGTATAGACTAATTCCTGCTCAACCCAAGTTTAAAATATTTATTATATTTAAATTATTAAAACCCACTAGTAAGTTTTGAGAATATTATTCTTACTTACATATTAAAAATAAATATTGATTTTTTCTGTGAGTTTAGATGTTTTTTAAAATGTAAACTTGAGTAAAAAAAACAAAATACTACATATCGATAATGAACAACATCTAAAAAAAACCTTTGTAAGCATCTATGAAGAGAATTTTGAAAGATTGATTCGTTATGCTTTCTCTATAACTAAAGAAAGGGGCTTAGCTGAGGATGTAGTTTCCGAAGTTTTTACCAATTTATGGGATAAAAGACACCGGCTAAATAAAATAAGAGAGATAAAATTTTATCTTAATACATCGGTAAGAAACCAAGCCATTAATATAATAACAAAGAACGCTAAACTACCCGTATCAAAAATAAGTAATGAATTTATAGATTATAATACCCCCATAGACATTATTGATCCTGAAAAGTTATTAATGGGAAAAGAATTAGAAGAAATAGTCTCTAAAATGGTTTCTAACTTACCTCCTCAAGCAGGCTAAAGTTTATAATTTATCCCGAAATGAAAAATCCAATGAACAGATTTCAATTGAAATGAGAATCTCAAAGAGAACGGTAGAAAACCATCTTTACAGTGGATTAAAAAAACTTAAAGAAGCAATGAGTAAATATTTTGAATCAGAAGATTGAATATTCATTTAAAAATGGTCAATTTTTTAGGGTTAAATATTTAAAGTCCATTTCCTGTTTTCTGAAGATCATTTTCATTAAGCACCCTCATGTTTCAAAAATTAATAAGCAATTGTTTTAATCATTTGTATCAAACGATTAAAGAATTTAACAACCACAAGACTAAACATATTTCAATAAAATCAACTTTTTTATGTTATTTTTTTATTAAAAACAATGTATTTATGATTTTTTCGTAAATATGTGATGGGCACTAAGTATTTAAGAACAAAAAAGACTCTATATAATTAACAGATAAAGCTAAATGGAAAAACTTCTTTATAAATATCTTAACAACAAGCTGACTGAAGATGAAGTTAAAGAACTTCAAGCATGGCTAAAAAAGGATAAGGATAACCTTAGGGTTTTTGAGAATATCGTTGGAGATTGGAATTTATCGAACAATTACATTGATAATACCAAAGAAAAAGTCCTTTCTCAAATTCTAAGTCAAAACAAATCAATTGCTAAAGAGACATCTATTCATAGAACGTTATGGAGCGGGGCTGCTAAAAAAATTGCCATAGCTGCAGCAGCTGTAATTGCCTTGTCTGTTTTGAACTTATATGATTTTGGTTTTAATAGTGATGAAAGCTCGGTTGTTGACACTTTTCAGGCGATTGAATCCGGAAAATCTAAGGCAATACTTACACTTGATAATGGTAAAAAAATAGATTTAGTAGAAGAGCAAAACCTCAATTTGGAATCGGACGGAACTACCATTATTGGGGGAGGAAATTCCATCACTTACTTCAATAAAACATCTGACTCAAAAAAACAAAAATACAATTCACTAAAAACACCTCGAGGGGGGGAATTTTTTATTACCCTATCAGATAGCACCAAAGTTTGGTTAAATGCTGAATCCGAGCTCAAATATCCTCTGGTTTTTTTAGGGGATAAAAGAACAGTTGAGTTGAAGGGTGAAGCCTTTTTTGAGGTGGCCCCCAATCAAAATATACCATTTCAAGTTGTTTCTGGGGATCAAATTATCGAGGTACTTGGAACATCATTCAATGTTTCTTCCTATCAAGATGACACAGAAGTGGTTACCACCCTTATTGAGGGAAAGGTTAAAGTAAATCAAAAATTTGGAGACAAAAAAAGTATTATTCTATCTCCTAATGAACAGAGTATATTAAATAAGGAAACCCTTAAAATAGAGAGTTTTAAAATTGATCCAGCTCATTTTACATCATGGAAGTCAGGGAAATTTTATTTCCGACAACAGAAATTGAAAGATATTACCAAAGTATTATCTAGGTGGTATGATGTAGAAATCTTCTTTGTTGATTCTGCTTCAGAAAATAAACGATTTACGGGTAGATTTAAGAGGTATGAAAATTTTGATCATGTTCGATCAATAATTGAATTAACTGAAGAAGTAACTTTTGTCAAAAAAGGGAAAACAGTAATAATTAAGCAACGAAAATAATTTTTAAATAAGTGTAAAAAAAAGGGAATGGTGGAACATTCCCTCTCAAATCTAGTACAATGCCTATTAAAACAATGTTTAACTAAACAAATCAAATTTATGAAAAAGTATGATGCCCTGAATATTTTCGGGCGAAAAAATTTAATCCAAATTATGCGATTATCTGTAGTCTTCTATTTTTTTTCAATTACCCCCGCTATTAGCGCTTACTCTCAGACAGAATTAACAATTCGCTTGAGCAACGTTGAAGTGGGACAGGTGATTGATGAAATTATGAATCAAAGCGAATATGATTTCTTTTATAGCTCTGAATTATTTGCAGGTTTACCAAAGGTAACGATCAATTTAGAAAAAGTATTTCTTGATAAAATCTTGAGAAATATTTTACCAAATAATTTCATTTTTGAAATTCGTGACAAAGAGGTCATAATCAAGAAAAATCCAAAAAACCTTTCACCTAATTCAATTGAGGTAAACCAAGAAGAACAAAAAAGAACAATCAGTGGAACGATTTCTGATTCTGATGGTAGCCCTCTACCAGGGGCATCTATTTTGGAAGTGGGTACAGAAAATGGAACAACTTCAGATTTTGACGGAAAATTTACAATGCAATTAGAAAATGAAGACGCAGTGTTGGAAGCTTCATTTATTGGTTTTGAAACGACTGAGCTTATTGTAGGATCATCTGATAATGTGAGTATTTCCATGAATGCTGAAGATTCGTTTTTGAATGAAGTTGTAATTACATCTTTGGGGATTTCTAGAGAAAAAAAATCACTTGGATATGCTGTAACTACAGTTGATGGAGATAATGTTAATACAATTAAGGATAATAACTTAGCAAGTTCACTTACGGGTAAAGTTGCAGGATTGCAGATAACAGGAGCAGGATCTATGGGTTCTGGTTCAAGAATCACAATACGTGGTAACAATTCGTTAGGCGGAAATTCTCAGGCACTTATTGTTGTGGATGGTATGCCTATCAATTCTTCTTTACCATTGAGTAGGGAGGGTAATCAGAGAGAGCGTGGAGCTAATGATTCAGGTGGACAACCAAGCTTCGAGCCGAGTATTTCTGGTGGTGGTATTACTGATATTAACCCAGATGATGTTGAAACTATCTCTGTACTTAGGGGACCCAGTGCAGCAGCACTTTATGGTTCAAGAGCTGGTAATGGAGTAATACTTATTACAACAAAAAAGGGTTCGCGCGATAATAAAATTGGGGTAACATTAAAAACAAACCTATATGCAGATACTCCTATGTTTTTACCAGATTTTCAAAATCAATATGGTCAAGGTTCATTGGGGGCTCCAAATTTAGATCGCTCCGCCGGCACCTGGGTTGCTGAGTCATGGGGAGGGAAACTAGATGGTTCTCAGCAACCATACTATGATGGGACAACAAAACCCTATAGCGCACAACCAAATAACGTTGAAAACTTTTTTAGAACAGGAATGCGAGCAATTACAACTCTTTCTGTTGACAAAGGATCAGATGCTGGCTCTATTCGATTTTCTTACACCAATAACTCTTCCGAATCAATTGTAGAAAATTCGGATTTAAACAGCCATAATTTTAATTTAAGGGCAGTAGCCAATGTTTCTGATAAATTAACTCTTGATACTAAAGCTACCTATTTTACCCAAGAAGTCAAAAACAGGGCATCTACAACTGGAGCTCAAGGTAGCATGGCTTTCTTATATCGTATGCCAAGGAATGTTGCGATTGATGGTTTGCGTGATTATCAAAAGAAAAATCCGTCAACACCAGAGGATTTTGCAGTGAGTTCTTATGGTGACCAAGAAGGAAACCCTTTCTGGCAAACTCTTCATGATGAAACTAATGTCCGCAGAAATAGATTTTTAGGCTATGTTAAAATAAATTATGAGTTTACAGACTGGCTCAGTGCGTTTGCGCGTGTAGGTGCTGATGTTACTAACGTAAGAGAGAACACTCTCTATAAGCCAGGACATCACTTTATAACTACTGGGTCAATGAGCCTTGGAGAAAGCACATTTAACGAGTTAAACTCTGAATTCTTGGTAACTGCAAAGCATCAGTTTACAGATAAAATAAGCGTTATAGCTAACGTAGGTGGTAACTTATCTAAAAGGAGTTCTGAAGGAATGATGGTTTATGGTTCTGATTTTAAAGTTCCAACGAAGTTTTTCATGTCGAACTTAAATTTGGTTGCTGCACCTGAAGAAGCACCTCAGGCCATTAAAAAAGTAAACTCTTTCTACGGGGCTTTAAATTTAGCGTACGATAACTTCTTGTACCTAGATGTATCTGCTCGTAACGATTGGTCATCTACTTTAAGTGAAAATAATAGATCCTTCTTTTATAGTTCTGCGAGTTTATCCGCGATACTCAATAAATTTATTGACCCAGAGCAGAATTTTTTCAATCTTTTTAAAGTTCGTGCTAGTATAGCTGAGGTTGGTAATGATACCGATCCTTACCAGCTAGCCCAAACATATGACGTTCCTGGTAAAGGCTACCTTGGACTAACTTCTCTGAGCAACAAACCAATTAAATTAAACGCAGATTTAAAGCCTGAAACGGTAACTTCTTCCGAATTTGGATTAGAATTAGTCATGCTTAATAATAAAGTTTCCTTGGATGTAACTGTTTATAATACGGAAACTAAAGATTTAATCTTTGATGTTCCAGTGCCAGCATCTACAGGTTTTTTGTTTAATAGATCAAATATTGGTTTGGTAACTAACAATGGTCTGGAGATTTCACTTGGTGCAGCCTTAATCGACAATAATGATCTTTCTTGGAACACTTCACTTTTTTACTCCAAAAATGAAAATAAGATTGAAGAGTTAATTGATGGACTTGATAAGTTTGTATACAACACTTCCACTGACGGTAATTTAACTGTTGGTGCAACTAAAGGTGGGAGCATAGGTGATATGTATGGTAGAGTTTTTACTGGTGAAACCGATGCAGGTGGTTTACCACTTGGATCAGCGGGTGCAACAGAACTATTAGGAAATGCACAACCTGATTTCTTAGCCGGATGGTCTAACACTATTAAGTACAAAGATTTCTCTATGAGTTTCTTAATTGATGCTCGCATAGGTGGTCAAATTTATTCACAAACCTCCGCTGACTTAGACAGATATGGTGTGTCAGAAAGAAGCTTACAATACCGTGATACAGGAATAACTGTAAGTGGGACTAATACAGGATCAGGTTCTGCAAATACGGAAAGTATTTCTAGTGAAGAATATTGGACATCAATGTCTGAAATTTCTGGCAACTATGTTTATGACCAGGACAATATAAGATTTAGAGAATTATCTATTGGGTATAATGTTCCTAATGTGTCTTCGATTGGACTTGAGAGTGCAAACATTCAATTAGTGGGTAGAAATTTATTCTTCTTCTCTAAAAGTGCTGAAGACATTGATCCTGAAGCCATGTTAGGTACAACAATTGGAGTGCAAGGTATGTCACACAACGCAATGCCTACCCTAAGAAGTTTGGGCTTGAATTTAACTTTGAATTTTTAATATTTAACAAAATGAAAAATAAAATTATATTACTTTACAGTAGTCTTATATTAGTTTCAACGCTGTCTTGTACAGATGACTTCAATGAAATCAATCAACAACCTAATGCACTTTCTACAGAAGATGTAAGTGCCAAGTTTTTTGTTACTAATATTCAACAGAAGCTTTTAAGGCCTACAATGATACCTCTATGGTTTGGAGACGTAATACATCCTGATCAATTTTCTGGTTATGCATCAAATGGATGGGCTGGATCTGATTGGAATGGCGATTTAGGATGGGTATACAGCAGTTTTTATACTGACCTAGGTTGTTGGGACTGGCTTGCTAATTACAATAGTGATTTAACTTCATACTTGAACAATGTTGGTAAAGGTGGCACTTTAGAGGATGAAATGTATTATGCTCTTGGGTTAATAAATAAAGGGTTTTACTATCAACAATTTACAGAAGCCTTTGGAATGATACCATATTCAGAAGCATCTGATCCAAAGATAACATTACCCAAGTATGATGATCAAATCGATATTTACAAAGGTATAATTGCTGATCTTGATGAAGCCATTACTATTATTGGAAGTAATAATGAAGCTGGTAGTGGATTTGGTATACTTCGTGAAAATGATGTAGTATTTAATGGAAATATGCAAAACTGGAAAAAAGCTGCAAACAGTTTAAAGTTGCGAATAGCACTACGTGCCCACGGCGGTGTGGGAGAGGATTTTTCTGCAACTACTGCTGCTGAAGCAATTTCATCAGGTGTATTAGCTGATGATGATGCTTTATTTAAAGGTTATGCTGAAGAGGCAGATATATGGGGGGGTTCTTCATCATATGGAGATGTTTGGCATGCTTTTGCTACTAGTCAATGGAAAACTACTGAGGCGATGATAAACATCTTAAAAAATAGTGATGATCCAAGACTATCTAAGATAGCTAAACCTAGTGTTGGTGGAACAATGAAAATCGTGAAGCCAATTGAAGGTGATGGTGTTCCTCTAATAGCTGATCATGTTGCTTTTCTCAAAAGCACTCTTGATAAAGCTGGACTTGTTTTAGATACAGATTATACTTGGACAGAAACGGCTGCTGATTTGACCATCACCATGCCAGAAAATACTAATTATGTAGGTATGCCTTCACGTTTAAGCGGAAAGCTTAAGGGCTACATGCCGGATGAATTATTTTCTGACCCAGCGGACAGAATAACTCAAAAAACAAATGAAGGTAAGCCATTATTCCCAACAATTTTAATGACATCTGCTGATTCACATTTTATGATAGCAGAGGCAATTGTTAAAGGACTCGCCTCTGGTGATGCTAATACTTACTATCAACTAGGTTTAGATAAAGCGATGGCTATTTGGGAAACAGATACTGATACTGATTTTTTAGCTTCTAATATGGGCTCATTGACTGGAACTAATGAAGAAATGCTTGAGAAAATAGCAACGCAACGTTGGTTAGTTAATTATACCAACGGTTACGAAGGTTGGTCTATCGTTAGAGATACTGGATATCCCACTTCAGCTGTCATAACATCTGATAATAACGATATAGTGAGTTTTGCTGGAGAAATGAATGGAAAACAGTCACAAAGGTTAAGATATGGCACCAGCACCTATAGTTCAAACGGAGCTAATGTAAATGCTGCTGTGGCTAAACAAGGTCCTGATAACATGACAACTAAATTATGGTTTGCAAAATAATGTTTTATAATATTATGTTTTAATCATTGGTAAAAGAGGGCTCATAAGCCCTCTTTTTTTTGGATTAGATGCTTAAAAGTTGTTACTGCTTTAACAAAGACTAATAAATTATAACACACAAGAATATACTCTCTCAAACGAGAATCTTAAGGCAACCATTTCAGACTTTAATAACTCTTTAAGTACTATTAGAGAAGAGTTAAAGACTTGTGTTTCTAGTCTAACTGCGATTCAAACTTCATTAACAGTTCGAGAAAAATTATAAAAATTCAACTTGTCTGCTTCACTTCCTTTTCCAAGAAATATAAAAACATATTCTACATTTACCTAATTACAAAATTAAAAGCATAAAAAAATGAAGAATAAATTTAGAACAATGACAAAAAATATTTTTGTGTTATTAATTTTAACGGCACTACTATTTGGTTGTCGTGAAGATGATACAACTAAACCAGATGATAAGGAGTACAATTGCATCAATACGAATCATTCTGGCCATACAACAATTGTACATGAAGGAGTAACTAGAGAATACATCCTGTATATACCTACGTCATATGACAGCAATACTCCTAGCCCATTGATAATTAATTTTCATGGTTATGGAGGTTGTGCCTCAAATTTTTCAAGCGCAGTTGGTGATTTAAATTCGTTGGCTGACAGTGAAAATTTCATTGTAGCATACCCTCAGGCTGTTGTTGGCAAAAAAGGAGATGTATACTGGAATCCAGAAGACAACGGAATTCAAAACATAGAGGAAAATGATGTTTTTTTTACAGAGCAGCTCATCGAAGATATCAGCAATGAATATAATGTTAATTCATCCAAAGTATATGCAACAGGATATTCCAATGGAGGTATGATGTCTTATGGTCTTGCATGCTCTAAAGGAGACCTAATTGCCGCAGTAGGAATTATGTCAGGAATCATGCTTGAACAAACATGCGATGTAAACAAGTATACCTCGGTCATACATTTTCATAGTACTTCTGATAACGTACTCCCTTTCGATGGCAATCAGGATTATCAATCCGTTTCCGATGTGGTGAATTTCTGGTTAAGTCATAATGGCATTCCAGCTTCCAATCTCGTTACAATAGAATTCAATGATGGTGACATGGAACGTGAATCGTATACAGGTGGAAACGAAAATACATCAGTTGTTTTATATACAGATTACAAAGAACACGATAAAGGTGGTCATGTATGGTTTAGTGGTGACATAGATGGAAACAGTCCAAACCAAATACTGTGGGATTTTTTGTCCTCTTACTCTCTTGATGATTAGGATTCATATTTCACTTATAAAAATATTGATTTAATAACATTGCCTTAAATATTTGAGTTTGGAAATTGAAGACAAAGCAATGAGGTTAAGGTAATCAGAATTAATATATGTGATAAACAATACTTATAAACAATAGCATTCCTAAACGAAGCTATTGCTAATAGTCAAAATATTAATTAAGTAATGTTATTTAAATATTATTAAATACATATCATTAGTGCAGTTGCTGCCGTAGGAGTTTCATGCTTGTATAATTTCAGTTTATCTAACCCTTCTACTCCTCTTTTAAAACTTCCTTAATGGAATACTTTTCCCAGGCTTTCAATACTCTGATTGTCTTATTGGGGTTCCGTTTTTCTATCTCCTTGAAGGCTTGTCCCAAGTCACTACTGTATTTCCAGTTGAATATTAGGTTGGTGGTTTTCAATTCATCGCCTAAAGAAGTTGTAAAATCATCCCAATGAATTGGAACCAATACCTCTGCTTTTAAAGGATCAATCAAGTGTTCTTGGTAACCGTTGATATAGGATGCATCCATGGTTTCTAATCCTGCGATAGAAAGAAACAATATATCGGCATCAAAGTCAGTGGGAAGGCTGCCTTCCCGATAACCAGCACTTGCTTGAATGGCGAATTTCAATCCTTCATAGTCTACTAAAATGGTATAACTATCGCCTTCTTTGTAATCAAAAATGGAAGCAGGTGGATGGAGCGGGGCGCTTATTTCATTTTCCAATAAAACTTTCCTTTGTGCTGCATCGGGATACTGCCAGTGCTTGGACTTTACCACTTGAATCTTGAATTTCCCAACTGAATACTGGCTATCCCATTGTGGGGTCATCATCTGTTCTTCATCCAAGCCATGGCCTCTTCCAATATTGAGGGTAGAGGAAGACCCCCATAATTCGGCCTTGGTCATGTCTGCGACAAGAGCTGCATCCATGGCGTGATCAAAATGGGAATGCACAGGAATGATCATGTCCAAATTGTCGATTCCTGCCTTTTCCAAGCATTTCTGGATTACTGCTTTATTGGGTTTAACCTGACCAAACACTACTTCTGTGGCACTTGGCCGAGTAAAGAACGCATCTGTCATCCAAGCATTTTCTCCATCATCAAACAAAAGATTGGTGTTGCCCAAAAAGGTGACCGTAAAGGGTAGAGGAGTATCCATTTTCTTTTCCAAACCATAGCGACTTAGTTCCGCTGGTCTAGGACGGATATTCCATAAGACCAAGACACTTAGACTGCTCAATAACAGAAAAGCACCAAGGCCATAAAGTATTTTTTTGATCATGCTATTGAAGGTCTTGTTTATGGTTAGTTGCGTGTATTAAACACTAAAGTTAATATCATTTTAAGCGTTGACAAGAAACGGCTCTTGTAATTGTGTGAGTTTAAGTGAGTATTTGTAAGATTTATTTTATTGTTTTAGTTTTATGAGTGATGCACTCAAGGTAAATAAAAAGCTATCTACTTTAATTGATGCAGAACTAAAATAAACTAATGACGTTGGCCTAGATTACAATGATTTAATAAATGACTTTGAGGAAAAATTGATGTTATGGGAAAAAGAAATAAGAAAAGGGGTAGATATCATATCGAATTATAACTGCTTCCAATGAAAAAAATAGACATTCAAAAAACCAACCCAAAACTCTCAATTTAACACCCCACCACTTTAAAATAAATCTATTTTCCTTTTGGGGATGTGCTGGTGAAATGGGTATATAAGCCTAATCCCAAGCGTGTCGATTCGATCTACAATTTAATTATCGTACTTTAGCGAATTGAGTCTTAACAAAAACAATCTCGTGTCATGAGTGTAAAAAAAACCATAATATCTCTTTTATCGTTGGGGGTGACGCTTCCCCTACTACTCTATATTTTAGTCAATATTTTTGCAGGTGCGGGAAGGAAAAATGGACCAGCCAATCGATCATGGAAATATTGAAATTCCCACGCAACGTACATTCTCTTTCCATAAAAATTCAGAACTAAAACAAAACATTCTTGACGGGTGGACGTCTAAAACACCTGAAGACTGGAAGCCAGATGAGAAGGTAAATCTAAAAAATGCGCGAATTGTAATCAGTTGTTTGTTGGAAGGCAAAAGAGTAAAAGAGATGAACCGATATCTGATGCGTCAAAAGGCAGTAGGTCACCCAGGTTCACCGTGGTTGCTCTACCCCCTTGGAGACTATGACTTTAATGCCATGGCATTTACAGCTTTACTTTATCTCTTTGGCGAAAAGCCTGATTTGTTATACCCCAAAACAAGGGAGCATCTATTGAATCATATACTTACCATAGAGGGGGATGAATTTCGGAGGAATGTGGGTTATCTGTTTTTGGAAGACTCTGAAAATCATATTTTAATGACTGAAGGTTCACGTTATTTAAAAAATCAATGGCTCAGGAATCACGGGAACACAGCTCCAGAATACGATAATAAAACCAATGGTGTAGAGAAAAAGTTAATATTTTTTTTGGAGGAAATAGACACATATGGATTCTATGAATTCAATTCAGCACCCTATCTGGGCTATACCTATTGTGCACTTTTAAACCTCAATGAATTTGCCTCTGGTGAAATTCGATCTCTAGCCGGTGAATTATTAGATCGACTCAATTGGCAATACGCCATAAGTAGTTACAAGTTCAAACATTTCCCTCCAAACCGAAGAAGGTTCGGTAAGAGTTTTAAGAAAAATATTGATTCAGACTATCACACGGTGATGCTTAAGGTTTGGGCCAGTCTATATGATGAATCATTGTCAGTTGATATGTCTAGAGGACAACACCATGCACTATGGGCTACATTTGTGTCATACAAACCAGCTGACAAAGTTATTGAATGGGTTTTAAATAAACCCAAACCCTATTTTATAAAAATGGGACATGGATACAATTCATGCCCAGAAATTCTCTCGGGTGACCAGGGGTATTTACTATCTGCGGGAGGAGCAAATCAGGGGAGACGCTCACTGATTGTTGCCAAACCCATTATGCTATTTCTAGACGATGATGCATCGGAAATGGGGGAGGCGTTTCACATGTTTGGTCCAGGAGATGATTTTGTCGATTGGAACAATACGGGAGTATATCATGACTTTGCTTGTGCAAAAGGGAAAGTGCGAATCCCCGAAGGAAAAAACTCCGCAACTTCATCAGGGAACTGGCAGATATTTGCCATTACTGAAGGTGTTTTTCTGGCAACATACTCAAAAAAAGAATTAGGTTTGATGGTAATTGTCCGAACCGACTCCCCAGAAAATGCTTTAGAAAAAGTGATTGAGAATAATTTGGATGAAGAGCTATTAAAGACTCGTTTTATTCATCCCAATGGTAATTTGATTGAATATGATTTAGATGCTCCAAAAGATCAATGGGTTATTAACAATGTAAATAAAAAAACCGTGAATAGGAATTTCGACCAATGGCTTTTTTTTGAAAGTTTAAGTTTTTAAAAGGGGTTTAAAATCGGATTAAGCTTCTCAGCATATTAAATAAACTTATAAAAAAACAGTTTCATGGATGTTTATTATCGTTTAATAGACTTTTTATTTCTTTTACGACTAAAGGTAGAGCAGGAGCTTGAATTCCGTGACCATATCCTCCTAAAATAACATGTTTAACATTTTGATGACCTACAACTTTAAGCATGCGCATCATGTATGCATTTTCTTCTGTTCTTCCCAGCATCTCTAACTCTGGGTCACCAGTATATAGAACAATTGGTGGTGCGTCAGATTTTACATGAAATAGAGGAGCGAAACGATCAATTATAGGTTGAGTTTTAGGAATGTTTTGTTCAGCTCTTACTGTGAAATGTGTTATGGTGTGTCCGGTAAGTGGCAATAAGGCAAAAATGTCATTTGAGTCAATTTGATGAACTTGCAGATAGCTTTTATCTAAACCGACCATCAAAGTCAAATAGCCCCCAGCTGAGCTTCCACTAATGATTATTCTAGAAGCGTCTCCTCCATAACTTGATATATTTTTAAATGCCCAACCCACCGCAGCAGCAGCATCTTCAATATAGGTAGGAGCTTTCACTTTTGGGTGGAGGCGATAGTTCACCGCTATAACAGCAATTCCCTGTTCTTTTAATTCTTTGGGTACTGATTTATTTCCAAATGTTAATCCTCCTCCATGAAACCAAACGACTGTTGGAAATTTTTTTAAATTTCTAGGGTAATATAGATCCAATTTACATCTTTCTTTTTTGTATGTATTAGATGAATTATCTTCATAATAATAAATATTTTCTTTTAAAACGTATTCTTGTTCTTGAGCATATAAAGTAAATGATATTAATAAAAATAATAGGATTAGTCTTTTCATAGTGTTGGTTATTAGATATTTCATATAATAAGAGCAACCCCCAATCGGCCTGTCTCTCCGCTTGGTAAAACCCTAACTACTATATAAACAAGTGATTAGAGGGGGTAAAACTTGTTTGATTACCGTAACTCTAGTAAAACTAAACAGTCAAAAAAATTCAATAGTAATTTTTAATTGTTACTAATCTACTCAAATAATGTCGGTTTTCTTTTGATAAGAGATATTAGTATGTGTAATAGTGAGGTTTTGATTGCTTTTATGTGTTGAATTTAATAGTAAAATTGGAGAAAGGTAGACTATTACTACAAAATTAGATGTTTAAATATAGAAATAAATATGTTTACAATGTGTTACACTATGCATTGATATGCAATACGGGCTTGACTTGATAGAGGGTTGTGTCGTGTCTTAATGGATATAATTTAAAAGATAACCTATGGAATATTTAGACGAAATAATAAGCATGAGGGTCAAGCCTTCTGAAAAAGAAAAGATCAAATCAAGAGCAGCTGAACAAAAAATGAAGGTTTTTTCATATATAAGACTCAAGCTCTGTGAAGATCTCTAATTCATATTAAAATAATATGTACAAGAGAGAATGCATTATAAGAAAATTAAAGTCAAAGATGCCGTTTAAATCTGGACACGAACTTTCGAAAGGTAGACCTAAGGGGTCAGGAAACAAGTCAAGCGAGGTTTTCAAAAAGACCGATGCTGTGCTCACGGAAAATAATATTAAGCTAGTGCAGAATGATCTGGATCAGATGCAACCTAGAGATAGAGTTGCTGCAATACTTCAGTTTATGAAGTTTGTCATCCCAACTCAAGAGGCAGTTGAAATAGAAGATGACAGCCAGGATACAAGAAGCGACTATATAAAGTTCGGAGGGTTTTTTTATGTGAAAAAGTGACATATGTCATTTTTTAAATATCTCAATAATTATAATTTTATGTGTAAATCAAATTTATAGTAATTTGGTTTGGTTATGTTTAAGCCCTCTGGTGGTTCGGAGGGTTTTTTTATATATTGTATTTCAATCTAAAAAACATATATCATGAAAAACATTGAAGACATTGCAATTTCAATCTTTGCAATAATTGGATTTGTTGCAATAATTACTGGTTTTACCAATCAAGCTGAACAGTCTGCGCAGCCAACATATGGAACACCAGAAAGTCACGTGTGGGAACTTGTAGTTGGGCCTACTTCTTCAGGTGATAGTAGGCTTGGTTATATAATAAAATTACTTGTGAAGTAAGAAAATATTCAAGAACTTGGCTATCAATTAAAGGTGTTGACTCAAGAACAGAGGCAAAATCTTACATTGTTACTCAAGAAGTTTCTTTCTAAAATGAAAAACAAAACTAACCCTGAAACTTAGTCAATTAAATTATTTACTAAAGCTAGTATTTTGTTTAAAGAAGTACTTTGTGTTTTTAGGCTGGAATCATCATCTTTATAGTAAGCATTGAAAGTTAATAGTAATATTTCTATCAATAATAATTTAATTTTTTCATTCATTTAGTCGTTGTTTTAAATTACAATTAACTTCTTGTATGAGGAATAAACATATTGATTATAGGTTCTCATATATCGTTGGTTATCTTTGTTACTTATTTCGATTATAGAATTTGCAACAAATAAAGTTTTACTTAGATCAAATAGCGATCATATCTGAAGTAGATTGGTTTTTTTTTAAATCAAAGTTGCAACGTCGTATCATTTTAAAGAAATCGATTATTTTAAAAGCTACTGAAATTGAAAATAATGTCTCATTTATAGAATCTGGCGTTGTTCGGTTATACATTCCTAAAGAAGATCCAGAAAAAGAAATTACCTTTGGCTTTAGTTTTAAAAATCAGTTTGTAAGTGCCTATGATTCTTTTTTAACACAAACACCTTCAGCCTATCAACTTCAGGCGCTTTCACAGACTACTTTATTGAGTATTTCCTATGAAGATTTACAATTGGTTTATAGAAGTACTCAAATAGGAAACCTAGTTGGCAGATTAATTGCAGAACGTCTTTTTTTGATAAAATCTAGCCGTGAACAAAACTTACTTAACCTTTCTGCAGAAGAACGTTATCTTAGGTTATTCAAAGAAAGGCCAGAGCTTTTAAAAGTAATTCCTTTAAAATACATCAGCTCTTATATTGGTGTTACTGCACAAGCTTTAAGCAGAATAAGAAAACGTTTATAATACCTGTTTATTGACTTCGGTTCATTGTTTGGCTTGAAACATTAAACTAAATTTGAAAAAAAATGTTAATTTTTATTTTTACTTTATTACTGTGGTATGGTGGATTATTTTTTCAATCTTTCTTCTTACATCGTTATGCTGCGCACCAATTATTTACAATGTCTAAAACTATGGAACGCATTACGTTTGTTTTGACGTGGGTTTTTCAAGGTTCTAGTTATTTAAGTGCTTATGGTTATGGAATCATGCATAGAATGCATCACGCATATACCGATACTGACAAAGATCCCCACTCACCCTCTCACGATGCAAATTTATTTGCAATGATGTGGAAAACAAAAACAATCTATGAAGATATTAATCAACAACGAATTGAAATCGATGAGCGTTTTATCAAAAATGTTCCGCAATGGAAAGGTTTTGATCAGTTTGCAAGTTCTCAATTTTCTCGATTGCTTTGGATTGCCATTTATATAACATTCTTTTTTTTATTTGTTACTAGCTGGTGGCAATGGTTATTATTGCCAGTAATCTTGTTAATGGCTCCAATACATGGTGTAATTATTAATTGGTTTGGTCATATTTATGGCTATGTAAATTATACCATCAAAAATACAAGTAAAAATCTCTTTCATTTTGATTTTTTAATGATGGGTGAAGGGTATCATAACAACCATCATAATAACGCAAGCAACGCTAATTTTGGTGTTAAATGGCATGAGATTGATGTTACATATCTAATTATAAGATTATTAAATGCAGTTGGTTGTATCCAATTAAAATAGCTTCTTTAAGCTTATTTTCATTATCTGACGTCTTTATAAAGATTTAAACACAGGAGACATGATTATTCCCCTCACGTATTCACAAATCCCCTTAACAACCACTCCCTAAAACCACTACAAAATAATCTTGTGTTAGATCAGTGAGATCGATTAGGATGTGTTTGGATTGTATAAATTGGTATAAAAGAAAAACATTTTTCATTTTTGATTCAGATTAGTCAGATTTGCTCTTATTTTTATCCTATGAAAAATATATCTATTCTTATAATCTTTATTAGTTGCTTTTTAACCTCCACTGAATCAGTAGCACAAGGAGATGAAAAAGACGTAAAATATAACTACAAAAGAGGAGATTTTAATGGCATAGGGAAATGGTATATGGGAAGAGAAATTGCCTATGTAATGGGGTTTCAAGGAATTAATTGGTTGGAGAGGTCTGAAAGGGAAAAAGAAGAGGATGTTTCTGCATTGATAGAAAACATGAAGATTGAAGCTGATGATACTATTGCAGATATTGGTGCAGGTTCTGGATATCATGTCTTTAAGATGGCACCATTGGCTGAAAATGGTTTGGTTTATGCTGTCGATATTCAACCCGAAATGTTGAATGCGATTAAATTAAAAAATAAGTCAACGGGGATCTTGAATGTTGAAACAATTCTTGGATCTGACAAAAGTATCAATTTACCTAAGCACTCGCTCGATAAAGTTTTATTGGTAGATGTCTATCATGAATTTAGTTATCCTGTTGAAATGATTGAGTCTATAAAAAATGCTTTAAAACCTAATGGGTTATTGTTTTTAATAGAATATAGGGGTGAAGATTCAAATGTCCCAATTAAAAAAATCCACAAAATGACAGAAAGACAATCTGTTTTAGAGATGGAGTCAGCTGGATTGAAGTTAAAAGAAAACATTGATAATCTTCCTTGGCAGCACTGTATGATTTTTGAGAAGAATCAATAAAATATTGGGAGATTATATTACATATCAAATCCCATCCCCCTGTTTATTAATTAATCAGTAAACTTAAAGCGCCCAAGCTCTTCCACCAGTTGCTTCTTTTAGGAATACACATCCTTTTTGTTCTTCCGGAGCGGGAGCATAAGCCATAACGATTTCGCCAATTACTTCAGAATTCTTAAAGGCAGATACCGCAAAACTTCTCAAGCTTCTAAAGAGTTTGAATTAGTTGTTTATTCTTAAATCTTCATTCAGACGGTAAAAAGCACCCTCAATATCACGCTCACCTGTTTCTGCTTTTACATCCTTTAGGAATTTATTTAGTTCAGTTTCAAGTTCCTTTACTTTTTTAGGATACTTCTCAAGCAGATTTATGTTTTCGCCGATGTCATTTGCAAGATTAAATAATTCGACCTTCGGCGTATTCTCATACTTCGTCTCCTTGGACCAATATTTAATTAATTTGAATTCGCCTTTTATAATCGCACTGCGCGGCGCACGATGCGACGATTGATGAAAGATCAATACTTCACTGTTTCGCTCAACGGTTTCAATACTTTCGTCGTGAAGAAGAGGAACCAAACTTCCACCGTCAATTTCCTCAGGCATTTCTACTTTGTTCCCTGCCAACTCGGCAAAAGTGGGAAGAAAGTCTAAACCTGAAACAGGTATTTCGCTTACCCGCCCAGCTTTAATGCCTGGACCGAAAACAATAAAAGGAACACGTAATCCTCCCTCGTAAAACGAATGTTTTCCATCGCGCAACGGGAAATTTCTTTGATGAATTTCAGTAAATTTCCCATCCACTAATTCTTTGTTCTCATCAACAAAACCCATTTGATACAAAGCCGGCGTACCACCGTTGTCACCCATCAGAAAAATATAGGTGTTGTTTTCAATTCCCATCTCTTTTACAAAATTGAGAATTTTCCCTACCCCTTCATCCAGATCTTTTAGCATAGCTGCAAACTCCGGATTGGAATGACGCTCACCTACTGGTTTATTATTAAAGTATTCAATGGTCTCTTTTTTCGAAATTAATGAAACATGCGCAGCATAATGAGAGAGTTGCACATAAAATGGTTTGTCTTCCGAAATACTCTCTTTCATATATTTCATTGCGCGATTGGTAATTCCAAAAATATCCTTTGGATTTTCATCGCTCCAATAGTAACAACCTTTGCCAGACCTTCGCATATTTGTCGGATTCTTAATCTTATTGTCAATTAAGTATTTATCGAGCATTTTGGTATAAGTTTTAAAGTCAAGATATTCGTCGCTAAACATTTCGCCACCGGCATTTGAGCTCATTCCTTCATCGTAGTCGAAACCGGCATCTTTTGGTTCCATTGCAATGTGCCATTTCCCAAAATGTGCCGTTTTATAATCGGGATTTGCCTTTTTTATTGCTCGTGGAATAGTAAGCCAGTCGGTAGTTTTTTTATACCAGTCGGTATCTTTGTTATATAGATGCCGGGCTGCATTTTGACCAAACATCATGCTATTACGGGTTGGTGAACAGATTGGGTTGGGAGCATAACCTTGTGTAAACAACACACCCATTTTTGCCAACTTATCCATGTTGGGTGTTTCGTAGAAATCACTTTTCGACTCTGGAATATTAGGATTAGCGAGGTGCGAAACACTTGTCCAGCCCTGATCATCAGTTAGAATAAATATAATATTAGGGCTTATTTGCGCTGTTTTCGTCTGAGCGATACCCATAAACGAACTTAATACCTCCACAATGAAAACGATTAGAACAAGATTGGCCTTACTTAGTTTCATCACTCAGCTTATTTTTTGTTTTGAGTCTTAAAAATTCAATCTACAAATCATTGATGTCATTAGCTTCCTAAAAAATAAATTATTCTAAAACTTTATGCTTATTTTTAATAGATGCGACAGAACCGGGCTGGGGGTCTTTTAACTCTCCGGCGTGAACACATAAGGTTCTAAAATCAGCTTTTGTTTTAATTTATTCTTCAATCCATGAGACAACACTAGGATCATCTGGAAGTGTACTTGGAGAAACCACCATTGCCAAACGACCATCTGCGTTAATTAGATATTTCTGGAAATTCCATGAAACACTTGAATCTAAAACTCCATTTTTACTCTTTTTAGTCAAAAACTCATACACTGGATGCATTTTTTTCCCTTTAACAGAAATCTTACTCATCATTGGGAAAGTCACTCCATAATTTCTTTTGCAAAAAACAGCAATCTCTTCATCTGATCCAGGTTCTTGAAACATAAAATTATTTGCAGGAAAACCTACAATAACAAAATCTTTATCGCCGTACTTATCATAAATCGCTTGTAATTTTTTGTACTGTGGAGTTAATCCACATTTAGAAGCAGTATTCACAACCATTATTTTTTTCCCTTTTAAAGAACTAAAGTCAAATTCTTCTCCCTCTAGGTTTTGAACTGTAAATTGGTAAATCGTTGTATCACCTGCTTCCTTTTGACCTCTAGCTGATAGTGTTGCAATCATAATAAATAACGGTATTAAGCTTCTTAACTTCATAGTCAGTAATTTTATTTAAATATCGCTGTTTTATTGTTAAGATAAAAATTAAATAAGCGTCTTAGACTAATTCTGCAGAAAGGTCTTCTTCAATAAGCGCAGTGCATCTTGGCACAAGATAATCCAGTGAACCAGATTTGAACCAAAGCCAATTGTAGTTTCAATACTTCAATTTCTCCAGCCATTTTCACCTCAAGTTTAACAAAACTAAAGTAATTATCCTGTGGGATTGAATATTATTACAAGTTCTCAACCACTTTAAAGAATAGCAGAGATTAGGTTATATACTCATTTCACCAGCATATCCCCAAAGGAAAATATATTTATTTTGAAGGGGTGGGGTGTTAAATTGAGAGTTTTAGGTTGGATTTTTTGGGTTTACACCCAAATAAAAGGGGGTAATTGGAACCCAGATATCCTAAGTAAAATAGGTGGTTTAGAGCCATACGACTCATAAAATCCTTGGGCACACTAATTTCAAGCACTTTTTGGCTTTACATATATCTAAAGTCCTCAGGTTTAGGCTATAACATCTTTACAGAAATAATGCAAGAAAAATACATAAAGACATTAATTTTGCGCATTGGAATAAGATTCTTTGTTAGCTAATTGCAAAACAATTCTTTATATTAATTGAACTATACATAATAATGAATTTTAGAAGTTTAGCATCAATATTTTCTTGTGTCTTAGTTATACTTGGACTAATATTATATTCCCCTGATATTCCAGTTTCAGATTTAAAAAGTAAGTACGCTAATCAACATTCAAAATTTATTAAAATTGACGGAATGAATGTTCATTATCGTGACCAAGGGAAAGGTGAGACTATTATTTTATTACACGGGACAGGGGCTTCTTTGCATACTTGGGACAAATGGACAGATAAATTAAAAAATAGCTATCGCGTAATTAGATTGGATCTTCCAGCATATGGATTAACTGGGCCTCACCCTGAGAATAAATACTCTATTTCTGAATATTCTGAATTTCTTAACTCATTTGTAAATCAACTAAAACTAAATAATTTTATTCTATCAGGAAATTCACTTGGAGGATCAATCTCATGGTACTATGCTTCTATTTACCCTGAAAAGGTTCAGCTTTTAAACTTATTAAGCCCTGGAGGATTTTTAAAAAAAGACAACAGAAGTCCTTTAGTAATTAAACTAGCAAGAGCACCTGTAATTAATAAAATACTCAGATACGTTACCCCTAGATTTTTCATAAAAAATACTTTAAAAGAAGTTTACTATGACAAAAACAAATTAACAGATCTTAAAATTGATACCTATAGGGATATGATTTTAAGAGAGAATAATAGGGAATCGTTTATTAGCAGATCGCTTTTAAAACCTAAAGACCATACGAATAGGCTCAAGCTAATTTCAGCTCCTACGCAAATTATATGGGGGAATGAAGACGCTTGGATACCTGTTTCTAATTCTAAGTTTTTCAAGGATGCAATAGCAAACGTTAGGATCGACATAATGCATGAAACTGGTCACATTCCAATGGAAGAAAGACCATTAGAAAGCTTGGATTTATTATTAAATTTTATAAATAGTAATTAACCCAATAACTATAATATTGATTCTCCGTTTTCATCTGTAGTTAGAACTTTATAGATATAATTCACGAAGAAGTTGAGCGCCAATAACCAATTTACCAGCTCAATTAATTAATGATAGGTTTTTAAAAGTAATTAGGCTACACAACCATTTCACCAGCGTATCCCCAAAAGGGAAATAGACTTATTTTGAAGGGGTTTAGTCTTAAAAATAAGTTTGAATTAAACGATAGAATAGAAGGTGTAATGTTTTTGGACAAACACCTAAGGAGGGTTTTTAGTTGTAATGTTGTAGAAAAGGAATATAATATTAGTTTGACTTCTAAAGAAAAACCATTACGTTGTACTGAGAAATTTATTTATAATGACTTGAAACATAAAATAGTCTTCCCTAACTCCAATGGTTTAATTAAAATTAATGGAAATGATTTTGAAATTTTAATTGTTGTAGTGATTGATGATTCATACAAGTCTGGATATATAAATAAGACACTAAAGAAGGACTTTATCAAAAAAAGTTAGGGAAAACAATAACTGTAAAACTTGATTGTATATGAGTAAAAAATATTCGGTTGGAAGTTTATATGTCGCATTAGTCGTTATTTGACTATTTTTATGTAATTGACTACTTTCATGTAAAAAATCATGAATGGTTTTCAAAATCAGACTCAATTACGGGTTAGAGACCATCTTAAAACTAGTTCCTGTTGATTATCTATTAAAATCAAATAACCTTTCTCAAATTGGATTTATAGCACAAGACCTAAAACCGATAGTTCCAGAGGCAGTAAATGGAACAGAAGGAGACATAGAAAAGGGAGAAACCTTGGGAATAACTTACACCACATTAATCCCAATACTAACGAAGGCAATTCAGGAGTTAAAAAAAGAAAATGAAGACCTCAAAAAACGAATTGATGCGTTAGAGAATAAATAATCCAAATTGATATCATAAAACAGTAACGTCACTAATAAGCTTTACTGGCGTTTTCTTTTAGACCACAGGCATATCCTCTTCAGTAAGTTCAGGTATTTCTAGTCTTCTTAAATAAGTCAGATGGAGAATATTCACTCGTAAAGAAAGCAGTGTAATATATCTTAGAACATTATTTACAGGGAGAGTAGCTGATAAGGCTAGTTTAAATTATTCCCTATATTTAAACATCTAATAATCAACATTATGAAAAAAGCTTTATTAACTAACCCTGCATTCAGATATGTTTTTGAGATATTTGTGATTGTATTCTCTGTAACGATATCTTTTTTCATACAAGACGTTTTAAACGATAGAGAAAAAATAGAACATAAAAACAAGGGACTTAAAGGCGTATTGAGAGACCTCGAACAAGACAAAAAGAATTTTGTTTATACATCTAATGTAATTTCAACTAGAATTAAATTGACAGAAGATATTTTGGAAGGGAATACATCAAATCAAAATCTTCTGTCAGTGATGTTGACTTGGGGGTTTACAGGTCAAAATTCAAATTTTAAATCTCTAATCTCAACAGGAGCTGTTGAATATATCGATAATGATTCTTTGACTTTGGAATTAACTAAATATTATGAGCAGTCTTATAAAGTGTTAAACGATACATCCGAACAATATGTAAAACACTATTTGGAACTTTCAGGATTTATGAGAACAAATTATCCTGTAAATTCAATGGACAAATTGCAAATTAAAAATGGTAAAATAGATTATGATGGATTTCAAAATGTAATTTCATTTAAATACAATGATAAAACTATCAATCAGCTTCAGGATGATTTTAGATTTAATAATTATCTATACCAATTAAAAAAAACCAAATTATTTTATTTAATGTTTTATGAAAATGCCATAAATCAAATTGACAAATTATCAAAAATAATTATGACTGAATTAAACCTAAAAGAACCAATCAAATCCATTAAGCATAAAAACCCATAGGATTAAAAGCTTCAAGTAGCCTTAAAGAATCCTTTAACAAAAATGAAACAAGCTACAAATGATGTAAGTGAAGACTTGCTGTTTTTTATTTATTAAGCTCTTGCATTTGTTTTTTTTAATTGTTTTTTTATGTTTGAATATTATTAATAATTCAATTACAAATGATTCCTATAAAGTTACTTATGCATATAAATGCTCCCAAAGAAGAAGTTTTCAATGCTCTTACTGAGTCAGATAAACTTTCGAAATGGTATACTACTATTGTTAAAGGAGAATTTAAGTTAAATGAAATTATCACTTTTGAATTTATAAATTTTGCAGAATTTAAATTTAAGGTAATTGCATTAATTCATAATGAATCTGTTCATCTTGAAATTATAGAGTCTGGGTTAGATAATGTTGGACATGTAATGAAATATGAATTAGATGAAAACAATGGGAAAACAAGGGTTCGCTATACCTATGAAGGCTTTGCCGAAATGGATGATTCTTATTCAAATATGAATTATAGTTCTGCTAAATATTTAGAAAGTTTGAGACAGTATTGTCAAACAGGAAATGGTGAGGCTTTTGGCTCTTCTTCTTATAGAGCTTAATTTGAATTAAAATAATTGACTAAATCATCGGCATATCATCTTCATTAAGTTCGGGAAGAAAAAAACTGAGTAGAGATATTGTAGAGTTTACTTTATATTAGCATTCTATTAATCATAAATCAAATAAGATGAACGAATTTGAAATATTAAGTGTTTCGCAAGCACAATTCCAACAGAACGCTTCCTATACTATAGCAGTTTTTATTTTATTAGCAATAAATTTTTATCTGGTTAGAAGAAGTCGTGAATTAAATTTTCCTACTTATGGTAAAGCAATGATATCTTTCTTCTCATTAATATCTGTTTATGGTGGAATTCAAGTTGCTACATTTTTAAGAGCATTTCAGCATAATACTGCGCTTAATTTAAAGCAACTTAAAGAATCAGGAACTCCAATATCTGAAGTAAGCGAGGCATCAATTGAGTTTTTTGGTAATCCTTCAGCTCCATTTAGCGCTGGAATACCTGATATTCCTCAAATTATTTTTTATGTAGTTATTCTATTAATTTTAATGGTAGGAATTTGGGGCAAAGCACCAGATGGCGCATACACTAAATAATTTCATTTCAAAACTTTATCTTTATGATAGGTTTTTTTATGTCATCGGCATATCCTCTTCAGTAAGTTCAGGTATTTCTAGTCCTCTGGTGAAGCAAAAATTTTTGAATCAATTTTTCATTCTTAGTGAATAGTAATCGGAGGTTTTTTTTAAATCACAGGCATATCATCTTCAATAAGTTCAGGAGGAAAAGTGAAATAGGGGGTTTAGAGCTATACGACTGATAGAACCCTTGGGCACAGTAGTTCCAACCACTTCTTGGCTTTACATATATCTTAATATATTTAAAGTCCTCCGGTTTAGGCAATAACATATTTATAGAAATAATACATAGACCATTTGATAATAGACTTAAACAACAATTATGAAATTCAATAACGAAATAGGGATTACGACATTGATAGCATGGTTTTAAAGGTCATATAACTATGGAAAGACCAAAAAAACAATTAAACAGTAAAACTTTTTTTAAGCAAACCAAAATATTCTATTTTTGACTCATTTTGGTCAATTTTATCTATTTTTTGATCAATTTTAAGTGTTTATAGTCATCTTTTACTCTTTTTTTAAATTTTAATTATTCATATATCTAGAGACAAAAGGTTATACCTGTAGCGGTATTTTAGACCCCTAGACAAAAAGAGTATAAAAACAGGTGCTTAGACCCAATGATAGTGAAGGATTGAAGGGTGGTGAACTCATGCGATTTAAAAATTCCGTAAAAGCGTTTTTAGGAAACGTATTATCATATAAAGTATTCTATTTGTATTTAATTTTATTATTTTGATAAAATGTCAAAATCTCTCTTTCCATGCTTCCTTTTAAACCTGTTTTAACTTTAGTCTTCGTTTGCAAAGACAAAAGCTTATTTAAATTTCCGGCCAATTAATGGCTCCAAAAATTAAGATACATGAACATAAATATAGTAAACACTTTTACATCCGAATTACCTGCAGACTCTAATTTAGGAAACTCAAGAAGACAAGTTACCGAGGCAGTATTCTCTTATGCAAATCCGAAGAAACCGAAAGCCCCAAAAGTGATGCACGTTTCGCAAGAAATGGCTTTTGAATTAAATATTTCCGAAGAAGAAACAACGTCAGAATTCTTTAAAAATATCTTTACAGGAAATGAAGTATACCCTAAGACAAAACCATTTTCTATGTGTTATGGCGGACATCAATTTGGAAATTGGGCGGGACAATTAGGAGACGGAAGAGCCATTAACTTGTTTGAAGTTGAACATCAAAACAAAAATTGGAAAGTACAATTAAAGGGTGCTGGCGATACGCCATATTCAAGAACTGCAGATGGTTTAGCTGTTTTGCGTTCCTCTATTAGAGAATATTTATGCAGTGAAGCAATGTATCATTTAGGTGTTCCAACAACTCGTGCTTTATCATTAAGTTTGTCTGGAGATGATGTTTTACGTGATATTCTATATGATGGGAATCCAGCATATGAAAAAGGCGCAATTGTTTCCAGAATTTCTCCGAGTTTTTTACGCTTTGGGAATTATGAAATTTTTACAGCTAGAAAAGATGTGGAAAATTTAAAAAGTTTGGTTGATTACACAATTAAACATCATTTTTCACATTTAGGAGAACCATCGAAAAAAAACTACATCAACTTTTTTGCGGCCATTTCAGAACGCACATTAGAGATGATTATTCATTGGCAACGCGTAGGTTTTGTTCATGGAGTTATGAATACCGATAACATGTCCATTTTAGGTTTAACGATCGATTTTGGACCTTATGGATGGTTAGAAGGTTTTGATTTTGGCTGGACTCCAAACACAACAGATCGCGTACATAAAAGATACCGATATGGAAATCAACCAAATATAGGTTTATGGAATTTGTATCAATTGGCAAATGCGATATATCCAATAATTCAAGAAGTTGAACCTCTAGAAACCATTTTAGAAAAATATAAAAATGATTTTGAAGAGAAATCTTTACAGATGATGAAATCAAAATTAGGGTTGTTTACTTCAGATAAAAATGATGTAGAATTGATTCAGAATTTAGAAGACAACTTACAATTAGTAGAAACAGATATGACTATTTTCTTTAGAAACTTGAGTCGTTTTACTAATAAAAAAGGAAGTTTACAATTGATTGAAAAAGCATTTTATGATTTTAATGCTGTTGCTAAAGAAGTGAAAAATAAATGGGCGTTTTGGTTTTTAAATTATGAGATTAGACTTCAGCAAGAAGAAATTTCATCCGAAGAAAGAAAACAAAAAATGGATGCTGTAAATCCTAAATATGTATTAAGAAATTACATGTCTCAATTAGCGATTGACGCAGCAGATGAGGGAGATTATTCTTTAATTGACGAATTATTTAACCTTTTAAAAAAACCATATACTGAGCAATCAGAAAATGAAAAATGGTTTGCAAAAAGACCAGAATGGGCAAGAGATAAAGTGGGTTGTTCTATGTTATCTTGTAGTTCATAAAACAATACGAAATTAGGATTAAGAAATAAGCACATAGTGCTTAGAACGATATTAAATATTCACTTATATAAATAATTAAATGTAGTTGTACGTCTTCATACCTAAGTGGACTAATTTTGTGTCAATTTAAAGCCAGTAGGTAACCTTTAGATTTATGCTTCTTACCCTTGGAACCCAAGGTGATCCGTCCCTTACCAAATAGTTGTTGTTATAGACCAAAAATAAGTTTGAAAGCCCGTTAAACCGCCATTGCAGCCTAGAGTTGATGCCAAAATTTTCGGACTGTGAGTTAAACTGGATCAGGGTTGCCCAATAGAGTGTTTTGGTAAAAGAAAAATCGAATTTTGGACCTACCAACCACAGTTTTGCAGTTTTGTTAAGGTGATCCAGTTGGATGGCGTCGTAATTTATTTTGATGCTGGTCAACAATGTGGGTTGGAATCGTATAAAGAAGCTATTTTCAAAAGAATATTTTGTTCCGTTATAGAATTTTCCATAGTTCTGGACCACTTCAAAGTAAAAGTTTTTGGCAGGATTAGAAGAATAGTTGATTTCAAAAATTCTGCTGTGGTAGGTTTGTCCACCCAGCAAAGGGCTGTCTTTGTTTATCCCCGTTGGATCAAAATCATTGGGCAGGTATTCGTTGGCATTAAAGAGCCGCATTCCCAGTGTACTTTGATTGGTGTAGACCGTTAATAATCGAATTAGAAAATTGTTTTCAAGAAAATCTTCCCCAGACGAATTTAACTTAAACCACAACCAGTGGTTATAGGAAAACCTGTAATAATTTACTTTACCTTTTTTGGGATAAATTTTATACGCATAGTAGGGAGCAAATTTAGAAACCCCAATCCTGCGAAGAATTCCCAAGTCAGTTCTAAAGTCGTCTCCCAAATAGGAATATTCAAAATTAACTTCACTTTGTAGTGTTTCTCGGGTCAACCGAACCCCACCACTAAAACCGTTTTCGTTTTTTAAAGGGCTAAAGGAGTTGTAGGTAAAAAACCTACCGTTCCATTTGTTATCCACAGAATTGAGGTCATATTCCAGCCCCACCATTCGATTGTAGGTGTCATTGGCATCCACAAAGTCATAATCTTTGGCGTTTTCTCGATTGATGAATAAAAATTTTAGTGCAGATCGGTTAAACACTTTTTGATTTAGGGACAGTACTGTATTGAGGTTGGAGGGAATTTCATTGGCGATGTCATCGTTGGTGAGCATGCTCAGGAAGCCAAGCTTTAATCCATTGGAAACTTTACCATTCAATCGCAATCCACCAATGATATCATTTTCGATCAAATTACCGTCTATGTCCCTGGCCAAACCTATCCGACGAGTAAAAAAAGGAGTGATGGTTCGTATGGCTCCAAAATTCGAAAAAAGATCACTGTTTTGTATGAAAAACTGTCTTTTTTCAGGGAGTTTAATTTCAAATCTCCTGAGATTTACAAACTCTTCATCCACCTCTACCTGAGAAAAATCGGGATTATAAGTCAAATCCAAATTAAGTCCATTTCCTATAGGTATTTTTACGTCCCCCCCCACAGCGATATTTTCTGTTTTATTGTTTTCTTCAACATTATTTTGGGTAATGGCGTTTAAGAAAGGGATTAAAGAGATGTTGGCATTGGATTTCCCCAGCGGCTTTTCAAAGTTAATCTTACCCATAAAGGCCAGATTGTAGTCTTTAAACTGCTGGGGGATTTTGACCCAGCTGGTCCTTTGGTATTCGGAGGTGTCGAACCTGAAAAAATTAAACCGCCAAGAGTCTACTCCTTTGGGAAAATTTAGGGTGGCGAGTGGAATTTTCATCTCAATAATGTAATAACCAGGATAGGTTTGTCCCTCTACATCAAATTTGGCATCCCAGGTTCTGTTGATGTCATTTTGGGGGGTACTCACCCCACCATTGGAAACCAGTATATCACTCTTAACCCCCCTCATGTTGGAACCAAACATATAGGCGATGTTTCCATCGCTAAATGTATCAAACAAAAAATTTATTTTATCTGCTGCTACCCCACTAAAATCCCATTTTAGTGATGGAATGATGTAGTCGTCTGAAACCGAAAAAGCCTTACACAACAGATAGAGGTTCTTATCATCGAAGAGCAATTTTAGTTGGGTTGGATTGTTAAAGTCTGTGGTTACATCTGGAAAGTGTCTCCATCCCGCGTAGGTGGAGTCTGCCATTTTCCATGCATCTTCCATATCGTTGCCATCCACAGTGATTTCGGAAGTTGTGAATTTAACTTCCATTTCTGGGAAGGCATCTTGTGCCACCCCTGTAACAACAAAGAATAATAAAAGAAGTTGGGGCCCTAAAAAATAAAGATTGTTTTTCAAAATTTCTTTTCTAATTTCCTGTTTTTGGATTTCAGTAAAAATAATTACACATAAAATTAAACAATTGAAATTGAAAAGCCATTAGAAAGTATTAAACAGGTGAAGGGTTGTAGCTTTGAAATGCCAAACGCCCCATTTTTTCAACGTTAGGCTTCATTAAATATCAGATAGAATGATTAATGTACATATATAAATCAGAATTTAAATAAATTCGAAAATAACATTATATTATGAAGTGTGTAAGTTTTAATAACAGAGGGAAAATAATGAAGAAGTTTATTTCATATACTTTACTTTTATATGTCATTTTAGTAAAGTTATCTGTAAATTTTATAACTACAATAAACCCATCTCCATACTCTTGTGTTGTTCTGTTAAATGGTGAAAAGTATAGAATTAAACCCTATTTTTAATTTCTCATGGTAATAAAATTGATCTAAGTTTTTAAAAAAATTAAATTATAATTTACAAAATCAATAAAACTGTAAACCCATTTATGCTAATTAATTTATTCAAATATTGTTCTTTATTATTTCTAGCCTTTAATTCTTGTTCTAAGTCGCAAAGAGACAATAAGGAAGTGAATTTGCCGAAATTACCAAAAAACTATGTGGCGAATTATACAAATCAAGAAATCACTGTTGATGGAAAAGATGATGAGAAAGTATGGAAAGACAATGTTTGGACCGGACCCTTTATTGATATTGAGGGATTGAAAATCCCAAGGTTTGAGACCCGAATGAAAATGCTATGGGATAATACGAATCTTTATTTTTTTGCTAAAATGAGAGACCCGCACATTTGGGGAGATCTTATACAACGAGATACCGTTATTTTTTATAATAATGATTTTGAGATTTTTATTGATCCTAATGGAGACACCCACAATTATATGGAGATTGAAGTCAATGCCTTGAATACTGTTTGGGATTTATTTTTAACCAAGCCCTATCGTAACCACCCTGTAGTTTTAAATCAATGGAACATCAAAGGTTTTCAATCAAATGTTCATGTATCTGGAACAATAAACGATGCCTCGGATATTGATCATTTTTGGGCTCTAGAAATTGCGATTCCTTGGGAATCATTGCTCGAAGCCGCGAATGGGAAGCAACCTCCAGAAGGTGAAACTTGGCGTTTAAATTTCTCTAGAGTTGAATGGGATTACGAATTAAAAAACAATAAATATTATCGCAAAAAAGATCCCCAAGGTAAAATTTTACCAGAATACAATTGGGTATGGAGTCCACAAGAAGTAATCAACATGCATGAACCCGAGAGGTGGGGATTTGTTTATTTTAATAAAAAATCTGAGACTAAAAATATCCCTCAGTTTAACTATCCCGAAGATGCTCAGCTTGTTTTATGGATGTATGAGTATTATAGAAAAGTTTTGCGTTCGTATGGAAATAAAACAAATCTTAATGTGAAGTTTCCTATTAAAATATCCTATGAAGGAAATGATTTAATTATGGAACAAATCAAAAATCCAAAAGGCTTTCTTTTAAAAGCTAAAAGCCCCAAAACTGAGATCACTTATTTAATTAATCAAGAGGGAAAACTAATTGTTGGAGAATAAAAAAGAGAGTCCTTAATAAATAATTTTATCACTGGGAATGGCATCTACTTTATAATTTCCAAACTCGAAAACGCCTTTTAGGTTTGCAAGCACATACCAAAAGGAAAGTAGATTTAATTTGAAGGGGTGGGGTGTTAAATTGAAAGTTTTAGGTTGGATTTTTTGGCATTTTACCTCAAATACCTAATAGTTATTGCAAGATTTGTTGCCAATATGTTGCCAGAAGGGTAAATAAGAAACAACTGCTGTTTCTGGAAGCGTTGATGAATTAAATAATACTGACGATGGTTTAAGTGCAAATATATCGTCTATACAATCGAATATAAGCAATCTACAGGTAAGTATTTCGAGTATTAACTCAAGTGTTTCTGTTTTAATAATATGATTACTGGTCTTTCTCTGCATTCAAATGGAGTGACTATAGTTGCTGATTCAAATGCTGTTCCTAGACAAACATATATTTTCAATGGAGCTACATTCTTAGTAGTTGATAACTCAACTATCGCTGCTAATAGATTCGAAAGTATTGTAACAACTAGGGTTACTAATATGGCTTATCTATTTAGAGGTGTGACTTCATTCAATGGTGACATTAGCCATTGGGATACTTCGGCAGTAACTGATATGGATCAAATGTTTTTTATAGCTAATGCATTTAATCAGGACATAGGGAATTGGGATACTTCAGCAGTAACTAATATGAATCAAATGTTTGACAGTGCTTCAGTATTCAATCAAAATATAGGCTCTTGGAATACTGCAGCAGTTACTAATATGGCTTATATGTTTCATAATGCAACATCATTCACTGGAAATCTATCAGGTTGGTGTGTTCAAAATAACTTTAATTCTGAACCAGTTTTTTTTAAAGATAATGCCGATAATACTTGGGCAAATGATGCCTCAAAACAGCCTGACTGGGATGGTGCTTCTTGTCCGTAATACGTTCACATCCTCTTCAGTAAGTTCAGGCATTTCTAGTCCTCTGGTGAAGTAAAAAGCTTTGAATCAGTTTTTGATTCTTAGTAAATAGTAATCAGGGGTTTTTTTAACAAAACAATAACACAAACCTCATAGGGGTTTTGTGCTTCTCGATTGTCTTATATATAGAACAGATTTTATGTTTGAAATTTGTTTCATAAATACTTATTACGGTTTGGTTTCATATCCTTGTTAGCATTGTTAGCTGGGGGACTTACAAGCTCAACTTTCACTGGCTCCTTCTTAGTATAACGAGTTTGATAGACTTGATCAGTATTTGTTTTTAATTTACATTTTTAAGTTTTAAATAAAGCACCCAATCGCCTGGACCAGGTGCAATCAGATTTGACAGCCCCCCTTTTATGATTTCTGTATCTGTCCAGATTCCTGTTTCCGGATCGAACCATTTAAGCGAAAACTGAGCAATGGGAAGAGAGACAGAAACTGCTGGTATCGTTATATTCTCATTGGCATTCCTAATTTCCGCACTTTTTATTTTTGGAGACTCGGGCAAACCAATGGTATCAGGATTAGCAACGTAAATAATATATTCATTCTTGTTGTGAATACATTTAAATTGTTGGGGACTATTTCCAACGATTTTATCATTGGGGGACATATTTACAAGAGTAAGTCCGGTTTCATTAAAAAATTTGTGAATGTTATTAAAATCATTTGCACCTTCCAAACCAATATTAAAATAACCTTGCATGCCTTTAATGCTATCATTATCAAAGGCTTCAAAGGTTTTTATTCCTCCATAAGTGGCATGACCTCCTGATAAGAGTGACGACCACATTAAACGGCGGTAAAAGTAGCGGGGATATTCCGGCTCGCGATATCTCTCATAACGATCCTCATCATTTACAATAGGGTCTGATCCAATTACACGATATTTAGCTATTGTTCTGCCATCAATCTCATCCAAACTTTCAAATGTAATTATATCTGACCACTCGGAATCTATAAACGAATACCCCATAAACCGAGATTGGTGATTGGTAATTAATGTTTTCCAAGGTTCTCTGCGGACCATATCCAATCCAATCTTGTCAATATTCTTATCAAGAATTCTTCTTTCGGTAAGTTTTACACCTTCGGATACAATCTCCCTATCATTAGATATACACCAAATAATATTTGGATAGGCTGAAAATCTGGCTTGTGCATATCGTAGCATTGAAAATGAAAGTGAATCACCAGCAAAGTATCTTTTTAATTCATCCGTATCTTCTCCAAATGGAATTAATTGCAAAATTATTTCCGGATAGTTTTCGAAGGCAAAAGCGATTCTTCTATCCATTTCCTGCCAATAAGTAAGATTGAGTGAAGTTCGTTCATCGTTAAAAAGTGCCTCAACGTTGCTCCTAGACCTACAAAACCATGTTCGTATTTTTGTAAATCCCAACCGCCCAGCATGATCGATGTACTCCTGCCATTTCTGTTCGGTATCAGTCAAATATCGATAACCTGTATCACCAATATGTAAAAACCAATCACCATTGTGGTAAGAAAACTGAAACGGATCTTCAGCATTTATTTGAAGTTTTCCTCTAAGGGATGATTCTTTTACCTCAAAATCTCCTTTCTTCCTTTTAAAAGTATCATCTCCCTTTAGTTCCCATTTCCAATGTCCAATTTGATTGCAGTAAACCCTGACCTTATAATTTTCTCCATCATAAAAACCATCTACTTTTACTTTATTTCCGTTTGGTTGAGTAAAAATGACTTCGGGAAACAAGAATCTAGTTTGAGGATTTGATTCAAATGAAATTTCTAACATGCCAAATTTTTTGTAATAGGGCAGATTGCTTGCATTAACCTGCGATGCTGCAAACATCAAAAACAATATAGGGTATATTAGTTGAGCGTAATTCCGGATAATTATACGAATCATTGGTTTAAAATTAATCTTAAATATCTGATTTGAAAAATTTATAGCGAACATAGTTCGGTCACAGTACAAGAACTATTCAGTTGAGTTCAAGTTACAATAATCCCGGCCATATAGCCCAAAATAAATCACTGGGACAAACAAAAATATAATTAGTAGCTTTTTCATAATGTTGATTATTAGATATTTAAATATATGAAAAGATAATTAAGATTAATCTATCATAAAAAAACCTGTTGGAGTCAGGGGGACCCAGATGTAAATGGTTGACTACACAAACAGATTGTCGAGTTTGGATAAAATCACTGCAACTGTCGGTGACACTCTTAATTTAAATCACACAACCGACACTTCTTCGACTGCACTTTTAATTTTAATACTCATCAAACTATTTGTTTTTTGTAAAGTAATTATTTTTCCAAAGGAAGAACATTATTAAAAAAGTTGCTGTAAAAAAGTATTGAGAAGGTTCATTAAATGGGTCTAGGAAGTTAGTTTTATCGTCAACATCTGAAATTCCAATAAGAAACAAAATGATTGCTGTGATAAAAGGGAAATGCTTTAAATGCTTTTTCATACCCTAAAGGTAAAAAATCTGTTTAGTTTACATTAGAGAATTCAGCTTTACTTTCATTCGGAATCTCGATTGAATATAATTAAGGTTTAGTATACGAAAACTAATATCTCGTCTATTTTTTCGTTTTTCACAAAAAACTATTTTTAGGTTTACTTCGAATTTCTAAGTTATATAACAAATCCATACAATTTGTTTAAAAATAAGATTTTCATTTGTTTGATTTAACCCTCTGGTCGTTCGGAGGGTTTTTTTATTTCTTAATTGCACTTAAATTGCATTTCAACACTCTTTTTCATTCGTCGATTAATGACATCAAAACCGTCTAAATCTTCAAAAAACGTCAGATAATGAAAATAATATTTTTCACATAAAAAACCTACCCAATGAGGGCAGAAGTCAAACAGAAAAAAAAGTTGTCCACTTATCCATATCGTTTAATGAAACATTTCCGAATCGGAGTTATTTTAATGCTAAAATCAATCAATAATTGCTAAACCTTCCGCAACTATAGATTTGGTGATTTTAGGATGTTTTATTTTTGAGATAAAGTCCTCTGACTCTTCTGCGTCATAGGCATAATGTTTAAGCTGAGAAACTGAAATAGTATCAGTCTTTATTTTACCATTGACTACTATATTCTTTCCGCTTATTCCTTTTTTAGGAACAAAAAATGAATAGTCTTTAAAAGTAACAAACATCTCCTCAGAGTTTGTGATTATTTTCACCCAACAACCTTTTTTTGGACAACTTGAAATAATTTTTCCTTCAGTTAAAAAATTTGATGATTTAGTTTTATCATAATTTTCAGATGATGGTAATTTAAACTCATTTCCATAAAAATTTATCTCATAGCTTTTTAATGATTTAACAGTTTGAGAAAAAGAAATCATTGGAATTATAAGTAACAGAAGTAGTAGTTTTTTCATAGTGTTAAGGATTAAGTATTTAAATACATAGAAATTTAATTAAAATTAATTGAATCTCATATTATGGCTTTTTAATAAAGGATTCTATTACTGAATTAATCTCTATTTCTTCTTTAATGGAATCATCAAAAAGATGTTCATACAGTAACTTATTATTTACTTTATCCTCAAGTCTAAGATTTTTATTTCTCTCATATACTTCATCCCATTTTGAACGAACGATTGCCCACTTATCATTATAATCTTTCCACCATTTTGAAGCAACCTCGCAAAGGCTATCATCTACTTTTACGTAGGTGTTGTATCCCTTTTCTTCAGCAATAACAAAATCTTCTTTACCAGTCTCACGTATGATCTTTTTATTGTCCTGATCGTATGATGGTGACCAGTGAATACACTGTGTTTTGACTTAATGAAGAGGATATACCGATGATATAAAAAACCCTCATAGAATTAACTAAAAGGGTTTTAATTTATGGTAAAAAATAATTAATGCCTTTTAATAAGGACCCTGGTAAATGTTTTTGAGTACTCTATATTATCAAGTACTTTTGTAAATTCCGCAAAGGCTGCAGCGTCATTTTTACTTTGCGGGCCAAAATTAAATGCTGCGTTTAAATCAGAGTAAGTAGTATAAATATATAAACTTTCACCATTCTCTGTTCCATGAACAATTTGTCCCATTGCAACAAATCCGTCAAATTTATATGATTTTATGAGTTTTCCAAAAGCCTGAGTTAATGAGTTTAATTGAGTGTTTTTTGCTTTAAAAACCCATGCTTGTCCAATAGGATATGAAGTTTCAGAACCATTATTAATTAAATCTCTTCCAGCAGCAGATCTAGCGCTTTTTATATAATTGTTCATTTTAGAAATGTATAAATCCCAATCATCTCCTTTTAGTGAGTTTCTGAAATCAGCAAGAGATTTAGAAGATTCACTAGTAATGCTGATAATATGCGTAGCTTTTTCACTTGCCCCTTTTAAAGGTATAGAAGAAAATGCAACCGTTACATTTGATGGCTTTGAATGATTTGAATAGAAACCATCAACAAGATCTGCTACAGTTGAAGCATTTTTTGAATCTACTTCTAATAAAACATCATACCAGAATATATTTTGCGAAAACACAAAAGAAGATACAAGTAAGAATAATAATAAAATTGATTTTTTCATTTTTAAATTGATTAGTGATTAATAAACTAAATTATAATTATTGAACCATTTAAAAAATGACATATGTCACGTTTTTGCATAAAAAACCTAGATGGATTAGGAGATTAGGTTATATACCCATTTCACCAGCGTATCCCCAAAAGGAAAATAGATTTATTTTGAAGGTGTGGGGTGTTAAATTGAGAGTTTTAGGGTTTAATCCCCAAATAAAAGTAGATAATTAGAACCCAGATGTCTCCAGTGAAATAGGTCGTTTAGAGATAGATGACTCATAGAATACTTGGAGTGTGGTTTTTGCCTACTCAAGATGATATGCCTGTATTAAGGACAAGTCCCCCACACCGGTCTGTTAACGTTTATTAGGGATGAACCTGGTGCAAAAGCAGTTGGTTCAGTTGTAATATTTGTGACACACCAACCTGTTAGGTTTTGATTGAAAGAAGTTGCCTGATTAAACATATACTCCATATCAGTCACTTTTGAGGTATCCCAATTCCCAATGTCTTGATTAAATAACGACGCTTGATTAAAGATATGTTTCATATCAGTAACATTAGAAGTATTCCAACTTCCAACATCCTTATTGAAGGAAACCGCATTATCAAACATACTCTTCATATCAGTCACTTTTGAGGTATTCCAATTCCTGATGTCTTGATTAAAAGAAGTTGCCTGATTAAACATATAACCCATATTAGTCACACTTGAAGTATTCCAATTCCCTATATTTTGATCAAATGCTTTGGCATTAGAAAACATATACTCCATATCAGTAACTGTTGAGTATTCCAATTCCCAATGTCTTGATTAAATAACCGCAATCATATTAGTAACTTGAAGTATCCAACCTATATTGATTGAATCTGTTGCTAAACATACCTGCATATTAGACACTGAGTATCCAACTTCCTATGTCTTGATTGAATGCTTTGCTGAAACATATTCCATATTAGTACTGAAGTATCCAATTCCATATCTTGATTGAATGCTGTTGCACGTTGAAACATATCGTCCATATTAGTCACACTAGAAGTATTCCAACTTCCCTATGTCTTGATTGAATGATTCTGCTATAAGCAAACATATTACGTCATATTAGTCACACTTGAAGTATTCCAACTTCCAATGATTTTGATTAAATGCTGTTGCTTGATTGAAACATATCGCTCCATATTAGTCACTTCTTGAGGTATCCCAATTCCCTATGTCTTGATTAAATGCAATTGCCTTATAAAACATACGCTGCCATATAAGTCACACTAGAAGTATTCCAACTTCCTATATCTTGATTGAATGCATTTGCTTGATCAAACATATCATTCATATCAGTCACTCTTGAAGTATTCCAAGAGCCTATATTTTGATTGAAAGAAGTTGCTGCATTAAACATAGCCCCATATTAGTAACTGCTGCAGTATCCCAATTCCCTATGTCTTGATTAAATGACGTTAGCTGTAAAAAACATTAGAACTCCATATCAGTTACTGCTGCGAAGTATCCCAAAGACTAATATCAGCAGTTAAATGAAGTCTTACTTCTAAATAGATCAGCTCATATTAGTCACATGCGTTGTACATAAATTATAATTAGCTGCTGCAACTTGAGTTTTTATAGATGTATCATCCACCACCGTATAGGTTACTCCATTAATCACTTCTGTGTCTCCTACTGTTGCAGTAGGACATTTACAGATCTCGTTATCAAAATAAATTGACAACGCTACACCTACAACAACCGTTCTAGTTACAGAGGCGCTATTTCCAACAATATCAGAAACAGAATAGGTTATTGAATATGTTCCAGTCTTAGAATAATCAACCGTTCCTGAGGTTATTATTGAAGAGGTAAGGTCACCGTCTATATTATCTGTTGCGGTTGCTCCAGGGTCTGTAAAGGTAATTCCTGATCCAAGATAGACTGTAGATGATCCTGTTAATGTAATCATAGGAGCTGTGGTGTCTTTATTTACAACAACCGTTCTAGTTACAGAGGCGCTATTTCCGGTAGCATCTGAAATACTATAGCTTATCGTATAAGAGCCTGTAGATGAAGTGTCAACTGTTCCTGAGGTTATTATTGAAGACGTAAGATCACCATCTATATTATCCGTGGCAGTTGCTCCAGGGTCTGTAAAAGTGTTTCCTATGGTTAGCTCTATTGTAGATGATCCTGTTAATGTAATAGCCGGTAATATTACGTCTATCAAACTAAATGAAGCCGTAATGGTTTGGTCTGAACTAACCAGTATCGTTAGAGAACTAGTAGACGTACCATCAGACCATCCTGAAAAAAAATAATCTGAATCAGGCGTAGCAGTAATAGTTACTGTTTCTCCTAAAGAGTAAAGCCCTCCTGGCGAGCTTACCGATCCACCTGTTTCAGCAGAAAACTCTAGAGTGTATTTAATAGTATTATCTTCTATTGGATCGTGATTAAAACAACCATTGAATAACAACAATACAAAAAGGGCTAACAATCTATTGATTCCAATCATTGGTAAATAATGCTAATTCCTGTTAACACTCCTGCGTGTTTAATTGTGTATCCAAGTTCAGGGACAAGACCAAATTTGCCATATACTTTTATAGGGTAGGTAATCGATAGTGAATAATCTATCTCACTAAACTCATCTAATTGCTTTAAAGTATTTATAACATTCAAAGGATCTGAAAAGTCATAACCTTCAGCAAGTTGAGATACTGTAAAGTTTTTGTTTGTAAGTGATTCTTTTGGTCCGCTTCTAAAGCCCACTCCTAACTTTACATTTAGGTTGCTTATAATGTTATATCCCAGGGTGAGCCAATAAGATCTTGTTAGAGAGGAATAACTTCCATTAAACCCCCTAGGCTTCCAAACAGCTCCATTATTATCAAACTTTTCTAAATACAGGAATTCATCTGATAATTGGAAACCCACGATGAATTTTTTATAATAAAAATCAATTGTAAAATGATAAGCGCCATCATTAAATAATCCATCAACTTTAGGACCATAATATGGGTTAGGATATTTAGATTGTCCCTGAAATAGAATGCCTAAAGAGATTCCTTTAAAATCACCAGATGAGTCTGCTCTTTCAAGTAGTTTTGCTGGAGTAACGCTTTGAAAACCATTATTTTTTTTGGTTTGAGAAAATAAAAACAAAGGGAGTATCAGCATTAAAGTCAAACTCTTATTAAGCATAATAAGATGTGGTTTTCATAGAATCTATTTACATCACAATATACCAATACTATCTTAATTTAAATCACACAACAGATTTAGCAGAACCTGCACTTTTAATTTTAATACTCATTCTCTTGAAGATTTCGTTAAATCATTAAATTAGTAGTTTAAACACCAAAAATAAATAAGCAAAATGAAAAAACTTCTATTAATATTTTTGTATACAGCCTTAATAAGCGTATTATCAACTTGTACTTGTCTTGCTGGAGATAAAAAAATAAAAACACTTATTATCGACGGGCAAAACAATCACGGTCAATGGCCCAAAATCACATATATGATGAAGGGTTACTTGGAAGAAACTGGTTTATTCACTGTAGATGTAGTTAGATCAGATTTTACATGGAAAGGTGGTGACTTGATTGCGAAATATCCCATTGAAGGTTTAGAAGAAAAAATAGCTGTTGAAAAACCTGAAACTGATCCAAATTTCTCTCCTGATTTCTCAAAATATGATTTAGTTATATCAAATTTTGGATGGCGAGCAGCTCCATGGCCAGAGAGGACTCAAAAGGAATTCGAATCGTTTATTAGTAATGGTGGAGGTCTTGTCGTTATCCATGCCGCTGATAATTCATATCCAGAATGGCCGGCTTTTAATAAGATGATAGGGCTTGGTGGCTGGGGAGGTCGAAATGAAAAAGATGGCCCATATGTATATTATAATGATGCTGGTGAATTAATCAGAAATGTAGAAGCTGGTAAATGCGGGGGACATGGCCCACGAAGTGAATTTCAGATTCAAATAAGAAAAAATGACCATCCGATCACAAAAGATTTACCCGAAAAATGGATGCACAGCAAAGATGAATTATACAATTCTTTAAGGGGTCCTGCTGAAAACATGACAATACTAGCAACCGCATATTCTGATAAAGAAGAAAAAGGAACTGGTCGTCATGAACCAATATTGATGACTATTGAATATGGGAAAGGAAGAGTTTTTCATTCAACCCTAGGGCATGTAGATTATTCTGTAGCTTGTGTTGGATTTATCACTACGCTGCAACGAGGCGCTCAGTGGGCAGCTACCGGAAAAGTCAGCATAGAGATTCCTAAAGATTTTCCTACTGCAGTTCAATCAAGTAGTAGAGATTATCCTAAAGAATAGAAAGTGAATAATGACAACACCAAATTTTCGTAACTTTAGATATGAGTCTAGTGTTTATGATGATAGACAAATACAGAGAGATTTTGATTATAGTGTAGTTGATAGAGTTGGTAAGTTTATATTATTGATGGAATTCAGTTGAAAGAAGAATTTGCATGTTCAGCAAAAAAATCTTAATTATTTGATTATGATATAAATTTTTTTGATAAAAATGGTTTTTCTAATGCATTTTAACCCTTTTTGAATTGGACTAAAAACACTAACGAAAAATGATTATTTTCTCGAATTTAAACCGATTATTTACAATAAAAAATATATTTTTTAAAGTCCAATGGATTTAAACCTATAAAATCTGAAATCAGAGATACTATTTTAATGAAAATTTAGATGATGTATAATTGATCAATTCCCAATGAAATTGATCAAATGATAGCTTATTTTAATAAATCCTATTTAGTTTAATATCTTAGAATTATGAATAAAATTTTCAATATTTATATTATTCTGATCATTGTGACAGTTTTATGGTTTGTTTCATCATGTGAATTGATGCCCCATAAAACAACTTCAATTAAAACGCAGACAAAAAAACCCAACATACTTTTATTAATGTCCGATAATCAGTCTGCTGAACATTTGGGTTGCTATGGTGATACATCTATAAAAACACCCCATATCGACAAGCTGGCAAAAAATGGGTTAATTTTCAATAACGCCTTTTGTTCAGCTCCATCATGTTCACCTGCTAGGGCTTCAATGCTAACTGGTCAGGACATTTGGAGCTTGGGAGAGGCAGCCAATCTTTGGAGCAGTTTCCCCAGAGTTAAGGTTTACTCCAAATTGATGGAGGAATCGGGTTATCATGTTGGGATTGAAGGTAAAGGTTGGGGGCCCGGAGATGAGACTGTAACGGGTTGGGAGCAAAATCCTGGGGGAGTGAGGTACTATACTTTTGAGGAATTCTTTAATGAAACAGAAAAAGGTCAACCCTGGATGTATTGGTACAGTAGCAGGGACCCACATCGACCTTACAAAAAAGAAGGATGGAAAAGTTCGGGTATCCAGCTCGATTCGATATATGTTCCGCCCTACCTTCCCGACAATGAAGCGGTGAGGAAAGACATTGCCGATTATTACAATGAAATTCAAAGATTTGATGAAGAAGTAGGTTCTTACATAGCCTTACTTAAAGAAATGGGACAGGTTGAAAACACTATAATTATTGTTTGTAGTGATAATGGTTGGCAAATGCCAAGAGGTTTGGCCAATTTATACGATTTTGGCACCAAAATTCCATTGATCATTTCTTGGCCAAAATTTTTCCCGCCAGGACGAAAAGTGGATGACTTTATCAACATTAAGGATTTTGCTCCTACCCTACTGGATCTCGCAAATATTCCCATACCTGAAGAGATGAATGCCCAGAGTTTCGCCGATATACTCACTTCCAATAAACAGGGTATAATCGATCCGAAAAGAGATCATGTCATCATGGCAAGAGAACGGCATGCCTTTGTTAGAAGAGGAGGACTAGGTTATCCTGGCCGGGCAATCAGAACAACCGATTACCTCTATATCAAAAATTACGAACCCAATCGGTGGCCTGCCGGAGATCCTCCTTTGTATGGAGATGTGGATGCCCATATGTTGCATTACGAGGCTCCAACAAAAATCTATATGTTAGAAAATAAAAACTCAAAGCAAGTTAAACCATTATTTGATTTA
>CASIAE010000005.1 GCA_949372605.1 uncultured Flavobacteriaceae bacterium
TGGGGAGAGCAGGATTCGAACCTGCGAAGACGTAGTCAGCAGATTTACAGTCTGCCCTCGTTGGCCGCTTGAGTATCTCCCCTGAGTAATTTTATTCTATTTTAAAGAGCCGATGGAGGGACTCGAACCCACGACCTGCTGATTACAAATCAGCTGCTCTAGCCAGCTGAGCTACATCGGCTTTTGTTCCATATTAATACTTCTAAAACCGTTTTGCTAAAAAACTTTACTTTTTATATCTCAATAAACACGAGCGCAAATATAAAAGGATTTATTTTAAAAAAAAGAAGAATTACTATAAATTAAGTTGTGTTTCTTTCTAAGGTAACTTCTTTAAGCTAAAAGAGACGCTTATGTCAAGTATATCAATAAGAATGAAGACTAATGAACCCCCGTTTAAACACTGTTTTTTACGCGAAAAATCAAACAGGAATGATACTTTAGTTTTTTTTAGCTCCTATTTTAATAACAACCTTCTATTTAAAAATATTCGCACCTATTCAATATTTAAGTTTTAATCTTAATTTATACTAATTAGTAAAATAAACTTAAAGTTGAAATCTCAACCAGTCGTTAGCAGCATATTTAAAAATGAATGAGGTCCTTTTTATTAAAAAAAATCAACCTTGAACCCTAACTTTTTCTTTTCTTCTTTTCAGAATTCTTTCTACTGATTCAGAAGTATTATTGGTGGCCTCTTCGAAACTTTTAGCAATCTTCTTAACAATTACGTTGTCGCCAGGGATACCAATTTTCATTTCTACAGATTTATTTATTCGATCTGAACTATTTTCAACTTTCGTATAGACATAAACATCAATGATGTGGTCGTTAAAATTTGTTATTTTATGAATTCTTTTTTTAATAAACTCAATAAGTTTAGCGTCGGCAACATAGTTGATGGATTGAAAATTAATATTCATAATATAGCGTTTAGGTTAGGTTACTTTTTTGTACCTCTAGGGTGCGCTTTGGCATAAATCTGCTGAATTTGTTTCATACTCGTGTGGGTATATATTTGTGTTGCAGCCACACTTTCATGCCCTAACAGATCTTTAACTGCATTTAAATCTGCACCATTATTCAACAAGTGAGTCGCAAAACTATGTCGAAGCATGTGTGGACTTTTCTTGACCTTAGTGGATACCTTACTAAAATAGTTCTTTACAGTTTTATAAACAAATCCATCTGATAATTTTTTGCCTTTAAAGCCACAGAAAAGAAATTGCTCTTCTGCAATTAAACGGAGCTTCTTTCTTTCTAAAAAATAAGCTTTAAGGCATTCAATTGCCTCTGGCAACAAAGGAATAAACCTTTCTTTATTCCGCTTACCCAACACTTTTACAGCGCCCTCAGAGAAATCTACGTTGTTAATCTTTAAATTAATCAACTCCGCTCGACGCATGCCTGTGTAATAGAGCAGTATAATAATGGTTTTTTCTAACGCACCATTATAGTCTGAATTGAAAAAATCGCCACCAAGTAAAAGGGAAATTTCATTGGTGGAAAAAGGAACATTGACCTTTTTAGATTCTTTTAAAGGTCGGTGAAGTTTTAGTGGGGAAACGGATATCAACTCCGTCTTTAGTAGAAATTTATAATAAGACCTTAAAACTGATATTTTTCTGTTTATGGTTCGATGGCTATTACCTTTCTCTACTAGGGCAACGATCCAAGAGCGTATAAAGTTGTACCCTATCTTATCTATATTTTTTGTCTGGAAGGTCTCAAAACAATGGTCTTGAAAATCCTTAAGGTTGCCTTGGTAAGCAATCCGAGTGTGCTCTGAGTACTTTTTCTCAAAGGAGATGAAAGCAAGAAAACGATTTATGGACATAAAAAAACGCTATGAAACAAAGTTAAAAACTTATGTCTTACAACGTGTTAATCGCTTGTTAAACTTAAAGCTTATTGGTTTTCTTGGTCGCGAAGGCCTTGAACGTACTGCGCATGCTGAATCTTCACGCGATTTTTCACAGAAGGTTTTGTGAATTGTTTGCGACTTCTTAATTGGCGCATTCCGCCAGTTTTGTCAAATTTTCTCTTAAAGCGCTTTAAAGCTCTATCGATGTTTTCTCCGTCTTTTACAGGTATTATTATCATAATTTCGACACCTCCTTTATTTAAATGTGTGCAAATATAATAACTTTAATTCTAAATTAAGCTTAGGAAATTAGAATTTTCTTATTTAAGAAGATTACGGGCAATGACCAGTTTTTGAATTTCACTGGTACCTTCTCCGATTGTACATAGTTTTGAATCCCTGTAGAACTTTTCTACCGGATAATCCTTAATGAAACCGTAGCCGCCGTGTATCTGAACCGCCTCGTTGGCAACACGAACACAAGTCTCAGAAGCAAAAAGTTTTGCCATGGCGCCTATTTGTGTAACATTTTTACCATTATTTTTATCCTCGCCTGCTTTGTGAGTAAGCAACGTAGCAGCTTCAATCTCAGTGGCCATCTCAGCCAGTTTAAACGAAATACCCTGAAAACTACTAATCGACTTACCAAATTGCTTGCGCTCTTTAGAATACTTTAATGCGGCATCAAACGCTCCTTTTGCAATACCCAATGAAAGTGCTGCTATGGAAATTCGGCCACCGTCCAATATCTTCATGCATTGAACAAACCCCTCTCCTACTTCACCTAAACGATTGCTGTCTGGAATTCGACAATTATCAAAAACCAATTCTGCAGTTTCAGAAGCACGCATTCCTAATTTATTTTCTTTTTTACCCGAAGAGAATCCAGGAGTTCCTTTTTCAATAACAAAAGTTGTCATCCCGCGACTGTCTCCTTTTACACCGTTCCGAAAAACAACCACAGCCATATCACATGATTTTCCATGCGTAATGAAATTTTTAGTGCCATTCAGTACCCAAAAATCTCCATCTTTTTTAGCAGTAGCATTCATCCCCTGTGCATCTGAACCAGTCTCTTGTTCGGTCAATCCCCAAGCACCAATCCATTCTCCAGAGGTCAACTTAGTTAACCATCGTTGTCTTTGCGCTTCGGTTCCAAAAAGATAAGTGTGTGTTGTCGCCAAAGAGTTATGTGCGGCAATTGAAAGTCCAATCGAAGGATCTACTTTAGAAATTTCTTCAATGATCGAAATATATTCATGATACCCCATTCCTGAGCCACCATAAGTTTCTGGAATTAAAATACCCATAAAGCCAAATTCTCCGGCTTTATGGAGCAAGTCAACTGGGAAAAATTCGGCCTCATCCCATTTCATAACGTGTGGTCGAATGAATTGTTCTGAAAATTCTTTGGCTGCATCAGCAACCATTTTCACAGTTTCCCCACAATTTACATCAACGGCATTGTAAGTATCTAGCATAGTAAAAATATGAATACAAATATAAACTTATTCTGTTGATCTTCATGGAATCAAAACCCATAAAATAAAATTAATCTTCTATTATTTTTTTCTTTTGTCGTGTTCTTAATTAAATGATTTTAACAGTATAACTCTTAATCATATAAGGTGTTCGGAATAAATCAAACAGCGAGGCGTCTGCGATTTTTATTTTGTTTAGCATAGGAAATTTTTGAATTTAGAATATGGCTTTATTGCCTCAAACAGTTAATCTTCCATTTGAGTGATGCGTTTAAATTAAGCTGCTGAATTGATAAACTTTCCCTATTTGCTATATGCAAACAAACGATCAATTATGTTTTTATCTATCCCTAAAACGTAGCCGCGATACTCAGTCAAGTAGTTTGGGTTGAAAAAATAAATAATTTTTCTCTCTTTTATTGAGCGCCAGTCAACGAGTCTATGAACTTCTAATGTCTTTCTGTTTCACTTAACGCCAAATTAAATGTGAGTTTCGAAAGAAAAATTTTTCTGCTAAAAAATACAGGAACAAAATAGAATCCAACAGCAAAATTGGATAATTCTGGGGTTTTGTTATGATGAAAATGGAGCGGCGGAATCTCATTATATACTATGCCTTTTTTAGCTTTCCTATGGCTTTTAAATAACGTGTCAACTCTTCTTTAACCATAGGGAAAAGAACAATCAGACCAATCATGTTCGGGAAAACCAAAGCCAATATCATGGCATCAGAAAAAGTCCAAACTGCCGACATATCACCGGCTGCTCCAATCACGATAAAAATCAAAAATAGAAACTTATACGTCAAGTCTGAAAATTTGCTTTTTCCAAAAACAAACATCCAGGATTGCAGACCATAATAGGACCATGAAATCATTGTTGAAACTGCAAATAAAACAACTGCAAGGGTTAAGAAAGGTCCTGAAAAGGAAATATATTTCGCAAAAGCAGCTGCAGTAATCGCGGCCCCTTCGACCTCCATTCCGTCAATCAATACTTTTCCACCTACACCACCATATTCAAAAACAGTACTATCCCCATTAAATATGATAATCACCAATGCTGTCATCGTACAAATCACAACCGTGTCTATAAAAGGTTCTAAAAGAGCAACTAATCCCTCAGAGGCTGCATATTTAGTTTTAACCGCTGAGTGTGCAATCGAGGCGGATCCTGCTCCTGCTTCATTCGAGAAAGCAGCTCTACGGAAGCCCGTAATCAAAACTCCTAACAGCCCTCCCAGTCCTGCTTGAGGACTGAAAGCTTGTGAGAAAATCATTCCAAATGCATCGTCAACATAATTGAAGTTTCCTATGATAATATAAAGGCAAGCCAGGATATACATTAAGGCCATAAATGGAACTACTTTTTCAGTAACTGATGCAATTCTTTTGATCCCTCCTATGATAATAATTCCAACAAAAACCATCATGATAAGTCCAATAATAGTTCTTGCATTTCCTCCTGTTAAATCAAACAAACTTACCAATTGCATTGCAGCCTGATTTGATTGTGCAGCATTTCCTCCTCCAAAAGAAGCTCCAATACATAAAACTGCAAAAATAACTGCGAGCACTTTACCTATTTTTTCGAATCCTCTTTCTTTAAAACCCTTTGTCAGATAATACATCGGTCCACCATAAACCGTTCCGTCTTCACCAATATCTCGATATTTTACACCCAAGGTACATTCAACAAATTTGGTTGACATTCCCAAAAGACCACACAAAATCATCCAAAAAGTTGCTCCGGGTCCACCCACGGCAATTGCCAGCGCTACCCCAGCGATATTTCCGTTACCTACAGTCCCAGAAACAGCAGTAGTTAGCGCCTGAAAGTGACTGACTTCTCCTGTTTTACTTTCATCCACTATTGTTCTTTTAATATCACCTTCTGTGTCCAATTCAGTATCTCCCGCTTGATTATGGTCCAATTTGTCAAATTTTCCAGTAACAATTTGAACTGCTGTAGGAAATCTTCGAATGTTAACAAAACCAAAGTAGGCTGTGAAAAATAATGCTCCTCCAACCAACAATAAAATGATTGTAGGGATTGATGTCCCGGGAAAATCATGAAGCACTAAATTGCCCCACCAATTAGCAACTGGAGTAAAAGCATCATTGATTCTTTCATCTAATCCACGTTCTTGGGCGCTAGCAAAGTAAGTAGAGGCAAATAAAAAAGAAATTGTAAATTTAATTTTACTTAAAGATGTCGTTTTCATATAATTTCAGGTGTTGTGATGCGCAATATCGAAAAAATAAATTGATAAAAAATTAATCTAAACTAAACATAGTTCTAATTTTTTTGTGGAAATGGAATTTCCCAACACAATTAGTTTTGTATTGTGCTCCAATTATAAAGTTGGTAGGGGGGGGGTAATCGTTAATTCCCCTCTAGCATCTTTAAAGTCATCAAGCTAATTTAGATGAAGAAATGAGGAGCTTGGTGTTTTTAAATCATAAATCAAAAACAGAGGCACGTTTGGTGTAAACTATGTCCTTTAATTTTAGCCAAAAAGCCAAAGTTAAATAAATGATGAAACCTCCTATAATAGTTGTGAAAGAAGCATATATAAAAAACAAACGAACGCTTTTCACATTCATTCCAAGGGTTTCGGCCAAACGGGTGGAAACAGCAAATCCATGCTTTTCAAAATAATGACGTAGAGATTTGATTTTATTCATATATTCTAAATTACATTTTTTTCTTAAAAAAAAGATACCCCAACGGCACTTTAAACATCTATTTTATCACAATGGTATTCTTTGAGATTTAATAAACTTTGTTATTCTAATGCCAAATTATATTCTCAACACAATCGAGTAAATCCATCAGTGTTTTATTCTTTTATAATTAAATCTTTTGCAGCCAATTAATTATTTCTCCTTGATCTGTAAAAAGCTGCTGAAATTCAAACTTTTGAAAACGCCATAGATAATAAACTATATCTTCTTTCGCTAAAATTTTAAGGCAATAAAATTTATGTGAGATTTATGCGATCTCTCCTTTCCAATCTAATATTCCACCCAATAAATTAAAGGTGGTTTCAAATCCCATCTGGGACATCACCTGACAAGCTTGAGCACTTCTTGCGCCCGATCGACAATAAACGTAATAACTTGCCGACTTCTCTAGTGATTCTAGTCCTTGGATAAAAGTTTCAGGATTTCGTATATCGAGTTGTTTTGCTTCTGGAATAAATCCAGCTTTAAACTCTTCTGATGATCTTACGTCTAATATAATTGAATTTTTATCATCAGTCATCTGATTACTCCATTTCTCTTGAGTCAAATCCATAGTTTTTTTTCAAAAATAGGCTCTTAATTTATCATAAAAAAATTTAGCATTTATTTTTTAGCTGAAGAAATATTTATTATATTTGTGTGTACAATTGTTGTTTAAACAAATATGAAGCAAATAGAGCTTACAAAAAACACAGTGGTGGGTTTACTCAAGGCTAGCAGTAAAGCAGAAGACCTTTTAGCCAAGGTTTTGAAACCCTATGAAATTTCACTCCAACAGTTCAATGTACTCAGAATTCTTAGAGGTCGCAAAGAAAAACCTGCTAATTTGAGCACAATTCAAAAAAGAATGGTTCATAAAAACAGTAATACTACAAGATTAATTGATAAATTAATAGAAAAATTTTTGGTTGAACGAAAAACATGTGAAGAAAATCGTAGGAAAATCGAACTCATTATTACTCCAAAAGGGAGGTCAATTTTATCTGAATTGGATTTGGTGATCGAAATAGCCGAAACCGAAATATTAAAACCTCTTGATTTAGAAGAACAAAAATCTTTAAGAAAATTATTAAATAAAATTAATTTAAATTAACAATCAATCTACTAAACATGAAAAAACTATCAAAAACTATCTTATTTTATTCTTTATTATTATTAGCCTTTACGGTTGGAAATGCGCAAGAATCATCTATTAATTTAGAATCAAGCAATATTCGCTGGTATGGTGAGCAAATCACTGGAAAAGAACATTTTGGAGATCTGAAATTTAAAGCTGGCAATATCATAATTAAAGACAATAATGTGGTATCGGGAGAATTTATCGTTGACATGTCCAGCATGAGCGTCGAAGACCTTAGTGGGGGAATGAAAGAAAAACTTGAAGGACATCTAAGTTCAGATGATTTTTTCTCCACAAAGAGTTTTACCGAATCTAAACTAGTAATTACTAAAAACACGGGAGTTACTGATGGCGTCCAAAGCTTAAACGGATCACTTACCATCAAAGACATCGAACATCCTATTGCATTTACAATGACATTAGCGGGAGGAGCTGCCAAATCTGATTTGACTTTTGATCGCTCTATGTACAATGTGAAATTTAGATCTGGGAATTTTTTCGAGAATCTCGGAGACAAACTTATCCTAGACGACATCAAATTAGAAGTGAGTTTAGTTATGAATGCTGAATAAATAATATAAAATTCATCGAGACTTTAAATACAAATATATTTTATTCTATATTTGTACTATGGATATTAAAATGGAAATTAAAAGTTGGTGGAACGAATTATTTTAATCGATTCGTGAAACTGCTATTATCTAAATATAAAAGGCTTGTCATCACGACAAGCCTTTTTTAATTTTAGAACATGAAACTAAAGAAAAAAACATATAAATTACATTCCAAGCATAAAAAAATACTTGCTGACACCTTGACGCCTGTAAGTGTTTATCTTAAAATTAGGGATCAATTTCCGCACAGTCTTTTGCTTGAGAGCAGTGACTATGATGCGCATACCAACAACTTCTCCTATATCTGCTGCAACCCAATCGCCTCAATAAGCGTTCAGAACGCTATGATTGACTATCGCTTTCCTGATGGGACAAACGAAACCCTTGAGCTGAGCTTAGCGGATAGTGTCCCAGAATTGATAGAGGGTTTTTCTAGACAATTTAAAAGTGACAGTTATCCTTTTAAATTCATAACCAATGGTTTGTTCGGCTACATCGCCCATGATGCAGTAAAGCATTTCGAATCAATTGATTTGAATGAAGAAAAAGAAAGTCTAGACATTCCTGAAATTTACTATGCAGTATATCAGAATATAATTGCAATTAGTATTTTCAATCACGAAGCGCACTTGTTCTCCCACTCTTTTGATAAAGGACATAATTTAAAAAAAATAGAACAGCTTTTAAGAGGTGATAATATTGCCACTTATGGTTTTGAGAAAAAGGGAGAAAAAAAATCTAATCTTACGGATGATGAATTTATAGATTATGTGAATAAAGGAAAAGAACATTGCTTCCGTGGCGATGTATTCCAGTTGGTATTGTCTAGAAGGTTTTTACAAGAATTTAGTGGTGATGAATTTAACGTTTACAGAACTTTGCGTTCTGTAAACCCATCCCCCTATCTTTTCTTTTATGATTATGGAGACTTTAAAATCTTTGGGAGCTCGCCCGAAGCTCAACTTATTGTTGAAGATGGTGTCGCTGAAATTCACCCAATTGCAGGAACTTTCCGAAGATCAGGAAATGACGAAGAGGACACTGTATCGGCAAAAAGATTGGCCGAAGATCCAAAAGAAAACAGTGAGCACGTAATGTTAGTTGATTTAGCAAGGAATGACCTCAGTAGAAATGGAACAGATGTTAAAGTTGAAAAAAATAGAGAAATTCAATTCTTTTCTCATGTGATCCATTTGGTGTCAAAAGTGACAGGGAGATTAAAGTCGAAAGCAAAAACTTTTCAGGTGGTTGCAGACACTTTCCCTGCTGGAACCTTAAGTGGTGCTCCAAAACACAAAGCACTTCAACTCATTGATCGTTATGAAAAAACTTCAAGAAATTTTTATGGAGGGGCCTTGGGATACATGGATTTTAATGGAAACTTTAATCATTGCATTATCATACGTTCTTTTTTAAGTAAAAATCAAAAATTGCATTATCAAGCAGGAGCTGGTATCGTCGCCAAATCTGTTCCAGAAAAGGAATTACAAGAAGTATACAACAAACTCGGTGCTTTAGACAAGGCATTAAGTTTAGCTGAAAAATTATAAATTAATAAAGATGAAAAAAGTATTCGTCATCGATAATTACGATTCCTTCACCTATAACCTAGTTCACTATTTAGAAGAACTTGGTTGTGAAGTGGCTGTTAAAAGAAATGATTGTTTTGAATTGAAAGAGTTAGAGCAATATGAATATATTTTGCTTTCCCCAGGACCAGGTATTCCTGATGAAGCAGGTCTTCTGAAAGATGCTATAAAAATGTACGCACCTTCAAAAAAAATATTAGGCGTCTGTCTTGGACAACAAGCTATTGGCGAAGTTTTTGGTGCTACATTAACTAATTTAGACTCTGTTTTTCACGGCGTATCAACTCCAGTTACCATATGCGAAAAGGATCTTTTATTTGAAGGACTTCCAAAAACTTTTGATATTGGGCGCTACCACTCTTGGGTGGTAAAAACACCTTTACCAGAAGTTTTAATTGCTACTTCTTATGACGAAAACCATCAGCTAATGTCTTTAAGACACAAAGAATATCATGTTCGTTCGGTTCAATACCACCCAGAATCAGTATTGACTCCCAATGGTAAGAAAATATTAGAAAATTGGATCAATAGCTAAGAACATGAAAGCCATACTCAACCGATTAACACAGCACGAAACACTTGAAAAAGAAGAGGCCGAAAAGGTTCTCGTTGGGATTGCCGAAGGCAAATACAACCCTAGTGAGATTGCTTCATTTTTGACGGTTTTTATGATGAGAAGCATTACACTTAAGGAATTAGAAGGTTTTAGAAATGCTTTGCTAAAGCTTTGCCTTGCCATCGACCTAAGTGAATTCTCACCCATTGATCTTTGCGGAACGGGCGGAGATGGAAAAGACACTTTCAATATTTCCACATTAGCATCGTTTGTAACAGCAGGAGCTGGAATCAAAGTTGCTAAACACGGAAATTATGGGGTATCATCTGGTTGTGGATCAAGTAATGTTTTAGAACATATGGGAATTAAATTTTCAAATGATGCTGACTTTTTAAAGCGATGCATTGACCAAGCGGGTATTTGTAATCTTCACGCTCCATTGTTTCACCCTGCTATGAAAAACGTTGCACCCATAAGAAGAGAACTCGGCGTCAAAACATTTTTCAACATGTTAGGACCACTAGTAAATCCTTCATTTCCCAAGCATCAACTAACAGGTGTTTTCAATCTCGAATTGGCCAGACTTTATGGATATCTTTTTCAGAAAACTGATCAAAACTTTACCATATTGTATGCGTTGGATGGTTATGATGAAATTTCATTGACTGGACCCACCAAAGCACTACGAAATTCAGGAGAAAGTTTAATTCACCCGGAAGACTTTGGGCTTAACTCTTTGGATGCCTCAGAGATTGCTGGCGGAGATAACATCTCCTCTTCTGCAAAAATTTTCAAAGAAGTTATTAAAGGGAAAGCAACTCAAGCACAACAAAATGTTGTCTGTGCTAATGCAGCCATGGCAATTGCTACAGTTTTAGAATGTTCCCCAAAAGAAGGTTTTGAAAAAGCTAAAGAATCTTTACTTTCGGGAAAAGCTAATCAAGCATTAATCACCCTTCAAAAACTGAGTGCTGAATGACAATTTTAGATAAAATTATCGCTGACAAGAATATAGAAGTCGCGCAAAGAAAAGCGTTATTCCCAGTTTCTTTTTGGGAACAGTCCCCTTTGTTTGAAAAAGCAACTGTTTCAATTTCTGAATGTTTAAAAAACAGTACTTCGGGCATAATCGGCGAACACAAAAGAAGATCCCCATCGCGAGAGAACATCAACAGTAGCCTTTCTATTGCTGATGTTGCCAAAGGCTATGAATCCGCTGGTGTATCGGGAATGTCTGTATTAACTGACACCAAATACTTTGGAGGTTGTTTGGGCGATCTGATCGCAGCAAGGGCAGTCACTCAATTTCCTTTGCTTAGAAAAGAATTTATTATTGATTGTTATCAGATTCTAGAGGCAAAGGCGCATGGCGCTGATGTCATCCTTTTGATTGCAGCTGTTTTAAATAAAAATCAGATAAAAGAACTTTCTGAATTTGCTCAAAGCCTTGGACTTGAAGTTCTTCTTGAAGTTCACAATGCAGAAGAATTGGAAAAATCAATAATGCCCAGTCTGAATCTGTTGGGTGTAAATAATCGTAACTTAAAAACCTTTGAAGTTTCTCTAGAAACCAGCAAAGTATTGGCGAAGAAGATCCCAGACGATTTTATCAAAGTATCTGAAAGTGGGATTAGTGATGTTGAATCCATTAAAGATTTGAAAAAATACGGCTATAAAGGGTTTTTGATTGGTGAGAATTTTATGAAAACTGAAAATCCAGGTGCAAGTGCAGTGGATTTCATAAAAAAGCTTGAACAATGAAGTTAAAGGTTTGTGGAATGCGAAGCCACAAAAACATTCTGGCGTTATCTGATTTAAAACCAGACTATATGGGTTTCGTTTTCTGGGAACCCTCGAAAAGGTTTGTTTCAACTACAACTCCAACACTTCCAAGCAGCATCAAAAAAACAGGAGTCTTTGTTGATGAAGCATTTGATGAAATCAAAAGTTTAATTGAAACACATCAACTGCAGGCTATTCAGTTACACGGAAACGAAAACCCTGCTTTTTGTGATCGTTTAAAAGACTTAAACGTTGAAATCATCAAAGTTTTTTCAATAAAAAAGGATTTTGATTTTTCGGCTTTAGCCCCTTATGAAAATGTTTGTGATTATTTTTTATTTGACACCAAAGGGGAACTTCCTGGAGGCAATGGATATGCGTTTGACTGGGAGTTATTGAAATCATATCCTTCGAGCAAGCCATTTTTCCTTAGCGGAGGAATAGGAATAGATGACCTAGCAGACTTAGAAGATATCAGTAAATTAAATTTACCGCTTTACGCTATTGATGTAAATAGTAAATTTGAAAGCGAAGCTGGAATGAAAAAAATTGAACTATTAAAAGATTTTAAAATCGGACTTTTTAAATAAATGCACATGAAGTATCAAGTAGATGAAAAAGGGTTTTATGGAGATTTTGGAGGAGCTTATATCCCTGAAATGCTTTATCCCAATGTAGAGGAATTGAGACAAAACTATTTAAAAATAACTGCAGAGCCTGAATTCAAAAAAGAATTCGATTACTTGTTAAAGGAATATGTTGGGCGTCCGACTCCTTTATATTACGCTTCAAGACTTTCGGAAAAATACAACACTAAAATTTATCTTAAGCGCGAAGATTTGTGCCATACAGGTGCTCACAAGGTGAATAACACGATTGGACAAATTCTATTGGCAAAACGTTTGGGCAAAAACAGAATCATTGCTGAAACTGGCGCTGGTCAACACGGAGTTGCAACCGCAACTGTTTGCGCATTGATGGGTATTGAATGTATCGTTTATATGGGAGCACTTGACATTAAAAGACAAGCCCCTAATGTTGCCCGCATGAAAATGCTCGGTGCAGAAGTTAGACCTGCTCAGTCAGGTAGTAAAACTCTTAAAGATGCAACTAATGAAGCCATAAGAGACTGGATCAACAACCCAGTTAACACCCATTATATTATAGGATCAGTTGTTGGCCCTCACCCCTATCCCGATATGGTGGCACGTTTTCAGTCTGTTATCAGTGCGGAGACCAAAACCCAATTACTAGAAAAAGAAGGTCGTGATTATCCCGATCATGTAATTGCCTGTGTAGGAGGTGGAAGTAATGCGGCAGGTTTATATTATCATTATTTAGACGATAAACGAGTTAACATCATTGCAGTAGAAGCTGCTGGAAAAGGAATTGATTCTGGAGAGAGCGCTGCAACCTCAGCACTCGGGAAAGAAGGAATTATTCATGGAAGTAAAACCTTATTAATGCAAACTCTAGATGGTCAAATCACTGAGCCTTACTCTATTTCAGCAGGCTTAGACTATCCGGGTGTAGGTCCGATGCACGCACATCTTTTCAGATCGAAGCGGGCTGAGTTTATATCCATTCCAGATCAGGAAGCAATGGACTGGGGTCTGACGCTTTCCCAAATGGAAGGAATCATCCCAGCGATTGAAACAGCACATGCTTTTGCAGCGCTAGATATAAGGGAGTTTAAACCAAATGAAGTCGTTGTCTTCAACTGCTCAGGAAGAGGAGACAAAGACTTAGACACCTATATTGAATATTTCAAACTATAATGAATCGAATCGATCAAACATTTCAAGGTAATAAAAAATTATTATCCATTTATTTTTCCGCTGGACACCCCTCTCTAGAAGACACTGTCCCAATTTTAAAAGCCCTAGAAGTCTCTGGAGTGGACATGGTTGAAATAGGGTTGCCCTTCAGCGACCCGCTTGCAGATGGCCCTACCATTCAAGAAAGCTCTACTCAAGCACTTAAAAATGGTATGACTACTGAAAAACTTTTTAATCAACTAAAAGATATCCGGAGTCACGTTAACATCCCTTTGGTATTGATGGGATATTTCAATCCAATAATGCAATTTGGAATTGAGCGTTTTTGTGAACGATGCGCTGAGGTTGGAATCGACGGACTTATAATTCCCGATCTCCCTGTGGGTTTATATAATGAGCATTACAAATCGATTTTTCAAAAACATGGCCTTTACAACATGTTTTTAATTACTCCACAAACATCCGATGAGAGAATTAGATATATTGATCAAGTGTCAGATGGTTTTATCTATATGGTCAGTAGTGCCAGTGTAACAGGAGCCAAGTCAACTTTTGGAGACACTCAATCAGATTATTTCAAGCGTATCAATTCTATGAATTTAAAAACGCCTCAGGTGGTTGGATTTGGAATAAGCAATTCGGTTACTTATCAATTGGCGACCCAATGGAGTCGAGGAGCGATAATAGGTTCAGCATTTATTAAGTTTCTTAAAGAAAATGGGGTTCAAAAAATAAATTCCTTTGTAAAATCTATTAGGGCTTGATAATATTTTACTAAAAATATTTCTGTAAAGTCTCTTTAAAATTTACAAAAAAATGTAAAAAATTATATAAAGCTTTCAGATTGTGTCAATATTGGTTTTCAACTGAAATTATCATTTAAGTCAATTCTGTAACTCGTTATCGAAGCTGTTAAGAGCATAGAGTTGTTTTCTTATGTATGAGGACATAATTTAGGATAGAAAACTCAAAATAAATAGATATTCAGATGCCTATATACATAAACCACCTAACTATACTGTTATCTATTCAACTATTAACACTTATTCCCGCTTCCTTGATTTCACTTCAGGTGTAACTTTATATAATTAAGATAAATGAATAAGAAAAAAGTTATATTATATGTATCGCTTTGGGCGTTGTTGATTTCTTTAGGTGGACTTGCACAACAATACTCTGACTTTCACACCACCGTCCCTTGACAGCTACTTCCCGATCCTGCCGTACAACCATAGCAGTGTTGTGATATACAAATTTTCCTTTCTTGCAATAGCCCTAAATTAAAATTACGCAGATGCGATATTGGACTTGCTACTTTTAAGCCTAACATCTGGTTAAAGTCACAATCATAAAGCAACCCGTCCCAGCTAACGGAAAGTGTGTTGGTACACATCAGATTGGCAACTGCTTTAGGATTAAATGCTTCAACCAAAGATGACATGTAATCCTCATAGTTTTCTGAGGCAATTAAGTAATCTAGAAAACGACTGATTGGCAAATTTGTGATTGCAAATAATTGATTAAAGTCAATATTAAAATCAATTTTTAAAGCTTTCTTAAATTCTTTTTCTAAAATCTTCTCATTTGCTGGTAAAAATGCTCCTGAGGGATTGTAAACCAAATCAAGATGTAAATTACTGTTTGACTTTCCATATCCAACAGAATTTAGAAGTTTTAAAGCAGTTATAGACTGATTAAAAACTCCATCACCTCTTTGACTATCGGTTTTATTTTTTTTATAAAAAGGTAACGAGGAAATAATATGAACTTTGTTTTGTTTAAAAAAGTGAGGAAGATTATGATATTTTTTATTGGCCATAATTATTGTCAAATTAGATCGGACAATAATCTCCTCAACATCTGTCAAACGTATCTGAGTAACAAACCAAAGAAAATCAGGATGCATTTCAGGAGCGCCTCCAGTCAAATCAATAGTTTTAACCTTTGTTTTCTTTAATACATCGAGGCACAGCTCCATTGTTTCCCTAGACATCATTTCTTTTCGGTCTGGCCCAGCATCAACGTGACAATGAGCACAAACCTGATTACACATATAGCCAACATTAACTTGAAGAATCTCTAGTTTTAAAGGACGAGGTGCATTGAGTTCATACGCAACCAAATTGGAGTCAAACTTTGGGAGACCTCCTTCAGAGAAAATACCATTAGAAAGTATTTCTAATTGGCGTTTAGTTGAAGACAAAAGGCTATTCCTTGCTTTTAAAGATTTGGAAACCATATTACATACTCAATTTATCGTACACATTCATCATTTGAACGCCATGTACCAAGGAGGCACCACTACGTATGGCTGCCCCAACATGAACCGCTTCCATCATTTCAGATTTTTCAATCCCTTTCTGCAAGCCGTCACGCGTATAAGCCTCAATACAATAAGGACACTGAACTACATGAGAGACTGCAAGAGCAATCAATGATTTTTCACGGGTACTTAGAGTCCCCTCTTTAAAAACACTATTGTAATATTCAAAAAACTTTTCACCTAAATCTGGATTCCAATCTGTGATGTTTTTAAATTTTTTCAAATCATCACTTTTATAATAATTTCTTTTCATGAGTTTTATTTTTTTGGCAAATAATATTAATAACGCATCTGTTTTATAAAAATAATTAATGTTGAAATCCTTGAAAATAATAACGATTTTAATATTATGAAGAAGTATTAAATACTAATTTTAAAAAATTTACAATATGACAACTTCAACATCAATTATATACTTTTGGATTATCCTCAATATCTTAAAATTGATTCTATTTCATTTTTTACTTACTTCATTGTTTTTTTTAACCATTATTTATACACAAATTACTATAAAAAAACATATAAAGTTAAGATTAGTCTCTTAGAATCACAATCAACATATCAACAAATGAATCCATATTTAATTTTCAATATTTTAAATCGAATCTCAAGTTTATTTTTATTAGGAAAATACTTTTAATTATGATTTACACCAATGGAAAAGTGTGTGTACATTGGGGTGTTTTATGCTAAAAAACAAAGTTATTTTAAGTAAATTTATTTCGTGAAATCACTAATCATAGTTTTCTGTAAAAACCCAACATTGGGTGGGGTAAAATCGCGATTAGCGAAAAAGATTGGGAAACATAAAGCTTTAGAAGTCTATAACTATTTATTGGCACACACTTCAGACTGCGTAAAAGAGTCTGGTTTCTCAGCTGCCGTTTTCTACAGTGAATTCATTCCCGAGGCTGACCTTTGGGATGAAGTTGCACAATATAAAGTGCTACAAGAAGGTTCTGATTTAGGAGCAAGAATGCAACTTGCTTTTCAATGGGCTTTCAACAAAGGTTTTGAGTTTGTATTAATTATCGGAAGTGATTTATGGAGCTTAAAATCAAAGGATATTGATTTGTCATTCAAGTTACTGTTAACTCATGATGTGGTCATAGGCCCAGCAAAAGATGGTGGCTATTACTTGTTAGGATTAAAGCAATTGAGAAAAAATATTTTTAAGAACATACCTTGGAGTACTGACCAAGTTTTCAGTAAAACGTTAAATGCATTAGAAGGAAATGATGTGTTTCTTCTCGATGAAAAAAACGATATAGATATTTTAAAAGACCTTGAAGATCATCCTGATTTATTAGAAAAAATTAGACCGCATGAATAGGATAGAAAAACTAAAAGAATCAATCAGATTCATTAAAAAACGAGGAATAGAATCAACTGAATTTGGAATTATTCTTGGGACAGGTCTGGGGAGAATAGTAAAAAAAATTAAACACATAATCGTTCTTGATTATGAGGAAATACCCCATTTTCCGCTAACGACACTTTCCCATGATAAAGGAAAACTGATTTACGGAACATTATTTGGAAAGAAAGTTTTGGTCTTTGATGTCCGCTTCCATCTTTATGAAGCTTATGATTTTTTTGAAATCACATATTCAGTAAGAATAATGAAACTGTTGGGAGTGAAAAATTTAGTGTTAAGTAACGCTGCTGGAGCTATCAACCTTGAATTCAAAAAAGGAGAAATTATGCTGATAGAAGATCACATCAATCTTCAAGGAGGTTCACCACTTGCAATGAAAAATATTGAGGAATTTGGAGAAAGATTTGTTGACATGAGTCAACCTTATAATCAAAAATCAATCGAAATTCTTAAAACAATCGCTAGTGAAAATGAAATTATAATGCACCAAGGTGTTTATGTAGCCGTTGTTGGTCCTCAACTAGAAACTCCGGCGGAGTATCGCTACCTTAAAATCATTGGAGCGGATGCTGTAGGCATGTCAACAGTCCCAGAAGTCATTGTGGCCAATCAATTAAAAATACCTGTAATTGCATTTTCGGTATTGACAGATTCTTGCGACCCTGACAACCTACAACCGATTAACATTCCTGAAATAATGGACATGGCCAAGAAAGGTGAAAATACGCTTATCTTGTTGCTAGAAAAATGGATGTCTAGAATTTAATTTATAAATTAAATGAAAAAATGGAATACTTAAAAACCACACACGATGTTTATAAACAGGCTGCTATAACACCAGATTTAGGGCTCTGTTGTACGACCACTCCCCTTTGGAAATTGCCAGGTTTAACAATACCAATTCGGATGCAAGAAATGAATTACGGATGCGGAAGCACAGTACACCCAAGGGATTTAAGTGGGAATCCAAAGGTGCTTTATGTGGGTGTTGGTGGTGGAATGGAATTACTACAGTTTGCTTATTTCTCTCGAGAAAAAGGAAGAGTTGTTGGAGTTGATGTTGTAGATGAAATGTTGGAAGCTTCAAAGGAAAACTTCAAACTAGCTGAAAATGAAAACGATTGGTTTAAGTCGGATTTTGTTACACTCAAAAAAGGGGACGCTTTAAACCTTCCTGTTCCAGAGAATAGCATTGATGTAGCAGCCCAAAACTGCCTTTTTAATATTTTTAAAATGACCGAGTTGAAGCAGGCTCTAAAAGAAATGTATCGCGTACTAAAAACAAATGGACGACTCGTAATGAGTGATCCAATCTGTGATCAGCCGATGAATGAAACCTTAAGGAATGACAATAGGTTGAGGGCCTTATGTCTATCGGGTTCCATTCCTTTAAAAGAATACATTAAAATGTTAACTGATGTTGGCTTTGGAACCATTGAAATTCGTGCCAAACGACCTTATCGCATCTTAGATCCGCTAAACTACGCTACTGAAGAATTAATTTATATTGAGAGTGTAGAAGTTTGTGCTATTAAAGATCCGATGCCAGCAGATGGACCCTGCGTTTTCACTGGAAAAACAGGAATTTATTTTGGCAGTGAAGATTATTTTGATGATGGCAATGGCCATGTGCTTTTACAAAATCAACCGCTCGCTATTTGTGATAAAACAGCGAATTCATTGTTAGAATTAAATCGAAAAGATATTTTTATTTCACATGCAACATTCCATTACGATGGTGGAGGATGTTGCTGAAAATTAATTATTATGCTCAAAATCTCATTCTTATTGACCCTGTTTTTAACACTTAACTTTTCTCAAAAAAACATCCATGAAAGATGGGATAAACAGCTAAAAAAATTCGTTTCCGAAACCGGTAAAGTAAATTACAATAGTTGGAAAAATTCAATTTATGACGTTGAATCCTACCTTGAAGCTTTGAAAGATCATCCGCCACAAGAATTTTGGCCCAAAAACGATATAATGGCTTATTGGATAAATGCTTACAATGTATTGACGGTACAATTGATCCTTCAAAACTATCCTTTAAAAAGCATAAAAGATCTTAAAGATCCATGGGGTCGAAAGGTTATTGAAATAGAAGGCAAATCTTACAGTTTGGGTGATATAGAACATGAAGTGTTAAGAAAAATGAATGAACCAAGAATTCATTTCGCTATAAACTGTGCTTCGGTCTCTTGCCCAAAGCTTTTAAACGAGGCTTTTAATAGTTTGAAATTAGAGCAACAACTCAATCGCTTAACCTGTGATTTTTTATCTGACAAATCCAAAAACCAACTTAATAGTAAAAAAACAATGCTTTCTAAAATTTTCATGTGGTATGTGAAAGACTTTGGTTCTTTTAATGATCGAGTTGATTTTTTTAAAAAATATGGAGATGATACTATTAATAAAGAAACAAGCTTTAGGTATTTACCCTATGATTGGAATTTAAATGAGTAAACATCTTTCCATTATTGTTCCAGTGTATAATGAAAGCAAGTGTATTCTTCCTTTTTTAAAACATATAAAAACCCAAGCCTCAGTAAAACACGAAATAATTGTTGTAGACGGAGAAAGTATTGACGAGAGTGTTTCTTTAATAAAAAGTCAAAAAAAAATTATCGTAATTCAAGCTAAAAAAGGACGTGCAATACAACTAAATGAGGGTGCTAATTGTGCAAAAAATGAATGGCTTTTCTTTGTTCATGCTGACACAATACTACCGTATCATTTTGATCGATTATTGCTTGAAAACTTGAAAAACAAAAAAACAGCAAGGTGTTTTTCATTAACCTTTGATCTTGATCACTTTTTGTTAAAAATTGCAGCACTCGGAAGCCGTCTAAATATTGCTTGGTGTCGAGGAGGTGACCAGACGCTGATGGTTCACAAAGATTTATTCAGTGATCTAGGGGGATTTGATGAACATTATAACATCGCTGAAGATTTACTTTTATGCAGAAAGATTTATCGCCATGGTAACTTTGAAATTTTACCGAAATCTGTAATTACCTCTGGAAGAAAATTTTTAAAAAATGGAGTTTTCAAAACTCAACTAAGACATATAATTGTAAGAATAATGATTTTTTCAGGATTTAATTCAAATGTGGTAAATTCATGTTTTAAAAAATGGTAGGTAACCTTTAGTTATTTAAACAAATTAAATCGTTTCATAAATATAACCTATGTGCCTAAAAATAGATTCACAAGCATAGTTTTGCGGGAAAAAAACTAAATTTATATCAATTAATTTACTTAAATTTTTACATGATAAAAGATATCTTAAGATATAGTTTTATATCATCTCTTACAGCGCTATTCTGCTGTGTAGCCCCCTCTATTCTTTTTCTTCTAGGATTAGGTTCTGCAAGCTTTGCTTTTAGCTTCGCAGATGCGTTTTATAACATCGACGAAGATGGTGCTCCAAATATTTATTCTTGGTTTATTCGTGTGATTGGGATATTAATTATTCTTTTTGGAATTAAACAGTATAATAAAAAAGAATCTTGTAGTCTTAACTCACCTAGACAAAAGAAAATAAATAAGTTCATTTTCGGGTTAATATTAATCCTTTTTACATCATTACTATATTACGCTTGGCATTTTGGAAGCTCTTGGTTATTTGAGAATTATATTGACCCAGCTAGACAAAAAGAATATCTTGTTAAATAACAAGTCTAATCTAATAATATGCAGAAAATAGGAGTTATTATTCCGGCTTATAACGAGGCACTATCAATTAAAAAAGTAATAAACAAAATTCCTTCATTAGCTGACGAAATACTAGTAATTAATAATGGATCCACCGATGAAACTCAAATCAAAGCAATTTCTGCTGGGGCAACCGTGTTGAATGAACCTAGAAAGGGATATGGTCACGCCTGTCTTTGCGGAATTAATTACTTCAACAACTTAACAAAACCTCCAGAAATTATCGTTTTTTTAGATGGTGACTATTCTGACTACCCTGAAGATTTAAATGAAATAATAAAACCTATTTTAGAAGATCAGATAGATTTTGTAGTAGGTTCTCGTGTGAAAAGCAAAAGAGAAAGAGGATCAATGACACCTCAGCAAATTTTCGGAAATGAACTCGCAAGTGTATTGATAAGAATACTCTATGGTGGAAAATTTAGTGATTTAGGGCCTTTTCGCGCAATCAAACTAGAGGTACTAAATAAGCTAGAAATGCAGGACAAAACTTATGGTTGGACGGTAGAAATGCAGCTAAAAATATTGGGGAATAAGTTTTCTTATTGTGAAGTCCCTGTTCGCTATAAAAAAAGAATCGGAAAATCAAAAGTCTCTGGAACTCTTGTAGGAACGGTCATGGCTTCTATTAAGATATTAGGATGGATTTTTAAATACTACTTTAAAAATGGAAAATAATATCGAACAGTTCTCTTATTTACTTGCGATTGTTTTAATTATTATTTACAGCTTTTCGTTGTTTTTTATATTCCTTTACAGCCTATCCCAATTGTATCTACTTAGAAACTATCTCAATTTTCAAAAGATAAAAAAAGAACTAGATCCTCCAAAAAAAATCCCTTGGGAACAACTTCCTAAGGTTACTATTCAGCTCCCTGTTTTCAACGAAGTCTATGTGATGGAGCAGCTTTTAACAAACATTAGCGAACTTAATTACCCTAAAGAAAGATTAGAAATTCAGGTATTAGATGATTCTGATGATGAATCTGTTCCGTTAACAGATGCATTAATCTCAAAAATAAAAGAAAAGGGAATTGACATCATTCATTTAAGGCGAAAAATCAGAACTGGTTTTAAAGCGGGTGCTTTAAAAGAAGGGCTAAAAAGTGCAAAAGGCACATTTATTGCAATTTTTGATGCTGACTTTCTACCCGAAAAAGATTGGTTGTTGAATACAACACCTCATTTTCAAGATGAAAAAATTGGGGTAGTCCAAACTCGCTGGGGCCATCAAAATAGAAATTATTCAATATTGACTAGTGTTCAAGCCTTTGCACTAGACGCCCATTTTACTTTGGAACAAATTGGCCGTAACAGTCAGAATCATTTTATAAACTTTAATGGTACTGCTGGTATTTTGAGGAAAGAATGTATCATCGATTCCGGTAATTGGCAGGCGGATACACTAACTGAAGATCTAGACTTGAGTTACCGAGCACAGCTTCGTGGATGGAAATTTAAATACTTAGAGGACATCATCACCCCTGCTGAACTGCCAGTTCTAATTAGTGCTGCTCGTTCACAACAATATCGATGGAACAAAGGAGGTGCCGAAACTTTTCAGAAAATGATTAAAAAAGTTTTACATTCTAAAAAAACTCCGCTTAAAACAAAACTTTATGCTTTAATGCATCTTTTAAACAGCACCATGTTTTTAAATGTTTTTATCCTAGCCATCCTAAGCATACCAATGCTTTACATAAAATACAGGTGGAGTGATTTAGGCTTGTATTTTAATCTCTTTTCAATGTTTGTTATAAGCACATTAATTTTCTTTGTGTGTTACTGGCAAATACACAAACGGATTTACAGTAGTGGTTTTTTAAGTTTCATAAAATACATTCAAAGTTTCGTTGTTTTCTTAACACTCGCTTTGGGTTTTTCATTTCACAATTCGATTGCAGTACTTCAAGGTCATTTAGGTAAAAAAACCCCCTTTGTTAGAACTCCAAAATTCAATAAAAAATCTTTTAAAGAAACCTTACTAAAAAATAAATATAATAATCGTAAAATCTCAAAAAACACCTTAGTGGAAGGCCTTTTAGTGATTTATTTTTTATTTGGAATGTACAGTGCTTTCACCGTGGGTAAAGAAGGAGATTTTGGGTTATTCCCATTCCACCTGATGTTGTTTTGTGGCTTTGGCTATGTGTCATTACGATCACTTATTGAAGGAAAATGAGCCGTAATAAATTAACATCTTATGGCTGCATAATCATCGGATTAATCTGTTATGCATACCAAGGGTATTTCATCGAAAGGTCCTCTCATCTAGAGTTGATCTCCTCTTTCGTCCTAATGTTCCTGTCCTATTTGTGGCTCCAAAAAACAAAAGAAATTAGATGGAAGGAGATTTTATGGATCGGGATTGGTTTTCGCCTAATCTTACTTTTTTCTACCCCTTGGCTTTCTCAAGATTTTTGTAGATTTTTTTGGGATGGTGAAATTCAGCTCTTAGGTTTTAATCCCTATGAGTTTTCGCCTAATGAACTACTCTCTTCTGATCAAAAGTCTTTATTTTCAAAAACACTGTATGATGAGAATGGGAGAACTTGAGTCAATCTAATTACTCCAATTATCCCCCAGTGAGTCAATGGCTTTTTACTGTTTTGGCATTTGTAAGTAATGGGAAGTTATTTCCCATGATTATAGGACTCCGGCTCGTTCATATTGTTGCCGATGTTGGATTGTTTTTTATTGGAACAAAACTGTTAAAAAAATTAAAACTTCCTAAGAAAAACATCGGATGGTATTTCTTAAATCCATTGGTCATCGTTGAGCTGATCGGTAATTTACATGGTGAAGGTCTGATGTTGCTTTTTCTTCTTTTTGCGGTGTTTATGCTAACTGAGAATCGGCTGCTCATTGCTGGTATTTTCATGGCGATGGGTGTCGGTGCAAAATTAATTCCACTTTTCTTTTTATTGATTTTAATCTACCCTCAGAAATGGAAAGATCGTTTTTGTTTTCTTGGAAGTGTTGGCTTCTCCTCTCTGGTGATTTGGGGGCCCTATTTGTCGGTTTTAATGGGAGGGAATTACTGGGTAACCATAAGGCTTTGGTTTGATACTTTTGAATTTAACGGCAGTATTTACAACTTAATCCGATCCGTGGGCTATCAAATCAGAGGTTATAATGTCATTAAAATAATTGGAAAGTTTACGCCTTTCGTTGTAATGGGAATGGTGTTTGTTTTTTCTGTTGTAAAGAAAAACGACACCCTGTCAAGACGTTTTAAAAGCATGTTGTTTCTCATCACCGCCTATCTGTTTATAAGCACAACCGTCCACCCATGGTATGTGATCACTCCTTTACTATTTGGTGTTTTCACAAACTATCGATTTGCATTGTTATGGACGGCAACAGTCACCTTAAGCTATACCAGCTACGGAATACATGAGGTTTATACGAGTCCACTAATCTTATTTCTAGAATACTTACCCGTTTATCTGCTCTTAATTTTAGAGGTAAGTGGAAAAGACAATCGCATCAAAGCATTTGTAAGAAGTTAACTTCTTTGAGGGTAAGTTTCCTCCAATTACCTCTAGGTAAATCCTTTTTTGTTAAACCAGCAAAAAGCATCCTGTCCATTTGTAAAACTTCAAATTCTAATTTTTCTAACATCTTAGTTAATGTACCTGGAGTCAAATTATAAGCTTCTATTCCAATTTCACGCTTGGTTCCACCTTTTTTGTACTCAACATCTTTAACTTGATATACAAAACCCCTAAGACCAATTCCGCTTTTAAGCATCTCTATTTTGGCAGCACTTATGCTTTTATCCAAAACAACCTGATAAACCATTGCGGTTTTCTTTTGAGCATTATTAAGCTTTTTCCTCAGAGCGTCGTCATTAGTAAAAAACAATAAACCTGTAATTGGTCTGCCCATATCCCCAATCGGTGAGACATTTTCTGGGTGTGCATTACGAATTAAATCTTGAACAGACTTCTTAACAACTCCACCTTGAGCCGTTGCAACAAAGCCTTTTGGTTTATTGAGTAAAAGATAAATTGGTTCACTTGCTCTTACTCGTTGTCCATCATATTTAACCTCATCACCTGGGTTTACTTGGTACCCCATTTCTGTGACAATTTTCCCATTGACCGAAACCAGCCCCATTGCAATATGCTGATCGGCTTCTCTACGAGAACAAAGTCCTGCATTGGAAAGGTATTTATTCAGTCTTTTAACTGTTTTACCTCCTCGGTTTAAATTGTCGCTATCTGACTTCTTTTTTGGATTATATCGCACGTTGAGAATTTATTATTTGTACATGAAATAGATGCCTATGACTCCTAAAAAAATTAAAACCTTAAGCAAATTATGAATCCAAAGATACATCTTTTGAGTCGATCCTTTCCAGAGTAACACAAGAACAAAAAGCATATACGGAATTGAGAAGTAGAAGTAATAAGTCATCAATCCTAAGTGGCTTTGAATCAAAAGATAAATCGGAATAGAATTTAAAAAAATCAAGGCTGAAACTATTGTTTTTGTTTTAAGATTACCAAATACAATTGGTAGGGTTTGATAGCTCTGCACCCAGTCTCCCTTATAGTTTTGAAGATCCTTTACGATGTCACGAATTAAAATCAATAAAAATAAAAAACTCGCATGATAGATTACAACGGATTCGAAATTTTTAAAATAAATAGTAACTGCAAAAAAAGGAATAATCGCCAAAAGTGTAGCAAAAAGATTACTGATCCAAAAAAGACGTTTTAAGCTACTGCTATATATCCATATACCAAAAATGTATACAGTAAAGAATAAAATTGCCTTAAAAGAAGCTGCACCAGCAATAATTAATGTAGCTCCGTTGAGAAGAAAGTACAAGACTAGCTGACTTTGCTGAGACAACAAGTGTTCTAATAAGAATTTTTTTGGTCTATTGATTTTATCTTTTTCAGCATCATAAAAATTATTTATAATATAACCGGCAGCTGTTGAAAAGGCAGTCGCTAAGACCAAATAAAAAAGTTTAAGATTGAAAAGAATTTCATAAAATGTACTCGAGGGGGCAAGGATATAACGTGAGGTCAGGTATTGAGCAAGGATCAATACAACAATATTGTATCCCCTTACCAAACTAAATAATCCGAATATTTTGATTGCTAATCGCTGATGTGATCTAGAGACTGGCATGAAAGGCTTTAAAAGTGATAAACCACTTCCAAACGATGTCCTTCAAGCTCCTTCGATGCAGCTTCAAAGTCTTCTGTAAATCCTAGCATATAGCCTCCGCCTCCCGACCCACATAGCTTAAGATAATATGCATTTGAGTCAATTCCCTTTTTCCAAAGCTCATGAAAATGATTTGGAATCATCGGTTTGAAATTATTAAGCACTAAAGAAGATAAAGATTTAATATTTTTAAATAGTGACTTGATATTTGCATTCAAAAAATCTTCAACACAACGGTCCGTAGTCGTGGTAAATTGATCTCGCATCATTTTACTAAAACCTTCGTCTTTCATGTTTTCAAAAAACAAGGAGACCATTGGCGCCGTTTCTCCAAAAACACCAGTATCTAGTAAAAAAACGGCACCTTTTCCTTCTAGGTTTTGAGAGGGAATCCCCGTTGTTTCAATCTTTTCGCTAGAATGAATCAATAAAGGCAAACTTAAGTAACTATTTAAAGGATCTAAACCGGAGGATTTTCCGTGAAAAAACGATTCCATAGTTGAAAATACAACTTTAAGCTTTTGAAGTTTCTCAGTAGTCAAGTTTTCCAGAACAGTAATTTTGTCAGCAGCATAACGGTCATAAAAAGCAGCAACAAGTGCCCCGCTACTTCCTACTCCATACCCTTGGGGTATACTACTGTCAAAAAATAATTTTTGGGATAAATCTTTTTCAATACTCATCCAATCAAAAGAAACTATTTTGGTGTCTATTTTGCTAAGATAGTTAGCAAAAGAAATGAGTTTTGAATGAGATTTTTTTGTTATTTCTGATTCAGAATGTGGAATTTTTAAAGCTCCTCTGAAAAAATTATAAGGTATTGAAAGTCCTTTTGAATCCTTAATAATTCCGTATTCTCCAAAAAGTAAAATTTTAGCGTAAAAAAGTGGACCTTTCATGAATCTAAATTAGAGTTTTTTTGCCCCCTGACCAACTTGATCTTCAATAAATTGTCCCGCTTCACAGTACTGTGATAATTCCTCTTGAATAAAAATCTTAATGGTTGGTATATGTGCTTCTGGATAAAGCAAGTGTACATTCGCTCCTGCATCTAAAGTAAAGCACAATGGAAGTTGAGTAGCTGATCTAAAATCCCAAATTTTATTGATTACAATTAAGGTATTGGGTTGCATTAAAATAAATCTCGGACTAGAGGTCATCATCATGGAATGCAAAGTGAGTGCTTCGGATTCTACAATTTCAATAAAAGCATCTAAATCTCCACTTATAATTATCTCACTGAGAAGTTCAAAATTATCATTGGCTTGTATGAATCTGTTTTCAGCAAAAGGGTGTCCATTCATAAGCTGATGTCCAAGGCTGCTACTCACTTTTTTAGTACCTCGATCAATAATTAAAATGGTGTCCTGAAAACTTTGGAAAACAGTATGAACTTTAGAGGTTAATGGCAGTGCAAAAAGGTCTGTGCTATTTTCAAATATGGTGTTTTCACCCCAAACAGTGAAAGGTCCTTCAATGCTTCTTGCAGCACTTCCTGAGCCAAGTCTTGCTAAAAAAGAAGCTTTGGTTTTAAACAAATCATCACTAAGCTTTGAGTTTAATCTTTTTTCCCAATCCATAAGACATAAAGCTAGAGCTGCCATTGCTGAAGCTGAAGAAGCAATCCCACTGCTATGAGGAAAAGAATTACAACTGCTAATTGCCATGTGTTGAAATTTTATCCCTGGCATGTAACTTGAAATTCGATCTAAGAATTGTTCAATTTTTGGGTGAAAATCCACTTGTTCTTTATTTTTAAACAGAAAAGAAAACCAAGAACTATTTTTAGACAAACGAGGAGTGAATTCAACTGTGGTCGTTGTTACGCATTTAGAAAGTGTTAAGCTAAATGATGGGTTCTTAGGAAGCTGATCGCCGTGTTTCCCCCAATATTTAACCAAGGCAATGTTACTGGGTGCTTGCCAAGTCGCACGGTGATTTATAGGCGAACTAGACTTAAAAATAAATTTTTTTTCATCCATCGAATACAAATATAAGCTTTTGAACTTCTTATTGAAAAGCATTAAAAGCTTAATTATTTAGGTTAGCTTTGAGTATGCGGCGAAAATTATTATTTCACGTTTTAATTGGTGTTTTAACCTGTCTTGCAGTGGGTTACTTTTCAAGTATGGCCACTCGAATTTCTGTCGATACTTGGTACCCAACCCTTAAAAAACCTTTTTTCAATCCACCCAATTGGCTGTTTGCTCCTGTATGGACTATACTCTATTTTTTAATGGGAATTGCTGCTGGTCGAATTTGGTTTTTTGGGCTACATCATCGCTGGGGAAAAACTGCTTTGTATCACTTTGGATTCCAGTTGATTTTCAATGGACTTTGGTCTCTAGTGTTTTTTGGACTAAAAAACCCTGTTTTAGGACTCGTTGTGATTATAATGCTATTAATTTTAATTGAACGTTCGATCAAATGGTTTAAAATGGTTGATTTGTTTTCGGCTAGATTGCTTTATCCCTATTTGGTATGGGTTGCTTTTGCAACCATATTAAATGCAGCAATTGTTGTCCTAAACTACTTATGAAATAAGTTAATTTTAAAGTATTTTCGTAACTTAACATGTAATTCAAGCCTTAAATTAAAATTATTTTTTTTTAAATCAACTTTAGCAGAAATCTCTTCATCAGTTTCATTTTTCTGTTTTTTGTTCGTTAGTATTTCTTAAACATCATGGCCATAAATTATTTTCTAATCACACGATAAATATACCTTTTAAAGTAAAAGTTAGAATGGGATTAATTGCCTTTGGTGTCTTGTTTATATCATATATTGTTTCATTGCTTTACGGTAATTGGTCGAGGAGAATTACAGCATAAAATCAGGTTTTAATATAGGCGCATTGATCGATTTTTTGTTTGATTCGGAATTGGTCATTTCGCCTATGAAACTTCAAACCTAATGAATCTATAAGATTCTTTAGCAGATGCTGTTTGCAGCTTTTTATATCATTGTATTACAGTAGTATTGATCGTTTTAATTTACAAGATATTGAATCCATTAAAAAAAATAGTTTAAGGTTGGCTTAATAGTAGAAAAAACAGGAAGTGAAGGAGTTTTATCACAATATTTTCTTTAAATAATCTAAGAATAATTTATTCTGGAGCTAACTCCACGGTAAGTCCTTCAAGTGCATTTGAAATATGAATTTGACACCCTAATCGACTGTTTTCTTTTACATGAAAAGCTTCAGATAGCATGGCTTCTTCGTCGTCAGATTTTTGAGGTAAATTATGTTTACTCACCAAATAACATTGACAGGAAGCACACATTGCCATGCCTCCACAAGTACCTTCAACAGGAAGTTCGTAGGCCTTACAGACTTCCATAAGGTTCATTGCCACATCGGTAGGAGCTATCAGTTCGTGTGATTTCCCCTCTCTGTCAATAACGGTGACTGTAACGTCTTGATTCATTTCTATTTAATTGCTTTAATTGTAGATTTATTGGCTTCTTTTCTGCTGCCATCAAAGCCAGTCACACCACTAACGGTAGTATACTTTAACACATTCTTTTTATCAGGATAAATCCTTTGAAAAGCACTTTGACACATTAGGGTGGCTTCATGGAAGCCACAAAGAATGAGTTTTAACTTGCCTGGGTAAGTATTTACATCCCCGATGGCATAGATTCCCGGGATATTGGTTTGATAATCTAAGCTATTGTTAACCTTGATTGCATTTTTTTCGATTTCTAAACCCCAATCTGCAATTGGGCCTAGCTTGGGCGTTAACCCAAAAAGGGGGATGAAATAATCCGTGGCAATCGTCTTTATCTTTTTTTCATTAGATACAACAATTGACTCTAAAAAATCCTGCCCTTGAAGTTCTATAACCTCTGCAGGAGTAATTAATTTAACTTTATTGTCATCTTTTAATTTTTGGACTTTTTCAACCGAATCTAACGCACCACGAAATTCATCTCTTCGGTGAATCAAAGTGACTTCTTTAGCAATATTCGCTAAAAAAATAGTCCAATCTAGTGCCGAATCTCCTCCCCCAGCAATAACAACTTTCTTGTCACGATATTTTTCAGGATCTTTAATCATGTAGTCAACGCCATGGTTTTCAAACTTTTCAAGATCAACTAAGTTGGGCTTTCTCGGCTCAAAAGTTCCCAAACCTCCAGCAATAGCAACTATAGGAGCTTGATGCTTTGTACCTTTGTCTGTGGTGACAATAAATTCATCAGATGAGTTTTTTTCGATAGTTTGAGCACACTCACCCAAGGTGAAGCCCGGTTGAAAAGGACTGATTTGCTTCATCAAGTTATCTACTAAATCCCCTGCCAAAATCTCAGGCTGAGAAGGAATGTCATAGATGGGTTTTTTTGGATAAATCTCTGAACATTGACCCCCTGGAATTGGAAGTGAATCTATTAAATGACATTTTAATTTAAGTAAACCTGCTTCAAAAACAACGAATAAGCCTGTCGGTCCAGCGCCAATAATAATAATATCTGTTTTCACCATTAAACTAGGACGTTATACTTACAACTTTTTCGATTTGTGGAACGTACTTTTTAATGGTCATCTCTACCCCTGATTTCAGGGTCATTTGATTGACCGTGCAGGAAACACATGCACCGTGAAGTTGAACATTTACTATTTTATCCTGATCAATAGACACCAAAGAGATGTCTCCACCATCAGATTCGAGAAAAGGACGTATTTCCTCTAGGGCGATAAGAACTTTTTCTCTTATTTTTTTTGAGTTCATAGTTTTATTTTATGGCTGAACAGCCGACCATACTAGTGATTTCCACAGCTTTTGTTGGGGGCAAGGTCGTATTTCTTTTTAACAATTGTGCGACCAAATTCTGAGTTACTTCAACTAAAGATTTCTCTATTTCAGTGCCATCCTGTAATGCTGCTGGTCTTCCAACATCTGCAGCTTCTCTTATGCTTTGAACAAGGGGCAAAGCACCCAAAAATGGAACGTCTTTATCTTTGGCCAGATTTTCAGCCCCTTCTTTACCAAAGATATAATATTTATTGTTTGGCAATTCATCTGGTATGAAATAAGCCATGTTTTCAATAATCCCTAGCAAAGGAACGCTTATGCTCTCTTGGGCAAACATCGCAATTCCTTTACGAGCGTCTGCAAGAGCAACATTTTGCGGCGTGCTTACGACAACTGCCCCAGTAAGGGGTAAAGACTGCACAATGCTTAAATGAATATCTCCTGTTCCTGGAGGCAAATCAACCAATAAAAAATCAAGTTCGCCCCAAGCGGCATCAAAAATCATTTGATTCAGCGCTTTGGCGGCCATCGGTCCTCGCCAAATAACTGCCTGATCAGGTTTTGTGAAAAAACCTATTGAAAGAACTTTAACTCCATAGTTTTCAATAGGTTCCATTTTTGATTTCCCATCAATGTTTATTGACATTGGTCGTGCGCCTTCAATGTCAAACATCGTTGGAATGGAAGGGCCATAAATATCTGCATCAAGTATCCCTACTTTACAACCCATTTTCGAAAGGGTTACAGCGATGTTGGCTGTTACTGTGGACTTTCCTACACCTCCTTTACCGGATGATATTGCAATGATTGAATCAATCCCTGGTATCGACTTTCCCTTGATAGGTTTGACAGGGGGCGGTGGTGTGTTTACCTTTGTGTTGATTTTTATTTTAGCTTTTTCATAAACCTTTTGGTGAAGAAGTTCTAAAATGGTAAGCTCTAATTTTTTTCTAGCTTGGAGACTGGGGTTCGCCAAGGTTACATCCAGGTCGATTTGATCTCCGAAAATCATTATGTTAGTGATCGCTCCACTGTCCATTATATTTTCTCCTTCGCCTGGTTCGCAAATCGTTTTTAAAACAGCAACAACATCATTTTTATTGATTTTCATTTGATAATATCTTCTTTAAATAGGCTTACAAATATACTCCAATCTGCTTGGAAACAAAAGTTTACAAATCAAATTCGAAAGGAGGTAGATAAAGCGATGGATTCCAAAAAAAATCCTTAAAATTAAGGATTTGATTGTCCTTAATTGTTAGGCCTTCATTCTCCAGAAGCTGTTGCATTAAGTTGGTTCCAGAAAAGTGAAGTTTACCAGATAAGAGTCCATTTCTATTAACCACTCTGTGAGCAGGAACATCAGGTGAATTATGAGAAGCGTTCATGGCCCAACCAACCATCCTGGCGCTTTGAGGCGCACCCAAATAGGTTGCTATTGCCCCATAAGAGGTAACATAACCTTCTGGTATTTTCTTGACTACTTCATAAACATTACTAAAAAAATCAGACACTATTTAAATTTAAATTGAGTGTAAGTAATCGGTTTCCCTTCTGCAAGAAACATCTTTTCATAAAACGTTTGAACCGAAGGTGGCCTCCGAAGGAGAATAATCATTATTATATATATTGTGATGGGCATATAATATCTCATAAGCGCTATCATTCAATATCCCAAGAGTGTACCCATGTAGGAACTCACTGTCCGTTTTTAGATGCATAACACCGTCTGGAGCAAGAACTTGTTTGTACTGATCTAAAAGTTTTGGGCAAGTCAACCTATGCTTGGTCCGTTTGTGTTTTATTTGAGGATCCGGAAAAGTAATCCATATTTCAGCAACCTCACCTTTATCAAAAAGTTGCGTAATGAGTTCAATTTGTGCCCTAATAAAAGCCACATTAGAAAGGTCGTTTTCTAAAGCAGTCTTTGCTCCTCTCCAAAAACGAGCCCCTTTTGAATCTATACCTATAAAATTTTTTTGAGGATTTAATTCCGCCAGATGAACGGAGTATTCCCCTTTCCCGCAACCTAACTCGAGCGTGATCGGATTATCGTTTTTAAAATACTCACTATGCCACTTGGCCTTAAGCGGAAAAGATTTTAGCAGTAAATCTTCCCTTTCAGGTTGAATAACGTTTGAGAAAGTACTATTCTCTCTAAATCTTTTTAATTTATTTTTGCTTCCCACAGGTTTAATCTATATAGCGAAAATAGAGATTTGAATTCTAATATTACTCAAGTAATTTTAATTTTAAGTCTTTTGAAGTGTAAATGAAAATTCCGAACCTACACCTGGTGAACTTTCAACAAATATTTTTTCTTGATGTGCTTCAATAATGTGCTTGACAATTGCAAGCCCCAAACCTGAGCCTCCTTGTTCTCTGTTTCCAGATTTATCTACCCTATAGAAACGCTCAAAAAGCCTTGGCAGGTGTTCTCTTTCGATACCCTCTCCATTGTCCGTAACCCTCACTATAACTTTCTCATCATTAAGGTCTTGAATGGTAATCTCTGTAGTCCCTTTGTTTACTCCATATTTTAACGAGTTGATCACCAAATTGGTTAACACCTGTTGAATTCTCTCCTCATCGGCATTTACAAGTATCGGTTGGGACTTTGTGTTCTCAAATGAAAGTATGATTTCACTCTTATTGGCCTGCATTTCAAAAAGTTCAAATACATTTTTAACTAGTTTTACAATATCAAAATCAATTCTTTCAATGGATTTTATTCCAGATTCGAACTGAGTGATTAAGTCCAAATCTTTAACTATATAAACAAGTCGCTCAACTCCTTTGGCCGTTCTTTTAAGGTACTTTTCTCTTAAACCCTTATCATTTACACCGCCTTCTAGTAGAGTTAAAACATAACCCTGAATTGTGAATAGCGGAGTTTTTAATTCATGAGATATATTTCCAATAAACTCTTTCCTATGGCTTTCTTTGTCTTTAAGCACTTCAATTTCAAGCTTTTTATCATCCGCAAATTGACGAAGACTGTCTTTTAAGGATTCCATATCGGACTCGATTGACTCTCTATTCTCAGAAAACCCAGAAGGGGAAAGGTCATCATATATGCCTTTTAGCTTTCTCAGGATAGAACGTTCAATCCTAAGGTGAAGTAATAGAATCGAGAATACAAAAAACACCAAAATTAAGACTGATCCAAGCATAACATCTTGAAAGGTGAATTTAACTGAACTGAAAAAATAAAAAACAACAGAAACAACAAGAAGGGGGGTCATCAGTAGGACCGAAAGGTTAAATGCTATTTTATAATTCTTAAATATAAACACAAATATTACAAGTTAAGTGGCACAAATTTATAACCAACTCCTTTCACCGTTTTAAAATATTTATCACCGATTTTTTCTCTTAATTTTCTGATATGAACATCAATGGTTCGGTCTCCCACAACAACCTCACTACCCCAAATAATTTCCATTATTTTTTCTCTTTTAATAACTTTTTCTTGTTTTGAGGCCAACAAAAAGAGTAATTCAAATTCCTTTCTTGGCAGTGAAAAAATCTTACCATCAAAAGTAACCTTATACTCTTCCCTATCAATGATTAGTTTTCCTATTTTTAATTTCTGTTCGTTTTTATCCTCATCCCTCAACCTCCTAAGAAGCGCTTTTACCTTAGAAACCAAAATCTTTGGTTTGACCGGTTTAGTGACATAATCATCTGCACCAGCATCAAAAGCAGCTACGTGAGAGTAATCCTCGCCTCGTGCAGTAAGAAACATTATGATAGTTTCTTTGAAACGAGGGTCTTTTCTCAACAGTTCGCAAGCTTCAATTCCGTCCATATTGGGCATCATAACATCCATGATGATTAAATGAGGAACTTCTCTGTCCGCCTCTTCTAATGCCTTTTTCCCATCTCTTGCTGTTGAAATACTGTACCCTTCCTGAACTAAATTAAATCGAATAATTTCAATAACGTCTGGATCATCGTCAACCAATAAGATTCTTATTCCTTTTTTTTTCATTTACTTCTTATGTTTCACTAAAATATAAATTTAAATGGTGATTAACGTTAATAAATAATTATCATATGCAATACATTTTACCCAATCCTTTTAATATTCATTACCTTTACAAGATATCAAACAATACGATTTTTACAATTATGCGTTCTTCTGTGTTTCTTACTTTTTTATTGTTTAGCGTTTTTGCTTCGGCGCAACCTTTTAATGAAGCATCTGGAGTAAACGCAACGAACGATAGTTCGGCTATCGAAAAGACCATACAGAAATTAGACTTTAAGATTTACCCCAACCCAATGATTGGTGAATACTTAAACATAGATTCTCAACGTTCTGAGGTAAAAAATATAATAATATTCAATGTTTTGGGTGAAGTAGTGTTTGAAAAAAAAACATTAGAAAACCGAATTATTCTTCAAAACCTCAAAACTGGAATCTATCTTGTTAAGCTCATTCAAGGCAATCACATGGGTTTAAAAAGACTGTTGATTCCCTGATTCTTCATGTATTTAGCACTTGAGTTTTAATGAATCCTTTCGACCTTAATCCCTTTTGGAAAATTAAATCCGAAGAATCGTTTGAACGATTAGCGCTTGATACGTTCGAGTTTCAATATGAAAACAATGCGGTTTACCGTTCATATTGTGACTTAATCAATCGTTCTCCTTCTGACATGATGCACTCAGAGAATATTCCTTTTTTACCCGTTTCCTTTTTTAAATCAATGTCAGTTATTTCGTTCAAAGAAGACATTGTAAAAGAATTCAGCTCAAGTACTACCACTTCTTCGATCGCCTCAAAACATTTCCTTCGAGATTTGAATGACTATAAATTAAGCTTTAGAAACTGTTTTGAAAGATTTTACGGTTCAATTGAAGGTTATGTTGTTTTGGCACTACTACCCTCTTATGCAGACCGGGAAGGTTCTTCGTTAACTTATATGGTTTCTGATTTAATAGCCAAAAGCAATAAACTCGAAAGTGGATTTTATCTAAACGAATGGGATCTCTTAAAAGAAAAAATTATCGATCTTGAAGAGCGAGGTCAAAAAACATTATTAATCGGCGTTTCTTTTGCCCTACTTGACTTAATTGAAAAACACACGTTTCAATTAAAAAACACAGTAGTAATGGAAACTGGGGGGATGAAAGGCCGAAGAAAAGAACTGACAAGAAGTGAATTACATCAAAATCTATCTAAAGGTTTTGGTGTTGAAAAAATACATTCAGAATATGGGATGACCGAACTCCTTTCTCAGGCCTACTCGAAAGGGGATGGCCGATTTAGCTGTCCTCCTTGGATGTTTGTTAATACAAGGGAAAGCGAAGATCCCTTTCAAAATCTTGGATTTGAAAAAACGGGTGGGTTAAACATAATAGATTTAGCCAATCGCGATTCTTGTTCCTTTATTGCAACTCAGGATTTAGGGAAAACCTTTTCGGATGGAACTTTTGAAGTATTGGGCCGTTTTGATGACTCAGAAGTTAGAGGTTGTAATTTGATGGTTTTTTAATTAAACCACTTTTAAAACAAAGTAATTCTTTTTCCCCCTTTGCAACAAAATATACTTTTTATCAATCAGGTCTTTTTCAGCAATGGCATAGTTTTCGTCAACCTTTTTTTTATTCACCGCAATCGAGTTTTCAGCCAAAGCTCTTCTTGCCTCGCCGTTTGATTTTAAAAACCCTGTTTCAGAAGCCAAAAGATTAATCATTTCAATTCCACTCTCAAATTGACTTTTCGAAATTTCTGCCTGAGGTACGCCTTCAAAAATCTCCAGAAAAGTGTCTTCATCAAGTTGAATAAGGTCTTCCGCTGTCGATCTTCCAAACAATATCTGACTGGCTTGCTTTGCTTTTTCTAAATCTTCTTTAGAATGAACCATTTGCGTTACCTCTTCGGCAATTTTGTTTTGCAAAAGCCTTAAGTGTGGAGTTTCTTGATGTTTACTAATCAGTGATACTATTTCTTCTTGCGTCAGTAGCGTAAAGGTTTTAATGTATTTCTCAGCATCTTCATCTGAGGCATTTAACCAATACTGATAAAATTTATAAGGGGAAGTTCTTCTTTTATCCAACCAAACATTCCCTCCTTCTGACTTACCAAACTTGGTTCCGTCTGATTTTGTAATCAATGGACAGGTTATGCCGTAGGCTTTTCCAGAAGCCTTGCGTCGAATCAATTCTGTTCCTGTGGTTATGTTTCCCCACTGATCGCTACCTCCCATCTGAATTTTACAGTCCATATTTTGATATAGGTGAAAAAAATCATAGCCTTGCAGCAACTGATAGGTAAACTCAGTAAAAGACATCCCAACCTTCGAATCACTGCCCAAACGTTTTTTAACGGAGTCTTTCGCCATCATATAATTAACGGACAGATGTTTACCAATATCTCTTGAGAAATCAATCAATGAATAGTTTTTCATCCAATCGTAATTATTCACCAACTGAGCTGCTGCAGGGTTCGCTTTGTTAAAGTCAATAAATTTTTCTAGTTGTTGCTTGATTCCAGAAACATTTTTCTCAAGTACTTCGGAATCCAAAAGGTTTCTTTCATCCAATTTCTCAGAAGGATCACCAATCATTCCTGTGGCTCCTCCCAAAAGTGCGATAGGCCGATGCCCCGACTTCTGAAAATGAATCAATATCATAATCTGAACCAAGCTCCCAATGTGTAAGGAATCTGCTGTGGGATCAAAACCGATATAACCGGAGCTTGAATTGGCCAAGAGATGCGCCTCAGTTTCTGGCATAATATCATGCAACATACCTCTCCAGCGGAGTTCTTCAACAAAGTTTTTATACATTTTAATGTTTTGTTTTACAAAGATAGATTTATAGCGTAAAACAAAAAATTATTCTTCAAAAAGCAGTAATTTTAATTAATGATTTTAGTAACAGGAGCCACAGGTTTTATAGGATCGTATTTGTTATGTCATTTGGCAGAGAAAAACATATATCCATTAGCATTATACAGAAGTGACACCAAGAAAAACTCAATCCAATCAATTTTTGAATCAAAGTTCTCGGACGGAAAATCAAAATTCGAAAAAATTGTTTGGCTGAAAGGTGATTTAACAGACTTCCCTAGCCTTGAGGAAGCATTTCAAGGGATTACTAAAGTTTATCATTGTGCAGCATTGATTTCATTTTCTCACAGAAAAACAAAAAAGTTAATCGAAATAAATGAGCATGGAACTTCATACATCGTGAATCTATGTCTGTCCCATAAAGTAAAAAAGTTGATTTACGTAAGCTCGGTTGCAGCATTAGGAAACGAAGAAACCAGCGCTGATGTCGACGAAGAAACGCCTTGGGACAATAATGAAGAAAAAACGCCTTATGCCTATTCAAAATATGGAGCTGAAACAGAGGTTTGGCGTGCTGGTCAAGAAGGGCTTGAGTTTTGTATTGTCAATCCTGGTGTGATTTTAGGGAAAGGTAGTCCTGCCAATTTTATTTTAAAAAAAATAAAAAAAGGATTTAGATTTTACACACCCGGAAACACAGGGTATGTTAACGTTTTAGACGTTATTTCTGTAATGTCTCAATTGATGGAATCTAATATTAACGGAGAACGCTTTATCTTAGTTGCGGAAAACTGGACCAATAAATCCCTCTATCAATTCCTGCTTAAAAAAAGTAAAAAAAATGAGAAGGTTTATTTAATTCCAAAATTTACATTCTATTTCTTTTGGATTGTAGAATACTTTTTAGAATTGATTTTTTTCAGGAAAAGAAAACTAACTCGAGCTTTAATAAAAAGCATGTATAGGCAAAACAACATTAATGGAGATAAAATTAAAACTAGACTTAATTTTCACTACACTCCAATTGAAGAGGTTTTATAACTAATCAGATCTCTTTTCAAATCTGTTATTTAATTCTGCAACACTGTCTTTTAAAACCAATAGCCTTTTTTCAATTTGTTTGTAAATCAAAAGATATTTCTTGGGACTTTGTGCATAATAGTTTTTACTATTTACGAGTTGCATGCTGTCAACACAATATTTTTCAAGAAAATAACCATCGCCCAACATGCTATCATATTCTTTCAAAGCATAACCGCTACTTCTCATAGACTTAATCAAGTGCATGTCTAGAAGCACCTCTTCCATTAAGTCTGGCGGAATCAAATCCTCAAACGGTTTAGGTTTATCTTCTTGTGTGCAGGAAAATAAAAAAAATATTATAAAAATAAGTAATGTGTTTTTCATTATTTAATTAATTCTTATAAAAGGTAAGTCTTTTACCTAAACCGTTTTCAATGATTTTCCCTTGATCGTAAACCATATTTCCGTTCACAAAAGTTTTTTCTACGGAAGCTTCGAAAGTTATCCCCTCAAAAGGCGACCACTGACACTGATAGAGTAAATCACTTTTGGTCACCGTATTTTTTTTCTCTAAATCAACCAAAACTAGATCTGCAAAATAACCTTCTTTTAAAAAACCACGTTTTTCAATATTAAACAAAATTGCTGGATTGTGACAGGCTTTTTGGACGAGTTTGTCGAATTTTATTTTGCCTTGCTTAACTGCCGTAAGCATCGCCGGCAGGGCGTGTTGCACGAGCGGACCTCCCGACGGGGCTTTTGTATAAACTTGCTGCTTTTCCTTTAAAGTGTGGGGAGCATGGTCCGTGGCCAAAACATCAATACGATCATCATTCAAGGCTTTCCATAGTTCATCGCGATCTGTTTTCTTCTTAATGGCTGGATTCCATTTTATTAAAGTCCCTTTTTCTTGATAATCTTCTTCTGAAAACCAAAGGTGGTGAACACAAACCTCGGCCGTAATTTTCTTGTCTTTCAGGGGGATATTATTTTCAAATAATTCTGTTTCTATGGCAGTCGACAAATGAAAAACATGAAGACGAGCTCCAGTTTCTTTGGCAAGTTCTATTGCTTTTGAAGAGGATAAATAACAAGCTTTTTCGCTTCTTATTTCAGAATGCTTTCCGATTGGAATGTTGTCTCCATATTCGGCAATAAAACGACTTAGGTTTTCCTTAATAGTCCCTTCATCTTCGCAATGTACTGCAATGGGTAAGTCGATATTAGAAAAAATCTCACGTAAAACTTCTGGATCATCGACCAACATGTTTCCCGTTGAAGAACCTAAAAACAATTTAAATCCAGGTATTTTACTTTTATCAATCGATATGATTTCATTAAGGTTGTCATTTGTGCCTCCAAAAAGAAATGAATAATTCGCGATTGAATTTTTTGAAGCAATTTTAAACTTTCCCTCAAGCGCTTCGCTTGAAGTCGTTTGAGGATTGGTGTTCGGCATTTCAAAAAAGGAAGTGATTCCTCCTGCAACTGCCGCCCTAGATTCTGAAGCTATCGTCGCCTTGTGAGTCAAGCCAGGCTCTCGAAAATGAACTTGGTCGTCTATCCAGCCGGGCATCAAGTGTAATCCTTTGGCATCAATAACTTTGTCCGCCAGTTTTTCGTCGATAAAATTAGCTATTTTATGGATCATCTCTCCTTGAATCAAAAGGTCTTTCTTAATGATTTCTCCCTCGTTGACCAGCATTGCATTCTTTATCAGTACTGTTTCCATTCTATTTTTTAAAAAAATCTTCTATTCGCAAATCTATGACGCCATAAAGCGCTTCCCAAATTATATTTCTATTCATTTTAGAAATTCCCATTTTCCGATCAGTAAAAACAATAGGGTATTCCTTGAAGCTAAATCTTTTTCTCCAAGCTTTATACTTCATTTCTATTTGAAAAGCATAACCTACGAATTTAATTTCATCGAGGTTTAGCTCCTCTAATACTTTTCGTCGATAACCTATGTAACCAGCTGTGGGATCTTTAATCGGCATAAAAGTGATTAAACGGACATAAATTGAGGCAAAATAAGACAGTAATATCCTGCTTAAAGGCCAGTTCACCACATTAATCCCCTTAACATACCTAGAGCCGACTATAAAATCAACCTCACTTTCCAATAACTCAAGCATGGGAATCAGTGCATTAGGGTCATGAGATAAATCGGCATCCATCTCGAAAATGTATTCATAATTGTTTTTTAAAGCCCACTTAAAACCATGAATATATGCCTTCCCAAGTCCCTCTTTATTTTTTCTAACTTCTAAAAACAACTCTTTGGAATATATTGGTATAAGCTGGTTAACAGCTTCTGCGGTTCCATCTGGAGAAGAATCATCAACGACCAATACATCAAAACGCTTTAAAGAAAAAGTTTCTTCAAGTACCGATTTTACGTTGTCAACTTCGTTATAAGTGGGGATAATAACAAGTGCTTTTTTCATAAATTTAAATGTAAATTTACTAAAACACAAGAAATAAATTAAATAATAAGAATACTTCCTTAATTTTATTTGATGTTTGAATGGACTGACCGATTACAAGCCCCAAGAGACTGGATTACTTTTGTTCTATTTATGATTTTTGTACTGCTGGCTTTTTTGTCTCAGCGACATTATCTACAATTTAGATTATTTGTAGATATAAGAAATTTGAAAAATTATCTAAATATTTATGGGAAAGATAAATACTTGAGTCCTTTGCATCAGTTTAATTTTATTTTATTTCTCATCTCATTGCTAACCTTTTCGCTCTATGCTAATTTTTTCTATCAAGAAATTTTATTTTGTTTTTTAGGAAAAATTAAATTTTATCAAATTTTACTTTTCTTGTTCAGCTTGGAATTTGTTCGGTATCTAGTACTGAAAATGATTTTAACTCCTGTAGGACTTAAAAATACACTTGATCAATTGTATTTTAAAACATTGACAGTAAAGGGGTTAATAGGCATAATTGGAGGTTGTTTTTTGTCACTTTGTCACTTTACTTTTCCTGACAATCAAATTTATTTTTTAATAAGCCTCCTAATTCTATTTGCCTCTTCTTTCATATATCACAATAAAATTTATATTGAAATAACAAGGAAAAAACCTTCTTATCTGCTTTATATAATTTTATATCTTTGTGGATTCAAAATAGCGCCCTGGCTCTGGCTCTATTTAATATTATATTAGGCCAAGAGGTAATTAAATTTAAATATATGAAAGTGAAAACCATTTTGGTTTCGCAACCTGAGCCTGCGAGTGACAAATCCCCTTACGCACGTTTAAAAGAAAAACACAAACTAAAAATTGATTTTCGTCCTTTCATTCATGTTGAGGGCATGTCTGCGAAGGAAGTTAGAAAACAAAAAATTAATTTTTCTGAATTTAATAATATTATACTCACCAGCAGGAACGCTGTTGATCATTTTTTCAGGCTGACTGAAGAGATGCGCTATAAAGTTCCAGATTCTACAAAATATTTCTGTCAATCAGAAGCCGTCGCTTATTATCTTCAAAAATATGTAGTTTATCGCAAGAGGAAGATTTATGTGGGTGAAAAAAGTGTAGCAGATTTGGAGTCTGTCTTTAAAAAGTTTGAAATTGAAAAATTCATGCTGCCCACCTCAGATGTTGACAACCCGAAGATTCCTAATATTTTAGATGAAATTGGAGTTAAGTGGCAACGTGCACAGCTTTACAGAACCAAAGTAAGTGACCTCTCGGATCTAAGGGATGTGTACTATGATATTTTAGTGTTTTTCAGTCCTTCGGGAATCGAATCTCTGTTGTATAACTTTCCTGATTTTGAACAAAAAGATACAATGATAGCAGCTTATGGTAATGCTACTATCAATGCTGCAAAAGCTGCAAATTTAAGGGTCGATATAAATGCGCCCAGTCCTGAAACCCCCTCAATGAGCATGGCCATTGAAAAATATATTGTTGGGCTCGGTAAATAATTTTTGAGGAGTTTTTAATCCTTTATTGATTTAATAATTAAAAAGAACCAACCTAAAATAAGTAATGTTCCTCCCACTGGGGTGATTGGGCCCATCCATGATAGATCTATTTTTATAATGGACTGGAGGGACAAAAAGAAGATACTGAAAGAAAACAGTATTGTCCCCCAAAAGAAAAACCTAAAAATCCACTTCTTGTCTTCTATCTGAATTTCTGAAACCAATAGCAAGGCTAACCCATGATACATCATGTATCGGGCACCTGTTTCGAAGGAGTGCAAGGACGTTTCAGTTAACAATATTTTTAAAAGGTGACTTGCAAAAGCGCCCAAAACAACTGAAAGTAAAGCGAAAACTGCTCCTGCTATTCTGATTTTTTTCATTTAACTAATCTAAAGTAAAAAATATAAAAAGGAATTCACTTATATTTAATAGCCAAATATAGACTTTTGATTAAAAATTTACAACAATGAAAATAACTAATGAGGAGATTTTAATCGATGGATTAGACAAGATTATTCTTCGAGCACTCATGAATGACGCAAGAAAATCGATCAATGAAATCGCAAGAACTGCTGGTATTTCAGGTGCAGCTGTTCATCAACGTTTAAAAAAACTGGAAAAAGCACAACTTATTTCTGGTTCTCAAATTATTTTAAATCCTAAGATTTTAGGCTTTAAAACAATGGCTTTTGTTGGAATTTACTTGGATAAAGCCATACGAAACACTGAGGCAGTAAAGCAACTCGAGAAAATACCTGAAGTGATTGAATGTCATTACACCACTGGTAACTGGAGTGTATTAATTAAGATATTGTGTAAAGATAATGAACACCTAATGGGGCTATTAAATTATAAAATACAGTCGATCGAAGGGATCTCTAGAACGGAGACTTTTATTTCTTTAAATCAACAGATCAAAAGACAAATTCAGATTTAATTATTTGTTCTGTTTTTAAGGGTCAAAAAGATAATCACAACTTGTAAAATCCCTGACAGTATATTAGCAACAATAACTGCAATGCTATCGATTAAAATGCCATAGGCGAGCCAAATAATAATTCCGACAAGCATGCAAACGTACATAGAAAGCGAGACACCGTCTGAGCTTCGGTTTTTCCAAATTTTAACCACTTGAGGCACAAAGGCAAGAGTTGTGAACATGGCTCCTACTAGGCCAACAACTTCAACTAAAATTTCATTAGTCATTAGATAACTATATTGATTATTTTACCAGGAACAACAATTACCTTTTTAGGTGAGTTTCCTTGAAGTTGATTTTGAGTTAGCTCTTCGTTAATTACTATTTGTTTAATCTCAGCTATACTTAAGCTTAATGAAAGCTTTAAAGTAAATCGCATCTTTCCATTAAATGAAACTGGGTAATCTTTGATTGTTTCTGTCACATGGGAAGCATCGAATAAGGGAAATGGCTCGAATTCAACACTTTTAGTATGCCCCAAAATTGACCACATTTCCTCACTGAAGTGAGGTGTAAAAGGAGAAAGAAGTATAATAAGAGACGAAAGAATTTCGCGATTTGAACAGTTTAAAGCACTCAATTCATTAACGCAAATCATAAAAGTGCTGATGCAAGTGTTAAAAGAATAACGCTCAATGTCATCGGATACCTTCTTTATCGTTTGGTGCAAAATCTTATAAGCTTCGGGGGATGGCTTATCGTCAGTAACAATAAGTTTTTCTTGATCATAAAACAAGCGCCATGATTTTTTCAGAAAATTATGCACTCCGCTTATTCCGGCTGTATTCCAAGGTTTGTCTTGTTCAATAGGCCCTAAAAACATTTCATACATCCGCAAAGTATCTGCCCCGTATTTCTCACATATTTTATCGGGATTGACCACGTTATATTTTGACTTAGACATTTTCTCCACCTCTCTCCCAACAATATACTTTCCCTCTTCAAGAATAAAGTTTGACTGCTCAAAATGTTTTTGCCATGATTTAACTTTTTCTACATCCAATTCGTTATTTAAATTAACGAAGGAAACATCAACATAAATGGACTCCACTTCTTGGCCATTTATTAATCCTTTTGAAATAAAATCTTGAGTTCCTTTCTTGCGATAAATAAACGCAGAGTTCCCAAGAATCATACCTTGATTGATCAATTTTTTTGCATATTCTTCTACAGGTAAATATCCACGATCATAAAGGAATTTTTGCCAAAACCTAGAATACAGCAAATGCCCTGTTGCATGTTCGCCACCTCCCAGGTATAAGTCTACATCTTGCCAATAATCTAAAGCCTTCTTACCAACAAAATTCTCTTGATTTTGAGCATCCATATAGCGAATAAAGTACCAGGAACTACCTGCCCATCCGGGCATGGTGTTTAATTCCAGTGGGAAAATAATTTTATAATCAATATCGTCTACACTTACAACTTTCTCTAACTCAATGTTCCAAGCCCAATCTTTTGCATTGCCCAAAGGTGGTTTTCCGTCCTCAGTCGGTAAATACTTCTCAACTTCTGGTAATTTAAGAGGTAAATGTTCTGATTTAAGCGGAAATGGAATTCCAGACTTAAAATAGATTGGAATAGGTTCTCCCCAATACCTTTGACGACTAAAAACAGCATCCCTTAAACGATAGTTGACAGTTCCTTTTCCAGCGTTCAACTCTTCCAAAGCGTAAATACTTGTCTCAACCGCTTTTTTATATTGCAGACCATTTAAAAAATCTGAATTTACAAGTCCAACAGCAGCTTTTTCGGTATAGGCAGACTCAGAAATATCAATTTGATCGAAAATATTGATGATAGGTATGTTAAAATATTTTGCAAAATCATAATCTCTTTGATCTCCACAGGGCACAGCCATTACCGCTCCTGTCCCATAGCCAGCAAGGACATACTCTCCAATCCATACTTGTACCCTTTCTTTAGTAAAAGGGTGAATGGCATAAGCTCCAGTAAAAACACCACTAATATTTTTCACTTCCGATTGACGTTCTCGATCAGACTTTTTAGCAGCCTCAACGATATAATCTTCTACAGCTCCCTTTTGCTCGGGAGTTGTTATTTTTTGAACTAATTCATGCTCTGGAGCCAAAGTCATAAAAGTTACACCAAAAATGGTATCGGGTCTTGTCGTAAAAACTTCAAGTCGACCTTGATGTAGTTCAAGTTCAAAATAAACAGAAGCACCAATGGATTTCCCAATCCAATTTCTTTGCATTTCTTTTAAAGAATTAGGCCAATCTATTGTATTTAAACCTTCGAGCAGTCGATTAGCATAAGCGCCAATTCGCATGCTCCATTGTCTCATTTTCTTTTTCGTAACCAGGTGACCTCCACGTTCAGAAACACCATTTACGATTTCATCGTTAGCAAGAACTGTACCCAATGCTGAACACCAGTTCACTTCCGTATTAGATAAATAAGTCAATCTGTATTTTAATAAATACTCCTCCTTTTCTAATGTTCTCATGGCTTTCCATTGCTCAGCGCTAAATTCTGGAATATTATTATCACAATCGGCGTTAACATTTATATTTCCTTCCGCTTCAAAACATGCAATCAATTTGCTAATTGGCTGCGCCTTATCATCATCTAAACAATAATAGGAATCAAAAAGTAACAGGAAAATCCATTGAGTCCATCGATAATAATCTGGGCTAGAAGTCTGTAATTCCCTACTCCAATCGAACGAAAACCCCATTTGATCAAGTTGTTCACGATAGCGTTTAACATTTGTTACTGTAGTTTTCGCTGGGTGTTGGCCGGTTTGTATGGCATATTGTTCTGCTGGGAGACCAAAAGAATCATATCCCTGCGGATGAAGCACATTAAACCCCTTGTGTCGCTTAAATCGTGCTATTATATCACTGGCGATGTACCCCAACGGGTGCCCAACATGTAATCCAGCTCCGGAAGGATAAGGAAACATGTCCAATACATAATATTTCGGCTTATTACTTTGGTTTTCAACTTTAAAGGTTTCTTGTTCAGACCAGAATTTTTGCCATTTTTTTTCAATTTTTTGAAAATCGTATGTTACCACGTTACATATTTTTAAGTAGTAAAAATACGTTTATTGAATGAAAGGAAAAAGTTTATGTCTTCCTTCATTATTTTTTAAAACTGGTTTACTATTTTTACTTAAAATATTTAAATATTTTGAAACAAAAACCTGAAGAAAAATATTATAAACGTCGCTTAATTTCGAGTTACTTTTCTGTGGTTTTAAGTATAACCTTGGTTTTGTTTTTAATTGGAATTTTGGGTTTATTACTCCTTAATTCAAAAAAAGTGGCAGATCATTTTAAGGAACAAATTGCAATGACTGTCTACCTTAAAGGCTCGGTAAAAGAAATTGAAATTAAGCAATTACAAAAAACTTTAAGTCTTGAAGTCGCAACAAAAAAAACCGTTTTCATCACTAAAGAGGAAGCTTCCGCAGTTCATGCAAACGAAATCGGAGAGGATTTCATGGAGTTTTTAGGTTATAATCCCTTACTTAACTCAATCGATATCTATTTTAAATCGGCCTATGTTACTCCTTCTTTAATTGAAAAAATTAAAATAAATATGGAGAGTTATGACTACATAAATGAAGTCAATTACGATCAACCCTTACTAGAATTATTAGACGAAAACATCAAGAAAATAACTTACTGGATACTTTTCGCGAGTTCTATTTTTGTGGTAGTTGCCGTCTTGTTAATCAACAGTTCTATCCGGCTTTCGATATACTCCAAACGTTTTATAATCAGAACAATGCAATTGGTTGGTGCCACCAAAAGTTTTATCAGAAAACCATTCATTAAGACCAATATTTTAATGAGTTTCATTGGTTCTTCAATAGCATTAATTGCACTTAGTGGGGTAATTTATGAAATGGACAAACGCTTTCCTGAATTGCAGATTTTAAACAACCCCCTCGAACCAGCGCTTATTTTTGTTAGCGTTTTCTTTTTAGGATTGGGGATCACACTAATTAGCACTTTATTTGCAATGCAACGCTACCTTAATCTGAAATCTGAGGCTGTTTATTAAATCAATTATATGAGTAAGATTAAACAAAAAAAAATATTATTTGGAGTGAGAAATTATAAGTTCTTGATGTTTTCCATTCTATTAATCACACTCGGATTTATTTTAATGTCAGGCGGGGGAAGTGATGATCCAAATGTTTTTAATCCTGAAATATTTAGTTTCCGAAGGATTCGTTTGGCACCAACAGTAATTCTCATTGGATTTTCCATGGCAATCTACGCTATCCTTTTAGCACCTAAGAAAAGTAAATGAGTTTATTTGAAAGCCTAATCCTTGGAATCATCCAAGGACTCACAGAGTTTCTTCCGGTTTCTTCAAGTGGTCATCTTGAGGTTTTTAAAGTGATATTTGGCAGTGACTACCAGCCAAAAGAGAGCCTATTAATCACCATAACCCTTCATTCGGCAACGGCACTTAGCACTTTGTTTTATTTTAGAAAAGACATCTATTATATATTTAAAGAATTGTTGCGATTTGAAAAAAGTAAAAGTTTAGATTTTACACTTAAAATTATATTGTCAATGATCCCCGCGGTTATTGTTGGGCTTTTTTTTGAAGATTTTATCGCAAATTTATTTAACGGAAACCTTTTATTAGTTGGTTTTATGCTAATAATCACAGCCTTTTTATTATTTCAAGCAGATCGCATTAGTACAAACAACAAACCCTTGAATTATCGTTCTGTACTATTAATTGGAGTCATTCAAGCGATTGCAATTCTTCCAGGGATTTCAAGAAGTGGTGCGACGATTGCAATGGCAGTGGTGCTCGGTATTGATCGAGAAAAAGCGGCTAGATTTTCTTTTTTAATGGTCATTCCTCTAATTTTTGGAAGCATGGTGAATCGCCTTTTAAAAATCGATTCTGTTACTCAGTCTTTAGATTTATTTTCCCTTTTGGTTGGGTTTATTACAGCATTTATCACTGGAATTTTTGCTTGTAAATGGATGATTGCAATCGTCAAGAAAAGCCAATTGAAATACTTTAGTTTTTACTGCATCGTTGTGGGTGTTATTGCAATTGTCTATGCATTCTAAATTAGAATTTAACGAAGCTTCAGTAATCGAAGGACAACTTCTTTTGATTGATAAGCCCCTAAACTGGACTTCTTTTCAGGTTGTGAATAAAATTCGTTGGGAGTTAAAAAACAAGTTTGGCATTAAAAAACTGAAAGTCGGACACGCGGGAACTTTAGATCCCTTAGCAACAGGTCTTTTGTTGGTGTGTACTGGAAAAATGACTAAGGAAATTTCTGAAATTCAAGCACTAGTGAAGGAGTACACAGGGTCATTTACAATGGGAGCCACTACCCCCTCTTATGATCTTGAAACTTCTATTGATGGCACTTTCCCGACAGACCATCTCGATGACAATGCCCTAAAGGAAGTCATCAATCAATTTATTGGGGTAGTTGATCAATATCCTCCAGTTTTCTCAGCTATAAAAAAACATGGCAGAAGACTCTACAAATATGCCAGAAAGGGAGAAGAAATAAAAATTAACTCGAGACAGGTTGAAATTTTAGCATTTGAACTAACAGAAATCAAGCTGCCCACAATAGATTTTTATGTAAAGTGCTCCAAAGGCACCTACATCAGGTCTTTGGCAAATGATTATGGAAAAGCCTTAAGGTCAGGCGCTCATCTGAGTAGTTTAAGAAGAACCGCTATTGGCTTGCATCGCATTGAAGAAGCTTATACTATTAAACAAATTACAGCAGAGCTAGAACTAATATAATCCCAACTTAATAGCTTTAGATTCTTTGTTTTTTAATAATTTTACAAAAATATAATCTTTCCATGGATTTAACTACGGATGAAACCCAAGAACGTCTTCATAAAAAAGGTTATTTAGATTTCTCTGTTTCTAAAAATATTGATCTAGTTGGCGAAATAAATCGTCTTAAAAAAGAAAAGAAGGCAGTAATTCTGGCGCATTATTATCAAGAACCAGAAATTCAAGAACTTGCCGATTATCTTGGAGATAGTCTTTTTCTAGCTCAAGCTGTAGAAAAAATTGCTGCGGATATTATCGTTTTTGCTGGAGTACACTTCATGGCGGAGACTGCAAAAATAATCAACCCTAATAAAAAAGTATTGCTTCCTGACTTGAAAGCAGGCTGTTCGCTCGCCGATTCTTGTCCTCCTCATGAATTTGAAAAATTTATTTCAAAATATCCGGGTGCTCACGTGGTGACTTACATTAATTGTTCGGCGGAAATAAAAGCATTAAGCACTATTGTTTGCACGTCTAGTAATGCCGTAAGAATTATAGATTCGATTCCTGAAAATGAAACCATAATTTTTGCACCTGACAGAAACCTAGGACGTTATCTGATAAAAGAAACGGGGAGAAACATGATATTGTGGGACGGATCATGTATCGTGCATGAAGCCTTTTCATTTGATAGAATTGTTGCGCTTGCCAAAGAATATCCAAATGCGAAGTTTATCGCCCATCCTGAAAGTGAATCTCAAGTTTTGGATATTGCCCATTATGTAGGCAGTACTTCGGGATTATTAAAATATGTTCAAAAAAATGAAGCGACTTCATTTATCGTGGCTACCGAGGCAGGAATTTTATATGAAATGCAAAATCGCTGCCCTGATAAAACATTTATTCCTGCACCAGTAGAAGACGAAACTTGTGCTTGTAGCGAGTGTGCATTTATGAAGCTCAATACCCTTGAAAAACTCTATTTGTGCCTAAAACATGAACAACCTGAGATCATTTTATCTCAAGAATTGATAGACAAAGCAAAATTACCCATCACACGAATGTTGACTTTAGGTTAAGCATATGATTACTAATATTCTAGTTATAGGCAGTGGAATTTCCGGCTTGACCTATGCCATTAAAGTAGCAGAGCAAAACCCCGAATTAGCGATCGTAATGATCTCGAAGAATAATCTGTTGGAGAGTAATACTCGGTATGCTCAGGGTGGAATTGCAGTGGTTTCTAATTTTAAAAATGATTCCTTCGAAAAACACATCTCTGACACTCAAATTGCAGGCGCAGGAAAATGCAATGAAGTTGTTGTACGATTTGTTGTGGAAGAAGGTCACGATCGGGTTCAAGAATTGATCGAATGGGGAGCGCACTTTGACACAAATAAAAATACACTTCATTTAACCAAAGAAGGAGGACATTCTGAAAAAAGAATAATACATAATAAAGATCGGACTGGGCTTGAAATACAACAAGCTTTAATTAAAAAAATAAAAACTTTCACTAACATCACTTTGTTAGAGAACCACACCTTGGTTGATTTAATCACAGATCACCACACTGGGAGTGACTACAAACGTTGTTATGGCGCATACGTCATCTCAAACACCCAACAAGAAATTATTAAAATTTCTGCTCAAATCACCATTCTTTCTACCGGGGGTGCTGGGCAATTATTTTCCTATACTACCAATCCTAAGAATGCAACTGGCGATGGTCTTGGTGCTGCATATCGTGCCAAGGTAAAAATTGAGGGACTGCCTTTTGTTCAGTTTCACCCAACTGCTCTATTTCCAAAGATAAAAGACAATACGTTTTTAATTTCAGAAGCAGTTCGTGGAGAAGGCGCGCTACTTTTAACGAAAAGTGGAAAGCGATTCATGCCTTATTATGACTCAAATGCTGAGCTCGCTCCACGAGACATTGTTGCAAGATCTATTGCACAAGAAATTATGAAATCAGGAGATGACTTTGTTCACCTTGACTGCAGTTCAATCAGTGAAATGGAATTTCAGAATCATTTCCCAACGATTAGAAAAAGCTGTAGTTCGGTAGGAATTAATCCTCCAAAAGATTTCATACCAGTTATCCCTGCTGCACATTATTTCTGTGGTGGATTAAAAGTTAACGAACAAGGAGAAACACGACTAAAGGGGCTCTATGCAATCGGTGAATGTAGCCACACTGGGCTTCATGGAGCCAACAGATTGGCTTCAAATTCTTTGCTTGAATCTTTGGTTTTTTCTCATCGTGCCGCTTTAGATTCTTTGAAGCAGTTAAAAGAAATTCTCCCCACCAATTCTTTTTATGAAGCAATTTCTGAATGGAAAGGGCAACATTATATTTCCAACGAAAAAATAAGTGCTATAGATAAATTAAAAAAAGAACTGCAAGAAATGATGAGTATCAAGGTGGGGATTTTCAAAACTTCTAAAGGCCTTATGGAAGCAGAAGTTGGACTTAAAAAAATATTTTTTGAAACCCAAAAAATTTATAAACAAAACAAATTAACGCTTGGCGTATGTGAATTAAGAAACATGGTTAGTGTTGCTTACCTAATGATCAAGCAATCCCAGGAGCTCAAAGCTAACGTTGGCGTATTTTACAATCACGATTATGCATGATAATTTCTATTCAAAATACAGCGCTGAAATTGATCGTTTTATAAAGCAATCCTTACAGGAAGACATTGAAACTGGTGATCACAGTAGCAGTTCTTGCCTTGACGGTGACAAAACTGAAACCGCTAATTTGTTAGTAAAAGAATCATGTGTTGTTGCTGGAATTTCATTAGCGGAGAAAATTTTTAAAAAATTTGACCCCGAACTTGTGGTTGAAAAACACTTCGGAGAAGGAACGGAGCTTGATAAAGGAGAAATTGTTTTCTCAGTAACAGGAAAAGTAAAATCTATCCTGGCAACAGAACGTTTGGCGCTGAATTGCATGCAACGAATGAGTGGAATTGCTTCATTAACAAAGAGTTTAACTGATAAAATCGTTCACACCCATTGCAAGATATTGGACACTCGAAAGACAACCCCCTGTTTCCGATATCCTGAAAAATGGGCTGTTGTCATCGGAGGTGGGCACAACCATAGAATGGGACTTTTCGATGCCATCATGATCAAGGACAATCATCTTGATTTTTGTGGTGGGATGAAAAAAACATTAGAAAAGACAAAGGAATATTTAGAAAAAAATATGCTCGACATCCCAGTAATTGTTGAGGTGAGAAATCAAAAAGAGATTATGGAGACGCTTGATTTCAGTTGGATTAAACGAATTATTTTAGATAATATGAATCTCGAGGAATTGATTAAAAGCATCAAATTAATCGATGGACATTTTCCAACGGAAGCTTCTGGCAATATAACTGCTAAAAACCTAGTTCAAATTGCAGAAACTGGAGTGGACTTCATTTCAATGGGTGCCTTAACTCATTCTGCTAGAAATATTGATTTGAGTTTAAAGGCATTATAAGAATCGCTCTATATTTGCTATATTAGCATGAATATTTCTTTCATCTATGAAATACAAAAGAATATTGTTGAAACTAAGCGGTGAAGCGCTTATGGGAGATCAAAACCACGGTATAGATCCAATCCGAATGAAGGAATATGCCGAGGAGATTAAACAGATTCAACAAACAGGAACTGAAATTGCCATTGTAATTGGTGGTGGAAACATTTTTAGAGGGGTTTCTGGAGCTAGTAAAGGAATGGATCGCGTTCAAGCAGATTACATGGGAATGCTCGCCACCGTTATTAACGGACTTGCACTTCAAAGTGCTTTAGAAAACGCAGATGTCCCAACCCGATTACAAACCGCAATTAGAATTGAAGCCATCGCTGAACCTTTTATTAAGAGACGAGCTACAAGGCATTTGGAAAAAGGAAGAGTTGTCATTTTTGGATCAGGAACAGGAAATCCATATTTCACAACCGACTCCGCAGCAGTGCTTCGGGCTATAGAAATCAATGCTGATGTTATCTTAAAAGGAACTCGCGTAGATGGAATATACAATGAAGATCCAGAAAAAAACAAAGAAGCTATTAAGTTCGATTCCCTTTCTTTTGATGAAGTATTAAAAAAAGGATTGAAGGTAATGGATACCACAGCCTTTACACTTAGTCAAGAAAACAATCTCCCTATTATTGTTTTTGACATGAATACAAAAGGCAATTTGAGTAGAATAATAAACGGTGAAAACATCGGTACACGTGTCATTTAAATACCATTATTAATAATGAATGAAGAAATACTAATCATCGTTGAGACTGCTAAAGAAAGTATGGAGTCCTCCATTCTTCATCTAGAAAAAGAGTTACTCAATGTAAGGGCAGGAAAAGCAAACCCCGTAATGCTTAAAAGTATTATGGTTGATTATTACGGAACTGCTACGCCTCTGAGCCAAGTCGCTAATGTAAATACCCCTGATGCGAGAACTCTATCCATTCAGCCTTGGGAAAAAACATTACTTTCTGAAATCGAAAAAGCAATTCTTCATGCAAACATTGGATTCAACCCAATGAATAATGGAGAGTCAATTATCATTAACGTTCCGCCTTTAACCGAAGAAAGAAGAAATGATTTAGTCAAGCTTGCTAAAACTGAAGTCGAAAACGCAAAAGTTGGAATTCGAAATGCAAGAAAGGATGGAAATTCTGAAATTAAAAAATCTGCTGTTTCAGAAGACCTCCAAAAAAATGCTGAAATTGATATCCAAGAATTAACGGATAACTTTATTACTTTAGTAGATCAAGTCTTTTCTACCAAAGAGAAGGAAATACTCACAGTGTAATCAAATCCCAAAAAGCAACGTGTCGAAAACAAAAAAGGAAACCAAGACTAACTTTTGGGGAGCCTTTGCAAATCTAATTCTCAGGAATCGAATACTAATTTTAATTGTACTCGCATTTGCTACTGCATTTTGGATCACTCAATGGAAGTATATGCAGTTTACTTTTTCAGAAGCTAATCTCCTTCCTGACAATCATACGGAAAACATCATTTATGACGAATTTATCGACATCTTTGGTGAGGAAGGAAACCTAATCGTAATTGCAGTTAAAGACACAACCTTCTTTAACAAAGATAAATTCAATAAGTGGAACGCGTTTAATCAAAGCATTAACGATTTTCCTGAAGTTGATTTCATTCTTTCAGTCAAAAATATTCAGGAATTGGTAAAGGACGAGGCTAAAAAACAGTTCCAAATAAAACCTGTTTTTGAAAACGAAATCTTTAATGAAAAATCCATTGATCAACTAAAGGAAAAGCTTTTTTTAGAGCTTCCATTCTACGAAAACATTCTTTATAGCAAGGACAAAAAAACAATTCGAACGGCGATTTATTTAGACAAAGAAATCGTAAACACTGCACAAAGAAAAAATTTTATATTCAAAACTTTCATCCCGCTTGTAGAGTCATTTGAGGAAAAAACCGGATTGGATGTAAAGGTTTCAGGCATGCCCTACATCAGGACTCTGAATGCGCAAAATATTGTCGATGAAATCGGACTTTTTGTAATCTCTGCAATGTTACTGACCACCCTTATATTCTTCTTGTTCTTTCGTTCGTATCGTGCAACTTTTATTTCAATGTTTGTTGTGGTCATTGGCGTTATGTGGGCCTTTGGAATTTTAGGTTGGTCGGGTTATCAAATCACCGTATTGACCGCTCTGATCCCCCCCCTAATAATCGTAATTGGAATTCCGAACTGCATCTTCCTAATTAACAAATACCAACAAGAAGTTGCTAAACACGGCAACAAGGCAAAATCATTACATCGGGTAATTGTGAAAATCGGCAATGCAACCTTAATGACCAATCTGACAACAGCTTCAGGGTTTGCAACCTTTATTCTAACAGATAGTAAAATTTTAAAAGAATTTGGAATAGTAGCCTCCATCAATATTATCGCAATTTTTATTTTGTCGTTGTTAATTATTCCAATAGTTTATAGCTTTATGAATCGGCCCAATGAAAAGCATCTAAAACATCTTAGCAACACTTATATTAAAAGTTTTGTTGGCTGGATGGAGAGCAAAGTGAAACACAAAAGAATCAATGTTTACATAATATCGCTTTTAAGTTTAGTTTTTGGTATTATCGGAATTTATCAAATAAATATTTCAGGAAGCATTATTGAAGATATGCCAAAAAAATCTACTTTTTTTCAAGATATTCTATTCTTTGATAAAGAATTCAATGGAATCGTACCCATAGAAATCATGATAAACACCAAAAGAAAAGGTGGAGCCAATAGACTCACAACCCTGAAGCGGATGAATCAACTGGAAAAGCACATTAAAGACATCCCGGAGCTTTCTCCGCCTATTTCCTCAGTGAATGGATTAAAATTTATTAAACAAGCTTATTACAACGGAAACCCCAATTATTATAAAATTCCAACGTTTCAAGAAAACACTTTCATTTTAGAATATTTAAAAAATGCAGAACAGTCTAAAAATTTAATGAGAAATTATGTTGACAAGACGATGCAATACACGAGAATGACGACCTTCATGCGAGACATCAAAACAGATCGGATGGAAGCCATTGAAGCGGATCTTTTAAAACAGATTAATAAAATTTTCCCCCCAGATCGTTATGAAGTAAGAATGACTGGAAAATCTTTATTGTACCTTAAAGGAACTCATTATTTAATCAAGAATCTGATCCTTTCTTTGTCCCTTGCCATTTTGTTGATCGCAATTTTTATGGCCTATCTGTTTAGGTCTTTCAAAATGATTGTCATTTCTTTAATTCCAAACCTATTGCCGTTAATCATCACTGCTGGAGTAATGGGATTCACTGGCATCCCATTAAAACCGTCAACAATCCTAGTCTTTAGTATCGCCTTTGGAATATCGGTAGATGACACCATTCATTTTTTGGCAAAGTACCGGCAAGAACTCATTGAGAATAATTGGAGAATAAAAACTGCTGTTTACGCTGCCTTAAGAGAAACTGGCATTAGCATATTCTACACCTCCATTGTTTTGTTCTTTGGATTCGCGGTGTTTATGACCTCAAATTTTGGAGGAACCGTAGCACTTGGAGGGTTGGTTTCTGTTACACTTTTGTTTGCGATGTTGGCCAATTTAATTCTCTTACCCTCCCTTTTGATTTCTCTAGAAGACACCATGAGTAATGAAAAGGTGATGAAAGAACCTAAGTTCAATATTATTTCCGAAGACACAGACAAAAAACCCTAAGTAGATTTTGGAAATAAGCATATCTTTACATGAAAATACATTTCCATGTCCATCATTCGATTAGTAGATCTATTGAAAAATCCTGAGATTAACAAAGAAGTTCATGTAAATGGTTGGATACGAACCTTTCGTGCCAACCGATTCATTGCGCTTAATGATGGCTCAACTATAGAAAACCTGCAATGTGTAGTAGACTTTGATAAAACAGAAGAAAGTCTATTAAAAAAAATTAACACTGGAGCAGCCGTGAAAATCAGGGGGAAACTTGTTGAGAGTATGGGAAAGGGGCAAAGTGTTGAGATCATTGTGGAAGACATTGAAATTATAGGAGAAGCAGATCCTGAAACTTATCCCATTCAGCCTAAAAAACACAGCTTTGAATTTTTAAGAGAAAAAGCACATTTAAGAGTTCGCACTGTAACTTTCAGTTCGGTAATGAGAATTCGATCGGTACTCTCATTTGCAATACATCAATTTTTCCAAGATAAGGGCTTTATAAATGTTCACACTCCAATTATCACAGGAAGTGATGCAGAAGGTGCTGGAGAAATGTTTAGAGTCAGTGTTTTGGATGCTAAAAATCCACCTTTAAAAGATTCTGGAGAAGTTAATTATAAAGAAGATTTTTTTGGAAAAGAAACCAACTTAACAGTTTCGGGACAATTGGAAGCCGAAGCTTATGCGCTAGCCATGGGAAAAGTTTATACTTTTGGACCAACATTTCGTGCTGAAAACTCTAATACTACGAGACACTTGGCTGAGTTTTGGATGATTGAACCCGAAATGGCATTCTGTGATCTTAATGAAAATATGGATTTGGCTGAAGAATTCATAAAATCTACTTTGAAATATATTTTAGAAAAATGCCCTAAGGATCTTGAATTTCTAGACAAGCGTCTCGCAGATGAGGAGAAAACAAAACCTCAAAACATGAGGAGTGAAATGGGGCTTATAGAAAAAATTAAATTCGTTGTTGAAAATGATTTTAAAAAAGTTTCCTATACTGAGGCCATCGAAATTCTCAAGAACTCAAAACCTAATAAGAAAAAGAAATTCGGTTATATAATTGACGAATGGGGAGCTGATTTACAAAGTGAGCACGAACGCTTTTTAGTTGAAAAACATTTTAAAGCACCAGTAATCTTGTTTGACTATCCCGCAAAAATAAAAGCATTTTACATGCGAATGAATGACGATCAAAAGACTGTTCGCGCGATGGATATACTTTTCCCTGGAATTGGTGAGATCGTTGGTGGATCGGAACGTGAGGAGCGATTAGACGTTCTTGAAAAAAGAATTGAAGAACTGGGTGTTGATGCTGAAGAGTTGTGGTGGTACCTCGACTTAAGACGTTTTGGAACTACATCTCACAGTGGATTTGGACTTGGATTTGAACGCTTGGTTCTCTTTGCAACAGGAATGAATAATATCCGCGATGTGATTCCATTCCCGCGCACCCCGCAAAATGCATCTTTCTGATGAAAATAATTAAGCATACTTTTTTATATCTTTATAAGATAGAAAAGTAACCATGCTAAAACAACAGATTCAAATAAAGCTTTCTCAAAAACTGTCTCCACAACAGATTCAGTTAATGAAACTTATCCAGTTGTCAACACAAGAACTGGAGCAACGGATTCAAGCTGAAATTGGTGAAAATCCAGCGCTAGATAACGGAAAAGAAATTGATGAATCTGGAGTTAGTCTAGAAGAGGATAACCCTGAATATAGCGAAGACAACATTGACATTCAAGACATTGATATTGATGCTTATTTAAGTGATGATGAAATTCCTAGTTATCGTTTTCAATCCAACAATCAATCGTCTAACAATGAGGAAAAATCAATGCCTTTCTCTGGAAAAATTAGTTTTCATGAATATTTAGAAAATCAACTTCAAAATTTAATTCTAAACGATTTTGAAAAACCAATTGCTGAGTTTCTCATTGGAAGCATCGACGGCAGTGGTTACCTTAGAAGGTCCGATGAAGAAATTATAGATGACTTGGCTTTTACAGAGAACATCGTCCTGTCGAAAGAGGAACTGAATATGGTGCTAAAAAAAATTCAATCTTTAGATCCTCCGGGAGTCGCGGCACGTTCTCTTCAAGAATGTCTTTCGCTTCAGTTAGAAAGAAAAACTAAAGATAGACCCACCATTAAAATTGCCAAGTCTGTCATTGACAACGGTTTCGAAGAGTTTTCTAGAAAGCATTATAACAAACTTCAAGACAGATTTCAACTAACTGAAGGAAAATTAAGATCAGTTTTTGATGAAATCTCTAAGTTAAATCCCAAGCCAGGAGGTGCCCTCTCAGATTACAGTCAAAACAATCATATTTTACCCGATTTCACTTTACTCATTGAAAATGGAGAATTAAAAGTTACACTAAATCGAAGAAATGCCCCTGAGCTTCATATCTCTAATAATTATAAAGAAATGCTTACTGGGTATTCTCAAGACCCGAATAAGTCCAAACCTCAGCAAGAAGCAATACAATTTATAAAACAAAAATTGGACTCGGCGAAATGGTTCATCGATGCGATTGAACAAAGGCATCAAACCCTATACATGACAATCAATGCAATTGTTTCATATCAAAAGGAATATTTCCTAACTGGGGACGAACATCGACTTAAGCCCATGATCCTCAAAGATATTGCAGATATAATTAAAATGGATATTTCAACGGTCTCTCGTGTTGCTAACAGCAAATACATAGACACCCCTTATGGAGTGATGTTATTAAAAAGCTTGTTTTCGGAAGGAATGAAAAATGACGAGGGCGAAGATGTCTCCACCATTGAGATTAAAAATATTTTGGGAAAGTTAATTTCTAAGGAAGATAAAAAAAGCCCTCTTGCTGATCAAGCCCTTTCTTCACTTCTAAAAGAAAAAGGATTCAGTGTTGCAAGAAGAACTGTGGCAAAATACAGAGAGCAATTGGACATCCCGGTTGCTAGACTTCGAAAATCTATTTAAATTATAATAGGTAAAAAATCAATCCAACTTTTAGTGCTCTCACATCCAATTTGGTTCCATCAGAAAGTGAAAATTCTGATTTATATATTAAGTCTAAATCATATTCAAAATACAAATTCCAAGTATTATACCCCATACTCAGATATAAGGAGCTGATGTTTTTATTTATCATATTGGTTTGCAATTTACCATCGATGGGAGATTCAAACTTTTGATTAAAATTGTGACTGTATTTTACACCTCCATATACTCTCCAAAAAGCAGTTTCTGTGAATGTTGAAGTTCTCCAACGAAATTCGAGTGGAAAAGTGATCGATGAATAAGTGAGTTTGTTTTTCGAATCATTCAACTGAGAAAGATTCAGATCATTGTTTAAGTTTTCAACTAGGTTTAAATTGGAATTAAAATGAGTGAAGCCATAACCTAAACCAATCCCTAGTGAAAAATTTCCTTTTGAATTTAAATGTATGTCACGAATAAACCCTAATTGAAAATAATTTGAAAATCCATTTTGTTTAAATTCGGGGATTCCTTGATCTTGAATCGCTAATGAAAATCCAATGTAAAACTGATCCTCACGGTATTTGTCTATACCATCTACTTGTTGCGAATAGGCAAAAAAAGCAAGTAAATAAAAAAAAGTTAAAAAATAAAAAGAACGGTTCATTTTAAAATTAAATCGATAAAAGATAAAGTTAACGCTAAACATTAAAAAAATGATAAAAAAAAAGTGCCCCAAGGGCACTTTTAACAGTTTTAAAAAAATAATTAATCACGATTTTGAGTATAATTCCCAATACGTGTTGTATAATTAATTTTCAATGCATTCACTTTACGCAGTTCTTGCTTGATATCTGTTATTAAGCCCATTTTTGTATCACCATCAACCTTAAGTGAAGTCGTTAATACATTTTGAAGTTCTTGACGCTTAGTGGCGCGCTCAGCGAGAACGAAAGCAGCTACTTCTGAAACCGTTGCAAACTTATCATTGAGCTGAATTCTAGGCTGTGATCCATATTTGTCAGTATATCTAGAAGAAGGTTCTCCTGCATAAATATACATGACACGATCTTTCTTGTCTAATTTCTGGATTTGATCGGCGGCAGGCAATTTGTTTTTCACCATCAGGGTACTGTCCCGCATTACCGTTGCTACCATAAAAAAGAATAGCAACATAAAGACAATATCCGGTAAAGATGCCGTAGATATTACGGGTAATTCGCCTCCTTTTTTCTTTTTAAACTTTGACATTTCTAGTTTTAATTTTTGTTTTTACTTGGTTCTGCTTCAGATAGTTTTTGAGGAAACATTTCCTTAACTACATTGAGCTTGAGCTTGAGGCGATTTTTTTGATCGGGAGACGTTCTGGGATCCGAATACATCTTGGAGGCTTCAACAAAAGTTAAACCATCATTGGGATTCAGTCTCATAAATTCTCTATCTCTGAGGTCATTATAAGCAGCTACCAACTCATTTTGAACAGAAATATAAACTTTATAAGAAGTTTCTCTATCGTTTTTAAGAGAAATAATTGCTTTTACAGGATTATCAGAAGATTTTGGATCTCCAGGTCCTTGGCAAAAGTTACATGCATCTTCACCTTCTCCTCCTCCATTGTCGAGGAATTCAACGGCCAATGAACGCAAGTCTTCAATACTGGTCAATTCTTCTTCGACTAATAATTGATTGTATTTGTTCACAACCACAGTGAAGATATTTTTCTGCTTAATAATCGGTGGATCTTCAATATCCTCCATGGGAGGAAGCTTTCTGTTAATTCCGCTATCGGTTTCTATGGTAGTGGTAACTAAAAAGAAAATCAATAACAGAAAAGCAATGTCCGCCATAGAGCCCGCGTTAACTTCGGGTGCTGAACGTTTGGCCATAATTGGTTATTTTTTAATGATTCTTTTTAATCCAGAAGCCAACATTAGACTAATGGCAATAATTGCCAAGAGGTAAAACATTCGAATTCCAGTACCTACCCATTTGGATGCGTTTGCTGATAAAAACTCTCCATCTTTCATTGGTGTTTCCACACCTTCAGAAAAGGCATAAGAAATTAAAAGTACAAGGGCAAAAAATCCAATAGATAAAGCTGCTTTTTTCAGTTTTTCTTTATCAGAAAACAAGCCTTTAATTGTAAATATCATGGTAATCCCTATGGTGAGATACAATATCACTTTTGCAAGCTCTACCAATGGAGATACGACGCCGTAATCGCCCATCGAAGCTGCTAGTTTAATGTCATCATCTCCTGCCCCAAGTATTCTAAGAAGGAAAATCCCTCCGAGAACACCCAACAAGGCGCTAATAATTTTGACTATATTTTGAAGTTTCATATGCTTCTAATTAGGTTGTAAGTTTTTATTTCTTTTGAGCTACGAGAATATCAATCAAAGTGATTGAAGCATCTTCCATATCATTCACAATACTATCAATCTTTGCAATAATGTAATTGTAAAAAATCTGTAGGATAATCGCAACAATCAATCCAAATACCGTAGTCAAAAGTGCAACTTTAATACCACCTGCAACAAGTGAAGGCTGCATATCACCGGCAGCTTCAATTTTATCAAAGGCCTGAATCATTCCGATTACAGTTCCCATGAAACCAAGCATTGGCGCCAATGCGATGAATAATGAAATCCACGATACATTTTTCTCTAGCTGTCCCATCTGAACACCTCCGTAAGCTACAACTGCTTTCTCAGCGCTCTCAACACCTTCGTTAGCACGATCTAAACCTTGGTAGAAAATAGAAGCAACAGGTCCTTTTGTGTCTCTACAAAGTTCTTTAGCAGCCTCAACTCCTCCAGAAGCCAAAGCTTCCTCTACGCCGCTCGTAAGTTTTTGCGTGTTGGTTGTTGCAAGATTAAGATAAATGATACGTTCGATGGCGATTGCCAATCCAAGAATCAAACAAATCAATACAATCCCCATAAAACCTGGACCTCCCTCAATAAATCTCTTCTTTAATTCTTGAGTAAAAGAAACTTCAACTGGTGCTTCAGCCTGAGCTTCTTCAACTATAGCAGCAGGTGATTCTTCAACAACTGGGATTTCTTCCATAACGGCTTCTTGTTGATCTACTTCATCCTGTAGGATGTTAACGTTAATTGTACTGGCATAAGTCGATGTTTGGGATATTAGAATCCCAAAAAAGCTTAGGGCAAAAAATAATTTTCTCATTTTAATCAAAGGTTTTGTTCTAAATGTTTTTAATGTCTAAAGATAAAAAAAAATACATACGATTGTATTTTTTTTGCAGAGAGGAAGGGATTCGAACCCTCGATACGCTTTTGGCGTATACACGCTTTCCAAGCGTGCGCCTTCGACCACTCGGCCACCTCTCTTTACTTTAGTTTTTAATTCGCATAAATAAACAAAAAAAAATGTGTCTGTGAAAATTTTAAAACAACAAATATATCATGTAAGACTCTGGTTTTAAGATACTTGGTTATTTTGGCTAAATTTTAAATATTGAAAGTGCGCTATTCGTGGTCATGTCTGCTATTTTTTCGGGAGAAACATGATAAATATCAGCCAGTTTTTGAACCACCTTAATCAAATAACTGCTTTCGTTTCGTTTTCCGCGATAAGGCACTGGTGCCAAATAGGGTGCATCGGTTTCTAAAACAATAGATTCCAATGGTATTTGATCCAAAAATTGATCAATTTTCCCATTCTTAAAAGTGACTACGCCACCGATTCCTAGTTTTAAATTAAAACCAAGGGCCCGTTTTGCCTGTTCTAGCGTCCCCGTAAAACAATGAAAAATTCCATTTAAGGAATCGTCTCTATGGGATTCCAAAACCTCAAAAACTTCATCAAATGCATCCCGACAATGAATTACTATGGGAAGATTTTTTTCTTTTGCCCATTCAACCTGTAAGTCAAAAGCGTGTTGTTGCTCTTTTATAAAAGTCTTGTCCCAAAACAAATCGATTCCTATTTCTCCGATGGCGGCAAAAGCACGTTGATCCAAATGTTGTTTTACATGTGCCAATTCCTCAGCTGCATTTTCTTTGACATGCGAGGGATGTAAGCCCATCATCAACTGAACATGATCTGGATAGGCAGCCTCTAGGTCAAACATGCGTTGGGTAGAAGCACTGTCTATTGACGGAAGATAAAACTGTTTGATTCCCAAAGCGAGCGCCCGTTGAAAAACAGCACTTCGATCTTCATCAAATTCTTCAACATATAAATGAGTATGAGTATCGATCAAATTCATTTTGTGATTTTATAGGTGTTCCTTTTAAGCACAAAGATAGTTAACTAATAAAAGACGCTTTAAAATTAATTGGAACAATTACTTTTGTTAGGACCTAATATTCATTCCATGAAAACGAAGCGTTCCGTTTCTATACAATTTACCAAAACACGTCATATAATTTGTAAAGCTCATATCAATGGTGTTGCCGCGCAACTGTTAATTGACACGGGAGCTTCTAGTAGCTGTATTCATTCTGAATTACAAGAACATTTTAAGTTACTCAGAAAAGGAGACACCTTTAATGCGGCTGGGGCAAGCCAAGGAAAAATGAAAGCCGTTCTCACCCGAAAAAGTATACTCCAACTGGGAAGACATGAAGTGGGCAAACAAGCGTTTGTATTACTCGACTTATCGCATGTCAATGCAACACTAAAAATGCAGGGAACATTACCCATAGAAGGAATTATAGGTGCTGATTTTTTAAAAAAAAATAAAGTTATTATTGATTATCGTAATCGAAAGCTTTCACTATAATTCAAGAGCTTTTTTAATTTCGTCATCCATAAGGAGCACAATGGGATCCTCCAAAGCTTCTTTTATGGCGATCAAAAATCCAACAGATTCTTTGCCATCAATAATTCTATGGTCATAAGAGAGGGCCAAATACATCATGGGGCGAATTTCCACCTTACCAGCAATGGCAACAGGACGTTCTATTATATTGTGCATCCCTAAAATCCCTGATTGAGGTGGATTAATAATTGGTGTAGAGAGCATGGAGCCAAAAACACCTCCATTGGAAATAGTAAAAGTCCCTCCGGTCATGTCGTCTAAGGTGATTTGTCCGTCTCTGGCTTTGATGGCCAAACGTTTGATTTCAGTTTCTATACCACTAAAACTTAATTCTTCTGCATTGCGAACCACGGGCACCATCAAACCTTTAGGACCTGAAACGGCAACGCTGATGTCGCAATAGTCGTAGCTTATTTTATGATCTCCGTCGATCATAGAGTTGACATCTGGAAATAATTTTAATGCCCTCACTACGGCCTTGGTAAAGAAACTCATAAACCCAAGGTTTACTCCGTGCCTGTCCGCAAAGGCTTGTTTGTGCACTTTTCTTAAGGCAAAAATGGGTGCCATATCTACCTCATTAAAGGTGGTTAACATTGCAGTTTCATTTTTTGCAGCAACAAGACGTTCGGCTACTTTTCTTCGGAGCATGGATAGCTTAGAACGTGTTTGTCCACGTTCTCCATAGTTAGGAGCTGTTCCCATAGAAGGAATGGCTTTTACCGCATCTTCTTTGGTAATTCGTCCCGCACGTCCCGTACCTTGAATGTTACTTGGATCCATTCCTTTTTCTGCCAATATCTTTCTGGACGCTGGCGAAAGCGTTTGTGTTGCGTAGTTCGCTTCTTGTAAGTGTGTAGTGACTTTATGGGCTTCTAATGCAACAACGATTGCTGCTTCAGATTTGATTCCTACTTCAGGTGCTTTCCCTTCAGTATCGATTAAACATACAACTGCACCTACGGCAATGGCATCTCCTTCCTCAGCTTTTAGGGTAATCGTTCCGCTTACCTCTGCTGGAAGCTCTAAGGTCGCTTTGTCAGAATCTACTTCTGCAATAGCTTGATCTTTGTCTACATAGTCTCCGTCGGCAACTAACCATTGAGCAATTTCAACTTCTGTAATCGACTCTCCTGGTGAAGGAACTTTCATTTCTAAAATCATAATGATGACTTTTTTTATTTTTTATTTTTTCTTAAAAAATTATTTTTCGTTGCATCGAATACGTAATCGATAACCGCTTTGTGTCTTTTTCTAAACCGTGTGGCACTTCCTGCAGCTGGGGAGCCGTAAAAGCGTCGGGTGGCGGGTCGCATAATACTTGCTTCTGAAAAATGCAGCATTAGGTAACCCCAAACTCCCATGTTTCTCGGTTCTTCCTGAGCCCAAACTACCTCATCTACGTTTTTATAACGATCCAATTCTGCTCTGATCTCTGTTTCCGGGAGTGGGAAAAGCTGTTCTAATCTCACAATCGCAATATCCATTTGATTTTTTTCTGCTCGAGCATCTAATAAATCATAATAGAATTTACCAGAACAAAATACTAACTTCTTAGCTATACTTTCAGTTACAGTCGGATCAGAAATTAATTTTTGAAATCCTCCTGTGGTAAACTCTTCAACACTTGAAACCGCTTTGGGATGACGCAACAAACTTTTAGGAGTGAAAACGATCAAAGGTTTGCGATAATTCGTTTTCATTTGTCTTCTCAACAAGTGAAACATATTGCCCGGAGTAGTACAATTGGCTACAAACATATTGTCCTTTGCGCACAACTGAAGGTATCTTTCAATACGCGCTGAAGAATGTTCAGCTCCTTGCCCTTCATATCCATGCGGTAATAAAAAAACAATTCCGTTCTGAAGCTTCCATTTGTCTTCAGCCGCAGAAATGTATTGATCAATCATGATTTGGGCGCCATTTGAAAAGTCTCCAAATTGTGCTTCCCAAATGGTTAAGGTATTCGGACTTGCCATAGCATATCCATAATCAAACCCAACCACACCATATTCTGACAACAAAGAATTATAGACGTGAAATTTCCCTTGTTTTTCAGGGTTAATATGGTTTAAAAGAATCAATTCTTCTTCCGAAGTTTCGGCTTTAATCACCGCATGTCGGTGAGAAAAAGTTCCGCGTTCAACGTCCTGACCGGACAAGCGGACATTAAAACCTTCTTGAAGGAGGGTTCCATAGGCCAACAATTCACCCATCGCCCAATCTAATTTTTGAGTCTCGAAATACATTTTGTTTCTGTCGGCGACCAAGCGTTCTATTTTTCTTAAAAACTTTTTATCTTTAGGTAACTCAGAAATTGTCTTAGCGACTAAATTAAGAAGGTTCTTGTCAACACCGGTTTGAACATGCTTACTCATTCCCAGCTCATCCACTCGATTGAACTCATTCCATATGTCTTTCATAAAAGGAATGACCACTGTGGTGTCTTCTTTTCTCGAAACATTGAGGTTTTCTTCTAACCTGTTTTTGTATTCTACTTCTTGTTTCTTAACGTAATCAGAATCTATGATCCCTTCAACTATTAGTTTTTCGGCATAAATCTCTCGAGGATTTTTATGCGCTGCTATGACCTTATAAAGTTTTGGCTGAGTAAATCGAGGTTCATCTCCTTCATTGTGACCATACTTTCGATAGCCCAAAAGGTCAATGAATACATCTGCACCAAACTGCATTCGAAAGTCCAAAGCAAATTTAACGGCGTGAACTACAGCTTCAACGTCGTCTGAATTTACATGAACGATTGGTGAGAGTGTTACTTTTCCAACATCCGTACAATAAGTACTCGACCGTGCATCCAAATAATTGGTTGTAAACCCGATCTGATTGTTTACAACGATATGTATTGTTCCTCCAGTACTGTAACCTTTTAAACGTGCCATTTGGACGATTTCATAAGCCAAGCCCTGTCCCGCAATTGCGGCATCACCATGCACTATAATTGGCAACACTTTGGAAGCGTCTCCGTTGAATTCGTTTTCGAGTTTTGCGCGTGCAATTCCCTGAACAACAGCACCCACCGTCTCCAAATGAGAAGGGTTGGGAGCAATATTCATATTGATCTGCTTGCCGTTATTCGATTTTCTTTTAGAAGTCCATCCCATGTGATATTTTACATCACCATCAAATATGACCTCTTCGTAATCTTTTCCGTCAAACTCACTAAAAATATCTTTCGTGGATTTTCCGAAAATATTGGTTAAGGTGTTTAGGCGGCCTCGGTGGGCCATTCCCATAATAAATTCTTCGACTCCCTGGTCTGCAGCGGCCTCTATCACTGCGTCTAAGGCAGGAATAAGTGACTCTCCTCCTTCCAGAGAAAATCGTTTTTGTCCGACATATTTTGTGTGCAAGAAATTCTCAAAACTTACAGCCTGATTGAGTTTATATAGGATGTGTTTTTTCTGATCTACATTAAAAGCAGGATGGTTTTCATTGAGGTGCAATCGCTCCTGAATCCATCGCTTTTTTTCAAGGTTTCTGATGTACATATACTCCACTCCGATTGAATCACAATACACCTTTTTAAGATGGGCGATGATCACCCCCAAAGTACTCGGCCCGATCCCAATGATTATTCCCGCATTAAATACGGTTGTCAAATCCGCCTGGGTGAGTCCAAAGTTCTCAACATCTAATGTGGGATGGTAAACCCTTCTGTCACGAACAGGATTGGTTTTAGTAAATAAGTGCCCTCGGGCTCGGTATCCATCAATCAAATTGATTACCTGAAATTCTTTTTTAACACTTTCTGGAATTTCAACCTCAGCTATTTCATCTAAAGGTGTTCCGCTTTCTACTCCAAAGTCGAATCCCTGAAAAAAAGCTCTCCAACTGGGTTCCACCCTGTCGGGTGCTTCTATATATTGTTCGTATAATTCAGCAAAATATGTGGTATGTGCTGAATTTAAAAATGAATACTTGTCCATTAAGTTATAATACTTCTTCTCTTAGTTACAAAATTACAATTTTTGTTCAAAGACCTTTGCCTTTTATTAATAAAACGATGCAATTCTTCTTAAATTTGTATGATTCTTTCTTTTTAGTAAAATAATATTTTCTGTAATCACAATTTCAAAAATGTTCGCTTTAATTGACTGCAACAATTTTTACGCTTCTTGCGAACGGGTTTTCCAACCTCAATTCGAAAGAAAACCTGTAGTCATTCTTTCCAATAATGATGGTTGTGTGATTGCGCGAAGCAATGAAGCCAAAGCACTCGGAATTCCGATGGGAGCTCCTGCTTTTAAGTATCACAAAGCTTTTAAAAAAAACAACATCAAAGTGTTTTCTTCTAACTATCCGCTCTATGGCGACATGAGCAGTCGGGTGATGCACATCCTAGAAGACTACACCCCTAACATTGAAATCTATAGCATTGATGAAGCCTTTTTAGCGTTTGATGGGTTTGATCATTTCAACCTAAAAGAAATGGGCTTAAAAATGCGAAAGCAGGTGCGCCAATGGACAGGAATCCCTGTTTCCGTAGGATTTGCTCCTTCCAAAGCATTGTCAAAAATTGCAAATAAAATCGCTAAAAAATTCACAGAAAGAACCAATGGTGTTTACATCATCGACAGTGAAGAAAAAAGACTAAAAGCACTGAAATGGACACCCATCGCAGACGTCTGGGGAATCGGTCGCCAACATGCAAAACGACTTCAGGTCATGGGAGTGAAAAATGCTTTGGACTTAACCATGCTTCCTGATGAATGGGTAAAAAAACACATGAGTGTTTTGGGACTCCGCCTAAAAAAAGACCTGCAAGGACTGCCCGCCATACAATTGGAAGAAAGTGTTCCAACAAAAAAATCAATTGCTACTACAAGGAGTTTTAAAAACACGCTTACCTCATTGGTTGATCTTGAGGAACGCATCACAACCTATACCATTTCGTGTGCCGAAAAACTAAGAAAACAGAAAAGTTGTGCCAGCGCACTTTATGTCTTTGTGAAAAGTGATCCAAATAAGGCTGGAGCAACACCCTACCGAAATGGCTGCACCCTTACACTACCCAATGCAACAGACTCTAACCTGATCTTGGCACAACATGCCCTCAAGGCTTTAAAAAATATCTACCGATCAGGAATTGATTATAAAAAGGCTGGAGTAATCGTGTTGGGCCTAACGCCAATGGCAGAACGTCAGATCACTCTTTTTGAGCAGGATACTGCAAGGCACCATGACCTAATGAAAGCCCTCGATAAAATTCACCTGCGTTTTGGACCGCACCGCATGAAATTAGCCAATCAGGATTTAAAACAAACATGGAAAATGAGACAGGAGCATCTCTCGCAACGCTACACCACAGAAATAAAAGAAATCATCCGGGTAAAATAAAATTATGACTAAAAAAATTACTTTTTTTCATCCTGACCAAGATTCTGGTAAGACTTCCTTACTTGCCAACGAGGGCGTTTCAGCGGGTTTTCCCTCTCCTGCAGATGATTTTAAGGAGTTGCGTATCAGCATTGACAAAGAGGTCGTTAAAAATGAAACTGCCACTTTTTATGCCCGCGTTTCGGGAGAATCCATGCAAGGTGCAGGATTAGATGATGGCGATCTGCTTGTTATCGATCGAAGTCTCGAACCTGAAGACAACAAAATTGCCATTTGTTTTATTGATGGTGAATTTACCGTCAAACGGCTAAAAGTTAAAAAAGATTGTGTGTATCTTATGCCTGAAAATCCTAAATACCAGTCCATTAAGGTCACAGAAGATAATGAATTGATCATTTGGGGCGTGGTAACTTATGTGGTTAAAAAACTGTGATATTAAATAATCGCCCGCGTGAAAACTACTGTTTATTTTATCTTGTGCCAATTAAGTCTTTGGCTAGGTTGTTCTAAAAACAACAACACAGAAACTACTCCAAGTTGCATTACTGAGAAAATTAATGTGATAAAAAAAGAGAACGTTCGGAATCCGCCGGCAAAAGTTTATCGGTATGAATACCAAGGGAAAAGTGTTTACTTTTTCCCTGAACATTGTTGTGATTTTTTCAGTGAATTGTGTGATGACAACTGCACCCTGATCTGTGCTCCCGACGGAGGTATTAGCGGAATGGAGAGGGAAAATGTTCAGATTTTTTTACGGAAAGAACCGCTCCTGAATTAATCTGGGAAGATGATCGAAAGTAGTTTTGGTTCGGTTTATCTTGACTACAAACGTTCAAAAATTCCAGCAATTCCTTGTCCTCCACCCACACAGGCAGTAACCATTCCATACTTCTGATCTCTACGCTTCATCTCATTCAACAGCTGAATGCTGAGCTTTGCGCCAGTACATCCCAGCGGATGTCCCATCGCAATGGCGCCTCCATTGACATTGACCTTTTCTGGGTTTAAACCACTTTGCTGAATGACCGCTAAAGCCTGAGTAGCAAAAGCTTCGTTGAGTTCTGTCAAATCGATATCTGCGACTTTGAGCCCTGATTGTTGTAATGCTTTTGGAATGGCAACACATGGCCCTATTCCCATATAAAGTGGATCGACACCACCAACGGCGCAACCTGCCATTCTGGCAATGGGTTCTAGCTCTAGTTGTTTTACTTTTTCTTCGCTCATCACCAAAGTGAAAGCAGCTCCATCAGAAGTTTGAGAAGAGTTTCCCGCAGTTACGACACCTCCCACTTTAAATGCAGCCCTCAATTTTGCCAATCCTTCCAAAGTAGTTTCGCGGCGAACTCCTTCATCGATTGCTACGGTATGGGATGCTGTAACTTTTTTACCGTTTTTCACAAAAACCTCTTCAATAGTAATAGGAACAATTTCATCATTAAATATGCCACTATCAATCGCTTTTGCAGCTTTTTGATGTGACGCAACGGAAAAAGCATCGGCAGCTTCCCTGGTAATATTGTATTTGGCTGCAACCGCTTCTGCAGTTGCTCCCATACTGACATGGTAATTGATGTTGTCTAAGTTGGCTTTGTAACTCGGAGCCAATTTGTAACCGGTCATCGGGAGCAAACTCATGCTTTCCGTACCCCCAGCGATATAGACATGACCCATGCCTGATTTGATTTTTGCTACCGCCATAGAAATGGCTTCTAATCCAGAGGCACAATAGCGATTGATGGTGATGCCAGGAACTTCGATACCCAATGAACGTGCAGCAATCAAACGACCGATTTGCAGTCCTTGCTCCCCTTCGGGATTTGCGCAGCCTACGATCAAATCATCTACGGTAGTAGGGTCTAGTTGCGGTACTTGTTCAGCTAAATACTTAACCACATCTACTGCCAAATCATCAGAGCGGTAATTTTTAAATCCCCCTTTCTTTGCTTTTCCTACTGCAGAGCGGTATCCTTTTATAATATATGCTTCCATGCTTTTGTTATTAGTTTCTTAGGGGCTTGTTATTCATTAATAAGTATTGAATTCGATCTAAAGTTTTTTGGTTCCCCAAAAGACTCATAAATCCTTCTCGCTCGAGATCTAGTAAATATTGCTCACTCACTATTTGAGATCCCGTGAGGTCCCCTCCACAAAATACTTGTGCAATTTTACGGGCAATCTCAACATCATATTCTGACATGTATCCCGCCAATCTAAACTCGTTAATTGCAGAATAGAGTGTACCCAGTCCGGTTCGTCCTAGTACTTCGATGTCTTCTCGAGGAGCAGGAGGAATATAATCCTTAGACAATTCTAACACTTTATCTTTTGCCATTCCAATGTTTCGCTGGGTGTTATAGCTCACAAAATCTTTGCCTTCTTTTAGATAATGAAGATCAAATGCATTGGGTGCAGAAGTCGCTACTCCGGCGGTTGCAATCGTTTTAAAATGATCGATTAGCATTGGTATTTGAACATCGCCCTCATAGAAACCGTCGGAAACTCTTAGCGTCATTTCTTTGGTACCTCCTCCTCCGGGTAAAAGCCCTACGCCAACTTCCACAAGTCCGATGTAGGATTCAGCAGCGTAGATTCCTGCGTCACAATGCATGGCGATTTCACAACCTCCTCCAAAGACATATCCTTGAGTTGCAACAACTACAGGTATTTTAGACGTTCGGATTTTCATGTTGATCGCCTGAAAATCGGCTACTAACTTTTCTAATGGTTCATATTGCTTTTGCATGGCGAGCATTCCCACATTCATGAGGTTGGCTCCAACACTAAATTGTTTTGCATTATTTCCAATGACAATTCCATTCCAATTTTCTTTCTCCGCCAAATCAATCGCCTCTGACATTGCTGTTCCAATGCCTTCTCCGATCGAATTACTTTTACTCTGGAATTCTAAACACATCACTCCGTCTCCGATATCATGAATCGTGCATTCACTGTTTTTGATAACTGGAGTGTTCTGTCGGTAACTGTCTAGGATAATGAAAGCGTCTGATCCAGGAATCGATTTGTAGGATTGTGTCGCATTGTCAAAATATTTTTTCTTACCCTTTTCGTATTTATAAAAAGTTGAAGCTCCTGCTGCTTTTATTTTTAAAATCCAATCTGGAATTTTTTCACCTGAATCTTCTACCAACTGAATTCCTTTGTCTAATCCAATTAAATCCCAATATTCAAATGGCCCGTAATCCCAAACATATCCTGCGCGCATGGCATCATCTATTTGATAGAAATGATCAGAAATCTCAGGGACTCTCTGTGCAGTGTAAGCGAAAATTGTTGTGAAATATTCATTTAAAAATAGACTTTCTTTCTCTGTTCCAGAGATTAAAAAATCAATTCTTTTGCTCATTAAATCAATCCCTTTTGCTTTTTTGACTAAATCAATTTTAGGCTTAACGCTAGGTTTGTATTCAAGGGTTTTAAGATCAAGGGCATTGATTATTGTTCTTCCATTTTTATCTTTCTCTTTTGTTTTTTGATAAAAACCTTTGCCTGTTTTATCTCCTAAAAAATTATTCTCCAACAAAAAAGTAAAAAACTTAGGAACAGCCACTTTTCCAACTTTTTCAAAGAATGGGTCTCCTTTTACGTTTTCAACCACAAACTTGGTAACCTTATCGCTGGTGTCGAGTCCGACCAAGTCTTGAAGGCGATAAGTTGCCGTATTGGGTCTTCCTATTATGGTTCCTGTTATGGCGTCTACTTCTTCGATTGATAAATCGTACTTTTCTGTAATTTCAAAAATCTTAGCACCTGCCATTACCCCAATTCGGTTGGCAATAAATGCAGGAGTGTCTTTACACAAGACGGTTTGTTTTCCTAGGTTGATATCACCAAATTGCATGAAAAAATCAATCATTTTCTGACTAGATTCCTTTGTAGGGATAATCTCAAGAAGCCTCAGGTAACGCGGAGGGTTAAAGAAGTGTGTTCCACAGAAATGTTTCTTAAAATCATCCGAACGTCCTTCCGCAAGAAACGCGATCGGAATACTCGAGGTATTGGAGCTTACTAAACTTCCTGGCTTTCTGAACTTTTCGACTTTCGCAAAGATCATTTTTTTGATGTCGAGACGTTCCACAACCACCTCAATAATCCAATCAGCTTCATTAATATTTTCAAAGTGATCTTCAAAATTTCCTATGGAAATCCTGCTTGAATAACTTTTTTTATAAAGCGGTGCGGGTTTGGACTTAATGGATTTATCCAGTGCAGTCTGGGCAATACTGTTTCTTAATTTAGAATTTTCTTTTTCATCGGTAGAAAGATTTGGAGGCAGAATGTCTAGCATCAAAACTTTTAATCCTACATTAGCTAAATGACAAGCAATTCCTGATCCCATTACTCCGGAACCGAGAACAACCACATTTTTTATCTTGAAATGCACCATTATATTTTTTTTTCAAATATATCTAAATTTATTATGCGCGCATAATAAATTTTTACGATTTTTACTAATCTACTGTGTTTAGTTTTTTTTACAAAAAAAATAAATAATTAGAAGTAACCAAAAAAATCAAACGCAACTTAATATATTTGTTTAAATTAAATTAAAAATTATGAGCCAACCAGTTTTAGAACAATTTAAAAAAAGAGCTGAAGATGCTGCTCCTCTTGAAGGAACACTAAAGTTTGTTGTTGACGGAAGTGCTATCTATATCGATGGGACAAGCGGAACCAACACTGTCACTTTAGATGACAAAGAAGCAGACTGTTCCATTACGGTTACTGCTGAGGTGCTGGAGCAATTGAGAGATGGCGAGCTAAACCCAATGATGGCAACGATGAGCGGTAAAATCAAAATTACAGGAGACATGGGGCTGGCCATGAAGGTGCAATCCTTAATGGGATAGATCTAATCACATGCTTTTTTTAAAGTTCATTTAAAAATATAAACTTCAATTCAGCTGACCAATTAGTGTGAGGAAACTTTTTACATGATTTCTTTTCGGTACTCTTTAAAATTAGTCAACACTTCTTTTTAAAAATTTCTGTTTCTTTAGTTTATCTGACCGGTTATAAATATTTGTATTTATTCCTAATTTGGTAAATTAAAATTAAAAATTTATTATGCGCGCATAGTAAATTTTTATAAATTTGAAAAAATATATAACATTACATAATGAAGATATTGGTTTGTATTAGTCATGTCCCTGACACTACGTCAAAAATTAATTTTATCAATCAAGACAGTGCTTTTGACACAAATGGCGTTCAATTTATAATCAATCCCAATGACGAATTTGGATTAACTCGTGCGATTTGGATGCAACAAAAGCAGCAAGCAGAAGTGACCGTCGTAACTGTTGGAGACATAAGCTGTGAACCTACGCTTAGAAAGTGTTTGGCAATTGGGGCAAATAAAGCCTTTCGGATTGACATGCAACCCACTGATGGCTTTCAAGTCGCTCAGGAGATTGCTGCGCTTTGTAAGAAAGAAAGTTATGATTTGATCATTGCGGGAAGAGAATCGATTGATTATAATGGTGCAATGGTTCCCGGTATGATTGCAGGATTATTGAACTATAACTTTGTCACCAACTGTACATCTCTAGAGGTTGAAGGAAATCACGCAACTGCTTCCAGAGAAATAGACGGGGGTATTGAAAACGTTTCGTGTGAATTGCCTTTGGTGATTGGAGCTCAAAAAGGATTGGTGGAAGAAAAAGATTTAATTATTCCGAATATGAGGGGAATAATGCAAGCAAGACAAAAACCTTTGGAGGTTATTCCAGCAACTGATTCTGTGGCAAAATCTTCAATTTCAAAATTTGAAAAACCTGCAGACAAAGGAGCAGTAAAGCTAATTGATGCTGACAATATCGATTTATTAATAGACTTGTTACACAACGAAGCGAAAGTAATTTAAACTCAAAATATATTCCTATGGCAATTGTAATTTATGCAGAATCGGAAAATGGAAAATTTAAAAAAACAGCTTTTGAACTTGCTTCTTATGGGAGGGCAATTGCTGACCAATCAGGGACTCCACTCCTAGCGGTCACAATAAATCAAGATGATAATCAGGAACTTGCAAAATATGGCGTTGATAAGGTCATAAAAGTAAAAGATGCAACTTTAGAAGAATTTACTGTCCAGAGTTATGCGGAAGTAGTTTCAACCATCTCCAAAAAAAACAATGCGAATATTGTTGTTTTAAGTTCAAGTGCTAATGCTAAATACATCGCTCCGTTGGTTGCAGTTTCGCTTTCGGCTGGCTACGCCTCTAATGTTGTTGCGCTTCCTGATTCATTAACGCCTTTGACCTTGAAAAGGTCTTGTTTTACAAACAAGGCATTCAGTACAACTTCAATTGTTGCGGGGGTTAACATCATTGGACTTTCAAATAATTCTTATGGAATTAAAGAGAATCCATCTTCAGCTATGGAGACTACAGACTCTAGTGTATCGTTGAGTGCTTCTTCCTTAAAAGTTGAAAATATTGATAAGGTTGTTGGAAAAGTTACCATCGCAGATGCCGATGTTGTTGTCTCAGGAGGACGCGGTTTAAAAGGGCCTGAAAACTGGCATTTGATTGAAGACTTGGCAGAAACACTTGGTGCAGCAACAGCATGCTCTAAACCTGTCTCTGATATGGGATGGCGACCGCACAGTGAACACGTGGGGCAAACGGGTAAACCAGTGGCTTCTAATCTTTATATTGCCATTGGAGTGTCCGGTGCAATTCAGCACCTAGCTGGAATTAATTCATCTAAAGTTAAAGTGGTGGTCAACACCGATCCTGAAGCACCGTTTTTCAAAGCTGCAGATTATGGAATTGTCGGAGACGCCTTTGAGGTGGTTCCTCAGCTTATCGAAAAACTAAGAGCCTTTAAAAGCTCTTAGTAAATTTCAATTAATTTATAAGTAAAGTGTTTATTCAAAAATAAATGACTTGGTCATAGTTTCTTTGGAGTTTAATCCAATGTGTATGTCAAATATTCCAGACTCTAGGATTGTCTCTCCATCATAGCCGAAATAGCTTAATTGCTCAGTACCTAAAGAAAAGCTGATGACTTTTTTTTGATTTGCGTCCAAGCTTACTTTTTCAAAATCCTTTAACTCTTTTATAGGTCTTCCATATCTAGAATACAAATCCTGACTATAAAGCTGACCAACCTCACTTCCTTGCACTTTCGAACGATTCTTTATGGTGACTTCTATTTGGACTAGGGTTAAGCTCCCATTGGGATCCATTAAATGTTAATAAGCCTTTATTATTTGCAGAGTAAATCTTTCCCTGGCTGTCTTGAGATATCATCCAATTTTGATTTCCAGCACCACTTTGCTGAATATCGTATTTAATTATGGGAGGTATTGCCTGCGAAAAAGAAATCCACATGGAAAAAAACAAGAGTAATGAAAAAACATTTCTCAACATGAAAAACTTATTAGTTTGTATTTTTAAATTCTGTTTAATTAAATGTATTATATTAAAAATTTAATAAAAATACAACTAAATAAATTCATCTAAAGTGTTTTCAAACAATGACATTTAAACTGTCGCAAGAATTGATATCTATTTAACCTAAGAAAATAATTTTGAATTGAAAGTTTGGAAGATGAAACTTCGTTTTAAATCATTTTTATTTTTTAGAACCTCCAATGGTTCTAATGTCATAATTGATTTTAAAAACCGTGTATCTCGGCTGAATAACATAAGATCGAGTAGAAGAAAAGAACTGATTAAAACTATCTCGGTTTATTTGCCGATCATCAAAAAGATTCGTAACCCCAACTCCAAACTCCCATTGGGATCCGCTTTTGGAATACACCAAATCTGCTTCCAAAAAACGAAATTCATTTAAAGTTTGTTGTTCATTTCTATAATAATTATAAGTGTATTTTGCGTTAAAAACGAAACCTTTTGCAAAATAGGCATCTACTCTTGCATATGGAGAATCTGTATAAAAAACATTGTTGTTTTCCCCCGTATTGTAATCCCTTTTATTATAAGAATAACCGATTTCGATATTTGGTTTCGTTCTGAAATTGGTAGCAATATTAAATCTATAGCTTTGATTAAAGCTACTCGATTCTGTGGGTAACCCATTGATCAAGTTGTTGAAATCACTATAAATAAAATTGATGTTAAGCCCGCTTTTAAAATTTTTAAACCTTTTATCAATCCTACCGTTTGCAGAATAATTAATTCTGGGGAAGTTAGAGTTTGAAGCAGTATTAACACTGTTTATCCCTTCAATATTGGTAATATTTTGAATAGCATCGTCTCTTTCGGAATAACTTATGTTTGCAAAAATATTAGTGAAATTGAAAATATTTATACTCTGATAATTGATTTTGAAGACGTTGAAACTTGCCGCTTCAAGGCTTGGATTTCCTTGGAAGAAAGAATTATAATTTCTAAAAATATAACCTTCTGCCAGATTATTAACATCTGTAAATTGACGTGTCGATCGATATGTTAAACGCAGGGTCTCAGAAGCCTTGAACTTAAGTAAGACTCTGAAATCTGGTCTAAAAAAAGCAAAGTCATTTGAAACAAGTTTTCCTAGCTGGTTTGTTGCTGTTTTGTAGGAATGAAGTGTAACCCCCGGGTCAAAGGTGAAAATCCCCGTAATTAAACGATAATGCATCGCTACATAAGCATCTTTAAATTTAAAATTTACTTGATTGCTTAAGTTTGCTTCACTAAAATAATTTTCAAATTGATTGTCATAAACCTGAAAAATACTTGAATTAAAATCTTGATTCACATCCGTTATTCCAAAAGTAAAGTTAATATTTGATTTTGGTGTAAGAAGATAAAAGTAATCCAACTTTCCTTCAAGTTTATTAGTTTTGATCTCTCGAGATTGATTGATGTTAAAACGTGATTGATTGGTGTTTAATGGTAAAATATTCACGAAGGGTTGAATTCCCCTTGCTGCACGATAAAAGGGATCTTCTTTTTGAGACAGGTGCTGCGCCTCAAAAGAAAAAATATGGTCTTCATTTAGGGTGTAATAAGCCCTTAACTCTTGATTTACAGAATACGGATCCTGGTATTTCAACTCATCAATCTTATCTGTAACTTGACTCCTTCCTCTCCCTGAAATTGATGTTAAATCTGTCAATTCATTCTGACGAGAGGACTTAATTAGCAGATTGTACTCCGTTTGTAAGTTTTCATTAGGTTGATACTTAGTGGAAAACTTATAGAGTTGCTGTTCGTTTTCTTGGAAAATAAAATCTGATGTTTCTTCAACAGCGTCTGAGGCCGTGTAAGTTCTTGTTACTTTATTTTCAAGTTGATTTTTTGTTTTCGCCAAGATTGCAAAACCACTTATTTCCCATGCCTCATTTGGTGAAATACTAAAATTGTAGGCTCCCAATTGAGCATCGATTGATTTTGCTCGATTATTTTGTAAGCTCGAAAGCCCCGCATCATCCGAATTGATATCTATCGAAGTTCCTGTTCTGGCGTTAAGATTTCCGAATCCCCCCCCAAACCTATAAAAGTCTCTCCTAGAAAGTGGTGGATCGCCAATATTATTCAAATTACCCAATATACTCATGCTCATGTCTTTGGCGTAATAAAATAATTTTGGAGCAACAATAAAACGATCTTCGTTACCTGCTCCTGCAGTTATTTCTCCAAACCAAAACTTATCTTTCCCAGACTTTAAACTAATGTTAATAGCAATATTATCCTCATTGTTGGTAACACTCCTTAACTGATCCACCTCAGAAAAATTTCGTAACACCTGCACCTTACCGACCACGTTAGCAGGAAGATTCTGAGTTGCTAATTTTGAGTCTCCATCAAAAAAATCTTTCCCTTCTACAGTGATTTTAGTCACCTCCTTCCCCTCTACCTCTATCCTTCCATCGTCATTAATCTCAATCCCTGGCATGTTTTTTAAAACATCTCCTAACTTTCTCTCAGTTCCAGTATTAAATGAATCCGCGTTGTAGATAATAGTATCTCCCTTTATTGTCACTGGCATTTCATAGACCAACTCCACTTCATCTAGAGCTTCCGCTTGTTGTTCTAGCTTGAAGTTTTTCTCAAAATCTACATTTTTGTTTAAAACAAAAGCGATTTGCTTAAAACCAATGAACGAGATTTTAATATCATAATCAGTGTCTTTCTTAAGAGTTAAGCTAAAATATCCTGAGTCATTCGAAATTCCAAAACCATCGAGTACTTGGGTGCTTTTTTCAACAGCGATGATGTTGGCTCCCAATATTGTGTTATCAAAAGCATCCGTAATTATCCCTTCAAAATCTATATTTTGAGAAAATGAAAAAGAAAAAACTGTAAGAAATATTCCAGTGTATATTGTCTTCAATTTCATAGTTTAGTTTCGTGTTCTAACTCGGTTCCCTCCCCCTTGTCGTCTACCTCTTCCAAACTGCTCCCTCATCTCTTTGATCTTATCTTCTCGGATTTTATTAAACTCTTTGTCGTTGACTACAGTTCCTTTTTTAGGCGCCTTGATCTTTATCTTTTCTTTGGGATTGAGAACAACTTTTGTGCATAAAATTGTTGTGTTATCATCGCTAACCTCTAGAATTAAACCCGGTAAACCACTATAAAAACTAGGACCCGTTGCTACTGGGATTTCAGGAGTAAACCAAGCACTTAGAGTCGTTATTTTAGTTTTCTTAGGACCATCCTTATCCTCTGACGCTCTTTGTGAAGACCTTCCGAATTGCATTATCCGCACCTCAGATTCTACTTCTTGAGTTGCATTATAACAAGTGTAAATTCCAATTTTTTTTGTCTCCCCTGTCATTGTCCATTTACTTTTAGTCAGGGTGTCTTTTATTAAAAATGTTTTGCCTAAAAGCTCCTGTTTCCTTATAAAAGCATTGGACAGAATATCTCTATAAACTGTTCCTGCATTTGACCCTAAAGAGGAAAACATACTCCACCTTTGATTTCCCCCTGAAGGTTCTAATTGAACTTCTTCTTTAAAAAGAGAGGAGGTCGTGTTGAAATCTAAAACATAATTTTTCTCTGAGTTTGACTTCATTCTTGATATTATTCCCTTTCTTCTTTCTTGGGGTATATTTTTAATAAAATCAGTATTTAAAATTGTCTTAGACATATAGTAGGCTTTGCCCTGAAACTCCTGAGCAGTTATTGAAAATGTAAAAATAAAAAAGAATAAAATTATTTTTTTCATAAAAGTTTAATTTTGAATTAACTTATGTTATAATAGACATTAAGACTCGGAAAAAGTTTAATATTAAAATATTTCATACTTAGCTAAACCAAAAATATATTATAATGTTTTTATTATATTCGAATAAATATTGTTTAAAATGAAATCAGAAAAAATGAACAAATTAGGGGATAAAAATCGAAGAGACTTTATCAAAAAAACTGGGGTTTCATTAGGATCCATGATCTTTATACCTAGTCATGTGCTTTTCTCAAAAAAAGAAGTTAGAGATGCTACTGGTCAAGTAATTCAAAAGGCCATTGTTGCACCAAGCGATAAAGTGAATCTTGCCTGTTGTGGAATTGGAAATAGAGGTCGAGCCGTAATCCGAGATCTTTATTCCACAGGCGCAGCAAATATTGTAGCATTGTGTGACGTTAATTTGGATGGTGAAAAATCTCAAAAATCTTTAGGCGCGCACCCAAATGCTACTCGTTATACTGATTTCAGAAAAATGTTTGAAGAAATGGAAGGAAAAATAGATGCAGTGAGTGTCGGTACTCCTGATTTTTCTCACTTTCCAATCACCATACTGGCGATGTCACTTGGAAAACACGTTTATGTTGAAAAACCGTTAACACGAACTTTTCAAGAATCTGAGTTGCTAATGAAAGCTGCGAAAAAATATGGTGTTGCAACCCAGATGGGAAATCAAGGGCATTGTCAAGATAATTATTATCAATTCAAATCTTGGGTTGAAAATGGAGTCATCAAGGACGTAACCAAAATCACTGCGCACATGAATGGAAAAAGACGCTGGCACGGCTGGGACCCCAACATGAAAGCTTTTCCAAAAGGACAAAAACTTCCAAAAAACTTCAACTGGGACACTTGGTTAATGGCTTATCCAAATCACGACTTCCATCCTGATCTGATTAATGGTCAGTGGAGGTGTTGGTATGAATATGGTAATGGAGCTCTTGGAGACTGGGGCGCTCATTTAATGGATGGGTTTCATCAATTTCTCGACCTTGGACTTCCAAGTAAAATAAAACCGATAGGACTTACAGGTCACAACAACCTCTTTTATCCTACCTCTTCTACTCTTGAGTTTGACTTCCCAAAAAGAGGAAAAATGCCAGAAGTTAAAGTCACTTGGTATGACGGAACTGACAATATCCCCGAAGTACCCGAAAATTACGGTGATATAGAAATTGACAAAACTGCAAAGACTAAAAAGGGAATGGTTCAACCCAAAGGCTTGAAAGCTGGGAAGGTTCTCTATGGTAAAAATCTCAACTTTAAAGGAGGTTCTCACCACAGAACCCTCTCTGTGATTCCAAACGAAAATGGAATAGACATTAAGAAGGATTTACCTGAATATTTCAAGAGTGACACCAATCACTTTATGAATTTCATGAACGCTTCCAGAGGAATGGAGAAGTGTTTGTCTCCTTTTGAAGTTTCAGCACCACTTAGTCAATTGTTTTGTCTTGGAACCATCGCGCAACAAATCAATGAACCCTTAGAATTTGATAGAGAAACAAAAAGAATAACCAACAATACTATCGCCAATAATTTACTTAAAGGTCCTGCTCCTAGAAAAGGATGGGAAGAATTTTACAATCTGGTTTAATGTCAAAAAATAATTCTCTCCAACACCTTTTTCAGCTCAACTTTGCGGTGTTGATCATCAGTACCTCAGGAACACTGGGAAGGTATATTGACCTGCCCGTACCGGTCATAATAGCCTCAAGGGCATTAATTGGTGGGTTTGCTTTATATTGTTTTTGCAGATTGAAAAAGTTAAGTTTTAAAATAAAAAAAGAAGACAGGAAAATCGTTTTTATTAGTGGTATACTTATGGGCATTCACTGGATCTCCTATTTCTATGCACTCAAACTTTCTAATGTAGCCATAGGGATGCTTTCCGTATTTACTTATCCTGTAATCACATCTTTTTTGGAACCCATAATCCTAAAAAGTAAATTTGATAAATCAAATATCTTTTTGGGTCTGCTGGTTTTGATCGGTATCTATTTTTTAGTTCCAGATTTTAGTTTTGAAAATACCTATTTAAAAGCCATCGGATTTGGGGTCTTTTCAGCCTTGTGTTATTCCATTCGGAATATCTTGATGAAAGCTAAAGTTAAAGAATACGAAGGTTCAATCTTGATGTCCTATCAATTAATTATTGTCTCGGTTTTATTGATTCCTTCCTTTTTTATTTTTGATGCCTCAGGATTTCAAGAAGCACTTCCAGCAGTTTTGATTTTATCAATTTTAACGACAGCAACCGGACACACACTTTTCCTTTATAGTTTTAAAAATTTCTCAATAACTGCAGCGAGCATCATCAGTAGTATTCAGCCTGTTTATGGCATCCTAATCGGCATGCTTATTTTAAAAGAATTTCCAGAAAAAACAACTATTATTGGAGGATTAATTATATTGAGTTCTGTAGTAATTGAAAGCGTAAGAACTTACCGTAAATAAATTAAAAAAATGAAATCTTTTTTATATTCAACTTTATTTCTGATACTTATTGGTTGTAGCTTTTCTGATCAAAAACCAAATTTTCTTTTTATTGTTGTTGATGATTTGGGCAACCACGACCTAAGCGTAATGGGTAGTAATTATTATGAAACCCCGAATATTGATCGGATCGCGAATGAAGGTTTTATTTTCACAAATGGATATTCTAATGCTTCAGTTTGCAGCCCATCTCGGGCGAGTTTATTGACAGGGTTTTTCCCAACAGTACATGGGATTACAGATTGGATTGGTGCAAAACATGGAACCGACTGGAGGTCAGTTGGAAGGCAAACAAAATTATTACCTAGCGATTATGTTAAACACCTCCCCCACGAAATGACTACGCTCCCTGAAGCTCTAAAAGAAAAAGGATATAAGACGTTTTTTTCTGGGAAATGGCACTTGGGATCTAAAGAAGAAAAGTCCCTTCCAACAGATCATGGTTTTGACATTAATGTTGGAGGTTTTAGAAAAGGAAGTCCCGCTTCAGGGAGGTATTTTTCCCCCTTTAACAATCAATACATAGAAGACCAACCAAAAGAGGCAGGGATGAGTTTATCGATGAAGCTGGCCAAGGAGACTTCAAGTTTTATAAGTACTAATAAAAATAAACCCTTTCTTGCCTATCTTTCCTTTTATGCGGTACACTCTCCGATTCAAACCACACAAGAAAGGTGGAAGAAGTATAGAAAAAAAGCTGAAAATCAAGGAGTCTTGAAAGAGGGATTTGAAATGGAGCGAAGACTCCCCATAAGAATAAAACAAGACAACCCAGTCTATGCTGGCTTAATAGAACAGACAGACGAAGCAGTAGGACAGGTTCTCAATACCCTTGAAGAACTTAACTTAGACGACAATACAATAGTGGTTTTTGTATCAGACAACGGAGGTGTCGCTTCAGGAGACAATTTCTCTACAAGCAATCGTCCACTAAGAGGTGGAAAAGGTTATCAATGGGAGGCAGGAACACGTATTCCTTTCTTTATTAAGGCACCTCAACTGAAGGGTTTTGGTAAAAAAATTGATACTGCTGTTTTGGGAATAGACTTGTTTCCAACCTTGTTGGAACTTGCAGGCATTGAGAATACTTTGGATATGGACGGGAAAAGTTTAATGCCTTTATTGAAAAATGAACCTTTTATGGACAGACCTTTATTTTGGCATTATCCGCATTATGGAAACCAAGGGGGAGACCCCAGTTCGATTATTCGAGAAGGAAAATGGAAACTTATTAAATACTGGGAAACTGGGTTTTACGAGATGTATGACTTAAATAAAGATATCGGAGAAAAAGATGACATCATTTTAGATAACCCCAGAATTGCGACAGATTTAATAAAAAAACTTGATCAATGGTTAGAAGCTACACAGGCTAAAATTCCTGTTATTGATCCATTGCATGATCCTGATAAAGAGAAAGAATGGCTGGAGGGATACAAGTTAAAATTAAAAGAAAAGCTAGAAGAAAAAAGATCCTTAATGCTTAACAAAGAATACATCCCAAATAAAGATTGGTGGGGAACTGCCGTGATAGACTAAGAGGATTTAGTGTAAATGTAAGTTCGAAAATTGGATGTACTGGTCCCAATCGTAATCTGTCACATTGTGTTTCCCTTCTCTTAAGTGATATCCAATCATATTGTGAATGGGAGTGTTAACAGCAGGTTGCTGATCAACTTCAATTCCCTTTTTCCCATAAAGCTCATAAACTGGCGTAGCTGCTTTCGCGCTTAAAAATTCTCCATTCGGATCTGCCCATAGATCGAGGCTGGCACTCGCTACATACACAGGTCTAGGGGCAATCAATGCAATTAACATGTGCTGATCAATTGGCAAATCCGTTTCATTTTCATTGTACTGATGAAAGTTTTTTGCAAACCAATGGGGAAATTTCGTATTGATATTCGAAACTTTTTCGCCAAACCTTCGCCGAGAAAGTGCAGCACCTCCACAACCCGAATTATTTGATATTACAATACTAAATCGAGAATCTGAAGCGCCAGCCCAAAGAGCTGTTTTACCCAATCTTGAATGTCCAAAAAGAATTACGCTTTTTTCATCAACCAAAGTATCCGTTTCGAGATAATCCATCACCCGAGACATTCCCCAAGCCCAAGCAGCTAACGATCCCCATTGGTGAGGCTCAGGACTTTTTTGATTTTCTTCATAAAAAAGAATGTGAATACCATCTGAAAAATCATTTTTATCTGGGTCAACATTCCCGTAATCTACGGTTACAAGACCGTAACCCGCTGCAACAATTTTATCCGCTTGCCACCTAGAATTTCTTTTTCCTCTAGAATCGGGCTTTAACTTAGACAATTCGCTAGGACTTAGTTGCGCAAGTGTTTTAGCACCTATCAAAATTGCAGGATCAGCATGGACCGCATGATTTCCAGAAAAATTATACCCCAAAAAAACAGGAGCGTTTTTAACCCGTTTGGGCAGGTACATCAAAACGACTATTAGAATAGATTTTGATCCTTTTTTAAAATGTAGAGCAACTTGTTTTCGTATGGCTTTATTTCCCAAAGCTTGATCGCTATAGTCTAAAACCTCTGCTTTATGAAAAGTTAATTTTCCCGGCACTTTTCCGTAAACCTGATTTGCGAAAAGTTCAAGTATCTCAGGTCTACGAACTTGCTCCCAAGTTTCTTTGGTTTTAATCTGACTCCCATTTTCTGAAATCAAGAGTTCAGGAAGTTTAAATTCCGGAACTAATGCTTCCGTCTTAATTGTGGTAGAAGTCTTTGATTGTGCAAAAGAGTTAATTATGATCGATAAAACAAAGTAAATTGAAATAATAAAATTTCTCATGTCTAATTCTATTAAGTGATTTATAAAGTTAAATATACAAAAATGAAGTTTTAAATAACGCATTGCATTATTTGATGAATTTCAAAAATCTGAATATTTCATATCTTTCATTAAAAATTATGGAAAAAATCATCCTACTATTTACTTTTCTTATCCTTTCGTGTGCAAAAGAAATTAAAGTTATTTCTTATAACATACGCTATAACAATCCAAATGACGGAATGAATATTTGGGAAAATCGCAGAGAAACAGTTGGTCAATTAATCTTAAATGAAGCGCCTAATTTCATTGGAATGCAAGAAGTCAAACAACCACAATTGATTGATTTACAAAAAATATTAAGCGGATATAATTATATTGGAGTGGGCCGTGACGACGGAAAAGCCGAGGGGGAATACAGCCCCATTTTTTACGATAGAAACAAACATCAGGTTTTAAAATCTAATACTTTTTGGCTATCTGAAACACCTGATACGGTTTCGGTTGGCTGGGACGCATCGATGGAACGTATTTGCACTTATGGTTTATTTAAAAATAAAGAAAATGATCAAATATTTTGGGTCTTCAATACACATTTTGATAACCGAGGTCATTTGGCAAGAGAAAAATCTGCTCAACTAATTATTAAAACAATAAACAATCTGAACACTGAAAAACTTCCTGTTATCCTAACAGGTGATTTTAATTTAACCCCCGAAACCTCCACAATTAAATTGCTCCAAAATAACTTTTACGATGTCCAAGAAGCACTTCCTAAAACTGATCCTTTTTATGGAACAACAAATGGTTTTGGAAACTCAAAAAATGCAGGACACAGGATAGATTATATTTTTACAAAAAAAATAAAAGTAAAAAGTGCCAAACATTTATACGAAAAAACACCTTTAGATGGGTGGGCTTCTGACCATCACCCAGTTATCGCGACTTTAGAGTTAATCGAATAGTTTAAAAATTTCAATTAGGATTGTAGTTTTTTAGTTTATTAGAAAAATATAATAGTCAATTATTTGATTTTTCTATGCTTTTGAGACATGAATGATAATTCTGATCAATCTATTAAAGCTTCAATTAATGATTCTCAAGAGACTATTGAAATCATGTCTGTTGATTCTCTAAATTGAAGTAAAACTTCTTAATGTTAAGAAAAATGATTTTGATGTACCAAGTCCTTATTATAAAAATGGAACCTTTGTAATCTTATCGGGGGATAGTTTTGGTTTGAGTTTCTTAATTAGAGAGTATGGAAAACAACCTAATAAAGTTCAAGAGTTAGTAAAATTGAATCCCTCAGGGGCACTCCTGATTTTTCAACCACAACCAAACCGTGCATTTGATAGGAAATAGCAATTCCAGAAATTTCTTTTACCGACACGTTTACTTCCTTAATCACAATTTTTGTTGCCTTACAAACATATAACCACCAAGAATTGGGATCTTGTTCTGTCCAATCGGATTGTAGGGCAGTGACGGCCACTTCTTCTTGAGGTTCATGAAGCGCAATGATTTTATTTCCGCTCAGAGCGTCGACAAGTGCTAATTTTACTGAGAAACTTCCGATATCAAATCCTATGTAATACACGGTTTATAATGATTCTCTTATAGTTAAATGTGTTTCGATACAACTTTGTATTGAAAATAAAAACATACTAAAAGAAGTATGGAGTTTTTTCAAAAGATTCTAATCTATTTAAACTCTAAATTAATAGTATCCTTCAAATTAATGGAAATAAGGTATGTGTCAATAATTTTAATCTTTAGGTTAAAATCTTTTTGGCAACAAACTCATTTCATTTTAAAATCCTGCCACTAGTTATTACCTCTGATGTTTTAATGTCTATATTTTATTGGAATATAATTCTAGATGTTTTTTCATTAAAGGAATAAATACAAATGGAAAATAAGAAAGAATGAGCATCAAAGGGTAGCCATAAGGCAAAATAGGACTGTCTTTTTTAGAGTCAAGTAATTGATAAGGCTTTGCGCCCATATGATGATGATCAGAGTGTCTGGATAATTCAAACAGTAATACTCTACCAATGACATGATCAGAATTCCAAGAATGTTCCGGCTTTACTCTTTCATATCTTCCATTTTTATTTAATTTTCTTTTTAGTCCATAATGTGAAAAATAATTTTGTGATTCTAAAACTGAAATACCATAAACACATGTAATAAAATACAGGAACATTACTTTTAAACCAAAAAAAATGAAAACACAATAAAACAAAATAAATGGTAGTAAAGTAAAAACAATCATTGGATTATATATTGTGTTTTTACCTTGAGCTATCAATCGATTTTTTTCTAATTTCCAGGTCTTGAAATATCCACCAATTTGAGATCGAATGGCAAAAAAGTAAAAAATATCACCTTCTTTTGCAGAGGTTAAATCATCTGGTGTAGCAACGTCTCTGTGGTGGCCTCCATTGTGATAAGGAATAAAATGGTTTTGAATGGAAGTTAAAAGCATTATATGGGCCAAAACTTGTTTTATTAAATGATCAGTTTTATGACCTAATTCATGACCAATATTTATTCCATTTATTCCGAGAATTGTACCCATCATTAGAATGTTAGCAATCATGTCTGAAAGAGGTAAAATCGGATTAGAGATGGTAATCAAAAATTGATATACAACAAAAAGATGAATAGGGACCGAAATGTAAAGGATCCAATCAAAGAAAGAATCTTTTCGAGATAGCTCTTTCTCAAGTTGATTTAAATTATGGGTATTTGGAGTAATTATCTGCTCAAATAAAGGGACCAAAACATATAAAAAAAACAAACCTAAATAGGCAATTATACCAGAAGAATTGAAAGTTATTAAACCTAAAATAGGTACAATATAAACTCCAAAATATTTTATTTTTGACATCATTTTTAGTTTTTATAAAGAATAAATGTGTCCTGATTTAATGTCAGGTGTTCATAATGTTTTCATTTTGAATATTTAAAGCAAATGTTTCTAATTAAATATCTTTTAAATTCAACTAGTCTTAACTCCAAATTATATGATTTCCTCTAATTTATACTTTTAACACTTAATTTCAAAAGTAATACTAAAATAGATTGCATTAATCTTAAAAATACAGTTCTTATTTATGAAAAGAATGGCCTTTTTTTTCATATTAGAGAGTAAGTTAAATAAATAGTATGCTTTTAGATGGAATCACATTTGCTTTTAATAATTTTGAGTTATGGAACAAAATGTTTTCGGAAAACCCCTCTTCTCCTGCTGCACGAATCCTGCTACTGGTTATTTTAGAGATGGTCTATGTAGAACACTTTCGCAAGATACCGGAACACATACGGTTTGCGCACTGGTCTCGCAGGAGTTCTTAGACTATTCGGCATCAAAGGGGAATGATTTGATGACGCCAATACCCCATTGGCAATTTCCAGGATTGAAATCTGGTGACAAATGGTGCTTATGTGTTTCGCGATGGCTAGAAGCCGAAAAAGCAGGTAAAGCACCATATATTATTTTGGAAGCAACGCATGAAAAAACATTGCAATATGCTTCATTAGAATTATTAAAGAAATATGCTGTTAAGAATTAATAAATATTAAAGAATACAAACGAGATCTGTGTAATGAATCTATTTCCAGAAATGACTTATTAAATAGGTTTAATAAGGTTTCCCGCAAAATCCTCGAAGACGATAATACAGTCAAGCGAACAATTTATAAGATAAGCCTTAGCGATAAATTAAATAATCAATTTTACTGAATTTTATTTTTTTCACTTGCACTGTAAGATTTATGACCAGTTGAACCTTTCCCAAGAATTTCGTGTCTATTTACTGGGATTTCAATTCGATGTTTTGCAATTACTTCTTTCAAATTAGGGTCATTAATTAAATTATCCCATTCATTTGGATCATTTTCAATTTGATAAATTTCTTCTGTTCCATCGTTATATTGAATAAATCTATATTCCTCTGAGACAATGGCATAGTTACCTGGACCAAAACTAGTACGGGCCATGTAAGGCCATTTTGACTTAACATTTTTCAGCAAGGGAACCAAAGAATTTCCCTCGAGCATGGGATCTGCTTCTGAGTTTGTTAATTCCAATAAAGTTGGATAGATATCCAATAGCTGAACTGGATTATCGCATACTTTCCCTTCAGGTATTTTTGGCCCAACAATTATTAATGGAACTCGAGTTCCGTCTGACCACAAACTCCGTTTGGCATATCGTTCTTTTTCACCAAGATGAAAGCCATGATCACTAAAAAGGACTATGTAAGTATTATTTCCATAATCCCCTTTATCGTAAGCATTGAGTACTCTTCCAATTTGCGCATCTACAAAGCTTACACAGGCTAGATAGGATTGCACTATGGATTTCCATTGGTCGTTTTCTTTAACCCATTCATGTAATGGAGAAACGTGATTCAGCCTAGTTATATTTATTCCGTAAGAAGGTATGTCTGATAAATCATCTGATTTAACTTTAGGAAGTTGGATGGTTTCAATGGGATACATATCAAACCACTTTTGTGGGGCAAACTGGGGAACATGCGGACGATAAAAACCTACACCCATCCAGAATGGCTCTTCCTGCTTTTTAGCTAATATTTTTTCTGCCCAATCTGCAATTTGATAGTCTGGCATATCCTCGTCGTTTTCAGGATAAGCACCCCAGTCCCATAGTGAATGTCCTGGATAATCAGTTATTTTTTCATTAGGCATGGGTCCAAAACCACCAAAATTTCCAGCATAATTTGGTATATATGACTCATTTTGGCCTCCATTGTTATGAAAAATTTTACCAGCGCCAAAAACTTTATAACCCTCTTCTTTAAAACGCTGGGGCATCAGTTTGTTTTGAAGTGCTATAGGTGATTTTTTTAGATCCGGGTTCAAAAAATAAATACCTGAAGTACTTGGGTACAAAGATGTCATTAAACTAGCCCGAGATGGATTACAAACTGGAGACTGACATTGAGCATTACTGAAAATTATCCCTCTAGCAGCCAGTCGATCTATATTTGGAGTTTTAGCCTGAGGATGCCCTCCCAAAACACCAATCCAATCATTAAGATCGTCTACTGCGATCAGTAAAATATTTGGTTTATTAGATGATTTTTTAATTACGAACAAATAAGATTGATCAATTTGCCAAAAACAAACAAATAGAATTATTATTAAAGGAAAAATGATCTTTTTCATAACTGTCTTTATTTGACATTAATTTAAGTTTATTGTTTTTTATAGCATATGAGTCCTAAAAGGAAATAGATTTATTTTAAAGAGGTGGAGTTTTTTTAACAAACTTTTATTTAATGATTTTAGTCAAGATATAGGTAATCTTATTAAAGCTCATTATTTTTTTGTTTTAGAGTGAATCCATTTTAAAAAATCTTTTTCTGCAAAGGCATTGTCCCAACTATTATGGTCAACATTAGCATATAAAGTCATTTTAGGACTGCCACCTGACTCTATTATTGCCCTTGCCATTTCTAAAGAATATTTAGGACTAACAACTTTATCATCAGAACCATGAAAAATCCAGACGGGAACTTTATTGGCGAATAGCTTAGCTAATTGTGTAATTCCATTACCACAAATAGGCGTTGCAGCAGCAAACATATCTGGCCTTCTATAAAGAATTTCAAAGGCTCCCATACCTCCCATAGACAAGCCGCTTAAGTATATTCTTTGATTATCAACATCTTTTTTCTCTATAAACTCATCCATCAACCTTATAACAAGTCCGAGACTTTTGTTAGGCTTTTTTATTTTATTTTCAAAAACTTGGTCCCAAAGGTCAGATGATATACTTGGCCATCTATCATTTTTTGAACATTGAGGAAATATTACCCAAGAATTATATTTTTCTCTATTTTCTTTTTTCAAAAAAAGAGATCCACCATGCGTTAGTTGAGAAGAGTTATCCTTTCCTCTTTCTCCTGATCCGTGTAAAAATAAATGAACAGGATATTGTTTGTTTGGATCGTAATTTAAAGGTTTTAAAATTCTGTAATTAAGTGTATCATTTTCAAAGATAAAAGTCTCTTTTTCATATAATTCAATGTTTTGTGAATTTAAATTGCAGAGATATAAAGCAAAAAAAAGTAGAGTAATATTTTTCATTTTAATCTTTATTTGTGCTGAGGGTAAGCCCCTATTAATATAATTTATATAAGTTTTTATTAACTATTAAACCATAATATACGAGGTAATTAAATATAAACATTTTTGACCTTCCGTTTAGGTTAAATTTATTTATAAATAGAGTTATAAAATCCGGATATAGATAGCTCCTTTTGGATGGCTAATCTAAAGGAATTATTTTTTTTCACTCCCATATAATATCTGTTTTTTTAAACAAATAGGCGAAAACAACTCCTAATAATGGAAATAATGTGAATAATGTGAATAATTTTTGGTATTCCAATACAGTTGGATCATTGCCTAACATGTAGCCTATTAAGAGAGACATAAATATGTCTGGCGTAAAACCAATCACAGAAATTATCCCGACAAGCGTTCCAGTTACTTGAATAGGTGCTTTAATTTCTTCAATTAACGCAAAATATAGTCCTCTCAAAGAATATGTACCTAGGGCAATTAGTATAAATAAATAAAAATAAATCATAAAGTAGTTTGTTTCACTACCTCCCAGTCCAATTGTTAAAGATGAAAATAAAATGCAAATAAAACAAGGAATCATAACCTTTGATGGAGAAAAATGATCCGCAACACTTCCAATTAAAATTACGATGATTGGTCGTAAGAATTGAATCATAACTGCGAAATAAGTTGCGTTTTCAAGACTAAAACTCCAGACATCTCTTGCGTAAATTCCAAAAACACCAGTTAATTTATATGCACTATAAGCAGATAAAATCATTAAAGAATGAAAGATTATTTTTCTTTTTTTCAACAAAGTAAATACTAGTTGAAAACTAAAAAGAGTTTTTTTATTTGAATTAATAGTTTCGCCTGGAAGTGTAAACCAAACAAAAACGCCAATTATTAAAACTACAGCGGTAATAACTGCAAATATAAATTGTAGAGTAATCTTTTTATCTTCATAGGTTACCAAAGCAGCATCTTCTGGAAACAAATAACTTAAAATAGTTGCTCCAAAAAAAGCTATAGATGCCGCAAAAAGTCCTCTTCCTCCATCTAATAAACCAAATGAAAGCCCCTGGTTGTTTTCATTTCCCCACTGCCGTGTTGCTTTAATTAGTGCTGCCCAAAAAAGAAATGTTGTGGAAATACCCCAAAGTGTATAAATAATTTTGAATATTCCAATTGTAGGAATAGAGATCATTACTATTCCTCCAATACTCGTTAGTATTAACGAGATCGACAATAGCTTTCTAGCTTCCCACCTGTCAGCTATAAATCCACCAAAAAAATAGGAAAACAAAGCCGTTATGCCATAAAAAGCCTGTGCTTGTCCAATTTCAATATCAGAAATCAGGAAGACTTCTCGTATTATTGGTTTAAAAACTCTCATCACAATAAAAGGCAATAAAAAAATTGCTTCTCCCGCAATAATCAATGTAGTTATTGAAATTAATTTTGACTTCAAAATTTAATCTTTTTTAGAAAGTGTTTACAATGATATATTTGTACATATTTTATTAGCTGTTTCAAATATATATTTAATAAAGTAATATGCCCACTAAGACCTAACTGTTTGGTATGTAATAACTGTTTTGACTAACCAATTGCATTTCTAGGTTCATCACTAAGAAACTTTAATAGAATGACTTGGGGAACATATCCCTAAAATGGCCATATCATTTTAAGTAAATTATGGCATTAATAACTTCAAATCCTTAAGACCAAATAGATTTTATTCTCTTCTGACCAATTGTTACGCTCTGAATCTATGATTTAACATGACATGGGTTAAACTACTGAATAATCATAAGAATGCTAGGAATCTAGTTTTTCTCAAATCAGATGATCTCACTGGATATTAAAACTTAAACTTCAAAAAGATTTCTGATCCGCTTGTGGTCATCGCGGCAGATCCTTTGGACATACCAAAGTCATAGGCATAAGCTGCTGTGAGTCCAAGCTTGGTTTTCACAATCAGAAGTACATTAGCATAACCTGTGCTCTTATACCCGCCTCCAATTTCTAAGGCATCTTTAAAATCAAGAGTTCCTCCAATATGGGTTTGATTCTCTCCATCTGGGATAAGCTTGGTGCTGATAAATGGTTTCATTTTTGATCCAAACACTCCTGTATTGATCGACGTTCCTGCCAGTAAGTAAGTCACCGGCTTTTCTGATCCTATGAAAGTATCCTCATCCACAAACTTCTCCGGGTTAAGAACATTTGGGATTGAGGCCGATAAATAAAACTTTTCTGATTTTAACAAGGCGCCGAATCCAAAGACAGGATACATTGCATTGCCTTTGGTGGCAATCGAAGGATTAGCAATAGTAGTGATCCGCTCTAAGGCGTCCAAGTCTGTGTTTTTAGTTCCTGCCCCTGCTTTAACTCCTAAGAACACCTTGTAGCCCTTACCCATTTCTAACTGATAACTTGCGTCTATAGCATATTGGGTTCTGGTGTCGATATAAACCTTGTTGGAGATCACCGATGCTCCAAAAGAAATATTGTTTTTTGTCTTTCCGCTATAGAACAAATAATTAATCTTCGGAGCGTCTGCTACCCCTTTCCAGGTAGAGCGCGTGGTGAAGGAGATCTCTCTTCCTTCACTTCCAACATAAGCTGGGTTAAATGCATTCATGTTAAAACGCTCCATGAGCATGTTCTCGTTTACCTGGGCAATACCACTGATGCTTATTAGAAGTAGTGACGCTAATACTGTGTTTTTTATCATCTAATTCTTAATTGAAAATGTATAACCAGCCTTCTTTTACTTTAATTCCTGTTGCTAAAATCCTAAAATAATAAGGTCCTGTAGGCAGTAAATTCCCGTTACTGATATTGGTTCCTGCCCAATCATTTTGATAATTATTGGACTCATAAACCAAACTGCCGTCTGGGGCATAAACTCTTCACCTGGGTGTTAGGATACTGATCAATATTTATGATTTTCCATGTGGATTCTAATCCTGTTTCATAAGGGGTAACTACCTTAGAGATAATTAATCCAACATCTGGAAATCCATCGTTGTTATCATCCTGATCTTCGTTGTTTCCTATTCCATCTCCATCGGTGTCTTTTGATTCGTTAGGGTCGCATGGAAATGCATCGAAATTATCCAAAACCCCGTCGTTGTCCTTGTCTACTTCATAACGATCATCAATCTGATCGTTATCACAATCTTTACATAAATTCTTGTTGAGGGGAAAGTCGTCCTCAATATCTAAACAGTAATCGTTATCATCATTATCATCTATACAGTCAGGAGAAAGGTCTTGATCATAATCCAGGGGCAAACTACTGGAGTCAAGAGGGTCGCTCTGGCAGGCAATCTCATCAGTGTCTAGATAGTTGTCATTGTCATCATCAGTGTCTGTATTGTCTCCTATTTGATCGCCATCGGTGTCAAGCCATTCTGTGGCGTCAAGTGGGAAAGCATCTTGCGCATCAAGATAGGTGTCATCATCAGCATCTAGGTCGCAAGAATCATCTATGCCATCACCATCTGTATCTATTTGATAAATATTGTATGTTAAAGGGCAGTTGTCCAGATAATCTTCGACACCATCACCATCATCATCTGAATCACATACATCACCTAAACCATCACCATCTGTATCTAATTGATTATTATTGGCGATCATGGGACAATTATCTTTGCTGTTTGCTATACCATCGCCGTCTGTATCTTCATCAACATCCACCACAGAAATAGTAAATGTTTTAGAGTAAGTAGCTATTCCGTCAGTAGATTGGACAACTATAGAATAACTATTTTTAGTTTCATAATCAAAGGCTGTTTCTGTTAATAAATTATTACCACTAATACTAAAGCTAGAATTATCCGTATCACCACTTCCAGAAACTAAAGTGTATGTATGAGTAGATCCAATATCAGAATCAATAGTAGATAATGAACCAACTGTAGTGCCTGAGCTAAGGTTCTCATTAACGGAAGAAGAGGATAATTTAATGTTGGTGGGTGCGGAGTTTGAATTTAATGTAATTTCATTAAATGATTTATTAGCTACGCTGGATAAAATGAAATTAGAAATAGTACTACTTTCTGTTGTAGTTTGATTATCCCATTGGTTTTCGGAGAATAATACTAGATTTAAATCTGACTCCGTTTCATCATTTAGTTCACTATCCTGATATGTTATTTTTAAACCTCCAGTAAACGAATTAGTTACGCTAGAAAACAAATAGGACCTATTAATTGCAGAACCTATCGTATTACTCACTGTATTTATGAAGCTAATCTTATTGTTCGAAAAAATAAAATCTACACTAGGAGTTATTGTTAACCCTTGGGTGAAGAAACTAGTTCCATTGGCGATAAAAAGCTTTTCGTTAGTATCTGAGCCAATAAAAACGGTTTGCGCTTTGGCTATTGAGAACGAAATTAAAAGTAAAAACAAAATATTTTTCATAAATAAGCTGTTATTGCTTTTCTAATTTTTCAATTCTACTTAATAAGTCGTTAATTATTTGCTGTTGTTGCTGAATTGCTTTTGTTAAAACAGGGATTAATAAACTATATGTTATTCCTAAAGTCTCTCCTTTTTCAATATTACCTTCCAAGCCAATAACTGCCTCTGGAATTAATGGTTTAACATCCTGAGCAATAAACCCTAGCTGCTCCAAACCATTTGATTTTAGTGTATAATGTACTGGCTTTAACTTTAAAATTTCGTTGAGACCGTACTTCGTTTCTTGAATATTATCTTTTAACCTTCTGTCTGAAACATTTGTGAAGGCTACTTGACCTTCTATCACTGTCACATTTGAATCTCCAAGTCTAATTTTATTACTATTATTTACAGTTGCATTTGCACCTATGGCAGTCGCATTTGTTAAATTTACAGCGCTTACATTTGCAAAATGACCTATTGCAGTATTTTGAGATCCTGTGGTGTTTGTAAATAGAGCCTGATTACCAATTCCGATATTATTATTTCCTGACACATTTCCTAACAAAGCACTATACCCTATTGCGATACTATTGCTTCCAATAGTATTATTTCTTAGAGCATTGTAACCATTAACGGTATTATAAGAACCTGTAGTGTTTCTATATAAAGCACGGAAACCACTAGCGGTATTACCATTCCCTGTAGTGTTTTGATTTAAAGCATAGAAACCATTAGCGGTATTATAAGCCCCTGTAGTATTTTTATTTAAAACAGAGTAACCACTAGCGGTATTACCATTCCCTGTAGTGTTTAGATTTAAAGCATAGAAACCACTAGCGGTATTTTGAGATCCTGTGGTGTTTTCGATTAAAGCAAATGCACCACTAACGGTATTGTAAGAACCTGTAGTGTTTTTATTTAAAGCAGAGTAACCATTCGCGGTATTATAAGCCCCTGTAGTGTTTTTATTTAAAGCAGTGTAACCATTAGCGGTATTACCATTCCCTGTAGTGTTTAGATCTAAAGCATATGTACCATTAGCGGTATTATAAGCCCCTGTAATGTTTGAAGATAGAGCACCGTTACCATTAGCGGTATTATAAGAACCTGTAGTGTTTGAAGATAGAGCACCGTTACCATTAGCGGTATTATAAGAACCTGTAGTGTTTGAAGTTAGAGCACGGAAACCACTAGCGGTATTACCATTCCCTGTAGTGTTTAGATTTAAAGCAGCGTTACCATTAGCGGTATTATAAGAACCTGTAGTGTTTAGATTTAAAGCAGTGTAACCATTAGCGGTATTATAAGAACCTGTAGTGTTTTGATTTAAAACAGAGTAACCATTAGCGGTATTACCATTCCCTGTAGTGTTTGAATATAAAGCATATGCACCATTAGCTATATTATAAGAACCTGTGGTGTTTTTATTTAAAGCAGAGTAACCATTAGCGGTATTATAAGCCCCTGTAGTATTTTTATTTAAAGCAGTGTAACCATTAGCGGTATTACCATTCCCTGTAGTGTTTGAATATAAAGCATATGCACCACTAGCGGTATTTTCTACCCCTGTAGTGTTTAAGTATAAACTTGTCATCCCATTAGCAGTATTATTACTCCCTGTAGTGTTTGAGTATAAAGCATTAAGACCATTAGCAGTATTATTATTTCCTGTAGTGTTCCAGTATAAAGCCTCATATCCATTAGCCGTATTTTCTTCCCCAGTGGTGTTTGAGTATAAAGCTTCATAACCATTAGCAGTATTTTCTACCCCTGTGGTATTTGAAAATAGAGCATTTTTACCATTAGCAGTATTTTCTATCCCGGTAGTGTTTGAGTATAATGCCCCATCACCATTAGCAGTATTTTCATCCCCTGTTGTGTTTGAATATAAAGCAGCGTAACCATTAGCAGTATTATAAGAACCTGTTATGTTTGAAAATAAAGCAAGGCCACCACTAGCGGTATTATTTTCCCCAGTAGTATTTCTATTTAAAGCTTTATACCCAATCGCAGTATTATTACTTGCCGTAGTGTTTGAATATAAGGTCGTATATCCCAGAGTTGTATTATTATTACCTGTAGTATTTGAATAAAAAGCCTTATACCCTGTTGCAATATTATTAGCCCCCGTAGTGTTTGAAAATAAAGCTTGTGTACCAACACCAATATTATTATTTCCACTAGTATTTGAAAATAA
>CASIAE010000006.1 GCA_949372605.1 uncultured Flavobacteriaceae bacterium
AGAAAAAATAATCCCTTCAGGATATAGTTTGGTAGTAAAAGAATGGTTAACTATTCCTCCGAGTTCTAAAGAATTTCCTAGGACAAGAATTAATAAGTTAGAAACCATCAAATCAAAAAGTAAGGAACGTTATTTTGTTAGTGATTTAAGGGGGAAAACTTTACGAAATTATAAATGATAGAACTTCTGTTTTCATGGATTTTAATCAGCTAGAAGAAAACTTCATAAGTATTCCTGGTTTTGGAACAGGTTTAGGAAGTTTTGCTTTTTCATCCAAATTTCGATAAAAATGGTCGTTTATACACTACACATACCGAGACTTCAAAAATAAAAAAAGCAGATTTCCAATTCCTGACAATATACCCGTAAAATTACAATGGGTATTAAGTGAATGGGAGACAAAATCGCCCTCAGTTTCGGTTTTTTCAGGAACAAAAAGAGAGCTTTTACGGATAGATATGGTTACCCAAATACATGGATTACAAGAAATTGCTTTTAACCCTTTGGCAAAATCAGGTGATTTAGACTTTGGAATCCTCTACATAGGCGTTGGAGATGGTGGATCTGGATTGGCAGGGTATTCGTATTTGTGTGATAATCCGAATTTTATATGGGGAAGTGTATTGCGAATTAACCCAGAAAAAGGTAACAGTAAAAACGGTCAATATTCTATTCCGAAGGATAATCCCTTTATTATGAAGAAAGAAGGTTTGTCGGAAGTTTGGTTGAGAGGATTTAGAAATCCGCAACGCTTTTCTTGGGATCAAAACGGCTCTAATAAAATGTTCATAACAAATATTGGTGAACATAGTATAGAGGAAGTTAATTTAGCTCAAAAGGGAGGACATTATGGATGGCCTCATCGAGAAGGAAACTTCTTATTTGATACAAATGCAAATACAGAATTGGTTTATCCTATTGATACAGATAAGCTTGAGTTTATACCCCCTGTTTTACAGTATGATCATGACGAGGGAAATGCCGTTTCGGGTGGTTATGTATATGCTAGTGATTTAATCCCAGATTTAAATGGAAAATATATTTTTGGCGACATTCCAAGGGGTTCACTTTTTTTTGCCAATGTAGATGAAATCGAACAAGGAAAGCAAACTACAATTCATGGTTTAGGATTGAAATTTAAAGGTGAAGAAATAAGCTTAAAAGAAATGAACCATGATTTGAGAGTTGATCTTAGATTTGGAACTAATCACGATGGAGAAGTGTTTCTTTTTACGAAAAGTAATGGAATAATTTATAGAATTGTAGGATTTGAAAAGAATTCATTTAGCAAATAGAATTTGAAACTCCTACTTCCAATCTAGTAAATATTTTAAATAAACTTCAACCAGATGGGTCCAAACTAGATGTTAGTTTTCTTCTAACTCTCTATTCCAACTAGAGTTTTTTTTATGATTATTTATTTAAATTATATTTTCATATATTAACTAATCTAATTACCAACACTATGAAAAAGCTGATTCTTATTGCTATATTATTATTTACTTTTAATTCATATTCTCAGCATATCAAAAAATCACAGATTGTGCAATCTCAATCCTTAAATAATAAAAAAATAGAGGGGTATCGTGCGATTTGGTTTGAACTCGGCCAAAAGTATCCTGATGGGGACAAATATTCAGGTGCATTGGGAACATACACAGCCAAACATGTTCCGCTTGCCATTTATTCAGAAAAGGCAAACAAAACTTTTTTTGTTTATGGGGGCACTAAATCTAAAAACGAACGTTATCTACTCTGCATGATTGGAGTGTTCAATCACAAAACCGGAATGGTATCCAAGCCAACTGTGGTTTATGATAAGCAAGGTGTTAACGACCCTCACGATAATCCATCGATAATGATTGATGACAATGATTACATTTGGGTGTTTGTGAGTGGTCGTGGTCAAACACGTCCTGGATTTAAATATAAAAGTACCAAACCCTTAAATATTGATGAGTTTGAACAAATAACCGAAGAGGAAATGACCTATCCGCAACCCCGAAATACGGACTATGGATACTTTCATTTTTTTACTAAATATACTGGTAGACGACAATTATATTATGAAACAAGTCAGGACGGAGTTAATTGGACAGATGATAAAATGTTGGCTGCTATTCCAGTTCAAAAAGGTGAAGAATCTGGACACTATCAGACAAGTAATGTTTATAACGGTAAGGTTTTGGGGACTTTTTTTAACCGTCATCCAAGTGGAAACGTAGATAAAAGAACAGATTTGTACTATGTGCAAACTGCTGATTTTGGAGAAAGGTGGACAACGATTGACGAAATAAAACTAGAAATACCTTTGACTGAAAAGTCGTCACCCTCCAGGGCAATTGATTATGCATCTCAAGGCAAAAATATATATTTAAAAGACATGGAGTTTGATCCCGATGGAAACCCTGCCTGTCTTTATATTCGAAGCTTTAGTCACGAACCCGGTCGTCCCGGAGGACCTTACGAATGGTGTGTAACAAAATGGGATGGTGAAAGCTGGAAAACGACAGTTGTTACTCAGAGTGACCATAATTATGATATGGGCAGTCTTTTTATTTCTGACAAAGAATGGAGAATAGTTGGACCAACCGAAAATGGTCGACAAGCTTGGGGAGTTGGTGGAGAGATCGTCATCTGGAAATCTTCTGACAAAGGCAATAGCTGGAGGAAGGAGAAACAATTAACCTTGAACAGTGAGTTTAGTCATTCATATGTTCGTAAAGTAGTAAACGGAAAGACAACGTTTTGCTTTTTTTGGGCTGATGGAGATTCACATAAATTTAGTAAAAGCGAACTTTATTTTGGTGATTTTGAAGGAAATATCTGGAAATTACCTTACAATATGAAAAAGGAATACGAAACCCCTTTAAAAGTCAATTTATCTTCTTTTTAGGGTTTGCGAGTTAAATGGCCATAATCTGCTATAGGTTAGTCGTTATTCAGGGCTGTTAATAGTAAGTACAAATAAACAAAGAATTAATTTTAAATAAATAACAATGAAAGCGAAGCATGTATTAATGGGGTTAATATTATACTCACTTTTAATATGCCCTCCTGGATTTGCACAAAGTAAAAAACCAAATATATTATTCATTGCAGTAGACGACTTGAGACCTGAACTTAAATGTTTTGGTGCAAGTCAAATCAAATCTCCAAATATTGATAAGTTGGCTGCTGAAAGTTTAGTTTTTAATCGCGCTTATTGCAACGTGCCAACTTGTGGAGCTTCGCGAGCCAGTTTGCTTTCCGGAGCGAGACCTTCCAGACAAAGGTTTATTACTTATAGTACTAGAAAGGATATAGATTTACCAGAAGTAGTGTCTCTTCCCATGCATTTTAAAAAAAATGGGTACAGAACTATTTCAAACGGTAAGATTTATCATCATGTTGATGACGACAACAAAGCTTGGCATGAAATATGGCGTCCCAAAGGAAACGGATTAGACTATCAATTGGAGAAGAACCTTCAAATTGTTATTGAAGGAAAACGAGGATTGGCTTGCGAATCAGCTAATGTAGACGATAAGGCTTATTTTGACGGTAAAATTGCCAACAAAGGCATTACTGATTTAAACAAACTAAATAATAGTAAACAACCCTTTTTTCTAGCTTTAGGATTTAAAAAACCTCATCTTCCCTTTAATGCCCCACAAAAATATTGGGATATGTATAAGCGGGAAAATATAGCCTTGCCAAAGAGTTATATTCAGCCCGAATCAACACCTAAAAAAGCCTTTCATAAATATGGTGAATTAAGAAATTACAGTGGTATCCCTAAAAATGGGCACTTAAATCATGAATTAGCTAAAGAGTTAATTCATGGCTACTACGCTTGTGTGAGTTACGTGGATGCTCAGATAGGGAAGGTTTTAAATGAATTGAAAAGACTTGGCTTAGCTAATAATACCATCGTTGTATTATGGGGCGACCACGGTTGGAATTTGGGAGAACATATGCTTTGGTGTAAACATAGTACTTTCGAAACAAGTTTACATTCACCTCTAATTGTAAAAGTTCCTGGAAAAACTAAAGGTATAAGTACAAAGGTCATTACCGAATACATCGACATTTATCCCTCACTTTGTGATTTAGCTGGCATTGAGAAACCTTCTCACCTTGATGGAGAGAGTTTTGTGTCTGTTATTGAAACGGGCAAAAGAGAGAAAAACTATGCGATTTCAAAATTTAAAGACGCGGTTACTCTTATTAAAGACGATTTATTTTATACCGAGTGGACTGACAATAAAGGCAAGGCCTATGCTCGAATGTTATTCGACCATTCCATTGACCCCCTCGAATTAAATAATCTAGCCGAAAAAGAATTATATAAAAGTATTATAACTAAATTGGCGAGGGAGTTAAGACAAAAATGGGGTGCTGATTTTTTGAAAAATTAAAAATTAAAAAAAAGTATTCTTAAATGAAATTTAATTATGACTAAATCTTCAACCAGATTAAAGGAATTTATAGATAAGCTAGAACTTAGTCTTGACGGGTTAAGAGTTACTTTTGCAATAAAGACCTCATTGACTATTGCTAAAAGAACTCACAGTGATTAGCTTAAACAACCATAAACTGGAGGCTCTAGTAATTAATAACTTCAACAATATAAAATTAAGATTCTTTTTTATTCCTTTTTTATTGTTGTCTTTCATTGCCTTAACACTACTTCAAAAAAGTGCTTTTAGTGTTGAAGGATATGTTGAAATTCAAAAAGAGTTATTCTTTTATCTTAACAGTGAATTATCTGAGTTTCCCAGTTTACAATTTAACTTAACTCAACTAGGAAACCCATTAGTAATTTTACCGCTGTTGACTGGTTTTTTTATTTATGTTCCTAAACTTTGGGGTGCGCTATTTACAACCACACTAATTTCTACAGTAACATCATTTTTACTAAAAGAAATATTTGACGTTCCAAGACCCGCAGAAATCCTTGATAATGAATTTTTTGTAATTATAGGAAGAGTCCACAACGGTTTTTCAAGTTTTCCATCGGGACACTCAATAACAACTTTTACAGTAATTACTTTATTACTGTTTGCATTTATGCCCAAAGAATTTAAGTTCAAAATATTGTGGACTGTTTTTATTCTTGTGGTTGGATTATTTATTTCATTTTCAAGAGTTGGAGTAGGAGCGCATTTTCCAGTTGATGTTTTTATTGGCAGTACGATTGGATACATCTGTGCACTTACAGGTATTTTAGTGAACAATAAAGTTAGGTGGTGGGATTGGATTAAAAATAAAAAATATTATAATATTATAATTTTTTTTATAATTATTTGGGCCATTGCGCTTATCAAAGAAATTTATGACAAAAATCTGTTGGTGATTTATATTTCACTATTTTCTATTTTTATAACATTATATTTATTGATAAAGATTCATGTTCAAAAACAATATTAAAGTAAGCTATGTTTCATTAATAATTAGTTGTGTTAATTTAGTTCTATACCACCTGCCGTTATTACAATTCGCTACGGATAATTTGGACTATAAAAGTTTGGATGGAGTTTTAACCCTCGTCAGTTTGATTGCTACCATTTTAGTTTTAAACGCACTTATTTTTTATGTAATATTATTTATAGCACCTTTTATTGGTAAAGTATTACTGGTTCTTTTAGTCAATATAAATGGAATTGCTGTATATTTTATATTTACTTATGGAGTAATAATTGACAAAACAATGATTGGTAATGTTCTCAATACCAATTATGAAGAGTCCAGTAGTTTCTTTTCTTTTAGCTTGATTCTGTATTTAATTTTTTTAGGAGTGATCCCCAGTATTTTATTTTTTAAAATTAAAACTGTTAAAGTAAAAATCAAAACCTTTTTGGTACATACTGGCTCAGCTTTGTTTTTTGTCTTAATATTTATTTATATCAATTCTAGTAGTTGGTTGTGGATTGACAAAAATTCCAAAGCTTTAGGAGGTTTGGTTATGCCGTGGTCATATATTGTGAATACCTCTCGATTTTATATTCACAAAAATAAAGAAAATAAGCAGCAAATTTTGTTGCCAGACGCTACTATAGAGAATGATAAAAAATCTATTGCAGTACTTGTCATTGGAGAATCTGCTCGAAGTAAAAACTTTTCTTTATACGGCTATAAGAAGGAGACAAATCCGTTGTTATCAAAGATAGAGAATGTTTATAGTTATAAAGCAGAGTCTTGTGCAACCTATACTACTGGTGGTGTTCAGTGTATTTTAGAATATAAGGATGGCAGTGAATCCTATGAGATTTTACCGAACTATTTATTCAGAAATGATGTAGAGGTTATTTGGAGAACTACGAATTGGGGAGAGCCAACTGTTAAAATTGACAACTATCAAAGAGGAGGAGATTTAGAAAAACTATGCGAAGGTGAAGGATGTGGGTATGATGAAATATTACTCAGCGGTTTAAGTACGCAGTTGTTGGAAAGTAAAAAAAATAAAATTTTACTAGTATTACACACCAGTACCAGCCATGGACCAACTTACTACAAAAAGTATCCTCCACAATATAACAAATTCACACCAGTGTGTGAAAACGTTGAGTTGGGAAAATGTACCCAAGAGGAACTAATAAATGCGTATGATAATACCATTGTTTATACGGACTTTATTTTGTCTAGTTTGATTGGGAAATTAAAGAGTTTGGAAGAATACAATAGTGCCATGTTTTATGTTTCTGATCATGGGGAATCCTTAGGAGAAAAGAATTTATACATGCACGGTATACCCGCAAGTATTGCACCAATGGAACAATTAGAAATTCCATTTATTGTTTGGCTATCTGATGATGCCAAAACACTTAAGAACAATGAAGTTTTATACCAACATAATGTTTTTCACAGTATTTTAGATTTCTTAGCAATAGAAAGTCCTATTTATGATGAAAACAAGAGTATTTTCAAAAAGTAATTTATTTAAACGGAATTTAATAAGCTTTAATTTCTCCTAATAAGGATCTTCTTTTTTCTTTATAAAAATGAAAAATCTTTCAGTTATATTTGCAGAAATTAAATATCCAAATTCGAAAGGTAAAAACTTAGAGAAGATGGAATAATAAAAACGTAAGTTCAATTCTTAATTGTATAAACTTTTAAAAACACTTGTAATATGAAATTTTTTATTGACACCGCAAACCTCAGTGATATAGCAGAAGCAGAAGCTTTAGGTGTTTTAGATGGTGTAACTACAAATCCATCATTGATGGCGAAGGAAGGCATCACGGGTGCGGAAAACATTTTAGCACATTACACCAAGATATGTGATTTAGTTTCAGGAGATGTTAGTGCTGAAGTAATCTCCACTGACCTTGAAGGTATGATAACAGAAGGGGAAGTATTGGCAACATTGCATCCTCAAATTGTAGTAAAACTACCAATGATTGCAGATGGCGTAAAAGCTTGTAAACATTTTTCAGATAAAGGTGTTAAAACCAACGTTACCCTTGTTTTTTCTGCAGGTCAAGCGCTATTAGCAGCTAAGGCTGGCGCAACATATGTTTCTCCTTTTATAGGGAGATTAGATGACATCTCTACGGATGGGTTGACGCTAATTGAAGAGATTAGAATGATTTATGATAACTATGGTTTTCAAACTCAAATTCTCGCAGCATCTATAAGACATACCATGCACGTTATTAATTGTGCCAAAATTGGATCTGATGTGATGACTGGCCCACTATCTTCAATAACAGGGCTATTAAAACACCCTTTAACGGATAGTGGTTTGGCTAAATTTCTTGAAGATTACACCAAAGGAAATTAGTGATTTAAAACTTTGAATCATTATATTTTTTATTTAATATCACTAAATTTTATCTTTCTATCTGGTTTTATTTATCTTAATTTTTTTAAAAATATAAATAAATGAAAAGACTATTATTCATTGCTTTGCTTACCAGCATTTTTTCTTTTGGACAATCAAACAGTTGGAAAGCTAATAGAATTACCTCCAAAGATGTTCAGAATGAATCCAATACCTGGATAAATTTCAGAAAAGAGATCAATCTTAAGATCGTTCCTGAAAAAGTAATTGCTAAAATAGCCTGTGATTCAAAATATTGGCTTTGGATTAACGGAGAGATGATCGTTTTTGAAGGTCAATTAAAACGTGGCCCAAACCCGAACGATACCTATTACGACGAAGTAGACATTGGATCATTCCTAGAACAAGGAAATAATACAATCGCGGTTTTGGTATGGTATTTTGGTAAGGACGGTTTTTCTCACAAAAGTAGTGGTCAAGCAGGATTGGTCTTTGAATCTGACGCGATTGGTCTCTACACAAATACAAGTTGGTTGTCAAAGCTGAATATTGCCTTTGATGACACCTCACGGCCTAGACCTAATTTCAGATTACCAGAGCCCAATATAAAATTTGATGCGCAAAACGGTGATTTTGATTGGGTGAAACCCAATGCTAAATTAAAAGGATATAGACCCTCATTAATCATTGGGTATGCAACATCAGCTCCATGGAATAATTTGGTTTTAAGGCCTGTTCCATTATGGAAAAACTATGGAGTTAGGGCCTATGAAAATTCAGAGGAAATTCCCTCCGAGGGAAATGGAGAATGGATTGTGTGCAAACTCCCCTATAACAGCCATGTTACTCCAATTTTGGACATTGATGCTCCTGTTGGTTTGATAATTAAAATGCAAACCGATAACACGGATTACATGGGCTGGGATTTAGCTTCTGTTCGTGCCGAATACGTCACAAAAGAAGGTCAGCAAAAATACGAGTCTTTGGGTTGGATCAATGGTCATGTTATGAAGTACTTTATTCCTAAAGGAGTGAAAATCAACGCCCTTAAATACCGTGAAACAGGATTTAACACAGCATTTTCCGGTTGGTTTAATACCAATGATAAGTTTTATGAAAGACTTTGGCAAAAGTCGGTTAGGACTCTCTATGTGACAATGCGAGACACTTACATGGATTGTCCAGATAGAGAGCGCGCCCAATGGTGGGGCGACTTGGTTAATGAAAGTGGTGAGGCATTTTATGCGCTCAGTCCTTCTGCTGCTAGTTTAACAAAAAAAGGAATCTTAGAACTGATTCATTGGCAACGAGAAGATGGAACTATCTACTCTCCAATTCCTCAAGGCAACTGGAACAAAGAGCTCCCTGGGCAGATGCTAGCAAGTGTGGGTTATTATGGTTTTTGGAATTATTACTTAAATACGGGAGATAAAGCCACCATCGAAAAAATTTATGAAGGTGTTAAACGCTACCTTGATGTGTGGAAGTTGAAACCAGATGGTACGTTAGTCGAAAGGCAAGGAGATTGGTATTGGGGCGATTGGGGTAAGAAAATTGACAAACAGTTGGGGTTCAATGCCTGGTATTATTTAGCCTTAAAAGGCCATGCCAATATGTCTCAGCTGTTAGGTGAAATGGATCAAGCGAATGCAACACGCGAAGCAATGAGAATATTCAAAAACAACTTTAACGCAACGTTTTGGGATGGAAAAGGATACCGAACCAAAGACTATGAAGGTGAATATGACGATCGAGCCCAAGCCCTTGCAGTTGTCTCTGACTTAGCAGATAAAGAGAAATACAATAGTCTTTTTAAAATTTTAAAGTCTACAGAATTGTCTAGTCCCTATATGGAGAAGTATGTTTTGGAGGCCCTATTTATTATGGAAGAACCCGAATATGGTTTGGAAAGAATGAAAAAACGTTTCTACAATATGGTGGATGTTTCCCCATGGACGACACTTAGCGAAAACTTTGGAGAACAAGCAGATCTAGCGCGCATACGCTCAGGAGATCAAACGGGCATGGGCACTAACAATCACGCTTGGAGTGGGGGAGGTTTGACGCTGCTGTCCCAATACGTTTGTGGACTTTATCCTGCAAGCGCAGGATGGAAAACTTTTTATGTTAAACCACAATTGGGAAATCTTGAATTTGCAGAAACTGGAAATGAAACGGTTGCTGGTAAAGTTGCCGTCAAAATCACAAAAGTGAAAAATGGAATGGATATTTATTTATCTGTACCTGAAAACTCAGTTGCGATTGTTTACATTCCAATTAAGAACAAACAAGTAACTATAAATGGCAATAAAGGCGTTTCAGAAGGCCTGGCGGACAACTATAAATTGTTTCATGTAAAAGGGGGAGTGCATGAGATAAGCGCAAGGTAAATATATTTTATACCTTTATGACAAACTCAGATTTGAGTGCCATGGAGCCAAAACCTTCAACTTTACAGCTAATGTTGTGATCGCCTTCACTAAGTCGGATACGTTTTACTTTTGTCACTCCTTTTATGGTAGCGGAAGAACCCTTAACTGGTAAATATTTTATGACAATAACCGAATCTCCATCGACCAAAACATTTCCATTTGAATCCTTGACAATCAAAACGATTGCTTCGACGATAGCATCTGGGTTCCATTCATGACTGCACTCCGGACAGGCATAACATTCCTCTTTTAAAAAATAACCATATGGAGAATCACATTGCGGACAGGGTTTTATTGTCTCGGACATAACTCAGTTTTCCTTCTAAACAGACTTAAATAAAAGGAACTCTTAGAGGACTTAATATTTATAAAACAGCCTTGTATACCATTGACTCGAATATTTCCTTTTGAGAATATTCAAAACTCTTCATTTGTGTCATGAAAATGAGTATTAAGTTTTCTTTTGGATCAATTTTAAAATATGTCCCATTAGATCCATGCCAGCCATAGCTTCCTAGACTTCCTTCAATTGGATATTTTTGAATATCAGTGATTACATTAAACCCCAATCCAAAACCAACAGAGGCATTGGGTTTATGATTCGCATTAGAAGGTTTAGCATTTGGGATTCCATTTAAACGATCTTCAGCCATAAGTAAAACAGTTTTAGATTTAAGAATTTGGACACCATTTAACTCCCCCTTGTTAAGCATCATTTTACAAAACTGAGAAAAATCTTTGATTGTAGAAGCCATAAGTCCTGCAGCGTTAAAAAAAGTTACTTCTTTTGTAAAAGAAGAATCATTCGGATGATCAAATTCAACGATATTATTTTCATTGTCTTTAATGTATAGCGTTGTAAATCTATCGAATTTACTCGCTGGAATCTCAAAAAAAGTATCCGTCATATTTAACGGATCAAAAATCTCATCTTTCAGGAATTCGTCAAGTTTTTTCCCAGAGATTAATTCAATTAAATATCCACAGATATTCACCGAAGGCCCATATCTCCATACAGTACCTGGCTCACAGGAAAGAGGAATTTGACTCATTCTTTCCACCTCAGTTTTAAGATCAGCTGACTTAAAAGATTTTAGATGATTAAATTTTTCAGTAAGAAAAGGATTAGATTTTCCATAGCCAGAAGTATGACGAAGTAGGTCGATGATTCTTATGGGCCTAGAAACTTTAACATAATTACCCTTTCCATCATCAACCAATGTGTTGTTGAATTCTGGAATATACTTTTTAATAGGATCTTCAAGATTAAAGTGACCTTGATCGTAAAGCTTCATAAATGCAACAGATACAATACACTTGGTCATGGAACCGATTCTGAAAATACTGTTTTTTGTTAAAGGTTTTTGTTCCTTAATGTTCGAATACCCATAAGTGTCAAAATTTAAAACCTTATTGTCTTTAATTACTAATGTTTGAACACCAGCTAGATCTTCATCGTCTACAAATTTATGCATCCGCATGTTTAAGGTTTCAAACTTACTTTGCGCAATTAAAGTAGTACTAAAAATAAGTATCAATAATATTTTAAGATAAGCCATGTGAAGTATCAATTTTATTTTTTATATATTTCTTATGTATTTCTAATTTAAATTAAACTATTTGAAGCAATAATTATCTAAATCATAAACCTCAAATAAATTCAATTAAAATGATAAAATTTAAATATAATTTATTTTTTTTTACCTTTTTAGTTTTTTCACTAGGCTTTTCCCAGAGAGGTGAGACGGGTGATAAAACCTTTGCAGATAAATTTCCACCCGATGTGATTTACGAAATTTCAAGTTCTGCTCTTTTAATTAGAAACACTGTCGATCATGACATTATTGTATGCATTCGAGACCAGTACAAAAAATATTTAAATCACATTTACATCCGAAATAATGATGAGTTTCTATTTACAGGAATTCCGATCACACGCCTTTATGTACAATACAAGTCAAAAGAGTTTTATTTTGAGGACAAAGAACATACTGTAATCAATTATGGAGAAAGACATACTTTTGACTTCTTTTTTGACGCTTCAAAAGATGGGAACTTCATCCAAATTTCACAAGAAGAGTTTTTAAAACCGTAAAGTTCAAGACATATCCAAAGGCAAGCCACCTTTTAGATTCACCAATTCATTTTTAAAACCATTTTCTTGAAGTATCGCAATCGCACTAGCACTTCGGACACCAGACTTGCAGTAAACCAGTAGTTTTTTGTCTTGCGAAATTTCGTGGTGTCTTTCTGACAGGTCGTTCAAAGGAATATGAAAACTTTTGATGTGAAATTCATTTCGTTCTTTCGCTGTTCTCACATCGAGTACATTAAATTGAAAAGCTTGATTTTTAAATGTCGTAAAACTTATTTCTTTTGCGGCGGGAGGAATTCCACAAATAGAATCATATTCTTCTTCTAATTTTGTAATTGAAATAGAAGGGTTTTTTTTAAAGGTAAAGAGCCTCTGATTCATTGATAATGCATCAAAAGTCAATAGTTTTCCAGTTAAGATTTCTCCTAAACCAAGAATAATTTTAAGGACTTCGTTGGCTTGTAAGCTGCCTATAATTCCCGGCAAAACTCCAAGAACTCCAATTTCAGAACAATTGGGTACTTCATTTGCTTTGGGTGGGGTGGGAAACAAACAGCGGTAGGTGGGGCCGTTTTTGTAATTAAACACAGACAATTGTCCTTTAAACTTAAATATTGATCCAAAAATGATGGGCTTGTCAGTTAACACCGCAGCATCATTAATCAAGTACCTTGAAGGGAAATTATCAGTTCCATCTACAATTAGATCGTAATTTTTAAATAAATTCAAAACGTTTTTGGTGGTAAGTCTTGTTCTATAAACCTTAAAATCAACAAACGGATTTAATGATTTTAGCCTCTTTGCAGAAGATTCTGCTTTGTTTTTACCAATGTCTTGATGGGTGTAAAGAATTTGTCTTTGAAGATTGGATTGATCTACATTGTCATCATCTACAACGCCAATTGTCCCAACTCCAGCAGCGGATAAATATTGCAAGATAGGACAACCCAAACCACCAGCACCTATGACCAACACCTTTGCTTTTTTAAGTTTTAGTTGACCTTCTTCACCAATTTCATTAAGAATTAGGTGTCTGTCATATTGCTCTTTCTCTGCTGCTGATAAACTCATTTTATGCAATTTCAAAATAACTCTTGTCCCAGTCTTTCCAAACTACTTCATATCCCTGCGATTGAATCATTTGTTTGATTTCTTCGGTGCTTCTTTCATCCGAAATCTCAAATTGCTCTAGGGACTCGGGTTCTACCGCATAACCTCCTGGGTTGGTTTTAGATTCTGCACTTATGGAAGTTATTCCTAAATTCACAATGTTGTTTCTAAAAGTTTCACTTTCTCGGGTGGACATTGATAGCTCCACGTCTTCATCCAATAGGCGATAGGCGCAAATCAATTGAACCAGATCAGAATCGGTCATTTCGACCTTGGGCATCACGTCTCCCTGATGCGGTCGGAGTCTTGGAAATGAAATAGAGTATTTCGTTTTCCAATAGTTTTTTTGCAGGTATTTTAAATGCAATGCTGTATAAAAACTATCGACCCTCCAATCTTCCAAACCAAAAAGAGCACCCAACCCAATTTTATGAATTCCAGCACGTCCCAACCGATCAGGAGTGTCTAATCGATAATCGAAATTGGATTTTTTTCCTTTAGGATGGTGAGTCTTATAAGTAGCTTTATGATAAGTTTCTTGGTAGACCAATACAGCATACAAACCTTCTTCAATCAAATTTTCATACTCTTCCTGATCTAGGGGCTGAACCTCGATGCTGATGTTTGAAAAATGTGATTGAATGAGGTTGATGGCGTTTTTCAAGTAAGAAACCCCCACAGTTCTGTTGGCTTCGCCTGTTACCAAAAGAATATGATCATACCCCAAACGTTTGATATGTGCCACTTCATCGAGAATTTCTTTATCAGAAAGTGTTTTTCTTTTGATCTTATTGGTCATGCTAAACCCACAATAAGTACAAATATTTTGACATTCGTTTGAAAGGTACATGGGAAGGTACATTTGAATGGTGTTTCCAAAACGCTTTTTAGTGATCGCGCTGCTTCTTTGCGCCATTTCCTCGATAAAAGGTTTTGCCGCGGGTGAGATCAATATTTTAAAATCATCTAAGGTGATTTTGTTTTTTGATAATACAGTTTTTACATCTGCCGCAGAGAAACCATAGATTTCTTTTTCAAGCTGATCCCAATCGTATAAATCAAATGTATTTTTAAAATTATTCATTTAAAAAAGAGGTTAATGGACTACTGGCTTCTGCCTTTTGTTTTACTGTGGCTAATTTTGCATTGTATGCCATTCTCCCGGCCTCAACCGCAAGTTTAAATGCAATTCCCATTTCGACTGGGTTTTGCGAAACAGCAATCGCTGTATTGACCAAGACAGCATCTGCGCCAAGCTCCATTGCGAAAGATGCATGTGAAGGTGCTCCAATTCCAGCGTCTATGATTACAGGAACATTGCTTTGCGCTATAATTATTTCAAGAAAATCCTTTGTTGCAATTCCTTTGTTGCTACCAATCGGTGCTCCCAAAGGCATGACACATTGCACCCCCACTTCTTCCAATCGTTTGCACAAAACAGGATCGGCATGAATGTAAGGCATGACCACAAACCCTTTTTTCACCAATTCCTCGGCAGCGTTTAACGTTTCTATGGGATCTGGCAACAAGTATTTTGGATCGGGATGAATTTCTAATTTAATCCAATTTGTTTCTAAAGCTTCTCTTGCCAACTCCGAGGCAAAAACTGCTTCTCTTGCAGTTCTGACCCCTGAGGTGTTGGGCAATAAATTGATGTGCTTTTCCTTAAGATGGATCAATATGTCATCCGAGCTGTTGTTTATTTCAACTCTTTTTAAGGCAACGGTCACCAATTCACTCTCAGAAGCCAAAATGGCTTCTCTCATTTTTTCTGAACTATTAAACTTTCCTGTTCCGGTAAACAATCTAGAATTGAAAGTTTTGTCTGCAATCTTGAGTGTATCTTTCATTATGTATTTTCTTGATCTGGCATCCAAATTTGCTCTTGCAATTCAGTACCCTTTAACAATAAATTAAAGTGTTTTATGTTATTAAAATCTTTTGTTATTTCTCCCGAAGCAGCAATTCCATAGACTCCTGTTTCCATAATTTCAGGAACATCCTTTAACGTAATGCCCCCCACCGCAATAATGGGAATCGCTGTGTTTAATGCTTCGAGTAAGGTCAGAAAGCCGATGTGCCCAAGAACAGGGCTCAATTGCTTTTTCGTATTTGTAAAGCGAAAAGGACCCAAACCGATGTAAGCTACTTTTTCACGGATCAATGCATTACAATCTTGAATTGTATTTGCAGTACCACCAATGATTTGCCAGCTTGTTAGTGCTTTCCTTGCAATCCCTATAGAGATATCTTTTTTCCCCAAATGCACCCCATCTGCTTTAACTGCTTTTGCAATTTTATAATGATCATTGATGATCAGTCTTGTTTGGTAACTTTCGGTGATTTCTCTTGCCATTTCTGCAGTGCGTAAAACCTCTTTATCCGTAAATCCTTTAAGTCTTAGCTGAACCAATTCGGCACCAAAAGTACAAGCATTTCGTATGTTGATTAAGTGCTCCTCGGTCGTATTTCCCTGCGATATGTAGTGTAATTTTGGAAGCATATTATGTTTTGATGGTGGTTAAATGATGACTTCCTAAAAGAGAATCATTGCTGCTTAAAAATTTCTCCGTATATCTTTTCCCCATTAATGCAGCTTCTTCAATTGGGATTCCCAATTTGATATGACTTGCAAGGGAGGACGACAACACACAGCCACTGCCATGCTTGGGGGAAATATCTTTACTCTCTGGCTCAATGTTTAGCTGAACAATGGTTTTATAAAACAATTGATCCAACCCAATTTTATCAGTCCGATGTCCACCTTTTAAGTACAAATTTGTCTTAGTACTAATATGTTCAATCGTTTCTTCTATTGATTTATCGGGATATAAATTCTTAATTTCTTCATAGTTTGGTGTGATTAAAAAAATTTGCTCCAAAATCTGATCTAGGGCTTTTAAATCTTCTTTGGGGTGAAAATCATAACCTGAACTCGCTTTTAAAATTGGATCTAAAATGATTTTAATTTCTGAATTTATTTTTTTTAATTCTTTAATAATTAAAGATAAAATCTCCCAGTTTTGAACAATACCAATCTTAACCACATCAATTTTAAACTCCTTAAATAGAATTTTAATTTGGTCAAGGATTACTTCAGTTTCTATCCAGTGACAGGCATTAAATTCTGATGTATTTTGAACGGTGACAGCAGTACAAACGGATAATCCATACAAACCATGCGCCTGAAAGGTCTTAAGATCAGAAGTGAGTCCCGCGCCGTTTGTGGGATCAAAACCAGCAATGGTCAATATGTAATTCTCATCGATCATTTAAGAAAATATTTTTTCATTTTTTTAAAATCAGCAATAGGGGTGGAGCTGTTCCAAATCCCACCTAAAACACCAACCCCTTTATAACCAAGACTTGAAATATTTTCTAAATTATCTGAGGTAACGCCTCCCATGCCAATTATTCTTTTATCAACAGCACTTACATCAAATCCTCTACCGACATAGCCTACTTTAGAAATTGAGGAAAAAACAGGACTTAAAAGGTGATAGTCAAATTCAAAATCACAATCCTCTAAATCTTGAATTTCATGAAAAGAACTACTGATGGTCTTTCCATACATTTCAAAATCCTTAAAATAGTTACTGGGATTTTCAATGTGATCTATTCTTTTTTGTTCTTGAAAATGAATCCCTTTTAGATTATATACATTAATTAATTCATGAAAATAATGTGCTACAATTTGGTTGTGGTATTTTGAATCAATTTGATCCAAATAGTCACAATGCTCTTGGTAGTCCTTATCAGGTTTTCTTAAATGATAGTAGGCCAACCCCGCTTCGAAAAGTTGATTGAGAATGCTCACTTCATCTTTAACATCATTTTCAGGAGAAATTAGTACGATCATCTATTTATAGATATACTTCAGATCCTTTTGTTTTAAATTCCTCAGATTTTTCATCCATTCCCTTTTGAATAACCTCGTTGTCCACAATTATATTTTCTGCAGCAAAATCTCGCACCTCTTGAGAAATTTTCATTGAACAGAATTTCGGGCCACACATTGAACAAAAATGTGCGACTTTAGCACCGTCGGCAGGCAATGTTTCATCATGATATTCTAGGGCTCTTTCGGGATCTAACCCCAGGTTGAACTGGTCTTCCCATCTAAACTCAAAGCGCGCTGTACTTAATGCATTGTCCCTGTGTTGTGATCCCGGATGTCCTTTGGCCAAATCTGCTGCATGAGCTGCCAATTTGTATGTGACAACCCCGACGCGAACGTCTTCTTTATTGGGCAATCCTAAATGTTCTTTTGGCGTGACATAACACAACATTGCGCAGCCATACCAACCGATCATTGCGGCGCCAATCCCTGAGGTAATGTGATCATATCCCGGTGCGATGTCAGTGGTCAAAGGGCCCAAGGTGTAGAAAGGTGCCTCATCACAAACCTCAATTTGTTTTTCCATATTTTCCTTGATCATGTGCATGGGAACATGACCCGGTCCTTCGATAAAGCACTGAACTTCGTGTTTTCTGGCAACTTGTGTCAATTCTCCTAAGGTTTCCAATTCAGCAAATTGTGCTTCATCATTAGCATCTGCGACTGATCCTGGACGCAATCCATCTCCCAAAGAAAAGGCAACATCATATTTTTTTAATATTTCACAAATGTCTTCAAAGTGAGTGTACAAAAAGCTTTCCTTGTGATGTGCCAAACACCATTTGGCCATGATGGATCCTCCTCGAGAAACAATGCCCGTTACCCTGTTGGCAGTCATGGGCACATAGCGCAACAACACTCCGGCGTGGATAGTGAAATAATCAACTCCCTGTTCGGCTTGTTCTATTAGCGTATCTCGGAAAATCTCCCAAGTGAGGTCTTCAGCAACACCATTTACTTTTTCTAATGCCTGATAAATTGGCACTGTACCAATTGGAACCGGAGAGTTTCTTATGATCCACTCCCGCGTTTCATGTATGTTTTGACCCGTAGATAAATCCATGATATTATCCGCTCCCCATCGACAAGCCCAAACGGCTTTTTCGACTTCTTCTTCAATGGAAGATGTAGTGGCCGAATTCCCAATATTCGCATTAATTTTTACCAAGAAATTTCTCCCCAAAATCATGGGTTCTGCTTCTGGATGGTTTATGTTAGATGGAATTACGGCGCGTCCTCTTGCGACTTCTTCACGGACAAATTCTGGAGTGATCTTATCAGGAATAGAGGCACCAAAATGTTCTCCTTTGTGTTGCTTTCTTATTTCTGTAATTTCATCGATTCGTTGGTTTTCACGAATGGCGATGTATTCCATTTCTGGAGTAATAATTCCCTTTTTGGCATAATGCAATTGGGTAACATTTCTCCCCTCTTTTGCTCTGTAAGGATTTTTTAGCAATGAAAAACGCATGTGATCCAGACTGCTATCATTCAATCTTTTGTTACAATATTCAGAAGAAAAATTGGGTAATTGCTCTACATCTTGCCGATCTAAAATCCATTGCTCACGAATCCTTTCTATTCCTTGATGAACGCTAATCTCTTTGCTTGGATCAGTATAAGGCCCGGAAGTGTCATAAACAGTAACAGGTTCATTCGGGGTCATTTTTCCTGTCATGGAATGCTTGGTATCGCTCAAAGAGATTTCTCGCATCGCGACTTTGATATTCGGATGGACCTTACCAGATACATAGATTTTTTTAGAATTTGGGAAAGGGCGTCTTGTGATCTTTCCTTCTTTTGGTGCGGTGTCTTTGTTTTTCATATTTAATAAATAAGTAAGAGATTAATACTGCTAAAGCCTAATTAACCTCCCTGAGTTGCTTTAATAATAAGTACGTTATCATTGTTTTTAATCGATTTAGATTTCCAAGTATTTTTGGCTATAATTTCGTCATTGATGGCAATGGCGATTCCTTCAACCGAAGCGTTTACTTTTTGAAGCAATTGAGAAAGTGTTGCGTTTTCCTCAACTTCAATTGGATTTTCATTGACCAGAACAGTAACCATAGACCAAGCGAATTAATTAATAAAAATAAATCTAATGGATGAAATTCTTTGAATCATGTGGACTTATAAAAACCACACTTAGAAAAGGAAGGAGCTTTAAAATTAGCACTTCAACTTTTCCCTACGTAAGCACTAACTTATTCAGGTTCAAAGGGTATTTCTCAGTTCTGTTATTAGAACACCCCCAAAGTTTTATTAATTTAAATGTATTAAAATTTAGATTGAAAATCTATAATTAATCAAATCTTTTTAAAATAGTTATCCATAAAAAATAATCAAAATTTCGAAGCGTATTTTATCGGATTACTTGCTTCAAACCCGATGCGGTGGGCAATTATTTCTAAGTGATTACCCTTTTCAATTTTAAAAGGAACAGTATAAACTTGATAGGGAGCGGAGGGACTTGCGTTTTCGTTTACAATTCGATAACCAATTGAAGCTCCCTTAGTTCCACATTCGATTGTGATTTCACCCTGAGTAACAGAAACAACAGGAGTTGTCGTTTTTGGTTTTTCTTTCTTATTTCCCCACAACTGATTAATCAATTCACGTTCGGGCAAGTTGGGTTGGTCATTGATTTCGGTTAACCATCGATCCATTTCACTGCGTAATTCTATCAATTTATTCTGATATTCAGTTTGGTTCGCAAGGTTGTTAATCTCGTGTGGATCATTGAGACAATCAAATAATTCCTCTTTGGATTTCTTTTCTCTGAACCATTGGGATTGTACTTCATTTAAACTCCCTTCGTCTCTTAATTTGATTAATTCCTTCATCGTTGGGATTCGTTCCCGATAGGATACAGGCAGGTAATAACCTTGTTCGGTTCGGTAGTTTCTGATGTATTTAAAACGTCTGTCGCGAACTGCTCTTATTGCATCTGTAAAGCCATCAAACCGATCACTTGCCGCATGGATGTATTTCCTTTTGATTTGTTTCTCTCCGATAAAAGTTTGCCCTTGAAGATAATTGGGGGGAACTTGTCCTGAAAGTGCAAGCACGGTTGGTGCAAAATCCACAAAACTAATAAGTTGATCGTCTTGTGTTCCGGCGTTAATCTTATTTGGAAATCGAATAATCATTGGAACTTTAAGACCACTGTCATAAACAAGTCTTTTTTGACGTGGCAGCGGACCACCATGGTCCGAATAGAAAAACACAATTGTGTTTTCTAATAACCCACCCTCCTCTAACTCCTTGAGCACTTTTCCAATTTGTTGATCCATCAAAGCAATGTTGTTATACATTTTCCAAAGGTCGTGACGAACAGTTTTTGTATCTGGCAAATAGGGCGGAATTCTGAATTCAATATCCTCAGGAATTGCGATTGCTCTTTCGTAGGGTTCAAAAAGACCTGATTCGTGGGTTACGTTAAAATTAAAAATTGAAAAAAATGGTTGACCTTGCGCCCGATTCTTCCAGTGCGCTTTTTTGCCATTTTGATCCCAACCCGTAACCGGGGCTTTGAATTGATAATCGTTTTTAGCGTTGTTGGTACAATAATAGCCTTGCTTTCTTAACAACTCACTAAACATTTTCACTTCTGGCGGCGGAACAGCCTCGTATTTGGGTAATCCCGTTACCTCCGTATAAGAGGTCGTTCGCATGTGATTTGCGCCAATACTTGAGGGATACATTCCTGTGGCAATGGCCGCGCGGCTGGGCGCACAAACGCCCGAGGGTGAGAAAACATTTGGATATCGAATGCCTTCGTTTGCTAAGCGACTCAGGTTTGGAGTCAGAACAGTATTGTCTCCAAAAGAAGGGAGGTATTGCCCCATGTCCTCTGTGACCAACCATAATATATTGGGTTTTTTTGGAATGGGAATAGTATTTTCTCCTCTAGGTTTTTTAGAAAATTTGCAAGAAAATAAAACGCTTAATATTAATATTGGAACCGCTCGTTTTAGAATTAATTTTTTAAATAAAATTGACATGAATTATTAAATTATCTTAAGATTTAAATCAATTGGTTTTCTCAAATCCAAAACGAAATACTTCAGAAGTGACATGTTCCTTTTCCATAATGGCATTGATTTCTGCTACAATTTCAGGGTGATTGTTCGCAATATTATTTTGTTCTCCCACGTCTTGTGCAAGGTCATAGAGTTCCAAAGTAGCCTCTGAGTTGTTGTTCATTTTAAGTCGTATGCCTTTCCAGTCTCCAAGTCTAACAGCTTGTCGGCCACCCCTTTCGTGAAATTCCCAGTACAAATGATCATGCTGTTTTTGTTTATTTCCCATTAGTTCAGGTAAGAAGGAAATACCATCAATATTTTTCGGTAATTCCACTTGAGCAATGTCACATACAGTAGGGAGAAAGTCCCAAAATGCAGAAACATGAGTTGAGCATGTGTTTGATTTGATTTTATTGGGCCAAAAAGCAATCATGGGAACGCGAATACCCCCTTCATATAAATCACGTTTGATTCCTTTAAACTTGCCATTGCTGTTGAAATATTCTGGATCAGCCCCAGCTTCCTGATGGGGACCGTTGTCTGAAGAGAAAATTATGATTGTATTTTCTGCAATCCCAAGGTTTTCGATTTTTTGTCTGATTTCTCCCACTTGTTGGTCTAAAAGATCAACCATAGCAGCAAAAGCAGCATGACCCTCGGATTGAGAGCCATAGGAGCCCATTTTATACATTTCCCCATCATCTACGCCGTTATAGTTTTTTTCGGGAAGAAATTTACCACGATACTTTGCCATAAGATTTTCAGGAGCTATCATTTCTGCATGTGGAATTACAGAAGGATAAAACATGAAAAAAGTATTGTCTTTGTTCTCTTCAAGAAAAGAAAGCGCTTTTTCATGAATGACATCAGGGCCATAAGTTTCCGTCTTCCTATGGCTATTTCCTTCGAGTGTTTTTTTGGTCTGATTGTCCCAAAGGTGATAGGGATAATAGTTGTGCGCAATTCTCTGGCAGTTATAGCCATAAAATTCATCGAATCCTTGGTTGTTGGGATCACCTGTAGATCCCGGGTTTCCTAGGCCCCATTTTCCAAATGCACCGGTTACATACCCCGAGGATTTTAGGATTTTTGAAACCGTTACTGCCGATGACAACAAAGGGTATTGTCCTTCGGGAAATATGGGTTTGTTGCCACGGATAAAAGTGTGTCCTGTGTGTTGTCCTGTCATCAAAGCCGAACGGGAGGGTGCACAAACTGTTGAACCAGAATAGTGCTGGGTGAAAAACATTCCATCTTTTGCCAATTGGTCAATGTTGGGAGTTTCAAATTTTTGCTGCCCAGTAAAACTCAAATCTCCATAGCCAAGATCATCAGCAAGGATATAAATAATGTTTGGCTTTTTATTTGGTTGGCCCTGAGGTTTCTTTTGATCTTTACAAGCCCCTAGTGTTAATAATATTAAAGTCAGAATCAAGTTCTTTGTAAGTATTTTCATTTTATTTTTCTAAGCTGATTTATTCGATTTCATTATGAAATAATTAAATATCCCCAAGTTGTTTGAACTTAAACCTTTCTATGGTTGCCGGTTCGTGTTCATCTAACATAACGTTTCTTATTTTTTTTACAATTTCTGGGAATTCATTAGAAACATCATTTAATTCCTCTAAATCGGTTCCTAAATTATAGAGTTCGATTTTCATATTGCCTTTGAATATATTTTTACGAATGCCTTTCCATTTCCCCATTCTAACTGCTTGTTGCCCCTGATAGGCAGGAAACTCCCAATATAGAAAATCATGTTTTTTTTGTTTTTTATTAAGCAAAGTGGATTTAAAACTAATTCCATCAATGGCCTCCGGAGCGGAAGTACTTGCAATGTCACAGAGGGTAGGCATGAGATCATAGAATGCAGAAATATGATTGCTTTTGGAACCCGGTTCAATATGATTTGGCCAACTCACGATTAAGGGTACTCTGATTCCTCCTTCGTGAAGAAAACCTTTGGTTCGACCAAATCCGTTGGTGAAAGGTTTAGAGCTTTTAAAATAATTAAAATCAACGCCTCCCAAATAGGTTGGTCCATTGTCACTCGAAAAGAAAATAACTGTGTTTTCATAAATTCCTTTTTCCTTAAGGTGGGTAACAATCTCACCAACTTGATTGTCTAAATAGGTTATCATGGCCGCATAGGTCGCTCTTGGATTTCTATTGGGAAAATAACTTTGATTTCCCAAATATGGTTCTTCTTTTCCAAAAGCCTTTTTATATTTCTCAACACCCTTTTTTGGAACTTGCAATGGGAGATGCGGCAGGGGAGATGCGTAATACATGAAAAAGGGCTGGTCTTTATTCTTAGTAATAAAAGCCAGTGCTTTCTCTTGCATTTTTTGTGGCGCATAATCCTGTTGCGTAAATTTCGAATAGCTTTGCTCGAGATATGGATTAGCAAGTGAATCTAATTTTCTTTTGGGTGAAATCAACTCATTGTTGAGCAATACTTTTTCCCTGTTCTCCCAAAGATGAGAAGGGTAGAGGTTGTGCGCTTGCCGCTGACAATTGTACCCGTAAAAATAATCAAACCCTTTGAGGTTAGGAACCCCTTCTGTGAGCGGTGCACCTAATCCCCATTTCCCGATTATACTGGTTACGTAACCTGCCTTTTTTAGTTGGTTTCCAATGGTTGGCGTATTCTTTTTGATTGGTCTTTGACCTTCAAGGTTTGGATCATGAAAGGCTTTTTTATAATTCCAAACCTCTCCTCGCTCCCCCCATTCATCATTTCCTCTGATGTATGAATGCCCAGCATGTTTTCCTGTAATGAATACATAACGAGCAGGAGCGCACACAGGAGCTCCTGAATAATGCTGGGTAAAAAGCATTCCGCCTTTTGCTAGGGTATCAATGTTTGGTGTTTTTATTTTTGTCTGACCATAAACCCCCAGTTCCCCATAACCGAGATCGTCAGCAAGAATATAAATAATATTTGGGGGTGTTGGTTTAACTTCGTTTTTTTGGTTGCAGCCGACAAATAAAAAACCAAAAGTAATGAGATAGGTTTTTATATTTTTAAAAATTAGCATGGTCATTGGTTTGGGTGTTAATTTTTAAAAGTTATCTCTGAGATTGGAATGGTATATTCAACGCGTTGATTGTCAGCCTTGTCCCATATTTCAGTTTTTACGGCAGGTTTTGAACCACTGAAGTCAATGGAGAGTAATCCAAAATGATTGTCCATGATGGGGCCTTCGATCCTGTTACTGTTGCTCGTTGCGAAATGCCAAATGGATGATAAGCCACTTGATGTTACATCATATATAGGATATAGGCCAGGGTGCTCTATTTTTGAAATTTCTCCATAATGAACGTCTCCAGTGATGAACAAAACGCCGTTGGCTTTGGTTTTTTTTATTAGGTTTAAAAACCTTAATTGTTCGTTTGGAAAGTTGGCCCAAGCTTCATAACCATTGAACGAAATTCCAAACTGTGTTCCAGAAGCGATGATTCGAACGTCTGCCGGTTTTTGTAATTCTTTTTCGAGCCATTTCCATTGGTCTTCTCCTAAAAGGGTTTTGTCGCTGTCAAGTTCATGAGGAAAATAATCTGGTTCGTAAAAAAATCTGCGATCGTCTTTGTATTCTCCTGCATAATTTAACAAACTGTCTCGAAAGGTTCTGCCATCTAGTAAAATGACTTGTATCACTTTTCCTTGGTGTTTGTATTTGTAAGCATGATAAATTCCCTTGTGTTTTCGACGCTCGCTCTCAAGGGGTTCTTGAAAAAAGTCAAGGAAAATCTCTTTTGATTCTTCTTTGAATTGATAATGACGACCTGAATCGTTCCATCCAAAATCGTGATCGTCCCAGGTGCCGATGATTGTTGTATTTTCCTTAAGATTTTGAAATGAGGGTTTGTCGCTCAGTTTCTTGTATTTGGCTTTTAGAGTATCCATTTCCTTGGTGTCTCCATAAATATTATCCCCCAAAAAAACAAAAAGATCAGGTTGAAGCTTTGCGATATTTTTGAAAATGCTCAACGGATTGTCTTGATGTCCACAAGACCCAAAGGCGATTGTAAAAGGAGCCTCTTTCTCAGCAGGCTCACAACTGGCCAGGAAAAAACTAAAAATGATAATTATTTTTTGACACATATCTATTTATTTAAAGTGGATTAAACTTTATATATTTCAAGTTAATGTTTTTTGTTTTAAGACCAGGTTTTTTTTTTGAGTAAGCTGAGGTGGGTTTGGTTATTATGTGATGTATTTTAACACGCTACAGACATGAGGCTTTGGGCATTTATTTTTAGATGATGAACAATAAATATTCACAAATATAAAGGTTTAACTGTGTTGTGTCAAAACTAGTAATTCAAACAGGAATATTGAAAACGGCTTACTTTCTAGAGTTAAGTTTTGCCAGTAAGCGGAGTATCTCTAAATAAAGCCATATTAGGGTAACTAACAAGCCAAAGGCTCCGTACCATTCCATGTATTTTGGTGCTCCTTTTTCAGCTCCTTCTTCAATAAAATCAAAATCTAATACAAGGTTTAATGATGCAATTACGATGACAACCAAACTAAATCCAATACTCATCATCGAAGAATTATTAATACTCATTATACCCATTCCTGATCCAAAAATTCCCATTACGAAATTAATCAGGTATACAATGGCGATCCCTCCTGTAGCTGCGGCAACTCCTAATTTAAAGTTTTCACTTGGTTTTATTAATCCTGAGCGATAGGCCATCAACAATGAAAGGAGTATCCCGAGGGTTAGAAAAATGGCATTGGTAACAATTCCATTATACATGTTGTTGTACATAAATGAGATGCCTCCCAGCATTCCTCCTTCTAAAATAGCATAAATTGGGACGGTAATGGGTGCCCAATGTTTTCTAAAAACCGTTATCAAGGCCACGATAAATCCTCCGATTCCACAAGCAATCAACAGAACAGTATTCATGGTGTTAAACGTTAAATATCCTGTGCCAACAAGTAAAAAGAGACTAATTACAGTTTTGTTAACCGTTCCATTGATTGTCATCGTTTCGGTTACGTTTGTTGTACTGTTGAAAGTGCTTTTTGATAAAACTGGATTTCCAGATCTTAAAGAAAGGTGTCTGCTCATTTATTATAGATATTAAGGTTAAAATAGCTGATCTAACAAATATAGAAATCAATTAATTTTAAATAAAGTTTTCTTCGGAACTTTATCAAAAATGTTTTGCAATGTATTCTTCCAATTTAAACACATCTTCTTTGGAAGTTAAATCAGGAATGTGTTCTGCAAAAGGTATACCCAGCATTGAATCAGTTTCATGGATCATGTTAATAATGGCAGATGGAAGCTCTTTTTCATTTCTAATGGGATGAATTGGACACTTTTCTAGGTGATTGAAAAATATTTTACCGTTAAAAGAAAACAAGTTCATGCTAACCCTTATTTTACCTTCAACATCAACACACTGATTGATTTTATCGACCTCAGGTTTTTCGATAATATTTTGCAGTTTATATTGATTATCAAATTTCATTAAAGCAAATTGAGAAATCCTTTCTTTGGAATAATTCAAATGATCAATGTCGTAAGCGACGCAAGTATTTTTTGATTTGCTAGTTCTAATGGCTTTTAATGCTGCCATGGAATAAAGGTTATCGCTATTGCAAACAGAGAAGTTTAATTCTTTTAAAGCAGGAAATTGTAACATACATTGATGTACTGCATCGGCAGTTCCGAAAGGTTTTTCTCTGTCCTTGGGGATGTATTGGGTCGCGAATTGAATAAGGAGTTCAGGGAATTGAGCATTGTTTTGATAGAGTGACCGGAACAGTTCAGAATCTTCGCCTGTTATAATGTAGATTGATTTATATCCTGCTCCGATTGCGTTGAGAAGCAGATAATCCATAAATGGTTTACCACCAAGTTCAATAAGGCCTTTACTTCTTTTGTTGGCTTGCTCCTGTATTTTTTCAGAAAGATAATTGTTTTCTGATTTTTTCATTCTTGAGGAAGTTCCTCCAGCCATAATTATTAATGTTTTATTCATACTTTTTCAATTTTGGCCCCCTTTGTAATTTGAGCCGAAAACGCATCAATTGCCCCGGCCTCTAGTATGGCATTAATTACTTCTTGTTCATTTTTTGGAGTTGCAATTGCAACGATGCATCCTCCACCTCCAGAGCCAATAATTTTTGCGCCTAAAGCACCTGCATTGAGAGCGTTTTCTATCATTTTATCTATTCTTGGAGGCGTTATTTTTAAATATTCTTTTAAGATATAATGATGCTCGCTCATTAGTTTGCCTAACTTGTGTTGGTTAGGGAGTTCCTTTTGCAATTCAACTTTGGCTTTTTGGGTTATTGCATGGTTGTTGATTGCTGCATATAGAAATGGTTTTTGTTTTTCTTCTAACAAATTTAGATAACGATCTTGATCTTCGACCCTAGCTTTGGAGATTTCAAATTCAGGAATTGTTTGCGTAACTTTATCAATCGCCTTCCAAGCATTACTTTTTAAATAAGCCAAGATTCCGAATGTATCTTTGGAGACTCCTGAAACTCCAACCACTATATTTTCAATCGATTTTTTGAAAGAAGTAACTGTATCATTTTTTGTTTCTAAACAGATTAGGTTACCGAATCCGATGGTGTATTGGTCCATTTTACCCCCATTAGAACCTTGTTCTAAAACTTCGGTTTCATAGGCTAAGTAAGCCAGTAAACTAGGAGTTGGCTTTTGATTTGCACCAAAGGCTTCAAGAAGAAATTGAATCCATGCAAGGGTGAGTGCGGAGGAGCTTGACAAACCAGCATTGATTGGGATATTACTTTTTATTTCAATGTCATAGCCCCTATCCGGAATACAGTCGATCTTTCGAACCACCTTCAATGCTGTTCTTAAAAAATCACCTTTTGATATATTATTAAAATCAGATTTGAAATTAATTTGAGTTTTTTTGTTTAGATCTAAAAGATTGAAGTCAAAAACACTCTTTTTATTAGGCGTTGCTTCAATGTTAATGAAACGGTTTATAGCACAAGCAATAACTGGGAGTTTTAGATAATCTTGGTGATCGCCAAAAAGACAAATTCTCCCTGGGGCAGTTGATAAAAACTTATTCATTCTAATTTTTAACCAATTGAAGACAGTTTATAGCCATTGTGGTATTCTTTTGAAAGGTATTTTTTGTTAATTTTATTATCTGTAAAACGATCTTTCGAACCCTCCCAAATCAATTTTTGATTCGTTCTGTATGAGATGTTTCCCATTTGGGCAACTTTGGCTACATTTGCTGCGTCTTGAATATTACAAGTCAATAGTTCTGGTTTGTTATCTCTGATTGCATTTATGAAATTGATTTGATGATTGGCGTGACCATTATCACTTTTCTTTTGAAGTGGTTTTAAAATATTTATTTTGCTTCTTCGCTCCTCAATAACTTCCCACCCATTTCGGTCAAGGACTAGTGTGCCGTTATTTCCGATAAAAGCAATTCCGTGATTTCTTCTATAGGATCCATTGTCAATTCCCATAGCAGAGTCCCAAACCAAGTTAAACCCTTCAAATTCATATAATGTTGTAAGTGTGTCAGGAGTTTCTTGACTCAAATCAGGATAGGCATATTTACCACCTAGTCCCACAACTGTTTTTGGAAAACTAGCTTTCATGCCAATCAGTGCATAATCCAACAAATGAACTCCCCAGTCGGTCATTAAGCCACCGGCATAATCCCAAAACCACCTGAAATGGAAATGAAACCTGCTAGAGTTAAAAGGTAAGCTGGGAGCAGGTCCTAACCAAGAGGCGTAATCAACACCTTTTGGAGGCTCGCTGTCGGCTACAACTGGTTGCGGTTTCATCCAACCTTGATAGCACCAAACCTTTACGGTTCTGATTGGGCCTAGTAGTCCACTATGGACAAAGGCTACTGCATCTTGAAAATGCTTGTGGCTTCTTTGCCATTGCCCTGCTTGGACAATATTACCATGATGTTTTTGAGCTGCTGTCATTGTCTGACATTCTACAATAGAATTCCCCACAGGTTTTTCAATATAAATATCTTTTCCCGCTTCCGAAGCATGAATCATCATTAAGGCATGCCAATGATCTGGCGTTCCAATATAAACGGCGTCAATATCTTTTTGTTCGAGTAATTCACGATAATCTGTATACACACGAATTTTATCTTTAATAGTAATGATCTCTTTTTCGTTAAGCCTTTTGCTGATAACATTTTGGTCAACATCGCAAACGGCGACCAAGTTAACTCCTGGAATTTTGAGCGCAGAAAGCGTATTGGACCATCCCATTCCATTAATGCCTATAGCACCAATATTTATTTGACTATTGGGAGAAATATCGTTTAATAATTTTGTTTTAGAATAGCCAGGGAGTGAGGGTAAAAACAGACCACCTGTCCCTACGATTGAAGATTTTTTTATAAAATCACTTCTTTTCATTATTTTAATTATTAATCATTGCTAATATATAGTTTTCTATAATACTTAGAGGAAATAATCTAGTATCAAACATAAATATCCGACTCAATAGGGAGAATATGGAAGTACTTAGAAATGAAGCTCACAGATTAAGAGTTCCAGTATCAACTTCCTGCAGGACTAAACTACCCACGACATAATAAATCAATAATGGGAAACTGAGACCAAACCAAATTCAAAAAATAATAGTCAAGAATAGAGTGTAAACATTTTACGGTTTAGAGTAAATAATCTATTTTTGCCGTAGTTCTTTGAAAGGCTCAATTTAGATGTGTTTTTAACTTTTTTGCAAAATTTTATGCAAATGAAATATACTGAGTTAGAAAAAAAATCTTAATTACCTTTTAAAGTATTATAAACAGTAACAATGGTCGCGT
>CASIAE010000007.1 GCA_949372605.1 uncultured Flavobacteriaceae bacterium
GTGATGTTTTTTTTCCCATCTAAGATCAAGGATTGACTAAACAGGTAATGCCCCTCAGGCAACTGAATCACACTGGAGTCTTTAGCAGTTATAAAAGCTTCTAGAATCGGGACTTCCATGTCGAGATAATCTCTTTCAGGACTGTAAGTTGGGAGTTTGGCAGGTTTAAGCGCAATATATAATCCCCCTATCAGTATTATTGTAAAATAAAGGGCGTATTTTTTTTTCATAATAGATTGAGTTTTAATGAATTTAACCAAAAATAACAATTTAGATTAAATATTATGGTGTGGGCACAAATAAAACATCTAAGTCGATGATTTTCATGGGAGTAACAATTTAAGAAAACATGGCTTTAATTCACTATTCTTTCTTTATAGATTTTGGAAGACACTAAAAAATGCTATATTTGCATAACATTATGAAAAAACGATCAGAGGCGACTATTAGTCGCTCTTTTTTTGATATGAATTTTAACCAAAAAGTAAAAGATTTACTTACCGAGGCACTCAAGGAAAACCAACATATTTACTTGGTTGACCTTAAAATTGGTGCAGACAATTCTATCAAAGTAATTCTTGACGGAGATGAGGAAATCAATGTCAAAGATTGTATCAGCATCAGCCGTGCCATTGAGCATGAGCTAGACCGCGATGAAGAAGATTTTGGATTGGAAGTGGCTTCAGCAGGAGTGGGAAGCCCTTTAGTATTTCCAAGACAGTATCTAAAAAATATAAATCGAGAATTAGAAGTTATGCTTCTCGAAGGTGAAATCATAAAAGGTAAATTGGTTAAAGCCGATGAAAATGAAATTGAATTGGAGTGGAAACAAAGAGAACCCAAGCCAATAGGAAAAGGAAAAGTAACAGTAAAGAAAAATAAAGTTATTGCTTTTGAGCAAATAAATCAAACAAAGGTTATTGTAAAATTCTAACATAATTAGAGATGGAAAATTTAGCGCTAATAGATTCGTTTTCTGAATTTAAAGATGAAAAACTGATTGACAGAGTGACGTTAATGGTCATTTTGGAAGAAGTTTTCAGAAACACTTTAAAACGCAAGTTTGGATCGGATGAAAATTTCGATATAATTATCAATCCGGACAAAGGGGATTTAGAGATTTGGAGAAATAGAATTGTTGTTAAAGATGGAGTGGTGGAGGATCCAAACCAAGAAATTGAATTAACGGAAGCTAGAAAAATTGAACCTGACTTTGAAGTTGGTGAAGACGTTTCGGAAGAAGTTAAGCTTATTAATCTTGGAAGAAGATCCATTCAGACTTTACGCCAAAATCTGATTTCAAAGATTTTTGAGTATGACAGCACCAATACATTTAATCAATTCAAGGATAGAATTGGCGAGTTGTTCACTGCCGAGGTTCACCACATTCGAAATAGAGAAGTAATTCTTCTTGACGATGATGGCAATGAAATTATATTACCAAAAGAACAGCAAATCCCTAGCGACTTTTATCGCAAAGGAGATAACGTGAGAGGGATTATCGAATTGGTTGAATTGCGAGGAAATAAACCAAGAATTGTTCTTTCTAGAACATCACCTTCGTTTTTAGAGAAACTATTTGAACAAGAAATTCCTGAAGTTTTTGATGGTTTAATTACAATTAAAAAAGCAGTTAGGATTCCTGGTGAAAAAGCGAAAGTAGCCGTAGACTCTTACGATGATCGAATTGATCCCGTTGGAGCATGTGTTGGTATGAAAGGTTCTCGAATTCATGGAATAGTAAGAGAACTGGGGAATGAAAACATTGATGTAATAAATTACACCAACAATTTACAGTTGTTTATTACCCGTGCTTTGAGTCCTGCCAAAATCAACTCTCTCAAAATTGATGAGGAATCAAAAAGAGTTCAGGTATTTCTGAACCCTGACGAGGTTTCAAAAGCAATTGGAAGAGGAGGTCACAATATAAGGCTTGCAGGAAAATTGACAGGATATGAAATCGATGTGTTTAGAGAAGGAGCAGAGGAAGACGTTGAGCTTGCAGAATTCAGCGATGAAATCGATTCGTGGGTAATTGATGAGTTCAAAAAAGTTGGTTTAGACACTGCAAAAAGTATTCTTGAACTTCAAAAAGAAGACATAATCAAACGAACTGATTTGGAAGACGAGACTGTAAGTGAAGTATTACGTATTTTAAAAGCCGAGTTTGAGGAATAAACAAATATATTTTTTCCCTACTTTTGACACTGAATAAAAACAATTAATGGCAGATATTTCAACAATAAGATTAAATGTAGCGCTAAGAGAATTAAATATCTCTCTAGATCGTGCGGTCGAATTCCTTTCTCAAAAGGATATTGAAATCGAAGCTCGTCCTACTGCAAAAATATCAAAGGATATTTATCGTGTTTTACTCGATGAATTCGCCACAGATAAATCTAAGAAGGATGCTTCTCATGAAATTAGTGAGGAAAAAAAGAAGGAGAAAGAATCTTTAAGAGTCTTGCAAGAGAAAAAAGAGCAAGATCGAATCGAGTTGCAGCAAAAACGTCAAGAAGTTATAAGGGCTAAAGCTGAGGTTACGAAGCCTGTAATGCTCGGTAAAATTGACCTTAATCCTTCAAAAGCAATTGTCAAACCACCAGTAGTAAAAAAATCAGCTGCTCCTAAAGCCCCTGGAGTTGTAACTGAAAAACCGGTTGAAAAAATAGAGATAGGAGTTCTTGTTGAGGAAAAGGCCACAAAAAAAACAGAAGAGGTTACTGCGCTAGCAACAGTTAAAGAGGCAGCTGAAGCAGTTGGTGAAACTCCAGTAAAAGCTGAAGTTACCAAGTCAAAAGCAGTTTCAAAAGATTCAGATGTAACGGATTCAGTCGCGCCTGAAGTCAAAGCAGAAACTACTGCAGAATCAACTCCGTCTAAAGTGGATTCTAAATCAATAAAAACGAAATACAAAACGCTTACTGGCTTTAAGAAAACTGGACAAACCATCGATTTGGATGAGTTTAAAAAGAAAGAAAAAACAGTAGAAGACGCTCGCAAGAGAAAAAGAAAAAGAATTAGTAAGGATCTTGCTCCAAAACCGGAAGTAAGAACTGCCAATACTCAAAATAGAACTAACACCAATTCTAGACAGAGTCCACCTCAAAAAGGACGGACTCCTCAGCCAGTTAAGGCCGAGCCAACTGATGAAGAAGTTCAAAAACAAATTCGTGAAACTTTAGAAAAGCTTCAAGGGAAGTCTAACAAGTCTAAAGGAGCCAAGTATAGAAGGGACAAACGCGATCAACACCGTCAAAAGTCTGAAGAAGAATTAGCAGAACAAGAAGCTGGTAGCAAAACGATTAAAGTAACTGAATTTATTACAGTAGGGGAAATAGCTACTTTAATGGAAATTAGCTCCACTGAAATCATCTCAGCCTGTATGTCATTGGGTATTATGGTGACTATGAACCAAAGACTTGATGCAGAAACTTTATCTATTGTTGCAGATGAATTTGGCTACCAAGTTGAATTTGTTAAAACGGAACTAGAAGAAAATATCGATGAAGAAGAGGATGTCGAGGAAGATTTAAAGTCTCGTGCACCCATCGTTACTGTAATGGGACACGTTGATCATGGAAAAACTTCATTATTAGATTATATAAGAGAAGAAAATGTAATTGCTGGCGAATCTGGTGGAATAACACAACACATTGGTGCTTATTCTGTAACGTTAAAAGAAGATCAGAAGATCACCTTCTTAGATACACCAGGACACGAGGCTTTTACAGCTATGCGAGCTCGTGGTGCCCAGGTTACTGATATTGCAATTATTGTAGTTGCTGCGGATGATGACATTATGCCTCAAACCAAAGAGGCAATCAGTCATGCGCAAGCGGCTGGGGTGCCAATTATTTTCGCAATTAATAAAATAGATAAGCCCAATTCAAATCCAGAAAAGATCAAAGAAGCGCTTGCTGGAATGAACCTTATGGTTGAAGATTGGGGAGGTAAAATCCAATCACAAGATATTTCAGCTCTAAAGGGAACTGGAATCAAAGAGCTTTTAGAAAAAGTATTACTTGAAGCTGAAATCCTTGAATTAAAAGCAAACCCTAAAAGAAAATCTAAAGGAACTGTTGTTGAAGCGTTTCTAGATAAAGGACGGGGTTATGTTTCAACGATTTTGGTTCAAACAGGAACTTTGAATGTTGGAGATTACATTTTGGCCGGAAAACATAGTGGAAAAATTAAAGCGATGTTTGATGAACGTGGAAAAGCGCTCGAAGCTGTACCGCCTTCCTCACCTGTTTCAGTTCTAGGACTAGATGGAGCGCCTCAAGCAGGAGATAATTTCAACGTACTGGAAGACGAAAAAGAGGCCAAGCAAATTGCTGCCAAAAGAACGCAACTTCAACGTGAACAAAATGTTAGAACTCAGCGCCACATTACTTTGGATGAAATCGGAAGAAGGATTGCTTTAGGAGAATTTAAAGAGCTTAATTTAATATTAAAAGGAGATGTAGATGGATCAGTAGAAGCACTTACGGATTCTTTACAAAAACTATCGACTGAAGAAATTCAAGTTAACATAATACATAAAGGAGTTGGTGCAATTACGGAATCAGATGTACTTTTGGCTTCTGCTTCAGATGCAATTGTTATTGGGTTTAATGTTCGCCCAATGGGGAATGCTAGATCGATAGCAGATAAAGAGGAAATCGATATTAGAACTTACTCCATCATCTACGACGCCATCAACGATGTCAAAGACGCTATGGAAGGAATGTTATCTCCTGAAATGAAAGAAGAAATTACAGGTACTGCAGAAATCAGAGAAACTTATAAAATCTCTAAAGTTGGAACCGTTGCAGGGTGTATGGTAATGACTGGAAAAATATTCCGAAATTCCGGAATCAGAATTATCCGAGAGGGAGTAGTGGTTCATTCAGGATTATTGTCCTCATTAAAACGTTTTAAAGATGACGCCAAAGAGGTTGCCAAAGGCTATGACTGTGGACTTCAGGTTAAGAATTACAACGAAATACAAGAAGGAGATATGCTTGAATGCTTCCAAGAAGTGGCAGTCAAGAAAAAACTTTAATTCTTTAGCGTTAAAAGAAAAGCACCAGGATAAACTATTTTGATTTCATTAAGCTTATCCAACGCATTGTAGTATTGTTTGAATCGCCCCACTTGCACTTTATAGTTTGGCGTTTCAAAACTTAAATCAGCATCCCATTCAGGATAGTTTTTTTTAAATACTGCAATTATTCTTTCTGCAACTTCATATTTCCCATAGTAAAGTTGAATGGTAAAAAACTGTGAGGCATACGCCTCGCTATCAATCTTTTTTTTTAAAACTATTAGTTTTTCAATGAGCACATCTTGCTCAATTTTTACCAAGGTTTCCTGAGCCATAATATTTATTGACAACATGCATAGGACAACTGCCCAACAAAAATTAACTCTATTCATACAACAAAAAAACAAAAAATTAAGATAGAATCAATAAGAATTTTGATTTAAATAACAAGTCTATTTAGAAAGAATATAAATTACAAAATTGTTAATTTATACCCTTTAAGTTCACAAGTCTATGACTTATTTTTGTACAATATTTAGAAAAAATATTTTGTACGACCGTATCTGTAAAAAAAATAAAATAATGTCAAAGAAGCTAAATCCTTTAGGATTATTCTTCATTTTCTCACTACTGTTTTCATTAATTTCATTGAACTCATCGTTCGCTCAAGAAGCAGATGTTGCAGCGGGTAAAAAGCTTTTCAATGCAAATTGTGCTGCCTGTCATAAGTTAAATAAAAAAGCCGTTGGTCCAGCTTTAAAAGGAGTTTCAGCAAAATACGACAAGGAGTGGTTATACAGTTGGATTAAGAATAGTTCGGCGATGATTAAGGCAGGAGATGCCCAAGCTGTTGCGATTTGGGAAGAATACAACAAAACTGCGATGAATGCCTTCCCATTGCTTTCAAATGCTGACATTGACAATGTTCTCGCTTACACGGATTATATACCATCAGCTGCTCCAGCTGCTGCAGAAGCAGCTACTGTTGTAACAGCAGTCCCATCAGGTGTTTCAAATGAGATTATTCTGGCAGCCTTAGGGCTTGTGTTTGCATTACTTATTATAATGTTGTTTTTGGTTCAAAAAACTTTAATGAGAATCGCAGTTGCGAGTGGAGTAGATATAGTTCCTTCACCAATTAAAGTAAAAAGAACTCCAGTCTGGAAGTTGTTTATTCAAAATCAATTTATAGTATTTGTTTCCGTTATCCTACTTTTATTGAGCAGTGCTTATTTTGCATATGGATTTTTGATGCAAGTTGGAGTTGATCAGGGATACATGCCAGTTCAACCTATTCACTACTCTCATAAAATTCATGCAGGTGCAAATCAAATAGAGTGTAAGTATTGTCATTCCTCCGCTAGAGTTTCTAAACATTCAGGAATTCCTGCATTAAATGTTTGTATGAACTGTCATAAGAATATTGCAGAATACAATGGTGAAGAGGATTTGGAAAACGGATACACAAAAGAATTTTATACTAACGAAATCAAGAAACTTTATACTGCTGTTGGTTGGGATGAAGAAAACCAATCCTATACAGGAAAGACTAAGCCTGTTAAATGGGTAAGAATACATAACCTTCCAGACTTTGTTTACTTTAATCATGCCCAGCATGTTGAAGTGGGAGGAATTGAATGTCAAAAATGTCATGGTCCAGTCGAAGAAATGGAAATAATGTATCAATATTCTCCGCTAACAATGGGATGGTGTATCAATTGCCACAGAGAAACCAATGTGAAAGTTGAAGGCAATGAATATTATGCCAAAATTCATGATGAGTTGTCTAAGAAGTATGGTGTAGAAAAACTCACAGTCGCCCAAATGGGAGGATTGGAATGTGGAAAATGTCATTATTAAAGAAAACGGTTAAACTATAATATAATCTATGTCGTCAAATAAGATTTATTGGAAAAGCGTTGAACAACTTGATAAAGAAAGTGAAGTTGTGCAAAAGCTGGAACAAAATGAATTTGTAGAAAAAATTCCGGTAGATGAGTTTTTGGGAGATGAGGAGACCCTAAGTGAGTCGAGTACCAACCGCCGTGATTTCCTAAAGTATGTAGGTTTCAGTACCGCTGCTGCATCACTTGCTGCTTGCGAAGGTCCTGTTATTAAGTCTGTTCCTTATGTTGTTCAACCAGAACAAATTCGTCCAGGAATAGCGAATTATTACGCTACAACAATTGCAGATGGTTTTGATTTTGCAAGTGTATTGATTAAAACCCGTGAGGGAAGACCGATTAAGATTGAAAATAATCCTGATGCTCCAACGCTTGGCGGTGCAAACGCTCGTGTTCATGCTTCGGTTTTATCTCTTTACGATATAAAAAGACTACAAGGGCCAAAAGCCAACGGAGAAGACGTTTCTTGGACTGATTTAAATAAACAGGTAACGGCAAAATTAAAAGCACTTGCTGCGACCAATAAGCAGGTTGTTCTTTTAACGCAAACTTTTGCGAGTCCAACTACTAATAAAATAATTGAAGGGTTTAAAGAAAAATATCCAAACGTATCTCACGTTGTTTATGATTCAATTTCTTCAAGTGCTGCATTGGCTGCCTTTGAAAACGTATATGGAGTTCGTGCCCTAGCGGATTACGATTTTTCTAAAGCCGAAACCATTGTTTCTGTTGCTGCTGATATCCTTGGAGATTGGCAAGGGGGAGGACACGACAGTTCATATACAAAAGCAAGAGTTCCTGTAAAAGGCCATGGTCACTCTAAAATGTCTCACCACATTCAGTTTGAGTCAAATATGACACTTTCTGGTGCAAATGCAGACAAAAGAGTTCCTTCAACTCCAGCAACACATAAAAAAGTAATTGCTCAAATTTATGCTCAGTTAACCAACACCTCATTAAAGAGTGATTTGAACCCTGAAGTTCAAAAAGCGGTTACAAATGCAGTGAGTCGATTGAAAGCTTCAAAAAATAAAGGTGTAGTTGTTTCAGGTATAAATGACTTAGCTGCTCAAGAAATCGTTTTAGCAATAAACAATTACCTCCAAAGTGAGGTTGTGGATGTTGCTCAGCCTAGGTTGATTCGTCAAGGAGATGACAAGGCAATGATGCAATTGATTGAAGATATTAAAAGTGGAAAAGTAAAGGGATTACTTACCGCTGGGATTAATCCTGGATTCACTTTACCGAATGCTTCTGAGTTTATTTTAGCATTCGAAAAATTAGAATTGTCAGTTTCTTTCTCTTCAAAAGAAGACGAAACCGCTGCTTCAGCTCAATATATTGCTGCTACTCCTAATTACTTAGAAAGTTGGGGGGATTATGAGTTTAAAGCTGGGCATTATGCATTGGCACAACCAACAATTCGGCCATTATTTGATACACAACAGTTTCAAGATATATTGTTGAAATTATCCAATAGCGAACTAACTTATTATGATTTAATTAAAGCCAATTGGGAAGAAACTATATTAGAAGGAAAACCATGGAGTAAAGTGCTACATGACGGTTATATTTCTTCTAACACTAATATTGAAGTTGAAGAAGCTAATTTGATTAATATTGTTTCCAATCTAAAAACCCTTTCAGCCAATTCAACAAATGGAATGGCATTGGTTTTATATTCTAAGACTGGAATGGGAGATGGACAGCAGTCAAATAATCCATGGCTTCAAGAATTTCCAGATCCAATAAGTCGTATTTCTTGGGACAACTACCTCACCATTTCTTCTGCCGATGCAAAATCAATCGGTCTGAAAAACGTTAATGTTGCGAATGGTGCATTAAATGGAAGTTATGCTCAAGTTAAAGTTGAAAATAAAACACTTGTTGCTCCTGTTTTGATTCAACCTGGACAAGCAGTAGGAACAGTTGGTCTTTCTTTCGGATATGGAGAAAGAAAAGGATTAAACGACAAAATGCAAGTAGGGGTTAACGCCTACCCACTTTATAATAATTTTGACAGCGTTCAAGAAGTCAGCATAACTCCAGTAGATGGATTCCATGAATTTGCTTGTGTTCAATTACACAACACTTTGATGGGCCGAGGAGATATTATTAAGGAAACTACTTTAGAAATATTTAATACCAAAGACAAAGAATATTGGAATGCGATTCCAAAGGTTTCTAAAAACCACATTGAATTTGAAGTCACTTCGCCTGAAGTAGATATGTGGCAATCTTTTGATCGTTCCATAGGACATCATTTCAATTTATCAATTGACTTGAATGCATGTACTGGATGTGGTGCATGTGTGATTGCTTGTCATTCAGAAAACAACGTACCAGTTGTTGGTAAGTCAGAAATAAGAAAGTCAAGAGACATGCACTGGTTGCGCATTGACCGTTATTATTCTTCAGAAGAAACTTTTGAAGGGGATGATCAAACAAAAGATGATATTTCTGGTTTGTCTGATTCGCTTACGACTTTTGGTCAAATGGAAAAAGCTTCTGAAAACCCTCAAGTAGCATTCCAGCCGGTTATGTGTCAGCACTGTAATCACGCACCTTGTGAAACCGTTTGCCCTGTGGCAGCAACTTCTCATGGTCGCCAAGGACAAAACCACATGGCCTATAACCGTTGTGTAGGAACAAGATATTGTGCCAACAACTGTCCTTATAAAGTAAGAAGATTTAACTGGTTCCTTTACAATAAGAATGATGAGTTTGACTACCACATGAACAATGATTTAGGACGTATGGTTCTTAATCCTGATGTGGTTGTAAGATCAAGAGGGGTAATGGAGAAGTGTTCCATGTGTATTCAAATGACACAAAAAACAATTTTAGATGCCAAGTTAGAGGGACGTCAAATTGAAGATGGTGAATTCCAAACGGCGTGTTCAAATGCATGTAGCAGTGGCGCGATGATCTTCGGAGACATAAATGATAAGTCCAGTAAAGTAACTGAATTAAAGGATAACGATAGAATGTATCACCTCTTGGAGTCTGTTGGAACAAAACCGAACGTTATGTACCAAACCAAAGTAAGAAATACAGATCAATCTTAAAAAATTAGAATAAAATAAATCGTATGGCATCTCATTACGAAGCACCTATAAGAAAACCCTTAGTGACAGGTGATAAAACCTATCATGATGTTACTGTTGATGTAGCGGCCCCTGTTGAAGGTAAAGCCAATCGCCAGTGGTGGATTGTTTTTGGCATAGCACTTACCGCATTTATGTGGGGTATCGGTTGTATTATATACACAATCTCTACAGGTATCGGAACTTGGGGACTAAACAAAACCGTAGGTTGGGCATGGGACATTACCAACTTTGTATGGTGGGTAGGAATTGGACATGCCGGAACACTGATTTCAGCCGTATTACTTTTGTTTAGACAAAAATGGCGTATGGCAATTAACCGTTCTGCGGAAGCCATGACAATATTTTCTGTAATACAAGCAGGCCTTTTCCCAATCATACACATGGGTCGACCTTGGTTGGCTTATTGGGTATTGCCGATTCCAAATTCTTTTGGTTCTTTATGGGTGAATTTTAATTCTCCTCTACTTTGGGATGTTTTTGCAATATCGACTTATCTCTCTGTTTCTTTGGTATTCTGGTGGACAGGCTTGCTTCCTGATTTTGCAATGATTCGAGATCGCGCAGTACGACCTTTTCAGAAAAAGATTTATAGCTTGTTGAGTTTTGGATGGAGTGGAAGAGCGAAAGACTGGCAACGTTTTGAAGAAGTATCATTAGTACTTGCTGGTTTAGCAACTCCTTTGGTATTGTCAGTACACACGATCGTATCGTTTGACTTTGCTACTTCGGTAATTCCAGGATGGCACACTACAATATTTCCTCCTTACTTTGTTGCGGGAGCAATATTCTCTGGTTTTGCGATGGTAAATACGCTTTTGATTATCATGCGTAAAGTTTCCAATTTAGAAAATTACATCACCGTACAGCATATAGAATTAATGAATATCGTTATCATGATTACGGGTTCTATAGTCGGGGTCGCTTATATTACCGAGCTTTTCATTGCTTGGTATTCAGGAGTAGAATACGAACAATACGCATTTTTGAACCGAGCCACTGGACCTTATTGGTGGGCCTATTGGTCGATGATGACCTGTAATGTGTTTTCACCTCAGCTTATGTGGTTTAAAAAACTGAGAACGAGTATTGTGTTTTCATTTATCATATCAATAGTAGTAAATATTGGGATGTGGTTTGAAAGATTTGTAATTATTGTAACCTCACTTCACAGGGATTATTTACCGTCTTCATGGACGATGTTTTCCCCAACATTTGTGGACATAGGAATATTTATAGGAACAATTGGTTTTTTCTTTGTGTTATTTTTATTGTACTCCAGAACATTCCCAGTTATTGCTCAGGCAGAAGTAAAAACGATTTTAAAATCATCGGGAGAAAAATATAAAAAATTAAGAGAAGGTAAAAAATGAGCAATCAAGTAATACATGCGCTTTACGATGACGACGATGTGCTTTTAGCGGCAGTCAAAGACATACGTGCAGAAAAGCATCACATCGAAGAGGTCTATACCCCTTTTCCAGTCCATGGTTTGGACAAAGTACTAGGACTTGCAGATACCCGAATTTCAATCATGGCATTTATCTATGGTTGCATTGGTTTTTGTGTTTCCATATGGATGATGAATTACATAATGATAGAAGACTGGCCTCAAAATATTGGAGGAAAACCTAGTTTTTCTTATTTGGAAAACATGCCTGCATTCGTTCCAATTATGTTCGAATTAACAATATTTTTTGCAGCACATTTAATGGTAATAACTTTCTACTTAAGAAGTAAGTTGTGGCCTTTTAAAGAAGCTGAAAACCCTAATCCTTTAACCACTGATGACAAGTTCTTAGTTGAGATTGAAATTCATGACAATGAAAAAGAACTCAAGACTTTATTGGAAAAGACTGGGGCAATTGAAATAACATTAACAGAAAAAAAGGGATAAAATGAAAAACTATTTCTCTTTCTTGATATTTACGATCGTGGCTTTGGTTATGCAATCTTGTTTTAATCCAGCGAAACCTAATTATCAATACTTCCCCAACATGTATGAGCCTGTTGGATATGAGACCTATGCTGATTCTGACGCTTTTGCAAATGGAATTGAGGCTCAAATTCCTGTAGACGGAACCGTAGCCAGAGGTTGGGAGCCTTATGATTATGCTTGACACGAACGAAGGTTATGAAGACGCCAAACAAAACTTGTTGTCTAGAATAGAAAATACTCCTGAACATTTAGCGGAAGGAAAGGAATTGTACGGAATCTATTGCGCAGTTTGTCACGGATCCAAAGGAGATGGTCAAGGAATTCTGATGACCAGAGAAAAATTTCTGGGGGTACCCAGTTATGTAGATCGTGAGATTACTCCCGGTAGTGTTTATCATGTTTTAATGTATGGTAAAAATGCTATGGGATCTCATGCAGGACAAGTAAACGCAACAGAACGCTGGCAAATCGCGCAACACGTGATGGAACTTCGTCAAAACTTGATTAAGAAATAATTTATTGAATCGCAGTATGTATACTTTTACAAATAAATTAAGAAACTTCTCCATCGTCTTTATGGTGGTTGGGTTTTTAGGCTTGGTCTATGGTTTTCTTTCTATGCCAAGCACAGTTAAAGAAGCGCAAGCTATGGTTGCCGGAGTGCATCATGGCGACGAGCACCAGCAAGAAGCTGCACAAGGATCAGATCATGCAACTTTTGTCGACCAATGTAACTACTCACGGCGCTTCTCATGAAGAAAACAACCATGCAGAAGATAAGCATGCAGACGATGTTCACGGAGAGCATTTGTTACACCAATTGCAAAATAAGCCATGGGCTGCTTTGTATGTAGCGGCGTTTTTCTTTTTTATGATATCATTGGGTGTATTGGCATTTTATGCAATACAAAGAGCAGCACAAGCCGGATGGTCTCCTGCGCTATATCGTGTCATGGAGGGAATAACAGGCTACCTTTTACCCGGAGCACTTATTGTGTTTGTAATTCTTGCACTCTCTGGTTTTCACATGAATCATTTATTCATTTGGATGGATCCTGAGGTCGTAGCTCATGATAAACTAATTGCTTCAAAAATAGGTTTTTTAAACGTACCTTTTTTCTTAGCTCGTGCCCTGTTTTATATTGCAGGATGGTCAACATATAGGTATTTTTCTAGAAAATTTTCTTTGGCGCAAGACCAAGCCAAAGACATTTCAAATCATAAGAAAAATTTCAGGATTTCTGCAGGCTTTTTAGTATTTTACATCGTTACAGAATCCATGATGTCTTGGGACTGGATCATGTCAATTGATCCTCACTGGTTTAGTACTTTGTTTGGATGGTATGTCTTTGCAAGCATGTTTGTTTCTGGAATCACTGCGATTGCTTTAGTTACCATCTATCTTAAATCAAAAGGATACTTAGAAAAAGTGAATGACAGTCACATTCATGATTTAGGAAAATTCATGTTTGGCATCAGTGTCTTTTGGACCTATTTATGGTTTTCACAATTTATGCTGATTTGGTATTCAAACATTCCAGAAGAAGTAACTTATTTTATTACTAGAATTGAGGATTACAACCTTCCATTTTTTGGAATGTTGGTGATGAACTTTATATTTCCATTATTGCTCCTCATGAATAGTGATTACAAAAGGATTAATTATTTTATAGTAATGGCAGGAATAGTAATTCTTCTTGGACATTACATAGACATATTCAACATGATCATGCCTTCAGCGGTTGGAGATCAATGGTTCATTGGGATTCCGGAAATAGGAGGGTTTTTATTCTTCTTTGGCTTGTTTATCTATGTTGTATTCAAAGAAATTTCGAAAGCACCACTTCATGCAGAGGGAGATCCTTTCATGGGAGAGAGTGAGCGTTTCCATTATTAAACAATAAATTGTAAGAAATAAATGACGGTTTTACTGACACTTACGGTTCTAGCATTAATTGCGATAGCTATTTGGCAAGTCACAAAAATATTTGAATTGTCTCAAACTCCAAAAGTCATCACTCAGGTTGCGGATGACGATGACAATCGACTTAATGGAAAGTTGATGTTTGCATTTTTGATTTTCATCTACGCTTTGACACTATTTTCATTTTGGAGATGGGGAGATGTTTTACTTCCTGATGCTTCTTCAGAACATGGCGCAGATTATGATAATTTGATGTGGATTTCCTTCGCGATCATCTTTTTTGTTCAAACCATAACACAAGCACTACTTCATTACTTTGCTTATAAGTTTCGAGGAGAAAAAGGAAAAAAAGCTTATTTCTATGCTGACAATGATAGATTAGAAGCCGTTTGGACCATCATTCCAGTTATCGTATTGGCCGGATTAATTCTTTATGGATTGTATACTTGGACAAGCATTATGTCAGTTGAAGAAGACGAGGATTCACTTGTCATTGAGTTATACGCTCAGCAGTTCAATTGGAAAGCTCGTTATTCTGGAGACGATGGTGTTTTAGGAGACGCAAATGTCCGTTTCTTACAAGACTTTGATGGTAAAAATCAAGTAGGAATTGACGCTACTGACCCAAATGGGTTTGATGATGTAGTTGTTCAAGAACTTCACTTGCCTGTGGGCAGAGAAGTTATTTTCAAAATGCGTTCTCAGGACGTACTTCACTCGGCATACATGCCTCACTTTAGAGCACAAATGAATTGTGTTCCAGGAATGATAACCGAGTTTGCTTTTGTTCCTGTTAAAACAACCAGTGACATGAGACAAAATCCAGATGTTGTAGCTAAAGTAAAAAAAATCAATAAAATAAGAGTAGAGAATAGCAAAGCATTGGTTGCAAACGGAGAAGAGGCTTTAGAGCCTTACACTTTTGATTATTTATTGCTTTGCAATAAAATATGTGGTGCTTCACATTACAACATGCAAATGAAAATTATTGTTGAAACACCTGAAGAGTTTGAAAAATGGATAGCTAATCAGCAAACTTTTGCTCAGGTAATTCAGTAATTAATAAAATAAATAAAGGTTATGTCAACAGCAACACAAGTAAACGAAGAGGATCACGGACATCATCACAAAGAAACTTTTGTAACTAAATATATTTTTAGTCAAGATCATAAAATGATCTCTAAGCAATATCTTATTACAGGAATTTTTATGGGAATCATTGGGATTGCAATGTCTTTACTATTTAGATTGCAACTGGCTTGGCCAGAGCAGCCAATGGGTGTGATGCAAGTCTTGCTAGGCAAGTGGGCTCCTGACGGTATAATGGATCCTAACGTATACCTTGCATTGGTTACTATTCATGGAACCATAATGGTATTTTTTGTTTTGACGGCAGGATTGAGTGGAACTTTTAGTAACCTATTGATTCCACTCCAGATTGGAGCCAGAGATATGGCGTCTGGACTTTTAAATATGATTTCTTACTGGATGTTTTTCTTATCCAGTGTTATTATGGTTTGCTCTCTTTTTGTGGAAGCTGGACCTGCTGCTGCTGGTTGGACCATCTATCCTCCTCTGAGCGCTTTACCTCAAGCACAACCCGGATCTGGTTTAGGAATGACGCTTTGGTTGGTGTCTATGGCAATCTTTATTGCTTCCTCACTTCTGGGCTCATTAAATTATATCGTAACCGTCATTAACCTTAGAACAAAAGGAATGACTATGACGCGTTTGCCTTTAACAATTTGGGCGTTTTTTGTTACCGCAATTATTGGTGTGGTTTCATTCCCAGTATTATTATCTGCGGCTTTATTATTAATAATGGACAGAAGCTTTGGTACCTCCTTCTTCTTGTCAGATATTTTTATTCAAGGAGAAGTTTTACATTATCAAGGAGGATCCCCAGTATTGTACGAACACTTGTTTTGGTTTCTTGGCCATCCGGAAGTATACATTGTATTACTACCGGCACTTGGAATTACTTCTGAAGTAATTGCTACGAATGCTCGTAAACCCATATTTGGATATCGCGCGATGGTTGCTTCTATTTTAGCCATTGCATTCTTGTCTACTATTGTTTGGGGACACCATATGTTTATTTCAGGGATGAATCCGTTCTTAGGATCGGTATTTACATTTACAACTTTGCTTATCGCAATACCCTCGGCTGTTAAAGCCTTTAATTATATTACTACGTTGTGGAAAGGAAACCTTCAATTAAATCCGGCAATGCTCTTCTCAATTGGTTTAGTTTCTACCTTTATATCAGGAGGGCTTACAGGAATAATATTGGGAGATAGTACGCTAGATATAAATGTGCATGACACCTATTTCGTTGTAGCTCACTTCCATTTGGTGATGGGTATCTCAGCTTTATACGGACTTTTTGCAGGAGTTTATCATTGGTTCCCCAAAATGTTTGGTACGATGATGAACAAGAACCTCGGTTATGTTCATTTCTGGGTGACAGCAGTTTGTGCTTATGGTGTCTTTTTACCAATGCATTTTATTGGGATGGCAGGACTACCAAGAAGATACTATACTAACACCGCATTTCCTTACTTTGACGATTTGGCCAACATCAATGTGGTTATCACTGTCTTTGCCTTAGTCGCTGGAGCAGCACAATTGGTGTTCTTATATAACTTTATTCACAGCATGTTCTATGGAAAACCTGCAGAACAAAACCCTTGGAAATCTAACACACTCGAATGGACAGCTCCAGTCGAGCACATGCATGGTAACTGGCCAGGAGAAATTCCTCACGTACACCGATGGGCATACGACTATTCTAAGCCAGGGCATGAAGCAGATTTTGTTCCCCAAAATATTTCTTTAAAAGAAGATGAAGAAGAATTACAGCATTAATCATAAATATTTACTCATAATCAAATAGAGATCCTCCATAGGATCTCTTTTTGATTTTAAATTACTAATCCATAATTATTAGACTTGAATAATCAGGAGTACTAGTAACTTTTGTCATTACGATTTGGCTTGGGGAGAAGTAAGGAATTCCAAATTCAAGCCCACGTTTTCAAATATTAGACTGTTACAATACATAAACTCTTGTCAACCAATTTTCAAAGAGGTAGTAGGTGATATTTTATAATTTGCCCAAGTTTGATGTAGCCCAATTCCTTTCTTATCCCTGGCATCAAGTTTGGGTAAATCTCTCTTCACACGGATGCTTTGAAAACTCATAAATAAATAAAATTTTCCGATTTTAAGTCTAGATTGAAACGAGTTTTTGATAAATAAAAGTAGCTGTTTTTAACCTCTTCTGGAAAAAGTTGTTTGTATCCGTGAAGCAGCTTGTTGCAGAAATCTTATTAAAACTATCCACTTATTTTAAAATGTAGACAAATGACTATGTTGGTGAAAGCTGCGAAGAGAAGATTTGTCCAATATGATCGGTATCGCTCCGGAATCATTAATACGAACACTTTCCTTTTTTCAGGAACAAGTATGGATAGAGCTAAAGGGGAAAGAAATAAAAATAATTAATTCTAAAAAACTTGAACAGCTTTCAGAAGGTCACTACGCCTGAGGAAGTGTAAATTCTCTAGAATCGAGTATCTTTGGAAGGATGAACGAAAACTTAGATCCAACTGACCAAAATTTTTCTGAACAACAACAGGATGTTGACAGAGCTTTACGTCCCATAAGTTTTGATGATTTCGCGGGTCAAGAAACAATATTGGAAAACCTTAAGGTTTTTGTCGCTGCTGCTAATCAGCGTGAGGAAGCACTAGATCACACCCTGTTTCATGGCCCTCCAGGTTTAGGTAAAACAACTTTAGCCTATATTCTTGCCAGCGAGTTAGATGCGGGAATTAAGATGACCTCAGGGCCTGTTTTGGATAAGCCAGGAGATTTAGCAGGTTTACTAACCAACCTTCAGCCCCGTGACATACTATTCATTGACGAAATACATCGTCTGAGTCCTATTGTAGAGGAATACCTTTATTCGGCGATGGAGGATTATAAAATTGATATTATGATCGAAACGGGTCCCAATGCCCGTTCCGTTCAGATTAATCTAAACCCCTTTACTTTGGTCGGTGCTACGACTCGCTCTGGATTGCTTACCGCCCCCATGCGTGCTCGATTTGGTATCACGTTTAGATTAGAGTACTATAACACTGAATTGCTTTCTACTATTGTAGAAAGAAGTTCGAAAATACTTAAAGTTCCTATTTCTCCAGATGCAACTGTTGAGATTGCGGGGAGAAGCCGAGGAACTCCTAGGATTGCGAATGGATTACTCAGAAGGGTAAGAGACTTTGCACAAATTAAAAGTGACGGTTCAATAGAAATGAAAATCACCAAGTATGCTCTGGAGGCGCTAAATGTTGATGCCCACGGTCTTGACGATATGGACAATAAAATTCTAACCACACTAATAGATAAATTTAAGGGAGGCCCTGTTGGAATAACGACTCTTGCTACTGCAGTTTCAGAAAATGGAGAAACGATTGAGGAGGTTTATGAACCTTTCTTAATTCAGCAAGGATTTCTTGTTCGAACCCCAAGAGGAAGAGAAGTAACTGAACGAGCTTATATCCATCTTGGACGCGCAAAAAATAATCAGGGTGGATTGTTTTAATTAAAAATTATTTAAATTACAATTTACCAAACTCATTAGAACATTAAATCTTCTTTGCGTTAAATGATTCAAAAATCTAAATACTCTTTAGCAATAAAAGCAGAAGCTAAACGCTTGGGTTTTCTTTCTTGTGGCATTTCAAAAGCTGAATTTTTAGAAGAAGAAGCCTCTCGGTTTGAGGCATGGCTTAAGGCCGAAAGAAATGGAAAAATGGGTTATATGGAAAACCATTTTGACAAGCGCCTCGATCCTCGTCTTTTAGTTCCAGGAGCTAAAAGTATGATCTCTGTTTTGCTAAACTATTATTCTGAAGAGCAACAACCTGAAGATGTTCCAAAAGTTTCTAAATATGCCTATGGTGCAGACTACCACTTTGTGATTAAGGACAAGCTTAAGGAACTTTTTAAATTCATCCACCAAGAAATAGGAGAGGTCAATGGAAGGGTTTTTGTAGATTCAGCACCGGTCATGGATCGGGCTTGGGCCGAAAAAAGCGGTTTGGGGTGGATCGGAAAAAACACCAATTTGATTTCACAAAAAGTAGGTTCTTATTTTTTTATTGCAGAAATGATTCTGGACTTGGACTTGGAATATGATCTTCCCACCTCAGACCATTGTGGCACCTGCACCGCCTGTATCGATACCTGTCCAACAGAAGCAATTGTAGCACCTTATCAACTCGATGCGACAAAATGTATTTCTTATTTAACCATCGAATTAAAGGATCAGTTACCTGCTGAGTTTAAAGGAAAAATGGATAACTGGGCTTTTGGGTGTGATGTGTGTCAAGACGTATGTCCATGGAATCGCTTTTCTAAACAACATAACGAACCCTTGTTTAACACCAAGCCTGAAATATTAAACTATTCCAAAAAAGACTGGGAGGAATTGACCTCAGAAACTTTTAATATGATTTTTAAAAATAGTGCGATAAGCAGAACAAAGTATGAGGGATTAAAAAGGAATATTGATTTTTTAAAACAATAAGGTCAAAATAAGTTTTACTAAATTTAACCTTTCTTAACCTCAAGTAATTTTATTATGAAAATCACAAATCTATTATTAATACTTTTATTTCTTAATATAACTTTTGTTGGTTGTGAAAATAAATACCCTTCAATAGAAATAAAAGCTAATGATTTTCACGATGCCCAAGACCAACTCACTTCGGTTATGGTGCATGATATCTTTTCTCCTCCTGTAGCCAGTCGGGTTTACGTCTATTCTAACATTGCTGCTCACGAAATATTGGCACAAGACAAACAGAATAATTATAAGAGCTTAAAGGGAATACTTAGAGATTTTAAAGGAATTTCAAAATCAAAAGATACACTTGTGAATCATAAGCTAGCAGCTCTAATTGCATTTTTGGAGGTTGGAAAAAGACTTATATTTTCCCAGCTAACAATTACTGAATATGAAGAGCAATTATTTTCTAATTGGGAAAAAACAAATCCGAAAGTCTATTTAGCTTCTAAGGTTTATGCAGAAAAAGTGTCAGATGAAATCAGTTTGTGGTATAAATCTGATAACTATAATGAATCAAGGACTTACCCAAAATTTACGATAGATTATGACAGCCCATCTCGTTGGCAACCCACCCCTCCAGATTATATGGACGGAATTGAGCCTCATTGGAGTAAAATCAGACCTTTTGTGATTGAAAGTGCTTTACAATTTCAACCAGAACCGCCACCTGCTTTCTCAATGGATCCAGACTCTGAGTTTTACAAAGAACTTCACGAAGTTTACAAAATTGTAAAAGAAATTCAAAACAACGAGGACGAGGACGAGCGAAAGGAAATCGCAAAATTTTGGGATTGTAACCCCTATGTTTCAACCCATAAAGGACATGTGATGTTCGCTTTAAAAAAAATAAGTCCCGGAGCCCACTGGATTGGAATTACAAAGATTGTTTCCAGAAATTTAAATGCGGATGTTTATAAAACAGTAGCTGCTTACGCCAAAACTTCTGTTGCAATTGCAGATGCATTCATCAGTTGTTGGGATGAAAAATACAGAAGTAATTTAATACGCCCAGAAACACTAATTAATCAGACAATTGACGAAAATTGGTATCCTGTTCTTCAAACGCCTCCTTTCCCTGAATACACAAGTGGTCACTCCGTAGTTTCGGGTGCAGCTTCGGTTGCTTTGACGGATTTTTTTGGAGATAATATTTCTTTTGAGGACGACACTGAATTGGTTTATGATCTTCCAATAAGAAGCTTTAAATCGTTCACTCATGCGGCTGAAGAAGCTGCAATTAGCAGGTTATACGGTGGGATCCATTACAGAAAAGCGATAGTGGAAGGATTAAAACAAGGCAGGGAACTTGGAAATTTTATAAGTAAAAAATTAGCCATAGAATCCAATTAATTCTCAAGAAGGACATCTAATATTTTCCCTCTTATTTCAAGACTATAGATCGCTTTTTGTGATCTCGTTGGAAAAACACGATTAGAAAGGAAGATCATAAAACTATTGTGAGTCGGATTGATCCAAACAAATGTTCCTGTAAACCCACTGTGACCATAACTTTCAGGGGAACAAATTTCAGAGGGATAAGGCAAAGAGTCAGAGTCTACGCTAGGTTTGTCAAAGCCCAATCCACGTCGGTTTTCAGATGCTGGATAAGCCCGTGAGTTAAACAATTCTATTGTCTCAGCTTTTAAATATTCCTTACCCTTATATGTTCCTTTATTCAAAAGCATTTGAAGGATTTTTGAAAGAGACATTGCATCAGAAAAAAGCCCTGCATTTCCAGAAATCCCACCCATAAGCCCTGCTGCTTCGTCATGTACCCATCCTTTTACAAGAGTTTTTCTAAACAAGGAATCTTTTTCAGTAGGAACGATTTCTTCCTGTTTAAATTTAAGACTTGGGTTGAAAGTAAGCCTCTTGGCTTCCATGGGCTGGTAGAAATGAGTATCTAAAAATGCATCAAAAGACAAACCACTCAGGTTTTTGACCAGTTCAGGCAACAAGAAAAACCATAAACCAGAATAGCGATATTTTCCAACATTTTCTACTGGAGTTTTTTTAATCCTTCGCATGATTTTCCTTTGGTAGTTTTTGAAAATATAGAGGGAATCACTTAATGCATATGGGTAGCGATTACTTTTTTTATTTGAAAGCGTTCTGGATTTAAACTCCCCATTTTTTCTAAAAACTGTATTTTGATGAGTTATGTAAGGCGACCATCCCGCTTGATGCGCCAGTACTTCTCTAAAAGTTGTGTTTTTTTTATTACTCCTTTTTGTAAGAGGCATATATTCAGACACCCTTTTATCCAAACCGATACCATACAATTCATAGAGTTTCATAAAAGCCAATGTGCTTCCAATGATTTTTGTAACAGAAGCCAAATCATACAAATCGTTTTTACCTACAGGAATGATAGAGTCATAGGTATGAAACCCATAGGCTTTAAATAACTTTATGCGATCATCTTTAAAAAGCAAAACTTGTGCACCAGGAAAAGCTTTTTCTCGGACACCCATCTTAATGATCGAATCTACTTTTGCTCCAAGTAATTCTTCTGAGGAATTTTTTTGTGAATTTTGTCCATTTAAAAGTTGCGTAAAAATCAAATTGAAAATTAAAAACGAAATTAAAATTGTTTTTTTCATGTTTAAAACAATTTATTCTACCTCAACAATCATTTCTATTTCTACAGCAATATTAAAAGGAAGCGAAGCCATTCCAACTGCTGCACGAGCGTGTTTTCCTCGGTCTCCAAAGACTTCAACCATCAAATCCGAATAACCATTAATAACTTTTGGATGGTCATTAAAATCAGAGGAGGCATTAACCATCCCTAGGACTTTGACAATTCTCTTGACCTTACTTAAGTCACCTATGGCGGATTTTAAAATAGCAATTTGATTGATTCCAGTTAGTCGCGCAGCTTCATAACCCTCTTCAATGGTTAGGTTCTCCCCTAATTTTCCGGTTATGAATTTACCGTCACTTTTTAATGGACCGTTGCCCGATAGATAAAGAAGGTTGTCCACTTTTACAGCATTTACAAAATTTGCAACAGGAGCAGCCGGACTTGGCAAATTAATGCCAAGCTCTTTTAATCTTCCGTCTGGATTAAAAACCTTTTTCGCTTCAAAATTAGAAGGCGTCTCTTTTTGAACAGGATTGCTACACGACAATAGAATTAAATTGAAAAATAGAAACCCAAAAATTAATTTTTTATTCATAATTCTAAGTTGCTGAAGAAAGGATTTCACTGACTCTTTTCGCAACAATGCGTTCTTGTCCGGGAACCATCATCCAAGTGGTAATTCCAACGGTACTGTTATCTCCAACAGTTTGGATCGAAGGGTGTCCGTCTTTTAGTTGATCACGAACGTCACTTGGTGTTATTTTAACCAAACTTTGATCCCATCGAATTCTTAAACTTGGAACATGGTTGGCATATTTAGGAACATGAACCTCAGTTTCCACTCCTTTAATTTCCAATGCCCTATCACTAATTAATTTTATTTGAGCTTCCCACATTGCCCATTCGGCTTTATGATCTTTTTGCAAATACAATTCAAGAGCAGCAAGCATGCCAAGGACTTCTTCCTTATTCACTTTCATCCCTCTTCCAATGGTTTCACCTCTGGGGGGGGTGTGCATTCTGGCAGCTTCAATATATTTTCTTTTTCCTAAAAGTAAACCAGCACTTTGTGGCCCACGAATTCCTTTTCCTCCTGAAAAGGAAACCAAATCAAATCCCATTTTAGTAAATTTAAATAGGTTTTCAACAGGAGGCACATCGGCAGCACAATCTATAAAAGTGGGGATATTGTATTTTTTACCAAGCGCAATAAATTCTTCCCATTTGATTGCTCCTTGATCCGTATGCGCATTAAGAAACCAAAGCATAGCTGTATTTTTATTAATTGCTTTTTCTAAATCTCTAGTAGTTTTTACTTTAACTACTTTTGCACCGACGTTTGTAAGCGCTTGAGCATATCCAATTGTATGAGATTCTTGAATAATCACTTCATTTTTCATGCCCTTTGTATTGGGAAGTTGTTTGACTTTTTCAGGATCCATTCCGGTAAGAATTCCCGCCATTCCAATACTCATGGCACCAAAACAACCAGAGGATACTGTAGCGTATTCACACTCTAATAATTCAGCAATTCTTTCTCCTACCTTGTCTTGTAAGTCATCGAGATTCACATACTCAGTGGTGCCATAACTTATGGCGTCAGTGACCTCCTTGGGCATTAACGATCCTGTCATGGAAGTATAAGTTCCTGCGGCATTAATAAAGGTTCTTAGTCCTAATTCTTTAAAGAAATCTCTTCGAACACTTGAAACGATCGCTGCAGAACTCGGATTTGCTGATAGTGAATTAGCACCCAAAAAACTTCCTATAAAAGGAAGGGTTGCTAATGATTTTAATGCTTTTCTTCTGTTAATCATGATTATTGATTTTAAATTAATCTACTGCTGCGATGCAGTCCATTTCTACTAATGAGTTTCCTGGAACACCGCCATAGGTTGCAACAGTTGTCCTTACAGGAGGGTTTTTTCCAAAACGACCTCTGAAAATTTCATTCATTCCTTTGTAGTCTGCCAAATCAGCAAGGTAAACATTCACTTTAAGCACCTGCTCCATCGAAGATCCATTACTCTCTAATCCCTTTTGAAGCTCTTTCAAAACATGGTCAGTATGTGATTTGATGTCGCCATCGAAATGAGCACCTTTTCCTGCTATATAAAGAGTGTTTCCATGCCTTACTGCTCCAGAAAATAACGGAATGTCTTGATCACTAACGACTTCGCCTAATACTTTCTTTTCAGTTTTAGGTGCAGCTGCTTTTACAGCTCCAACACCAAGAAGGGCTGCAAAACCCATTCCTATTTTCTTCAGTGAAGATCTTCTTTGTTCATTGTGTTTCATTTTTGTTTTTTTATTTATTAAACTGATATTACCACATTCTTTTTTTAATCAACTCTTGTACTTGGTCTTTGGGAACAGGAAGTTCATCCATGTGATCCCTAATCCATTTTGAAAAATCTTTTTCAATTTCATCTGACCATTTATTGTCTATTTGTCCTGGAGTATACTTCCCTTCTTTAAGACGCGAGATGCCAAATAAATCTCTAAGTCTAACTACTTCGGAGGTGATGACTACTTGCTCAGCCAGATGTGAGGGGATGAAAATTACGCCCTCTTTTTTGGCGAGTACTACATCTCCGGGCATGACACTTGCAGCTCCAATTCTGATGGGTTCATTGATGCTGTATAACATCACTTCGGTTAGAAACGAAGGGTGCCAACCTCTCACAAAGGCATTGAATCCTTCGATTTGAGAAAGCCCTTCCATGTCTCTGCTGGAAGCATCAAAGACGACACCCGTTTTAGTTTTTGCATAAATTGAATTCCCTAAATTGTCTCCAATTAAAGTTCCATCCACTATTTTACCAAAACCATCGGCGACATAGACGTCGTTTTCTACTAAACGATCAATCGGCCATGAATTTGTATTTCCAATCTCTCCTTCTTTGAGTCCTTTTTCTTTGATTTGGTTTGCGATATCGGGACGATTGGGCATGTACTGAACGGTTAGTGCTCTTCCAACAATGGTGACATCATTGTGGAGTGGTTGCCATCCGCCATCAAACTGATTGTGATAGCCTTCATTCCTTAAAACTCCCCAAGCTTCTTCAATACTAACTTTTTTCATCCGCATAAGCACATCAGTAGTAACCTTAGGCCTCCCATCTTCAAAACGTTCTCCTTCCCATTTGTGGGTTAAAAATTTCATTTCCTCGATACTCAAGTTTTGAGCAAATGCTAAAGAAAAATAAATTGAAGCGATAAAAACGAAAGAGAATTGAATTAGTTTTTTAAACATGTTTTTTTTATTTTTTAGTTATTTTTTCTTTAGGGTCTTTGTCTCTCCACCAAGTGGCCAATGAGGAACCGGAAATATTCATCCAAGGTCCAAAAACGGCTGGGGCGAGTCCTACGGTTGATACTTTACCCATTTCCAGTGCAATTCCTGATGCCAACCCTCCGTTTTGCATCCCGACTTCTAGGGCGATGGTTCGGCAGTCTTGCTCTTTCATTTTTAGCAGACGACAACTCCAATAGCCAAGCAAATACCCCATCAAATTATGGATAATTGCAGCGACAACTAGCAACAGACCAATGGACAATAGAGAATCTCTTCCTGCAGCGGTTATAATCATTATTATTAAAGCGATTGCACTCATCGAAACAATTGGCATGGCTTTGTCTAACCATTTTGCTTTTCCGTGGAAAAAATGATTGAAAAGCAATCCCAACACAACGGGAAGAATCACCATTTTAAAAATACTAAGCATCATTGCGTAAAAATCAATAGGGACAAAAGACCCAGCCAAATACCTCATCAATAGGGGCGTCATGAAAGGAGCGATTACAGTGGCCACTGCAGTTAAAGTCACCGAAAGCGCAACGTTTGCTTTGGCCAAATAGGCCATGACATTCGAAGCCAACCCGCTTGGAGAGGATCCTATTAACACAACTCCCGCAGCTATTTCTGGGGGAAAACTGAAAAGGGTTGCAAGTCCAAATCCTAATACAGGCATAATGCTGAACTGACAGACCAAACCGATCAAAACTCCTTTGGGCATTTTAATAACACCGTAAAAATCATTAAAACTCATGGCTGTTCCCATGCCAAACATTATTATTTGAAGTAGTGGAACAATGAGTTTTTTAAATTGAAAATCACCAATTTGAACTAAGGATTCAGGATAGTACATCGAAAGACTAACAGCAGCAAAAATTAAAACTGTAAATGAAAATCCCTTCCATTTTTTTGTACTTCTCATCCCCAATGCCAAAAGTAATAATGAGAGAATCAAGAAGGGTCCAGCAGTTTCGGTTTTCCCATTTAAAATCAAAATTAGAGTCACCAAAAACGATGCGCCTGACAGTGTAAATAAATATTTAAAAAGTTGTTTCATTATTGCTTCCAGCTTTCGCTTGCTAAGCCGTTAAGGTCATAAACGACGTTGCCTTCTCTCAGGGTAAGTTCACATTCTAATTTTTGATTTCCTTTCATTCTCTTTCCTTGTGTATCAATAAATCCGAAATCTCCCTCTCTGAGATTTAAAAGTGTTACATCAGCCACCGCACCGACAGACAAATGTCCTAAGTCTGTTCTCTTGATGTATGTAGCTGGATCCCATGTGGTAATTTGAATCACTTCTTGAGTGGAAAGCCCCATGTTTATGAATTTGGACATAATATTAACAATGTCTTTCATTCCGCCATTCATGCTTCCCGTATGAAGATCTGTACTTATAGAATTTGGTTTTAAACCTTGTTTAACGGCGGGTATGGCCTGCTCAAAAAGAAAACTTCCACCACCATGACCAACGTCAAAAACAATTCCTTTTTTTTGTGCTTCAAAAACATAATCCCTCACTTTTCCATTTTCATCTACAATCGGAGTTCTTCCATTCACATGGGCGTAAGCATGAGTGAAAATATCACCAGGCCTTAATTTCTCTAATAATAATTTTTTTAGGGGTAGCTCTGGTTCGCTTCCTCCAAAATCAATTATTACAGGAAGACCCGCAAGTTCTCCAGCTTCAACAACTCTGTCAGTTGGTGTCCAGTCAAAACCATGATAATGTGCCAATTTAAACCCAACAATGTGTTGAGGGTACTGCCGCGCAACCATGGCAGCAAGCTTAGGATCCATATCCAAAATATTTTGTTCAAAAGGCCCACCGCTCATTCCTGCTCCAACAATATTGAGAAAGGATAAAACTCTGGTTTTTGATCGATCAATTACCTGTTCTTTAAAAGTTTTAAAGTTACGCCAACCTGCATCTCCACAATCAACAAGGGTGGTTACTCCAACTCTAAAAGTAAACCCGTCAGGGGGCAAGGAAGCAAAACTGTTGCTTAAATACCTATCGGGATTAGTCCCGTGGAAATTATGACTGTGAATGTCGATCAGTCCCGGACTTACCACAAGGCCTTTGGCATCAATAACTTTTTTAGCAAGTTTGGCAGAAATGTTTTTTTCTACAACGGCTATTTTTCCTTGACTTATGGCCACATCCATAACTTGGTCAATGTTGTTTTTTGAATCAATCAAATGTCCATTTTTTATCAACAAATCATAGGATTGCCCTTTTAATATTAAACTAAAAAGTAAGATTGGGGTGATTAATAAAATGACTTTAACTTTTTTCATAATGATGCTTTTTACAGTGCTAATTTTTTTCGGAATTTGTATTTTCTTTTCTAATTTTTTCGACTTCTTCTGCAGTCACATTGCTTGAATCATTCCCGAAATTTGTTCTAATATAGGATAAAACGTCTGCAATTTGATCATCACTTAAAAAAGAATGTTGAGGCATTAGCCCATCATAGGTCTCTCCATTGACTTCAATTGCGCCTTCCATTCCATTTAAAATTATCTTAACCAATCGTTCTTTATCACCGGTGACCCAGTCAGTACCTCCTAGTGGAGGAAACCTTCCAGAAGTCCCCATTCCGTTGCTTTGGTGGCATGCTATGCAGTATTGATTGTATGTTTTTTGTCCTATTTTTGAATCTTCTGGCTCAATTCGATCTTTTACGATATCTGGAGTTCGGATGTGACTCATAGACTTTCTTTCTTCCATTGCGACTAACTCTTTTTCGCCAAAATTTTCTCGATCACCCTTAAATTGAACCCTCCAAATTTTACCTTTTTCAGTTTCAGACAAATACATTGTTCCATCTGGAGCGAAAGCAATTCCCATGGGACGATACATTGCATCACGAGTATTAACAATGGGGTCGATCTGAGCAAATCCGTCTGCAAAAATTTCATATTCACCAGAAGGGTTTCCATCTTTAAAAGGAACAAATCCAATAAAATAACTCGATTGAGGGTAGGGAGCACGATTTGTAGAACCATGAAATCCAATAAATGCTCCGTTTTTATATCTTTCGGGAAAAGCATCTCCCTCGTAAAAAACCAAGTCGTTAGGCGCCCAATGCCCAGGAAACCCGATAACAGGATCTTTGTAATCAGCACAGCGACCAATAATGTTTCCATCTCCTCCATATTCGGGGGCCAACACTTTTTTTCCTTGCATTTGATCGTAATAGCAATAAGGCCACCCGAAGTGATCCCCTTTTTCAATTTTTACAAATTCTTCGGAAGGAAGTAATGCGCTTTCCCATTGACTGAAATGATTGGGCCACAGTCGTGTTAGATCATCCCTGCCATGAACAACCGAATAAAGGTGATTGTCGTGATTGTTCCAATCTAGAGCAACGATACTTCTTAAGCCACTTGCGTATTTCTCCCCATCATGTTGCGTTTGTCCAATTTTTTCAGCATCAAAACGCCAAATACCCCCGTGGTCTTTAAGTAATGGACAAGGGTCTTGACCAGGAGCCATTGGGGTTCTTTTTGGATTTTGACAAGCATTGTTTGGCGCTCCAAAAGGAACATAAATATGCCCATCATTGTCAAATGCAATTGGCTTACCAATGTGTTCGTGAGAGCCATGGGCATGATCATCATGCACGATGATCTCAGCATCCCCAGTAGGAACAAGGTTATCTGGATCTAACTTATATCTATAAACAGTTAGTTGTGAACTAAAATAAAGATAGCCTTTGTAAATTCTAGCACCAGTAGAGTAACTCCCTCTTTGGGGTATGTGATAACTGCCAAACTTTACCAAAGAATCAACGACCCCGTCTTTGTCAGCATCTCTAATCGCAGCGAGAACTCCCGCTTCACTCGACCTTTTGAATTTGACATACAAATCACCGTTATCGTTAACGGTCATGTGTCTGACTGTTTCTGCTATGCTGTCAACATAAACGGTCGAAACAAATCCCTCTGGAAGAAAGAGCTCTCCCTTATCACTGGTTTTCTGACAACCGATTAAAGTTGTAAATAATACAACAAGAATTATCCAATTTGTTTTATAAAAACTCACGCTCATCTTCATTTATATAGTTTTTTTATTTGAAATTTAAAGTTCCAAAAAATTCGGGGCGATGAAAATCAGGATTTTCAGTTTTAACAGGATTCCAACTTAAATAATGTGGCTTAGTGGTGTCGTCACCACATTTGTAAAAGTTTGCATTTGCGATTAGGTTGGAAAAGATAAACCCTTCATTGTAGGTAAAAATAGAAGCGGGAATTACAACCACCATTTCCCATTCAAATTCTCCCGATTTTTCTTCAAAAGGTTGGTCTCCTAATGTTGACCAGGTTTTGATTTCTTTGATTATTTTTTCTTTAGAGATAAAAGTTCGAGTGCTACGAGCTGGACCATATGCCAAATGAGTCGTTCCGATACAATTAAACTCAAAATTATAATAGTTGCCATCTCTCATAGGGTCAATAAAAAACTCCACACAACTATCGCGGTGGGTGGCGCTATTGGGTTCAGATCGTTTGGCCAAAGGATGATTTTCTTTAACATAAAACTTAATGAACAACAAACTATCATCATGTGCAATTCTAAAACCTACTTGAGGTTTGTAGGGGAACTTGTCCCATTCGAGCAAATTGATAGTGTTTAGTGCGGTCTTTTTTTCTATAGCATTTGAAATGCTTTCAAAGCTTAAAGTGTCATTTACGGCAACCTTAGAAACCTCAAGTGCTTTTATTTTTAAATTCATATTTGAACAACCAATAAGAAAAATAGAAATAGTTACGGTTAAAAATTTTGATTTCATATCTTGATAAAACTAATTTATTTTTTTAACATTTAAATAATTTTCAAGCAATGAAAAATAATATATTTAAATTTTTGGTCGGTTTAATGTTGATTTCAACCTTTTCTTGTACTGATTCTGAAGTGCTGTATCAACCGATTGATTTTGTTTTTGTAGGTGAATATACCCAGGGTCTTGAGGGGCCAGCAGTTGATGAGAACGGTAATTTATATTTTGTCAATCCAACTCATTCTGGGTCAATTGGAAGAATAGATGATAAAGGAAGATTCGATTTATTCATTGAGCATTTACCGAAAGGAAGCACTGCAAATGGAATTAGATTTGGCGAAGATCAAGAAATGTTTTTAGCAGACTATTCAGGACACAACGTTTTAAGAGTTGATCTAGAAACAAAAGTAGTAACTGTTTTTGCTCATGACTCTTTGCTAAACCAGCCGAATGATTTGGCGATTTGTTGTAATAATCGAATGTATGCTTCTGATCCAGATTGGAAAAATAGCACAGGAAATATATGGAAAGTTCGAAATGGCATTTTCGAATTATTAGACGGTAATATGGGGACGACCAATGGAATTGAAGTCAGTCCTGACGAAAAAACACTATACGTTAATGAAAGTGTTCAGAGAAAAGTTTGGGCATTCGACATTGACAGTCAAGGTAATATTTCAAATAAAAAGCTTTTTCATCAGTTTGAAGATTTTGGTATGGATGGCATGCGATGTGATCAAAATGGCAACCTTTATATAACACGTCATGGGAAAGGAACTGTCGTCAAGTTATCTCCAAAAGGAGCACTTCTCAAAGAAATTCAGCTCAAGGGTAAAAAACCTTCCAACATCGCCTTTGGAGGAAAAGATGGAAGAACAGCCTACATTACTTTACAAGACAGGGGTTATCTTGAATCTTTTCGAGTAGAAGTTCCCGGAAGGGCTTTTAGTGCCGATTAATATTCAAAGAAAGAGACAATATCTTTAATGAAAGTTTTATTCCATTTTAGATTTTTGTTTTCAAAATAAAACTTTATTAATTCTTTGGTTACCGGATGATTTCCATTTTTGGATTCGATCAACTGTTCAATAAAATTCATTGCAGACTCTTTTCCTTCTATTTCCTGCAATGCATAAATCCCCAATAAATGTTGCTTAGATAGTTTGAACAACTGTTTTTTAGAATATTCAGCAATTTTTATAAGTTCTGATTTTGCAAAAGCATCTTTATTTTGATCAATATAGGTAAACGCCATAAGGAAACGCTGAATTCTTTCTTCAGGATCGAATGGTTTTCCAGCGCCTAAATGTTCAGGCCAAAGCAATGATTCTTTGAGTCTATCTAATGCTTTTCCAGGCTTATTACTCATTAAATTTTGTGATGTGGACCCAATATAAGCTTTGGTGTAGATTTTTCTCCCTTCGGTTGAATGCTCGTAAGGTAAAATCTTTAAGTTTTTGAGAAGGTCAATGCTTTTTTCAAATTTTCCAGAGGCATTGAAGATCTTGGCTAAAAGCATTCCAGCAAAATAATTCTCTATATCACTTTTAAACGTTCGGCTGATTATTTTTTCGGCTTCAGCAAAATCTCCTTTACTATATCGATCCTCTGCCAAGGAGTAAGCATACCTCCAGTTTTTAGGCTCTTTAGCAAAGGCATTTTCTAAATCATTAATATAAGAACTTATTTTTTGCTCCTTAAAAAAGGTTCCTCTAATGTAATAAAACAGAGGGTTGTCAGGAGCCTCCCCTAACTCTTTAAATACCTTAACGCCTTCCTGGATTTGATTCAGACCAATTAGGTTCAATCCCAGAAGGTATTTTGATTTCCAGGAACTGTTGTTTTTTACAACCCAACGCATTAAATCAATAGTTTCATTTCTATAGGGAAAAATAAAAGCGATGGATTGATTCATGATGTTAGACAAAGAGGCAGTGTCATTAGACAGAAATGACATCCAAAGTTCATTTAGCATGTGCTTAGGCCCAGTTTTTAGAACATTGATTGCTTCTGAGTCCATCCCTCGATTGTGATAGAAAAGCGCCAGCTCTAAAAAAGTTTGATGGGGAAACTCAGAACGGTGGGAGTTGTTCACCACCTCAGCAGAATTTTTTCCTAATAAATACCTTTCAAATGAAATCAGATGATGAAGCGGATCCAGCACTTCAAGTTCACTTAAGGTACTCATAGCGTTTTCAGATTCTCCGAGTTTTCTCTGGATGATTGCTTTTTGAGCAAGTGCATTGACATTGTCTTGATTGTATCTGAGAGCAATTTTATTGTAATGCATGGCATCCATAAAGCTTTGTTCTACAAGTAAGATCTGAGCCAGTATTGCATTTGAGGCAGAGCGATATTTTATTGATCTTGCAGCCCAGCCCAAATGTTCTTTTGCATTAAGCAAATCGTTATTAGCAAAAAAAGCTATCCCAGCAACATAGTTAAGACCATTGTGATAGGTGTCAACTTGTAGTCCCTTCGAAGCCATAGCAATGGCTTTTTCATACCTTCCATTTCTATGGTAGAGCATGGCCAGCTCTGTTCTGGCCTCTAAGTGAAGCGGATTGTCCTCAAGAACCTCAAGTAGTAACGACGTTGCAGTTGAGAAATCTCGGTAACGTTGCGCGTCTTTAGCATCCAAGAATTTTTTCTCAGAAGAATTGTTTTTGACTACTTCAGGAGCAGTTTTAAAATCTCTTTTGATAAGGTCTGGATTTGATTTATAGTTGAGTCTTAACGCCTTAACACTAATCGAATAATCACCCTTTTGTTTTTCAAAACCAAAGGAGTAAACTCCGTTTGGAACAGTGTTAAAACCTTCATCAGATATAGAGTTAGCATAGGATAATAATAATGTGGATTGACTTTCTTTAAATGCATTTATTTTAACAAAAATACTATCAGAGCTTTCTTCTATGTTCATTGCCGCCCACTCAGAAGCTTCTTTTAAACCTCCGATATCTTTGATTGGAAACCAAGCTTCGGTCCACTGATCAGAAAGGTGTGGCTCGAAGGTGGCCTGACTGATAGGGTTCTCCTCACCAGGAGAATATTGCACAAAAAGTCTTCCGGCTTGATACTCTATGTATTGCCCGTCTTTATCTGTTAGTAGGTCCTCCCAAATCCCTCCTGCGCGGGAGAGGTTCCACAGCCATAGTTTTTGACCCGGTATTTCATCATACCTACCCCAGTGTCCAAATCCAATATTTGAATCTTTATAATAACCTCCAAAAAAATCATTGTATTCCCCTATTATGTGGTAAGACTTGCTAGGGCCAAAATGATTTTGATTGTAATGAGAGAGATTACGATTTTGTGGATCACGCGGCCAAGACTTTGCTTCGCCACCATGGGTTAAAAATTGATCTCCAGGAGTATAAAAGACAAGATCTTCCTCAGCCGCTGCTGCAGCCGTCATCCAATTGTAATAGGACTGCTCAACATCAGTGGGATTATACCACAAGGCTTTTGTTGTAAAAGCACTTTGATTGGGAGGGACTGTAATTTTCACTCTCCATTGGGTTCTAGAAGGCAAGTCGATTCCTCCAACAGTGCATTCCATTGCTCCGTTTTCAAGTTCAGTTATTTTATAATCTACAGGAGTTGCTGTTCCAGGGTGATGACCAATAATACCAAAATTGAATTCTATACCACCAGAAACCCAAGGGCCCCTCATAGCAATATTTCTAAATTTTACTACGTCATTTTTATAGAGAAACTCATTTCCATTACTCTTGTCAATTGCCCCTAAAACTTTGCCGCCAACTTCTGGAAGAATGCTTACTTCAATCCATTGGTTTTCGATTTTAATGACTTTAAAAGGCTTTTCTTTTTTTTGAAAGTCATAACCTTGAAACTTATAATAAGGATAGATTTTAGAGTTAAAGGTAAATGAAGGCAGTGGATTGGGATCTCCAAAACTGTAGGTAGGAAGTGATTGAATGGTTTCTGTTATTTTGTTTTCTTGACTCATAACAAGGGTTTGAAACATGTATGTGCCTAGAAACAAGAAAATTCTTAGATTATTTGACATTGCTAGAGTTTTATTTTTTATTACATAAATGTATGTAAATAATACCCAGAAATAAATTCAATCAAAACACACACGGCAATTAGTTTATTTTTCTTTAACATTTTTTTTAAGAAGTGTAGATAATTTTATTATTTTAGCATCTTAACTAAAATATATTATGAAACAAAAAATCAAACAAACATTGATGGCTACTTGCTTTTTGTTAAGCGGAGTCATTTTTGCACAAGTGAAAACGGTCGCTGGAACCGTCACTGACTCAGATGGAGTTCCTCTTCCAGGTGCCTCTATAGTATTAACCGAGACCAATGAAGGCTCTACTACTGATTTTGACGGAAATTATTCTATTTCTGCTCAAGAAGGAGCTACCGTTGAATTCAGTTATGTTGGTTATGAAAGCCAGCAAGTTGTTGTTGGAGAAGGTTCAACTATTAATGTCACACTAGTTCAGGGTAATGCATTAAGCGAGGTAGTTGTAACCTCTTTTGGTATCAAAAGGGAAGAAAAAACACTTGCTTATTCAACTCAAACTGTAGATTCCGAGCAATTAACTCAAGCAAGAGACATTAGTATCGCAAACAGTTTGAATGGACGTGCTGCTGGAGTTGAGATACGTAAAAGTAGTTCAGGTGCAGGGGGTTCAACAAAAATTGTTCTAAGGGGTAATAAATCTTTGTCTGGTAATAGCCAACCTCTTATTGTAATTGATGGTGTTCCCATGGTAAACAATGTAGGTGGTCAACCCGGAATGTGGGGAGGTATTGATGAAGGAGATGGTCTTTCTCAAGTTAATCCAGATGATGTTGAAAGCATCACGATACTTAAAGGAGCAAATGCTTCTATTCTATATGGTAGCCAAGGTGCAAATGGTGTTGTTGTTATTACAACTAAATCAGGAGAGGAAGGTGACACAAAAATTACTTTTAACTCAGGAATTACATTTGAAAGCGTAATTGCTTTGCCAGAGCTTCAATATGATTATGGTAGAGCCGCAGGAGAGGATGAAAGCTGGTCTCCAACCAAGAATGCAGCCGCTGCGAATGGTGAATTTGTTGATGATTTTTTCCAAACAGGTGTAAACTATGTTAACTCTGTTTCTGTAAGTGGAGGAAATAAAACTACAACTGCTTATTTTTCTTACTACAATGCTACATCTGGTGGTATAATGGATAATTTTGGTTACAAGAAGAACAACTTGTCTTTCAAGCAATCCACTAAATTCTTTAACGATAAGATGACTCTTTCTTCTAACATCATTTTAACTGAAGAGCAGACAGACAATAGAGGACCTTCAGGATACTATTTAAATCCTTTAATTGGGTTGTATACGTTCCCAAGAGATGGAAGTTGGAGCTCTATGAAGACTTATCAGACTTTTAACGCCGCCACTAACGTGATGGATCAAAACTGGGTAGGAAATAATCACTTTCAATCAAATCCTTATTGGCTAATGAACAATCAACCAAAAGAAGATAAAGTTCAAAGAGCAATTGGAAGTGTGAATTTGGCATATCAGATTAGCGAAAAACTTTCATTAAAAGCTCGAGCTAGTTATGACTTTGCAAATAAGTCTTATGAACAGCAACATGCTGCAGGTTCTAACCAAACAAACACTGGTTCCAATGGAAGATGGGATTATAAAAAATTCAATGATGAATTATTTTATTCTGATGCGATATTATCTTTTAACGATAACTACGGAGACTTTAGTGTAAATGCTATTGCTGGAGCTAGTTTGCAACAAACAACTTTTGGTTCAGGGGTTAATGTAACTACTGGAAGTGACGGAGAATTATTTTATGCAAACGAGTTTAATTTCCAAAATATTCCAGCAAATATTCAGGTTCAATCAACACTTGGATCACAAATTGAAAAGCAAGCTGTATTTGGTAATGTTGTTGTAGGCTATAAAGACGCAATATTTTTGGATATTTCAGGAAGAAATGACTACGCATCGACATTAGCTGGGACAGGAAATGATTCATATTTTTATCCTTCTGTTGGAGCATCATTTGTTCTCTCTCAATTGATGGAATTACCTTCTCAGATTAGCTTCCTTAAATTAAGAGCTTCATCTGCATCTGTAGGTAATGAGGTTCCTTACAATAGAATTAGCCCAACAAACACAATCAATGCATCTGGGGGTGTTGTAAGAAACACTCAAACGCCATTTACAAATCTTAAGCCAGAAATGATCGAAACTTTTGAAATTGGTTTAGATTTAAGATTGTTTAATAATAAACTCGGATTAGATGTTGCTTATTACGACATCACGAGTTCAGATCAGTTTCTTTCATTGGCTGCACCGTCTGGATCGGGTTATACTTCCTATTTTGTAAATGCTGGTAAAATTGTAAATAACGGTATTGAGGTTACCATTACTAATTCTATTATTGATACCGCCAACTTCAAATGGAATAGTACCCTTAACATTACTCAAAACACCAATGAGATTGTGGAAATTCATCCTGACATTGCAAATCTTGGAACTGGAGCCTCTGAAGGTTTTCAATCTCGTTTTCAAAAAGGTGGGTCTATTGGAGATTTTTACACAAAGATGTTTAAGAGAGATGCTCAAGGAAGAATTGAGATGGTAGATGGTACACCACTAACTACAGCAACTGACGAATTAGGTGGTAATGCTGAACCAGATGTAAGTCTTGGTTGGGCAAATAACTTTAATATTGGTGAAAACTTGTCTGTAGGCTTTATTATTAATGCTAAATTTGGCGGAAAAGTATTTAGTCAAACAGAATCAATGTTGGATGGTAACGGAGTTTCTCTTAGATCTGGCCAAGCCAGAGATGCAGGATTCGTAGCTGTAAATGGTGTTCAAGGCGGAGTTGCAGTTTCTCAAGCAGACCCAAAAACTTGGTATCAAGCGACAGGGGATAGAATCGGAATTGGTGAGTCTTACATATATGATAGAACGAACATCAGACTATCTCAAATGTCAATTGCATACAAGCTTGACCCAATTAAGCTTGGTCTTCCTGTTGATAATGCGACAATATCTGTGATTGGAAATAATCTTTTCTATTCAGCTGTAGCGCCTTTTGATCCTGAGTTGGCAATGAGCACAAATAGAAACTCTCAAGGTTTAGACAACTTCAACTTACCTTCTACAAGGACAATTGGTATGAACCTTAGATTAACCTTTTAAATAAAAAAAATGAAAAACAAATTAATATATTTACTATTAGTGGTATTGGTATCATTAAGTTCTTGTACGGATGATTTCGAACAACTTAATACCAATCCTTATCAAATCACGGATGAATCATTAAAGCAAAACTTTAATCATATTGGTGCATTTTTTCCATCATTGCTAAAACCAATTATTGGGCACCAAACTCATCACAACCTTATTAATGACTCTTATGTGAGACATTTTGGGACTCCTACTCCTTTTGTTGGAGGAGTTAACAACACCACCTATTATATCAGATGGAATGATAACTATTGGAATACTTTGTATGGCAGTATTATGTCGCCATCAAAGCAAGTTATTGATATTGCTGAAGCTGACGGATATGAAATGTTTGTTGAGTGGGCTAATCTTATTAGGGTTGTAGTAGCTTCCAGAGCAACAGCCTTCTACGGGCCGCTTATCTATTCTAATTATGGGAAAACTCCCGCAATGTACGATAGTGAGGAAGACCTTCACACTACATTTTTCGCTCAATTAGATAAAATTGTATCTACTTTCAGCGCAAAAACAGATTACTCAGGATTCAAGGATTTTGATGCTACCTATAATGGAAGTATTCCCCATTGGATTAAACTTGCTAATTCATTGCGGTTACAACTTGCCGTTAGAATATCTAAAGTAAATCCTACTTTGGCTAAGGCTCAAGCTGAAAAAGCATTTAAAGATCCTGGTGGTCTTATTACTACAAACGATGATAACTTTAATATTTCTCTTTATGGTACCCCAATGCAAGAAGTTACGATTTCTTTCTCTTGGGGAGATACTCGTATGAGCGCATCGATGGAATCTATTTTAGGAGGTTATGATGACCCTCGTGCTGGAAAGTACTGGGATTCTGTTGATGGATCTTTGGTTACTGACCACCCTACTTTTCCTTACAAAGGAATTAGAAATGGTGCTTTACTAGGGGCTAAAGGTTTACGTCAACCATATTCGAACATAAGCTCTAACTTTAAAACTGCCACAGAACGTAAGGTTTTAGATGCGGCTGAAGTTCACTTGTGTCTTGCTGAAGGAGTTCTAAGAGGATGGGATATAACTGGTACTGCTGAAGCGCATTATAAAATGGGTGTTAAGGCTTCTTTTGCATACTGGGGTGCTGGTGGAGTAGACACTTACCTTGCTAACAGTACAGGTACACCATTAAACTATGATGATGTAATAGCAGAAGGAGATGTTAATGATTTTACGACTAGAATTACAAACACTGTTGCTTGGGATGAAGCAGCAAGTAATGAAATTAAGTTAGAGAAAATTATTACTCAAAAATGGATTGCTAGTTTTACCAATTCAGTTGAGTCTTGGGTTGATCACAGAAGAACGGGATATCCAAAGTTACCTTACAATTATAAAAATGACAGTAGTACATCACCGTTTGGTACAGTTGCAGATGATGATTTTTTAAGAAGACATCCTTTTCCTCAAAAAGAAACCACTGGCAACCCAACAGGTGTTGCGGATGCTATAACCAAATTATCGAATGGGAAGAATGAAATTGGAACTCGTTTATGGTGGGATACAGGAGTAGAAAGTAATTTCTAAATCTTTATCTATATAAATTCAATAATTTATTTTGAATTACAAAAGCCCGTAAGTTTCTTACGGGCTTTGTTTTTTTAACTAAATTGTAACTGAAAAAATTATTAAAAAAACAACAGATTAAATTAAATGAAACAAAACATATTCAGTTCTAAGCTTATCCTAATGCTATTAATTTTTTCAGGCTGTAGCTCTTCAGCAGACAACTTATTTACCTTAATGAGTTCAGGTAAAACAGGAGTTAATTTTAAAAATTTATTAGGTGAAACCGAACAGTTCAATATACTAAATTATGGTTATCTCTATAATGGCGGAGGAGTTGCAATAGGGGACATCAATAACGACGGCTTAGCAGATATATATTTTACGGGCAATATGGTAGGAAGTAGACTTTACCTCAATAAGGGTGGGCTTGAATTTGATGAAATTGCTGAGAGTGCAGGTGTTTTCGCTGCAGGATTATGGAATACAGGAACTACGATGGCTGATGTTAATGGCGATGGTTTTTTGGATATCTACGTCTCAAGATCTGCGGCTAGGAACCCTGAGAAAAGACGGAATCAATTGTTTATCAATAATGGTGACCTTACCTTTACTGAGATGGGAAAATCATACGGTGTTGATGATTCAGGCTATTCTACCCAAGGTGCTTTTTTTGATTATGACAATGATGGTGATTTGGATTTGTATGTCATGAATCACTCCAGTCAAGATTACGCTGGGCTAGGGAAAATATCTAAACATCATAAGAAACAAAAAAATCCAGCTTATTCTGATAAGTTATTAAGAAATGACAATGGAAAGTTTGTAGACGTAAGCGATAAGGCGGGTTTGATTTCTAATATTCTAGGTTTTGGATTAGGCATTGGAATTTCTGATTTAAATAATGATAATTGGTTAGATATTTACATTTCGAACGATTATAACGAACAAGATTACTTATACCTCAATAATGGAGACGGCACTTTTTCTGAAAGCTTAGAAGAGTATATTGGACATATTTCTTTATACTCCATGGGTTCTGATATTGCGGATATTAACAATGACGGCTATACAGATATCATGACATTAGATATGCTGCCAGAAAGCAATCATCGCATAAAGATGGTATCAGGTCCAGATAATTATGAAAAATTAAGTCATTTAAAAAAGAATGATTTTTATCATCAAACGATGCGTAATATGTTACAGCTAAATCGCGGTGGAGAATATTTTTCCGAAATAGGACAATTTTCAGGGATATCCAATACAGATTGGAGTTGGGCTAGTTTGTTTACTGATTTTGATAATGATGGTTTTAAAGATCTTTTCATCACCAATGGTTACAGAAAAGATTATACCAACATGGACTTTATGAATTACATCGTCCAAGAAAAATTAAACGAGCGAAAAACAAAACAAAAAATTATTCTCACAGAGTTAATTGACAAAATGCCTTCTACTGTAGAGGAAAATTACACCTATAGAAACAACGGAGACCTTACCTTTTCTAAAATGAATAGAGAATGGGGACTCGATCAAAAGACTTTGTCAAACGGAGCAGCTTATGCTGATCTAGATAATGATGGTGACATGGACTTGGTGGTAAATAATATTGATGAAAAAGCATATATCTACAGGAATAACTCCGAAAAATTCAATCAAAATAATTACTTAAGTATCTCATTAGTTGGAGAAGGAAAAAACAAATTTGGTTTGGGTGCCAAAGTGATTATCAAGGTAGAGGACAAGATCATCACCCAAGAAATGATAAACACTCGAGGTTATCAATCTTCAGTTGATTTTAAATTGGTTTTTGGACTGGGAAAAGCTCAAAAAATTCAAGAATTAAAAGTTATTTGGCCAAATTTTCAGGTCCAAATTTTAAAAGACTTAAAACCCAATCAAGCAATTCAATTAAAGCAAATAGAGGCTAATATTTCTTTTGAAAAAGAAACTAAATCACCACCACTTCTTTTTGAGGAAATCATTGACCAAAACATTGCTATAAATAAACACACAGAAAACTATTATAATGATTTTAAAAGAGAGATTATGCTCCCGCATAAGTTATCTACTCTGGGGCCAAAAACTGCTGTAGGAGACATAAATAGTGACGGTCTAGAGGATTTTTACATTGGAGGAGCTAAGGGGACCCCTGGAAATTTATTTATTCAAAAGAAATCAAAAAAATTCATTAAATCTTTGCAAAAGGTTTTTGAATCAGACCAAGCCTCGGAAGATATAGATGCACACTTTTTTGATGCAGATGGTGATGGAGATCAGGATTTATATGTTGTTAGTGGTGGGAATGAATTTAAAGAAATCGATACATTACTTCAAGACAGACTCTACCTTAACAACGGAAAAGGAAACTTTGTTAAGTCTAGTGATCAATTACCTCAAATAATAAGTAGTGGATCTTGCGTAAAATCAGCTGATTATGACAATGATGGTGATTTAGATTTATTTGTTGGCGGACGCTTGATTCCCAATCAATATCCCTATACGCCGAAAAGTTATCTCTTACAAAATGACGGCAAGGGTCATTTTACAGATGTGACCTCACAAAAGGCAACACAACTTGAAGAGGTTGGTATGGTTACTGATGCAATTTGGGCTGATTTTAATTCCGATGGCTTACAAGATCTGATCTTGGTGGGGGAGTGGATGCCCATTACCCTTTTCGAAAACAAAAACGGGAAACTGATCAATAGTTCACAAGATAAGGGGCTCGATGATTCGGAAGGTTGGTGGAACTCAATTACATCAGCCGATTTCGATCAAGATGGTGACCTGGATTTTATCGCAGGAAACTTTGGATTAAATTCTCAATTAAAAACTTCTATCAAATATCCCGTTAGTATTTATGCTAAAGATTTTGATGAAAACGGATCTGTTGATCCGATTCTATGTTGTTATTACGGTGATAAAAATTACCCCACTTTTTCTAAAGACGACATCCAGCAACAATTAAGTATGTTGAAGAACAGGTTTGTTCGTTATTCTGAATATGCTGATTTAACAATTGACAAAATTTTTACACCTGAAGAGTTTAAGGGTTCAAAAATTCTTTTAGCTAAAAACTTTCAAACCAGTTATATAGAGAACCTAGGAAACAATCAATTTAAAATTACGCCATTACCTATTGAAACTCAATTGGCGCCAATCTATGGAATCACTACAGGCGATTTTAATGGAGACGGGAACTTAGATGTTGTTATGGGAGGCAATTTCACCGGAAGTCGTGTCAAGTATGGACATTACGATGCCTTAAAGGGGGTCTGTCTTCTTGGAGATGGAAAAGGGAACTTTGAATTTTTAGATGTTGATAAATCAGGCCTTAAAGTAAATGGAGAAGTTAGAGATATTGATTTATTTTTAAATGACAAAGGAGAGCAAACACTTCTTTTTTCAAGAAATAATGATGCACCACAACTTTTTAAATTGAACAAATAGATCGGTTATGACTCAGCAAGAAAAACTCCTTTTTAAGGAAGAAGGGTTTTTAGTTATTGAACCCTTCCTTTCACAAAAGGAAGTGCAATATTATTCTGAAATTTATAATGATTTTCTAAATAATAAATTTGATAATTCCGAATTACGCTCTGATCTTTCTGGAGCTAATGATCAATCCAAGGAATTCATTACTCAGATTATGTTACCCTCAAAAGTACACCCTATTCTTTTAAATCAGCCCATGCATGAAAAAGCTACAGAAATTGCGAAGTGCTTAATGGGTGACGATATGGTGTTAGATTTTGACATGTTAATCAACAAGCCACCCAATACCAACAAACAAACCCCTTGGCATCAAGATGCGGCTTATTGGATTGATTTGCCTGACAAAAGAGCCCTAAGCCTCTGGTTTGCAATTGATGAAGCAACCTTAAACAATGGTTGTATGTGGTATGCACCAAAGTCCCATTTACAGCCTCTCAAAAAACATTTCCAACCTATTGGCGGAGGTCCACTCCAATCTAAAGGAATAGAACAGGATAGTATTGCTACTCCATTACAACCAGGTTCCTGTGTGATCCACCAAGGGCACACATTGCACTATAGCCGAGGAAATACTACTAACCAAAACCGCAGGGCTTTTATTCTCAATTTTAGGCCTAAAAAAATGGTTGAACTCGAAAGAGCCCAAGGATTTGATCATTCTGGTAAAAGAAAAGTTAGGACAGAGGATTAGCCAAACCATAACATGGATTCATCATCAGTCTTAAATTATTTTTCTTTATAGGCATAATTTAAAAGGCTAAATACAACTTCCTTAAAAAATTAGAATAGATTCCTTAATTAACTGCTTTTTTAAAAGAGGATGAAATAAAACCATACTGATTTCTTACTTTTGATTTAAATACCCAAAGATGACAAAAAGCAAGCTAAGAAGAGAAGCATTGGTTTATCATGCGAAACCCAAGCCTGGGAAAACAGAGGTTATTCCTACAAAAAACTATAGAACTCAAAGAGACTTGGCATTGGCTTATTCTCCTGGAGTGGCCATTCCTTGCTTAGAAATAGAGGAAAATACAGACAACGTCTATAAATACACCAACAAAGGAAACTTAGTTGCAGTGATCACAAACGGAACTGCGGTTTTAGGATTGGGAGATATTGGTCCAGAAGCCTCAAAACCGGTGATGGAAGGAAAGGCGCTTCTTTTTAAAATATTTGCAGACATTGACGTCTTTGACATTGAGATCAATGAAAAAGATCCAGATAAATTTATTGAAATTGTAAAAGGAATCGCCCCCACATTTGGTGGGATTAACTTGGAGGACATTAAAGCTCCTGAGGCCTTTAAAATTGAAAACACCTTAAAAGAAGAGCTTGATATCCCGATCATGCATGATGATCAGCATGGAACTGCCATCATCTCGTGTGCTGCGCTGATCAACGCATTAGAGCTTTCAAATAAGAAAATAGAAGAGGTTAAAATTGTTATTTCTGGTGCAGGAGCGGCAGCCATTTCCTGTACAAGACTCTACATGGCATTTGGCGCTCAACGCGAAAATATTGTCATGCTAGACAGCAAAGGTGTCATAACAAAAACGCGAGAAAACCTAACCACTCAAAAGGCAGAGTTTGCAACTGACAGAGCAATAGAAACCCTTGCGCAGGCCATGGTTCAGTCAGATGTTTTTATGGGGTTATCACAACCTAACATTGTCAATGAGAAAATGCTTCTGTCAATGGCGAAAGACCCCATTGTTTTTGCAATGGCTAATCCTGATCCTGAAGTAGGTTATGATTTGGCTTGTAAAACAAGGAAAGATATTATTATGGCCACGGGCAGGTCTGATCATCCCAACCAGGTGAATAATGTTTTAGGATTTCCCTTTATTTTTCGTGGTGCTTTGGATGTAAAAGCCTCAAAAATAAACGAACCCATGAAAATGGCGGCAGTTAAGGCCTTGGCAGAACTTGCAAAAGAACCCGTTCCCGAACAGGTGAATATTGCCTATGAAGAAACAAAACTCAATTTTGGAAAGGAATACATCATACCCAAACCCTTTGATCCCAGATTAATTGTCGAGGTTCCAATGGCGGTTGCAAAAGCTGCAATGGAATCAGGAGTTGCCAGGGAGCCCATTGAAGATTGGGACTCATACAAAATAGAATTAGAAGAGCGTTTGGGAAGCAATCAAAAAATTGTCCGAATGATTCACGATCGTGCCAAGTCTGCCCCAAAACGAATTGTCTTCGCTGAGGCCGATCAATTAGACGTTTTAAAGGCCGCTCAAATTATATATGAAGAGGGAATTGGAATCCCAATTTTATTAGGAAAGAAAGAAATCATTTCTGATTTGATGCAATCTATTGATTTTGATGCTTCAATAACGATCATTGATCCCAAAACGGAAGAACACAGTGAAAGTCGTGAAAAATATGCCAACTCATTTTGGGAAACTCAAAAAAGAAAAGGAAAAACTTTGTATGAGAGTCGCAGCCTGATGAGAGAAAGAAATTATTACGCGGCCATGATGGTTAGAAATGGAGATGCTGATGCAATGTTGTCTGGGTTTTCAAGAAAATATCCAGCTGTTGTTAAACCGATTCTCGAAGTGATAGGCAAAGCCAAAGGCGTAGACCGTGTTGCGGCCACCAACTTGATGCTTACCAAAAGAGGCATGCTTTTTCTGTCAGACACTTCTATTAACGTAGATCCTAGTGCCAAAGAACTGGCTAAAATTGCTCAGATGACTTCTGAAACTGTTAAAATGTTTGGAGTTAAACCGGTGATGGCGATGCTATCTTTTAATAATTTCGGTTCTTCTTCTTTTCCACAGGCAAGAAAAGTATCTGATGCTGTTGCTTTGTTACACAAGTTTTATCCTGATTTGTTAGTGGATGGTCCCATTCAATCTGATTTTGCTTTGAACCGTGAAATGCTCAACGAGCGTTTTCCTTTTTCAGTCCTAAATAAAGAAAAAGTGAATACCTTAATATTTCCCAATCTTGATGCTGCGAATATTACTTATAAATTGATGAAAGAACTGGATAAATCACTTTCCATTGGACCGATTTTGATGGGACTAAAGTATCCTGCACACATTCTACAATTGGGTGCATCGGTTGAAGAAATTGTTAATATGGCTGCCATAGCGTCAATTAATGCTCAAGAAAAACAAAAACAAAAAAGTTCAAAATGATTACACAAATAAGAGGACGAGTTGTTGAAAAATCACCAACCAATGTTGTGGTTGATTGTAACGGAATAGGCTACGAGGTGAATATATCACTCTATACTTTTTCACAGCTCACGGACGATGAGAACATTCAACTTTATACCCACCTACAGGTCAAAGAGGACTCCCATACTTTATTTGGATTTCGAACGACCCTAGAACGAGCCGTTTTTAGACTCCTGATTTCCGTCTCAGGGATTGGAACCAGCACAGCTCGAACCATGCTTTCATCTCTTCAACCTGCTGAAATTCAGCAAGCTATTATCAATGAGGATGTTCCGAAAATCCAAAGCGTTAAGGGGATTGGGTTAAAAACTGCCCAGCGAGTAATTATTGATCTCAAGGACAAAATCGTATCTCTTTATGGAATTGATGAAATTCCGGGCATTAAAAGCAATACAATCAAAGATGAAGCGTTATCAGCATTAGAGGTTCTTGGTTATACGAGAAAAGCCTCTGGAAAAGTAGTTGACAATATCATTCAAAGTGCACCTGAAAGCTCTGTCGAAGAACTGATAAAAGCCGCTCTGAATAAACTTTAAATCCTTTTGATTGCCCTTAAAAAAAATTCTTTTTTAAAAAGATTTTGTTTTATTTTCCTTCTTCTTTTTGGAGGGATTACTATCGCATTTGCTCAGGAAAAGGAGTCGGGCTATGAATTTGGTAAAATTGGGCTTTCAAAATCTATCAGCATTAGTTCTAAATATACTTTCAATCCCGTTTCTGGCATGTACATGTTTTCTGAAACGATTGATGGATATCCCATTAATGCTCCGATGGTGATGACCCCTAAAGAATTCGAAGCCTTGGTCTTGTCAGAGCAAATGAAAAAATATTTTCATAATAAGATTGATGCCCTTGCGGGAAATTCAGAAAATCTAAAAGAGTCTCAAAAGAATCTGTTGCCAGAAGTTTATATCAACAGTAATTTTTTTCAATCTATTTTTGGAAGTAATATCATTGACATTGATCCCCAGGGTTCTGTTGGTATTGATTTAGGAGTACGTTATCAAAAAAATGATAATCCTGCTGCATCACCAAGAAATCGAAGTAGTTTCGGTTTTGATTTTGACCAAAGAATTAGCCTAAGTCTACTGGGAAAAGTGGGAGAACGACTTCAGATAACCGCCAACTATGATACAGAATCTACCTTTGATTTTCAGAACTTGGTTAAAATTGAATTTAACCCCCCTAAACTGGAGAACATTGATAATATTATACCTAAAAAACTAGCTTCAAAATATAAGGGAGTCAATGAAAAGATTAATTCAGCTGCACAAAAAGTAGCACAAGCACAGCAAAAAATTGGAGATTATAAAAGCACCTATGATGATGCTAGGCAAAAAATTCTAAATTTAAAAAACAAATCTAAGGGCCTTTCTTCCTCTGATTTTTCAGGAGTTGGGAATAATGTTTCTAGTTATTTAAATGGTCAAGTCACCGAAGATGCCATTTTGCAAAACATAAATATTGGGAACATTAGCATGCCCCTTAACAGTAGCCTTATCCAAGGAGCACAAAGTCTTTTTGGAGTTCGTGCAGATTTAAAATTCGGAAAAACATTAATTACAGGAGTTTTTTCCGAACAAAGATCTCAGTCTCAAAACATTGTCGCGCAGGGGGGAGGTACAGTTCAAGATTTCGATATTTTTGCATTAGATTATGATGAAGACCGGCATTATTTTTTGGCTCATTATTTTAGAGATCAATATGACAATGCCTTAAAAACTTATCCTTACATAAACTCTAGTGTAAATATTAACCGTATTGAGGTTTGGGTCACCAACCGAGGTTCCAGAACACAAAACATAAGAAATATTGTTGGGTTTCAAGATCTAGGCGAAAGCAACTCTAAAAGAACCACTCTAGATAAACGGATTACTAATTTCTTTAGTGGTAGTGACATTCTCTCCCCTCCATCAAATGAAAGTAATCGACTAAATCCTAAGTCCATTGGTCAGGGAGGTATTTTAGGCAGTTCCGTTCGGGACATTGCTTCTGTGAGTAATTCTTTTGGGGCAAATAGTACTGTTATTAAAGAAGGTTTTGATTATGCTATTTTAGAAAGTGCTAGAAAACTTAACACATCAGAATATAAGTTGCATCCTCAACTGGGTTATATTTCTCTAAATCAGCGTTTGAGTAACGATGAGGTGCTTGCGGTGGCCTATCAATATAGCGTTGGAGGAAAGCTTTACCAAGTAGGGGAATTTGCCACGGGAAGCGTTGAAGGAACCACAACAACTCAAAACACTGCCAACCAAACTAAAGTAGTTAATAACAACAGCTTGGTGGTTAAATTAATAAAAAGTAACATCACCGATGTCAGACAACCCGTTTGGGATTTAATGATGAAAAACATTTATAATACAGGTGCATACCAAATGTCTGAAGAGAATTTTAGGTTAAATATTCTTTATACAGATCCTTCTCCAATCAATTATATTCAACCGATTGACAAAGGGATTTGGCCTGAGGCGTTAGAGAATCAAATTCTATTGAATACGTTTAATTTAGATAAGCTAAATTTCTATCAAGATCCACTTCCTGAGGGAGATGGTTTTTTTGATTATTTACCAGGTATAACCATAGAACCTCAATTCGGTAGAATAATTTTCCCCAACGTAGAACCCTTTGGACAATACCTCTTCGAGTTGTTAGACAACCCAAGTTCGCAGCAAGAAGATTATAATAGCCCTCAGACGTTTAATGCAAATCAAAAAAAATATGTGTTTCAAGAAATGTACAGCCAAACAAAAGCAGGTGCATTTGAAACCAGTGAGAAAAATAAATTTCAACTTAAAGGCCGCTATAAGTCTGAGGGAGGAGATGGAATTGCCATTGGGGCTTTTAACGTGCCTCGGGGTTCCGTTAAAGTAACTGCAGGAGGAAGGGTACTGGCGGAAGGAATAGATTATACTGTTAACTATGCCATTGGACGTGTTAAAATTATAGACCCATCATTACAAGCTTCAAATGTGCCAATAAACATTTCGGTGGAAAACAACTCTTTTTTTAACCAACAAAACAAAAGGTTTTCCGGGGTAAATATTACCCATCAATTCAACGAAAAATTTGTCTTAGGAGGAACATTATTAAACCTTAGTGAGAATCCAATAACTCAAAAGGCTAATTATGGCACCGAGCCAGTTAACAATACCATGATTGGTTTAAACACTAATTTTTCAACTGAAATACCTTTTTTTACCCGCCTAGTAAATAAAATACCAACCATTTCAACCGATGTTCCTTCGCTAATCTCCTTTAGGGGAGAAGTTGCCAGACTGATTGCTGGAAAACCAAAAAGAACCGAACTGGGAGGAGAAGCAAATGTTTATATCGATGATTTTGAGGGAGCTCAAACAAATATTGACATTAAAGGGTATGCGGCTTGGAACCTCTCCAGCGTCCCCTTTAAAAATTTCAAAGGATCAAACCTTAATAATGATGATATAGCTTCGGGCTTTGGTAGAGCGAAGTTGTCTTGGTATTCAATTGACCCAGTTTTTTATGCTGGAGGAAGGCCTTCAGGGATCGATAATGACGATATTTCATTAAATACCACTCGAAGAATTTTTATTAAAGAAATATTTCCAGAACAAGATTTGGTTCAGGGAACCACCTCTGTTCAGACAACACTCGACCTAGCTTATTATCCTCAAGAAAAAGGGCCTTACAATAATGAAAAAGAGGAAGATTTTGACAATAATGTTTCTGAGAATTGGGCAGGAATAATGCGCCCCATAAGTTCAACTAATTTTGAAAAATCGAATGTTGAGTTCATTCAATTTTGGTTACTAGACACTTTTTCAGAAATGAAAACAACTGAGGATGACCTGGGAGATCTTTATTTTCATTTGGGAAATATTTCAGAAGATGTCCTTAAGGACGGACGCAAGCAATTTGAAAACGGTTTGCCCGGTCTTAGTTCTGAAAATTTAGTTCATGAAACTGCATGGGGAAAGGTACCCTCAACCCAGTCTTTGATTTATGCATTTAATACGGTTTCTGAAGATCGTGAAATTCAAGACCTTGGTTTTGATGGACTCACTGATGCCGAAGAAAAACTCATCTATACAGAGGGTCCTGATAATGACCCTGCTGGAGACAACTATAAATATTTTGTTGAGGCTGATGGAGGGGTGTTGGATCGTTACAAAAACTATAATGGTTCCCAAGGGAATTCACCCATTGCGTTTTCTAATACCAGTCGAGGGAGTACTACCGAGCCCGACACCGAAGACATCAATAGAGACCAAAGCATGAATACCATTGACAGCTATTTTGAATATCGCATTCCGATATCGAAATCAATGGGGGTCGGAAATCATCCGTTTATAAGTGATGTTCGAGAAAATGTAAAAGTAACATCGCCTAACGGTGATGAAATCGACACCCGTTGGATTCAGTTTAAAGTTCCAATTCAGAAAGGTTATTATGAAGGAACCCAGTACGATGAGTATTTCGATGCCATCAATGCCATTGAAGACCTTCGTTCTGTTCGCTTCATGAGAATGGTTTTAAACGGCTTTTCGGAAAAGGTGGTTTTAAGATTTGGTACACTCGATTTGGTTCGTGGAGACTGGAGAAGATACAATCAGGATTTAAATGAAAATATTGCAAAAAATGGCAATACGACGGTTGATGTTAGTACAGTTAATATATTAGAAAATGAAAATAGAATTCCGGTAAATTACATACTTCCTCCGGGGATTGAAAGAGAACAAATCAATAGCAATAACACTGTGGTTAGGCAAAATGAACAGTCGTTATCTATTAAGGTTTGTGATTTACAACCTCAAGATTCTAGAGCGGTATACAAAAACATTCAACTTGACATTAGACAATATAAAAACTTAAAAATGTTTATTCATGTCGAATCAATTTCAGGGCAAAAACCATTGCCAGGTTCGGGAACATTAGAAGAATATGACAAGCGCATGGTGGCCTTTATTCGTTTGGGAACAGATTTTAAGGACAACTATTATCAGATTGAGGTTCCATTAAAACCAACTGAATTCATGGAAAACACTTCGAATAAATTAACAGCCGATGCGGTTTGGAACCCGGAGTCAAATTCAATTGAAGTTCCAATTTCATTGCTTTCTAAGCTTAAGTCAACCGCAATAAATAGAGGTACTTTGGGAGGTGTTTCCTATTTTGATGAAGACATGAATCTAATAGAAGAGTTTTCTCCGATAAGTAGTTTGGCTGGATTTAAAAAGTATAAATATTCAGTTAAAGGAAATCCATCATTAGGCGCAATAAAAACATTAATGATAGGGGTTAAAAATCCATCTACTCAACTTGGAGATGATCTTTGCGGAGAGGTTTGGTTTAACGAATTGCGGATTGCAGGAATTGATTCTAAAGGCGGTTGGGCAGCGATTGGAGCATTGGATGCCAACTTTGCAGACTTTGTAAGTATTGCGGCAACTGGAAAATATTCTTCGGTTGGATTTGGTTCAATTGATCAAACACCCAACCAAAGTAATCGTGAAGAGTTGAAACAGTACGATTTGGTTTCAAGTGTCAATCTAGGTCAGCTTTTACCGAAAAAATGGGGCATTCAAGTTCCACTAAATCTGAATTTAGGAGAAACTTTTATTACTCCCGAATACGACCCCTTCTATCAAGACATCTTATTGGAAGAACGATTGAGTTCCTCTAGTAGAGCTTCTCAAAAAGATTCAATTAAAAATCAAGCGGTTGATTACACCCGAAGAAGAAGCATTAGTTTGATTGGAATAAGAAAAATCAGCACAGGTGACAAGCCTTTAAAATTTTACAGTCCTGAAAATATAGATTTATCTTATGCTTATAATGAGATGATGCATCACGATTATGAAATTGAAAGTCAAACCGACCTAAACCTTCAGATGGGGGCCAACTATGGCTACTCTTTCAAGCCTTTTGAGATCAATCCATTTAAAAAAACTAAGGCTTTTAATCGGAAAAAATATTGGGAATGGCTCAAACAATTAAACTTTAATTTACTTCCATCCAGTCTCGAAATCACTTCAAAATTCAATAGGAACTTTACCAATCAACGATTTCGTCAGGTTTATATCGAAGGGGTCGATAATTCAGCTCAAATTCCTTTTCCTGATCTTCAACTCCGAAATTATTTATTTGATTGGTCCTATACCATTAATCATAATTTGACCCGTTCGTTGCGTTTTACATTTAACGCTACGAATAATAATATTGTTAGAAATTTTTTAGAAACTGACGTTGACGGCAAAACAGATGTAAATAAAAGTTTAGACATCTGGGATGGGATTTGGGATACGGGTCAGAGTGATCGTCATTTTCAGACACTTTCCTTAAATTATAAAATCCCACTGCGATACATCCCGTTCCTAAACTTCATTGATGCAAATTATAACTATACGAGTGACTTTAGCTGGCAGCGTGGATCAAATGCTTTGTCCGCAGTTCAGAGTGAGTTTGGACAATTTTTAGGACAAATCAATACCATCCAAAACGCAAACACTAAAACACTCACTGGCGTGATTAATTTTGAAAAGTTTTATAGAATACTTGGTTTGAACAACAAAAAATCAGCGTTTGACAAAATCTTGGATAAAAATTCAAGAGAAAAAAAGGATAGTAAGAAAAAGCCGAAAAAAGGCGTTCAGATGATCGGCGATATTCTTTCGTCTATCAAAAGACTTCAGGCAAACTATTCAGAAAACAACGGAAAAGTACTGCCAGGATACCTCCCCAACATCGGCTTTATTGGGACAATAAACCCCACGCTTGGGTTTACTTTTGGAAGCCAGGCTGATATTCGTTATGAGATAGCCAAGAGAGGATGGCTAACCTCTTTCCCAAATTTTTCACAACCATTCATTCAGGTGCATAATAATAAGTTAAATATTTTGGCTCAAATCAATCCATTAAAAGATTTAACTATTGATTTGAGTGCAGAGCGGAGTTTTTCTCAAAATGTTTCCGAAAACTATAGTATTGAAAATCAAGAATACATTGCTTTAAACGCAACCGAATACGGCAATTTCGGAATTTCTACGCTGATGATAAAAACTGCGTTTAATGATGGCGGTGGAGGTGCCTTTAGTTCTAGTTTTGAAAAATTTAGATCCAACCGACTCATCGTTGCGAGAAGACTGGCTGAAAACTATAATCTTTCTTCATCTGATATTGATCAAGAAGGCTATCCAAACGGATTTAATAGAAACCATCAATCTGTACTGATTACTTCATTTTTATCAGCTTATACGGGGACTTCTCCAGAAAATATTTCGCTAGATCCTGTTCAGAAAACACCATTACCAAATTGGAATATCAAATACACTGGGCTGACTAAAATAAAGTCATTGAGTAAAATTTTCAATCGTTTTTCCATTACCCACGGTTACCGATCTAGCTACACTATCACTAACTTTCAAACCAATTTGGAGTATGACCCCTTTCAGCCGCTATCGAAAGATCAGATAGGTAATTTTATAGCTCCAAAATTTTATTCAAACATCAATTTGGTGGAACAGTTTAACCCTCTTATTCGTTTGGATGTCGAGTTTAAAAATTCAATAAAGATTTTGGCAGAGTTGAAAAAAGATCGCGCCCTTTCTTTGAGTCTTGACAACAGCTTGCTTACAGAATCAAGTGGTGATGAGTACATAATGGGGATGGGCTATCGGGTTAAGAGTTTAAGGATTCGAACGAATGTAGGTGGGAGACGAGTTATCTTAAGTGGAGATTTAAATCTAAAGGCTGATTTTTCTTATCGGGAAAATAAAACCATTCTCAGAAATTTAGAATATGAAAACAATCAGGTAACGGCTGGACAGACCTTGATGTCCATTAAGTTTACTGCGGATTATGCCCTCTCAAAAAACTTAACGAGTTCGTTCTTTTACGATCATAGTTTTTCTGAATTTGCAATTTCTACTGCTTTTCCCCAAACCTCAATTCGTTCGGGAATTACTATTCGATATAATTTTGGAAACTAACGGCTAAATTCATTCCTTTGTTTGCTAAATAAAAAAAAATGAACATTCCTTCTGATTTAAAATACAGTAAAGACCACGAATGGATTAAAGTTGAAGGAGACAAAGCAACCATTGGGATCACAGACTTTGCACAACGCGAGTTGGGAGATATTGTCTATGTTGAAATCGAAAGCTTAGGAGAGGAACTTGATGAGCAGAGCGTTTTCGGAACCGTAGAGGCTGTAAAAACTGTTTCGGATCTCTTCATGCCTTTGAATGGTGAAGTTCTTGAATTTAACACGGCGCTAGAAGACACGCCAGAGGCTGTAAACGAAGATCCATATGAATCAGGATGGATGATTAAAATTAGAATTCAAAACCCCGACCAGTTAAACGTATTATTAAACGCAGATCAATATAAATCATTGATTGAGGCTTAAACATGAATGAATTGTCAAAAAAATTAATTTCAAATTACAAAAAAGGACTTGTTTATAATTGATAATTTTTTAGCTTAGCATCTAAATATACAACGACAATGCAACCCAAGAAAAACGAGAAGGCAGATTTGTCTAAAAATAGCAGTCTATACTTCATTATAGGACTGACTTCTATCCTTTTTATATCATGGCAAGCCATTGAATGGAAAACCTATGATAAAAGCGGCTATGGTTATGAAGCATTAAATGTAGACGACGATGACGAGGAGGAAGTGCCAATTACAGAGCAAATAAAAGTACCACCACCACCACCACCACCACCACCAGCTCCCGAAGTTATTGAAGTTGTGGAGGATGAGGAAGAGGTTGAGGAGACGGTTATTGAGTCTACCGAAACAGATCAAGAAGAAATTGTTGAAGTTGTAGAAGTAGTGGAAGAATTTGACGATATAGATGTTCCTTTTGCGGTCATTGAAGATGTTCCTATTTTCCCTGGATGTGAGGGAGTCTCAAAATCTAAAAGACGTGATTGCTTTCAAGAAAAAATGAACAAACACATCGTTAAAAATTTTAGATATCCTGATATCGCCCAAGAAATGGGTATTCAAGGTCGGGTTTATGTAAACTTTATCATTTCTAAGGATGGATCAATTTCTAACATTAGAATGCGAGGGCCAGATAAAAATTTAGAAAAAGAAGCGCAGAGAATAATTTCAAAACTTCCCAAAATGACACCTGGAAAACAAAGAGGAAGACCGGTTCGGGTTCCTTTCAGTATTCCAATTACATTTAGATTACAGTAAGAATTATTTTAGGAAAATAATGTGCAATATCCGTTCGGGTCCCTTTTAGTATTCCAATTATTTTCGCTTATTATGATTTGTTTAAAAGCCAAGTAAAATAACATTTAGTTCATTGCACATTGACGTTTTGTAGCTTATCTTTACATTTCTATCAATAATGACGAAAACCCATTTGGACAGCACCACAGTTAAATCAATTAGTTTTACAGCCTTTGTAAGTGACTTTTTACAATTAACCAAATTTCGTTTGGCTCTCAGTGTTGTGTTTTCTTCTGTTGCGGGATATTTGCTTGCAGTTGATCAAGTAGAAACTAAAATTTTAATGGAACTTTTTATTGGAGGTTTTGCAGTGGTTGGTGCTTCTAATGCAATCAATCAGTTGATAGAAAAGGACCTTGATGCTTTGATGAATCGAACGAAAAATAGACCCCTACCAAAGGGTCATATGTCTGTTCTAGTTGCTGCAATCATCGCGACGGTTTTAACTATCTTAGGAATTATGGTGCTTTATGCCATTAATATAAAAACAGCACTTTTTGGTCTCCTCTCGATATTTATTTACACATGCATTTATACCCCATTAAAAACAATATCACCGCTTGCAGTTTTTGTAGGAGCATTTCCTGGAGCAATTCCCTTTATGCTCGGTTGGGTTGCAGCTACTGGCAATTTTGGTGTAGAACCGGGAATATTATTTATGGTTCAGTTCTTTTGGCAATTTCCACACTTTTGGGCTATAGGGTGGATGTTGGATGATGATTACAAAAAAGCAGGATTCAAGATGCTGCCCTCCGGAAATCCAGATCGGCTTACTGCATTTCAGATTGTGTTTTATACCCTTTGGACCATCATTATTTCTTTATTGCCCGCTACTTCCTTTACTGGAAATCTCCACCTGTCTTTTCCTGGAGCGATATTAATTTTAATCATTGGGCTTTACCTTCTGTATTATGCAATTAAGTTAATGCAACTCAAGACAAAAGACGCGGCAAAAAAACTAATGTTTGCTAGTATCGGCTATATTACCCTCCTACAGTTAATCTATGTAATTGATAAATTTATTTAATATGATTGAATTAGAAATAAAAGAACAAAAGGCAAAAAAAATGATGCTTTGGGTCGGAATGATCAGCATGTCAATGACTTTTGCTGGACTGACAAGTGCCTACGTAGTTAGTAGCTCTAGAGTCGATTGGCTGACACAGTTCGCACTGCCCTCTGCATTTGCTATCAGTACAGTTTTGATTTTCTTGAGCAGCCTTACCTTCTTTTTTGCTAAAAAAAAATTGATGGCACAAAACATAAAGCAAACGAAGCTATTTGTGATTATAACCTTCGTGCTTGCTTTATTATTTGTTTATTTTCAATTTAAGGGATTTGGAGACATCATTAGTCAAGGATATTATTTTACAGGTGCCGAAAGTTCGATTACCACCTCTTTTTTATACGTTTTAATCCTGTTGCATTTGGCCCACCTTTTTGCGGGACTTATTGTCTTAACGTATGTCTATTTTCAGCTTTCACGGAACCAGTATCAAGGAAAAAACACTTTAGGTTTTGAATTGGCATATTTATTTTGGCATTTTCTTGATATTTTATGGATTTATTTGTACCTATTTGTTCTTCTTTATAGGTAAAACATATAAATTTGCACGAGACTAATTTGACTTAAAGTTTATGGATTTAACAGCAGCGGAAAACACAGAAGAAACAAACGTTTGGGGCGGAGGGGAAAGACCTCTCAAATCAAGCTATGGAAAACTAATGATGTGGTTTTTCATCGTCTCGGATGCGCTTACATTTTCTGGCTTTCTGGTTTCCTATGGTTTTTCAAGATTTAAGAACATGGATTCTTGGCCCATTGCGGATGAAGTATTTAATCACTTCCCGTTTTTACACGGTGTTGATGCTCCGATGTATTATGTCGCTTTGATGACTTTTGTGTTAATATTTTCATCAGTAACGATGGTGTTGGCAGTTGACGCAGGTCACCACATGCAAAAAGCAAAAGTCACTTTTTATATGTTGCTTACCATCATTGGAGGTGCAATTTTTGTTGGATCTCAAGCCTGGGAATGGAAAAATTTTATCAAGGGAGAATACGGAGCTCTGGAAACAAAAGGGGGACAAATTCTTCAATTTGTTGACGCCAGTACTGGAAAAAGAATAGCAATTGCAGATTTTGCAGTTGAAGTGCCTTCTGAAAGAGATGTTCATCAAGCAAGTAACGGAATTTGGTATGATGCTGGTTCAAGTCCTCCATCTTTTTCAATCCAAGAAGTTGTGAAAGGGTTTGAAGCGAACAATAATTTAGTAATTAAAAGTGAAAAAGTTGACGTAACTGGCCATAAGGTGATCCTATCTAGGGACGACTCTTTAGATCAAATCGATGCTGCTGTTGCGGTGGTAGAAGGGGCAAACTTGGTACATAACGAATATGGAAACCGATTGTTTGCTGACTTTTTCTTCTTTATTACAGGATTTCACGGATTTCACGTTTTATCTGGTGTAATCATCAATATCATCATTTTTTTCAATGTAATTGTAGGTACTTACGAACGCCGAGGACATTATGAAATGGTTGAAAAGGTTGGACTTTACTGGCACTTTGTTGACTTGGTATGGGTATTCGTTTTTACATTTTTCTATCTCGTATAAAAATAAATAATTAATGGCTCACGACACACAAAACTTAGCAATTTTCAGAGGATTACTCAAATTTAAATCCAATCAACAAAAAATTTGGGGAGTACTTATTTTCCTTTCTATAGTTACAACTGTTGAGGTTGTTTTAGGAATAGTGAAACCTGCAGCTCTAATGACTTCTTTTTTAAATATTAAGATATTAAACTGGATATTCCTTATTTTGACCATCGTGAAAGCCTATTATATCGCTTGGGACTTCATGCACATTAGAGATGAAAAAGGTGGATTAAAAGGATCGATTGTGCTTCCCTTAGTCATCTTAATTCCCTACCTGTCATTTATTCTTTTGATTGAAGCGGACTATATTTTTGACGTAATGTTCAATGGTTTTGTGAGCTGGAACTTTTAAAGTCAAAACCTATTTTTACCCAATAAAGCAAATAATTTTGTTATGAGCAATGCTTTTAAAAAACACTTTGTTTTAGTTATCCTTTTTGTTTTCCCTATTGTAATCTATTTGTTCTTTGCATCTGGGAAGAATAATTTTGCTTTGCTTCCTGTTCTTACACAGGAGGTAAGTGAAATTGATCAATGGGAGTCACTTTCGGGTGAAGTTATTAATTTTAAAAATAATATTTCTGTGTTGGGGTTTTGGGGCAGTGAAATTTCCATAAAAAGAGGAGATGCGCTCAACCTTAACCAAAAAATATACAAAAGATTTTATCAGTTTGAAGACTTTCAGTTTGTAATGATCCTCCAAAAAGGAGAACAAGACAAGGTTGTTGAATTAAAAAAAGAACTTCGCGAAGGAGCTGGAACCGATCTTGTTAAGTGGAATTTCGTTTTTGGTACTTCACTACAAATTCAATCTTTATTTAATAGCTTAAAAGCTCCACTTGAATTATCTTCTGGTCTTAGTTCACCCTATGTTTTTATAATTGATAAGGACAGCAACTTGAGAGGTCGAGACGATGATGAAGATCAAGGCATGTTGTATGGTTTTAATTCGCAATCTGTCGCTGAGATTAACAATAAGATGATTGATGATGTTAAGGTTATATTAGCTGAGTACAGGAGGGCATGGAAAAAATACAATAAACCAGAAACTCCGGAATAATATGAATAAATATTCCTCTCTTGGTTTAATCATTGTTATTTTAGTTTTTGGATTTCTATTTGTTCCAAGAATCATTAACCGTATTGCCAACCAAACTCAAGTAGAAGACAATCGTTCAGCGCCGGCCAAACCTTTGGCTTATATTAAACTTAACGGTGAAGCAAAAAAAGTTCCCGAATTCTTCATGCTTAATCAGGATAGTCTTTTTATAGGGAATGAAGATTTTAATGGAAAAGTTCATTTGGCAGAATTTTTCTTCACAAAATGTCCTTCCATATGTCCGATTATGAATAAGAATATGAAAATTATAGACGATCGTTTCGGAGACCGACAAGATTTTGGAATCGCCTCATTCACCATTGATCCGGCAAACGATACTCCTTATGTATTAAAAAAATATGCAGAATCTTATAATGTAAAGTCTCAAAATTGGCATTTTCTTACAAGTGATATTATAAAAGTATATGAACTTGCGAACAAAGGGTTTAGTATTTTTGCAGTTATAAATCCTGCCGTTGCTGGTGGTTTTGAACACCAAGGATATTTTGCGTTAATTGACAAAAACGGCTATATTAGATCAAGAGTTGATCGATTTGACAACCCTATTGTCTATTATTCAGGTTTGGATAAGGAAGGCGAAGAAATTCAGGACGTTGATTTGCTGATTGAAGATATTGCTTTACTTTTAAAAGAATAATAATAATGACTATGAAAAGGAACCAAGGAAGCCCAAATCCCATAAAATATAAGAAGTTGATTATGGTAGTTTCTGTTTTGATTCCAGTTGTGGTTGCCTTGTTGTTTACTGTCAAAATTCCCAACGTAGCACAACTATCTTTTTTACCTCCAATCTACGCTTCAATTAACGGTATTACAGCGATTATACTTGTTTTAGCATTGATTGCGATTAAAAATAAAAAAATAAAACTGCATGAAGGCCTAATGAAAACAGCGATTGGCTTATCTCTTGCTTTCCTACTTATGTATGTCGCTTATCACATGACCTCTGACAGCACTTCTTATAGAGGAACAGGTTCAATTAAGTATGTTTATTATTTCATTCTGATAACTCACATTCTTTTGTCGATCGGTATTATCCCTATGGTTTTAGTGACCTATGTTCGTGCAATTTCTAAAAACTTTGAAGATCATAAAAAAATTGCAAGGATCACTTTTCCTATTTGGTTATACATCGCTGTTACAGGTGTTGTTGTATATGTTATGATTTCCCCCTATTATTAAAAATATGAATAAAATTATTTTTTTAGTTTTTTTTAGTTTGATATTTATGATAGAGGCTCAGGCGCAGTGTTCTATGTGCAGAGCAGTGTTAGAGTCTGAAGCCGGGCAAGAAACGGCCAAAGGAATTAATAGTGGAATTATTTATTTGATGGCGATTCCTTACTTACTCGTTGGATTTGTAGGGTATCAGATATTCAAAATGGTTAGAAAGTAGACGTTTTTATCGATCAGTTATAGTAAGGTTTTAAAACAAATAGTAATATGCATTGCACAATACCTTTTTTATATATATATGAATATATTTTGTGGTAATAATTCAAATTTAAATTAAACTAATGCAGTTTGTTTTAGTCTATTAATAAGCTTCTTCACAAATGAAAAAATCTACTGTCAGGCTCTTAATTTTAAATTTACCCAAATAAACCTTTGATGATAGAAATCAAAAATATTTACAAATCGTATAAAATGGGAAATTCCTCACTTCAAGTGCTGAAGGGAATCAACATTGAGATTGCAGAAGGAGAACTGGTGGCGATAATGGGTTCTTCAGGGTCGGGTAAATCTACGTTGCTTAATATTTTGGGAATGTTAGATGTTGCTGATGAGGGAGTCTACAAACTCGATGACGTCTTAATTGAAAATTTAGATGAAACACTTGCAGCAAAATACCGCAATAAGTTTTTAGGGTTTGTCTTTCAGTCTTTCAATTTGATAAATTATAAAAGTGCTTTGGAAAACGTTGCTTTACCACTCTATTATCAGGGATTAAATCGAAAATTAAGACAAAAGACTGCACTAGATTATCTAGAAAAAGTTGGCCTTGGAAATTGGTCGTCCCATTTACCAAGCGAACTTTCCGGAGGACAAAAACAACGGGTAGCGATTGCAAGAGCATTGGCATCCCAACCAAAAGTTTTGTTAGCTGATGAACCCACTGGTGCTTTAGACTCGGTTACTTCAAATGAAGTTATGGGATTAATTCAGCAAATTAATAATGAGGGAAAAACCATTTTGGTGGTTACTCATGAGATTGATATTGCCAACATGTGTAAGCGTATTGTTACATTAAAAGATGGGGTGATCCTAGAAGATAAAAAAGTAAAACAAGTGTTAATTTCTTAATATGTTTAGCAGAGACCGTTGGCAAGAAATATTTGAGACCATAAAGAAAAATAGGCTAAGAACTTTTCTTTCTGGTTTTACGGTTGCATTGGGGATTTTCATCTTCATTGTACTTTTTGGCTTTGGCAATGGTTTGAAAAATTCATTCAGTAAATTTTTTCTTGATGATGCAACCAATACACTTTGGCTCTCTGGAGGTAAAACATCAAAACCCTACAAAGGCTTTAAAGCAGACAGAAGGATTGAATTTAAAAATAGCGACCTGACTGATATAGGGCAAAACTTTGCTTTCTATTTGGAATCAATTACCCCAAGGATTACGAGAGGTGCGAGGGCTCGATATAAAAATAAATCAGATAATTATAGCACCAGAGCAGTGGGTCCTTCCCATCAAATTGTTGAAAAAACAATCATGATGAAAGGACGCTATATCAATCAAGCAGATGTCAAGGATGCCAAAAAAAATATCATCATTGGAAGAATGGTAGCTAAAGACCTGTTCAAAGACGAAGATCCAATGGGTAAATATGTTGAATTGGGTTCAAGTGCTTATAAGGTTGTTGGCGTTTTTCAGGATGATGGCGGGGACAGGGAGGAGCGTTTGATTTATATGCCCTATACCACAAGACAAGTTTTGGAAAAAAACAATGATAAGGTTAGCCAGATTATTTTAAGCTTTCGACCAGAAATAGGTCATGCTGGCGCCTTAGCTTTTGAAAAACAGCTAAGACTTTTCATGAAGAATAAAAAGTCTATTGATCCAACAGACGAAAATGGAATCTATATTAGAAATGTAGCGGATCAGTTGAAAAAAAATCAACAGTTTGCAGGAGTTTTACAATTGATAGTCGCCTTTGTCGGGATTGGAACTTTGATTGCAGGAGTTATTGGCATTTCAAATATTATGGTTTTTGTAGTAAAAGAAAGAACCAAGGAACTCGGTATTAGAAAAGCCCTAGGCGCAACTCCAAAAAGTGTGATTAATATGATTTTACATGAATCTATTTTCATCACAACGATCTCAGGTTTTGTTGGGATGATCGGTGGAATTGTATTACTCAAAAGCATCGGAGAAGAACTGAAAGATTTTTTTATTTTAAACCCATATATAGAATCAAGTACAGCAGTTTTTTCAACTTTTTTATTGATTCTTTTTGGCGCCATTGCGGGTTATATTCCTGCAAAAAGAGCTGCCAGTATTAAACCCATTGTAGCCCTAAGAGATGAATAGTTTAAAAATAATTTTTGATTGGGATACTTGGCAAGAGATTTTTGGATCTATTGCCAAGAATAAAACTCGGACGATCATCACAGTGATTGGTGTTTTGTGGGGTATTTTCATTTATATATCGCTCTCAGGATCGGCTAAAGGTTTAGACAATGGCTTTGAAAGACAATTTGAAAATATTGCTATGAACTCGATGTTTATTTGGGCTGCAAGAACGAGCATTCCTTATTCGGGATTTAAAGTCGGGAGGTCCCCTCAACTTAAGATTCAAAACGCGACAACTTTAAAACAACAAATCCCAGAAATTCAATTTATAGCGCCTCGAAATGCAAAAGGAGTTTTTGGAAGTATTCCCGCCCAAGTGGTTAGAAAAAACAAATCGAAACCCTATAATATTTATGGTGATTTCCCTGTGTATACTAAAATTGCAACAAAAAAAATATATGACAACGGCAGGTTTATTAATGATGAAGACATAAAATATGAACGTAAAGTTTGTGTAATTGGCGAGCGTACTCAGTTAGAACTATTTGAGCCCGACGAAGATCCTGTGGGTCAATACGTCAGGATTGATGATGTTTATTTTAAGGTTATAGGGGTTCATAAATTTATTCAAGGAGGTGGTTTTGAAACTGATGGGGATATTTTCATACCATTTGAGACCTACAGAAAGCTATACAATACAGGAGATGACGTAGATTGGTTCACAATCGCCGCCTATGATTATGCCGATGCGGTGGCAGTAGAAAAAAAGGTTAAGCAAACATTAAAACGTATTCATCGTGTTTCACCGGAAGATGAAAGGGCTTTTGGAGCCTTTAACATTGGAGAGGTTTTTACCAAAATCATGGGTTTTGCAAAAGGAATGACTTTCCTGTCCTTAGTGGTTGGGTTGGCGACCATTTTTGCAGGTGTAATTGGAATTGGAAATATTCTGATGATTTCGGTTAATGAGCGAACCAAAGAACTGGGTGTTAGAAGGGCCCTCGGTGCAACCCCAGGCGAAGTGAGGATGCAAATCGTATTGGAGTCAGTTTTTCTAACAACAATCGCAGGTATTTTTGGGATTATTTTAGGATCTTTCATGCTTGCGGCCATCAACCTTTTTACAATAGATAAAACAGATTTCCCCTATACAAATCCTACAGTCCCTATACCCTTGGTGCTTGGTGCATTATTAATTATGGTAACATTAGGAACACTAATTGGATTGATTCCAGCACAACGCGCTGTGAGTATTAAACCCATTGACGCTTTAAGAGAAGAATAATTAAATTAAAATAAATTAATATGAAAATTGTCAAATATATCGGAATTACTTTAGTCATTCTCGGAGCTATTTTTGCTACAATCTATTTCATAAAGACCAATAGCAAGGGGTTGATTGAGTATGAAACGATCTCACCCAAATTATTGTCCATAGAGAAAAAGACAGTTGTAACAGGAAAAGTTATTCCGGAGGACGAAGTGGAGATCAAACCTCAAATTTCAGGAATTATAGAGCGACTTTTTGTCGAAGAGGGAGACCTTGTTACTAACGGAGATTTGCTGGCTAAGGTAAAAGTTGTCCCAAACGAACAAGCACTCAACAGTGCAAAAGGACGACTGGCCAATCAGATCATTGAGATGAAAAATGCCAAGGTTGATTACAACCGAAATAAAAGCTTATTTGACAAGCAAATTATTTCTAAACAAGATTTTGAAAATGCAGAATTGCGATACAGTCAGGCACAACAAAATGTCAATAATGCTCAGTCTGATTTACAAATTATAAGATTAGGATCTGCAGGAGGTTCTAGCACTGCAAACACAAATATTCGTTCTACTGTTGCTGGGACAGTTCTTGAAATTCCAATTAAAGAAGGAGATCAGGTAATTGAAAGCAACACCTTCAATGCTGGAACAACTATCGCAACGATTGCAGATCTTAAAAAAATGATTTTCGAAGGAAAAGTAGATGAGGCCGAGGTGGGAGAATTGATAATAGAAATGCCATTAAAAATAACTTTGGGAGCTGTCCAGGACAAAGAGTTTGATGCCAAATTAAAGTTTATTGCCCCTAAAGGTAACGAGGAAGAAGGAACGGTTCAGTTTAAGATTGAAGGAGATGTTTATCTGGATGACTCAGTATTTATAAGAGCAGGTTATAGCGCCAATGCATCGATTGTTTTGGAGAAGAAAGACAGTGTCATGACCATTTCCGAATCTTTACTTCAATTTGATCGTGACAGCAACAAACCTTATGTTGAGATTATGAAAACAGACCAAGAATTTGAACGAAAGGATATTAAAATAGGAATTTCTGACGGCATCAATGTTGAAATTCTTTCAGGATTAAAAATGGAAGACAAAGTAAAGGTCTGGAATAAGACAGAACCTAAAAAAATAGGAGAGGAAGACTCTGATAAATAGATTCAAGCATGAAAAATTTTAAATATATTTTCTTTTTATCTGTTCTCTTTTTTGCTGGAATAGTAAATGCTCAAAAGACAGTATTATCCCTTCAAGAGTGTGTCGAAATGGCTTTGGAGAAAAATATTTCTCTCAAACAAACACAGCTAGGGATTCTAGAAGCCGAGCTTAGTAAGCTAGACGCCAAGGGAAGCTTTCTCCCAACATTAAATGCCCAAACTTCTCACTCATGGAATGTGGGATTGAATCAAAACATTACGACTGGTTTACTTGAAAACACCACAACCCAATACACTTCTTTGGGCGCAAATATGAATTTGACGCTCTACAATGGGTTAAGAAACATTAATCAATTGCATCGTGCGAATCTTTCTATTTTGGCCAATCAATACCAGTTGGATGATATGGCCGACGATGTAAAACTATTGGTCGCAAATGCGTTTTTACAAGTGATGTTTAACAAGGAGATTTTAACAGTTCAGGAATCACAGTTTAAAATCACTACACAAGATGCAAGGCGGACCAAAGAGTTGATTGAAGCGGGTGTTAAGGTTAAATCCGATATTTTAGAAATTGAAGCCACATTGGCAACTCAGGAGCAAGCCTTGGTTCAGGCGAAAAATAATTTGAGATTGACTAAAATTAATCTTGCACAAATATTATTAATTACCGACTATGAAAATTTTGACATTGTAGTTGAAGACCTTGACGTCCCAATTTCTGATATATTGCTACAAACCCCGAAGGAAATTTTTGAAAAGGCATTGACTTTTAGAAATGATATACAGCTTTATTTAACAAATATTGAAATTGCTAAAAAAGACATTTCATTGGCTAAAGGAAACTTGCAACCCAGTTTAACGGCATATTACGGTTATAACTCTAGGGTTTCATATACCGATAGACTAGCGGGCGACGGGACGTTTAGGGACGTCCCCATAGGGTTTGTTTCGGGTTCTGGAGATCAAGTGTTAAGAAGTGTTGAACAAAATAAGGTTATTGGCCCATTGTCTTTTCAAAAACAATTGGACAACAATGAGGGACATAACTTTGGGGTGAGATTAAGTATCCCGATTTTTAATGGAAATTCAATTCGGAATAACGTAAAACGTTCTAGAGTAAACTTGTTGCGTTCGGAGAATCAATTTGAACAGGAAAAGTTAAATTTAGAAAGCTCTATAAATCAAGCCTACAATAATGCCTTAGGTGCTTATAAGTTTTACGAAGCCGCAAAGAAAACTGTTTTGGCAAGAAAAAGAACGTATCAAGATGCCATCAATCGATTTGATGCAGGTGTGATGAATTCCTATGACTTTAATCAGATCACGGAGCGCTATAACAATGCCACTTCAGATTTGGTTCGCGCTAAGTTTGACTACATTTTTAAGCTTAAAGTTTTGGAATTTTATTTTGGCATACCGATTAGGGTTTAATATTTCTATTCTTAATTGAAAAAAAGGGAGCTTCAAAGTCTCCGTTTATTTATTTTTGCCTTGTGAATACAATATTACATATTGAGACGGCTACTAAAAATTGTTCGGTCGCTTTAAGTAGAAATGGTAAACAAGTTGCTTTGGTTGAAAAATTTTCTATGGAATACAGCCATAGTGAACAATTGCATGGGTTTATTCAACAAGTCTTCGAAAAAGCGAACTTGAACTTATCTGATTTAGACGCTGTTGCTGTAAGTAAAGGGCCGGGTTCTTACACAGGACTTAGAATCGGAGTAGCCGCTGCAAAAGGAATCTGTTTTGCTCTAGACCTTCCCCTGCTAGGAGTTAATTCTCTTCAAGTTATTACCGAAAATTACCAACCGCTTTCCAACGAAATATTGTTTCCAATGTTTGACGCCAGAAGAATGGAGGTTTACAGTTTGGTTTTAAATAACAAAAAAGAAATTATAAGGGAAACTTCAGCCGATATCATAACTGAAGACACTTTTATGGACTTCGCTAAAGACAAAACATGGGTTTTCTTTGGGTCAGGTGCAGAAAAATGTAAATCCATATTCACAGTAGAACATATTAAATATATTGATGATATTCAACATCCTTCAGCAAGCGGAATGATTCCTTTGGCTGAAAAAGCATTTAAAGAAAGTGCTTTTGAAGATCTTGCTTATTTTGAACCTTTTTACCTCAAGGAATTCTATACTCCTCCGCCTAAAAAGAAAAAATAAGTTTATCCATTCACAGCTTCCACCAATTCTACTTTGCCGGGAAGCATGTCTTTTAAGATGTTTTCAATTCCATTTTTAAGGGTAAAAGTAGAGGAGGGACAACCACTACAAGCACCTTGAAGAACAACCTTTACCATTTTATCTTCCTTTTCATAAGAATCAAAAATAATGTTTCCTCCATCCGATGCAACTGCGGGTTTTACATATTCCTCTAAAATAGAAACGATTTCTTTCTCAATGTCAGATAAGTTTTCGGTAGAATCTATTTTTTCATTCATTTCGGGGCTGGTATATTTTAGCCCTAAAACAGGTTTTTCTTCTTCAAGATATGTTTTTAAAAACTCTCTGATTTCGTTTACGATGTTCTCCCACTCGGTAGTATCGTGTTTTCCTATAGAGATGTAATTCTCATCTAAGAAAACTTCCTTTACATAAGGGAAATTAAAAAGCTCGGAAATCAAAGGTGCGTCGATCGCAGCATCTACGTTTTCAAAAGAAATTGTTTCTTCTGTCAACTTTTTATTTACCACAAACTTCATTGCTGAGGGGTTGGGAGTACTTTCTGCATAGACCGTAATGGGTACTTTTTTTGTAACTTCTTTGGTGTTTAAAATTGCACCGCCACCATTTAAATAATCTTCGATTTGAGTTGCAACTTCTACAATGACCTCTTCCCATTCCAAGATACTGAAACGTTCAATGATGATGGTGTTGTTTTCAATGCCGACTTTTTTAACAAACGGTAAATAGAATAATTGTTGTACCAAAGGTGCATCTGCGGCTTGATCAATATTGCTAAAAGTCTTTGAAATCAACACATCGCTTTCAGGTGTTATTTTAAACCTTGCTATTGCAGCCCCTTTTTTACAATCTCCAACTATCGTATATTTTTCCATCTCATTATTTTGTACAAATGTAGTGAAAGAGCACAGGATATTTGACTCCCTTTTTATCTTAAAATTCAATTTTATAATTTAGACAAAAAATAAAGGATTTATGTTGATAAAATCAGTTCGGGGGTTTACTCCAAAATATGGTGATGATTGTTTTATTGCTGAAAATGCTACTTTGATAGGTGACGTGATTATGGGCAATCAGTGTTCCGTTTGGTTTCAAGCGGTTGTAAGAGGGGATGTCAATTCCATTCACGTGGGAGATCGAGTTAACATTCAAGATGGTGCTGTCATTCATGGAACCTTCGAGCGTTCTTTCACTAAGATCGGTAATGATGTTTCGATAGGTCATAATGCCATTGTGCATGGCTGTACCATAGAAGATCAAGTATTGATTGGTATGGGAAGTATCATTATGGATGATTGTGTCATCGGATCGAATAGTATCATTGCTGCTGGAAGTGTTTTGCCGAAAAACACTATTATTCCCCCTGGAACTGTTTATGCAGGGGTTCCAGCAAAGAAGATAAAAGACGTCGATCCCAAATTACAAAAGGGAGAAATTGAAAGGATTTCAGCGAATTATATTACCTATTCTTCTTGGTTTAAGGAAGATTAAATCATAAAAAACTCCCTTTGAAATAAGGGAGTTTTTTATGAGAGTTTTAGAGTGATTAAAAACCTAAGTCTTTTTTCACTTCAGCCATTAAGTCTTTTCCTTTTGCAGACAAAACACTACCACCAGTACTTGAATCCAAAACGAATTCGAATCCTAGCTCAGCAGATATTTTATCGATAGATGCTTTAGCCTTATCAATTAAGGGACGCATCATTTCAACTGATTTTTTTTGTAATTCCTGAGAAACAGTTTGCTGATATTGTTGTATATTTTGTTGCATTGTTTCCAATTCCTTCTGACGCGCCTGATTTGTAATTTCAGTCTGATTGGCAGCATCAGCAGCATATGTTTGTGCTTTAGTTTGGAACTCTTTGTAAGTATTTTCCATTTCGGTAGTGTAAGATTCCTCGAGTTTTTTCAACTCTTTTTGTGCCGAAACAACTTCTGGCATCTCACTAATTAATTTTTGAAATTCAATGTGAGCAACTTTTGTTTGTGCATTTGCAAGAGTAATAGGAGCAATCAATAAAGTTAAGGCTGCGAAAATCAGTGTTAATTTTTTCATTATCAGTAGTTTAAATTATAATTTATATTCCGTTAGTTAATTTTTTTGCAGATTCAACTTTTTCTTTTCTGCTTTTAATTCTTTCCTGTAATTGAATTCTTCTCAGAACCAGGTCGCTAATATCGTAATTTTTTGCCGAATATAACATAATTATATCGGAAGATCGATCAAAAATAAAATCATATTTACGTTCTTTTGCGATGTCTTGTACAATGCTAAGTACTTGATCTTGTATCGGTTTAAGTAGCTTGTTTTTTTGAATCATCATGTCGCCGTTTGGGCCAAAACGTTTCTCTTGAAGATATACAACATCCCCTGCAAAATCTTTAATTTCTAATTCCAGATCGGAGATCAATTCAGGAGTTAATAGAATTTTTTCAATAGCAAATTGATCTTGCATTTGTTGGAGCTCAATTTTTTTCAACTCTATTTCTTTTTTCCAAAGTCCAATTTTTTCCTCAAGGAGTAAATTTGCGGTCTTAAATTCTTTGTTTTTTCTGAGAATAACATTCATGTCTAAATATCCAATACGAACACCTTTTTGTGCATTTGTGGTTAGAGAGATAATACAAAACAGTAAGGCGATTATCGTAAATTTTTTCATAATGATGATTCTTAAACCGTGGCTAACTTGAGAACGAAAAAAAACTTAAATTATTTTAGAAAGGTAGTGCTAAGATTAATTTTAAAATTGTTGTCCAATAATAAAATGGGTTTCCCACCCGTTTGGCGTTGTTGACCCAAAGGCTGGATTGTCAAATCCATAACCGAAATCAATTCCCAACAATCCAAATGCAGGCATAAAAATTCTTACGCCCATTCCTGCAGATCGCTTTGAGTTAAAAGGATTAAACGATTTAAAAGTGTCATAACCATTTCCTGATTCTACGAAAGATAAAGCGTAAATAGAAGCGCTTGGCTTAAGCGTTATTGGGTATCTCAATTCTATCGAAAACTTGTTGTAAATTAAGGAACCGTTTTGACTTGATAAAGACTGATTTTTGTATCCTCTAAGAGCGATTGTTTCACGACCGTCTAATGAATAATTCTGCATTCCATCTCCTCCTAAATAAAATCTTTCAAATGGAATATTTCCTCTGTCCAAATTGTAAGCTCCTATAAATCCAAAGTCGGTTTGAGTTTTTAAAACTAATTTATCAATAATACGGGTGTACCAAGTTCCAGAGAATTTCACTTTATAATATTCTAACCATTTAAATCTTTCTTGATCTATCTTGGCAACATCAGGGGTTCCATTTACATTTTGAAATGCTCTTTGGTTTTCAAGATCGCCAAAGTCAACACCATTTATAAGTGAATAAGGGAGTGTGAATTTCCCACTAATACTAAAGCTTGATCCTCCCATTGGAAAAACAGGATTGGTGTAGGTATTGTCTCTCGATAAAGCGATGATGTAGGCAAGATTGTTTGCGACACCATTTCCAAAGGTAAACAGCCCTGTAAAATAATTGTTTAAGTTGTAGTATTGATAACCGATAGACTGTGATAAGGTAAAGTAATCATCGGGAACTTTTAGCCTTCTGGCGAGTCCTAAAGTAATTCCGCTAATTTGAAAAGATTGACTCTTGTCAGCCCTACCCGTAAAGTAATCATAACGATATTGAACTGTGTGAGACAAAGAAGTAGAGAATTGAACAGGTTGACGACCGCCTAACCAAGGTTCGGCAAAGCTAAAACTGTAAGTTCTATAAAATTGACTTGCTTGTAGTCGTAGACTTAAACTCTGACCATCTCCCATGGGAAGTGGTTTGTAAGAATCCAAATCAAAAATATTTTTCATTGAGAAGTTGTTAAATGAAAGCCCCAAGGTCCCGATGAACCCTCCGCCTCCATAACCTCCTTGTAGTTCAATTTGACTTGCACCGGACTCTGTCAAACCATATTCTATATCAACAGTTCCTGCGTCAGGATTAACGTTCTTAAAATCAGGATTGATGGCTTCAGCATCAAAAAAGCCAAGTTGACCAATCTCTCGAACCGTTCTTACCACTTGATCTTTACTGTATAGTTCCCCTGGCTTGGTTCTTAATTCTCTATAAATAACATGATCATTGGTTTTGGTATTTCCAACTACAGATATTTTGTTGAAACTGGCTAGCTTTCCCTCCGTTACACGAATTTCAAAGTTAATAGTGTCATTTTCAGCACTTACCTCGACGGCATTAATGTTTGAAAATAAATAACCATTGTTTTGGTATAGGTTTGTCAGATCGTTTGCATCTGGCTTTTCGTCTGCAATACGTTTTTTGAGTAAAACACCATCGTAAGGTTCTCCTTTTGCAATTCCCAGAACTTGGGACAATTGATAGTTGTTGTAAACCGAATTTCCTAAGAAAGAAATATCACCAAAATAATAACGATTTCCCTCGTCGATATCAAAATTGATACTCAGGGTGTTATCTTCATTTAAAATCAGAGTGTCTTTAATAATACGTGCATCTCTATATCCCTTTTCTTTGAAGAAGTCCATGAGGTTTTCTTTGTCGCCCAAGAACTCTTCCTCAATATATTTTGATTTCTTCCAAAAACGAAGTAGAAATTTTGATTTAGTTTTTTTTAGTTTGCTTTTAAGTTTTTTATCACTAAAAACCTCATTCCCATTAAAGTTGATCTCTTTAATCTTTATGCGCTTTCCACGGTCTATATTAACCACTATTTTTCTAGCATTCTTTTCAGTAGTATCAGGGATGATGTTCAAGGCAACCTTGGTGTTTAAAAAACCTTCTTTTTTATATTTATTAATAATATAGTTTTGTGTATTGGTCAAAAAACTTTCAGATAGTTTTTTTCCTTTGGTCAATTCAGTTTCATCAATAATGGTTTCGATTTTCCCCTTTTTTATTCCGTTTATTTTCACATCGGTTAAAGTAGGGAGTTCATCGATTTCAATCTCCAAACTGACGCCATCACCATCTACTTTGGTAATGTAAAAAGCAATGTCGCTAAACAGTTGGAGCCCCCAAAGCTTACTGATCACTTCACTGATCTTATCACCAGGAATGCTTACTTTTTGTCCCTTTCTGAGTCCACTATAGGAAACAACCGTTTGGTTGCTAAAGGTTTTTAGTCCTTTAACTGTTATGGTGTCAATGACATAGGTTTTACCTTTTACAAAGTCACTAAAGTCTTGTGCTTGAATTAATGAAAAGTTCAAAGACAATATGAAAATTAGAAATAAATCTACTCGGATGAAAGACCTATTGAAGAAGTTGATCACTTGTTTTTCCAAATCTACGCTCTCGTTTTTGGTAATTTATTATTGCTTTGTGTAAATGTTTTTTTCTAAAATCAGGCCAAAGTACTTTTGAAAAATACAATTCAGCGTATGCTATTTGCCATAAAAGAAAATTACTAATTCTTTTTTCGCCACTGGTTCTAATTAGTAAATCTACATCTGGTAAAGAGTGAGTATAAAGATGCTCATTAATAATGAATTGGTCAATTTTTTCCGGAGAAATTATATTATTTTTAACTTTGACGGCCAGTTGTTTAATTGCTCGCTCGATTTCCTCGCGGCCTCCATAACTAAGTGCCAAAGTTAATGTCATTTCGGAATTATTCTCAGTTTGTTTAACTACATACCCAAGTTCTTTTTGAACTGTTAAAGGGAGCTGTTTGGTATTACCAATGATGTTTAACTTTATTCTGTTTTTTAGTAGTTTCTCAAATTCATTTTTCAGGGAATTAAGTAATAACTTCATCAGTACTCCAATTTCCTCTTCAGGACGATTCCAGTTTTCAGTAGAAAAAGCATAAAGTGTGAGGTGTTTTATTTTAAGGGCAGCGCACTCCTCGACAACTTCTTGAACAGCTTTAACACCCTTTGTATGACCAAAGAGGCGATTTTTACCTTTATTTTTTGCCCAACGACCGTTTCCATCCATTATGATGGCAAGGTGTTGCGGTATTTCATTTTTGTATTCCCTCATTATTATTCTTTACAATAACACGGCAGCTCACCAAAGGTAAATGAAATTGTTAAACCTGTGAAAACATACCAGTCATTATTGTTTAAATTTCCAAATTTTAATGCGGTTGAGTTTTTGAAGGGACCAATAGGGTTACTTCCATCAATATTGTCCGTAAATGTTGCTCTTGCTCCAATTTCGAACCCGACCACCGTTTTTGCATTTAGATTGGTCTTCACTCCAACGATTATTGGAAGGGCAAAATTACTCGTGGTGTCATATTCTTCCGGCTCAAGTTTACTAGGGTCGAGATAAAACAGGTCGTGTTGAAAATAACTTACTCCTAAGTAGAGATAGTGAGCAAATTCCCTATCGCTGCCGTGTAAATTAAAATCAACAAAATTGATTTCAATTCCTACTGAAAGTTCTTGGATGGGATTGTTAAATTGATATTTTCGCCTAAAACGGTTTGTATCAGCAGGATTGTAATCGCTTTTTTTTATTTCAGTAAATAGGGCACTTGCCCTTAATGAATAGCGCGTCGTCATGTTCCACTTGTAGATCAATCCAAGGGCTACATTCTCTGGGTATACATAATAACTAGCCCCTATATCACCAATATAATTAGCACCACCAATGAATGCCCCCAATTCATGAAACTGAGAATAGGAATTCAATTGTATGTTAATAGCGATAAGAAAAAGAAATAATCTTCTCATTAAGTTTTAAAGTAAAAAGCCCATTTAGCCCTTTTTTTTTTAGGGTTCTTAATGTTCTTACTTAAACTAATAAAAGGAAGATTTATTGCCTATTTCGGGTGTCATAACCCCAAAATAGTTTGTCTCTTAAGGTTTTGAAATAATTATCCCCCTCAAGTTCGACAGTAAATATTGAAAAAGGAGCTTTTTTTAGTTCGATGGTAGTTCCATTATTGACCGTAACAATCCGAGAATCCAAAGACAGTAAGTGGTTATTTCCTCTACCATCAACTTCTAGTTTAATAACGGCTTCTTGTGGAACAATCAAAGGTCTCACGTTGATGTTGTGCGGGGCGATGGGATTCAGTACAAAGGCTTTGGTTTGAGGGGTTAGGATTGGTCCGCCACTGCTTAGAGAGTAACCAGTAGATCCAGTTGGCGTAGCAATAATCAGCCCGTCAGCCCAGTAGCTTGTTAGGTATTCACCATCAATTTGAGTCTCAATGTTTAACATTGAAGTGGTATTCTTTCGATTGATAGTCACTTCATTGAGGGCATAGGGAAACTCTTGAATCGAATCTACCGAAGAAGAAAGTTGGAGGGACAATAAAGAGCGTTGAACCAATTTGTATTTTTTCCGAAAAAATTTATTAAGTCCTTCATTTAAAGATTCCTTCTGAAGACTGGTCAGAAAACCTAAACGACCTGTGTTGATTCCTAAAATAGGAATTTGACTGTCTTTTACAAAAGTAATGGAGCGAAGCAAGGTGCCGTCACCTCCGATAGAAAACAAAAAGTCGATTTTTGAATCGATGGTCGCTTCAGGATTAAAGGCATCGAGTGTTTTCGGTTTTTCCGTAAGATGGTTGATTAATCTTTTATCCAAACTAAGATGGTGTCCCTCCTTTTCAAGATATGCAATGGTCGCTTTAGCGTACTCTACGGTAGCGGGGGTGTCAAATGCACAATAGATTGCAATTTTCATTTGTATGATTTTTCAATGTAAAATTACAAAACTTTATTTGGTAGATCTTTTGATTATTAAAATTTAGATCAAGCCATCATAAGTTTGTAATTTTGTCCCTTATTGTAATAGTAATGGCCAAATTAAGCGTAAATATTAATAAAATTGCAACTCTTAGGAATTCAAGAGGAGGCAATGTTCCCGATTTACTTAAAGTTGCGGCGGACCTTCAAGCGTATGGAGCACAAGGAATCACGATTCATCCAAGACCAGACGAGCGCCACATTCGTTATGCGGATGCGATAGCGCTTCCCGAAGTTGTTTATACAGAATTTAATATTGAAGGAAATCCAAACCCAAAATTCATTGAACTTGTCAAGCAAATTAAACCTACTCAGGTTACATTAGTTCCAGATGGAGAGGATGCGATCACCTCAAACGCGGGTTGGGACACAATAAGACATGAAGATTTTTTAGGTGAAGTAATTCAAGAATTTAAAAGTTTGGGGATAAGAACCTCGATTTTTGTTGATCCTGTCGAAGAGATGGTAAAAGGAGCTGAAAAAACAGGAGCCGATCGGATAGAGCTTTATACAGAGTTTTTTGCAGAACACTATCTTAAAAACGCAGACCATGCGATTGCTCCCTATTTGAGTGCTGCAACTTGTGCCAATGATTTGGACATAGGAATCAATGCTGGACATGACTTAAGTCTAGAAAATATAGCTTTTTTCTCAAGAAAGATACCCGAACTTTTAGAGGTTTCCATTGGACACGCCCTGGTAAGTGAATCCTTGTATTTGGGCTTTGAGAATGTCATTCCGATGTACCTTCAAAAACTAGTTAAATGAGTCTTTTACACTCAAACATTATAGGAGACTCAGGAAAAGAATTACTTATTTTACACGGATTTTTGGGAATGAGCGACAATTGGAAAAGCCAAGCGAAAAACTTTGTGGTAAAAGGCTATCGGGTTCATTTGATTGACCAAAGAAATCATGGCAGGAGCTTTTGGAGCGATAAGTTTTCTTATGGACGACTTACGGTGGATTTATTCAATTATATCCAACATAACAATTTGAAATCAGTGATTTTGTTAGGGCATTCTATGGGTGGAAAAACAGTCATGAATTTTGCAGCAGCCCACCCTGAAATAGTAGAGAAACTAATCGTAGCAGATATTGCCCCAAAATATTACAAACCCCATCACCAAATAATTTTAGAGGGTTTGAGCAGTATCAATTTTGATATTGTTAAAACTAGAAAAGCAGTAGATTCCGAATTAAAAAAATATATTTATGATTGGCCTACACGTCAATTTTTGTTAAAAAATTTACATTGGATTACTCCGGATAAATTAGGATTTAGGATGAATGTAGCCGTTTTAAAAAATTGTGGAGAACAATTGGGAGCTGCCCTCGATCCTGAAGCTAATTATCCTAAACCGACCTTATTCATAATTGGAGAAAACTCTAATTATGTAAAAGAAGCAATCGATGGAGAACTGATTTTGGAACATTTCCCCCAATCTGAAATTATTGGAATTCCTGATGCAGGGCATTGGCTCCATGCCGAGCAGCCAAAACTGTTTTTTGAAAAAGTCATCGGCTGGTTGTCTTAAAATTATAAGACTTTTTATGTTTTTTACATTAAAGTATGAAAATGTGATAAAATATAACAAAATGGAAATTACCTTTTTACGATAATTACATTTGCACTTTATTTTGTTATGGACGTAGAAATCAGAAAAGCAGAAAAGGCTGATGCTGACGAAATTTTAGCACTAATTCAAGAGTTGGCAACTTTTGAACAAGAACCGGATGCTTTAATTTTAGATAAAAAAAACATTGAAGAGGATGGGTTTGGTCCCAACCCTTTGTTCAGCTGTTTTGTGGCAGTCTTCAAAAATAAAATAATAGGAATTTCACTTTTTTATCCGCGATATTCTACTTGGAAAGGAGCTACGCTTCACCTGGAAGACCTTATTGTGACCGAAAAAATGAAAGGAAAAGGAATTGGCACAAAACTTTATAAAGCTTTTCTTTCTCATGCTGATTCCCTTGGTGTCGATCGGGTTGAGTGGGTTTTGCTCGACTGGAATACCACTGCAATTCAATTTTATGAAAAAAGCGGAGCAAAAGTATTGTCAGATTGGAATATTGTCCAGATGGATCGATCAAGCATTAAGAACTATATATTAGAAAATAAATGAGAGTATTCAAATTTGGTGGCGCCTCTGTAAAAGATGCTTCTGGAGTAATTAATATTTTAAGTGTTTTAAAACACACAGGCTTTTCAGAAACCTTGATTGTAGTTTCTGCAATGGGAAAAACCACGAATGCCCTAGAGGAAGTAGTGAAGAACTATTTTGACGGAACCGCACGATATATTGAAGATCTTGAGAAGATAAAACAAAATCACTATCAAATCATTGCCGAGCTTTTTCAACAGGATTCAGCCCAAACCAAAGAAAATATTGACCAATTATTCGAGGAGATTATTGTTTTTTTAAATAATAATAATTCGAAAGATTACAGTTTAATTTATGATCAAGTGGTTAGTTTAGGAGAATTGGTTTCTACGACGATTATCAGCAATTATATAACTTCTCAAGGGATTGAAAACCGCTGGTTAGATGCCAGAAAATGCATAAAAACTGACAACTATTATCGCGATGCTAATCTGGATTGGGAGGCAACTCAAAAATCAATTTTAAAAGCTGCCTTCGGCAATTCAACCTTAATTTCTCAAGGTTTTATTGGAAGTGATTCTGAGGGACTTACGACCACCTTGGGACGAGAAGGCTCTGACTATAGTGCTGCAATTTTTGCCTATGCCCTTGATGTGGAATCGGTTACCATTTGGAAAGATGTACCCGGGGTCTTAAATGCTGATCCTCGGGTGTTTAAAGACACCCAATTGTTACGTCAAATTTCTTATCGTGAAGCGATTGAATTGGCTTATTATGGAGCTTCTGTTATCCATCCCAAAACGCTTCAGCCCCTTCAGCGAAAAGAAATCCCTTTGTTTGTTAAGTCATTTGAAAATCCAGTAGCTGATGGAACTTCAGTATCTAAAGGCAAAACTTTAGAGCCTTTGGTTCCTTGCTTTATATTGAAGAAAGGTCAAACTCTTTTGAAACTTTCATCCTTGGACTTTTCTTTTATTGTGGAAGAAAATATTAGTGAAATATTTGCTCTTTTACATAAATTTCAAATGCGGGTAGAGATGATCCAAAATTCCGCGATTAGTTTTTCGATATGCTTTTATAATAAATATGACAAGTTGGAGGGATTGGTAGAGGCTTTGGCTTCAAAATTTAAAGTGAAGGTCGTTGATGAGGTTTCTCTTTACACCATTAGACATTTCGATAAACCCGCAATTAATTTCATTAAAAATAGAGATGCAAAAGTGTTGTTAGAGCAGCGTACATTAAAAACCGCTCAGTTTGTAATTAAAGATAATTAAGAAGAAAAGTTAGAAGTAGATTTTTTTAATTTTCTCTACAATTGTTGTGGCAAGCAGTAAATGACTTTCAACAGTCCATCCGGCAACATGTGGACTGAGAATTATATTTTTTGCAGCAATCAAATAAGCCAAAGCATCGGGCAATTGATCATTTTTGAAAACGGTAGAAAACGATTTACTTTCATAGGCCAAGACGTCTAATCCTGCACCTAAAATCTTCCCCGTTTTTAGTCCGTCCACAAGCGCCTCAGATGCAACCGCAGATCCTCTTGCGGTATTTAACAACCAAAATGGATTTTTCATTTTATCGATAAAGGCAGCATCGATAATGTTTTGAGTCAAAGGAGTTTCTGGCGTATGAAGGCTGATTATCTGACATTTTTCTTGGATGTCCTCCAGAGCAATCTGTCGGGCGTTTTCATCACCAACGTTGGCCAGAATGTCATAGCAAAGAACACTAACATCAAATCCTAAAAGTTTTTTTGAAAAGCTTTTCCCCATATTTCCATAACCAATGATGCCAACGGTTTTTCCTGATAACTCTTCCCCACGGTGTTGCTCTCTTTCCCATTTCCCTCTTTGAACAGATTGATGGGCGGGGAGGAGTTTGTTAAATAAGTTCAATAACATTCCCAAGGCGTGTTCTCCCACTGCATTTCGATTTCCTTCTGGAGAATTAACCAAATTAATGTTATGCTTTTTCACAGCATCAATATCGATGTTTTCCAGCCCTGCCCCTACTCGTCCTATAAATTTCAGCTTTTTGGCGTTTAACAAAAAAGCCTCGTTTACAGGAAATCTACTTCGGATGATTAAGCCGTCATATTGATCGATTCTTGCGAGTATTGATTCCAAAGGATCCTTATAGGCCAAGTCATTTTGAAAGCCTAAATTTTTTAAACCTTCGATAAGGGCAGGATGATTTTCGTCGACGTGTAAGACTTTCATATTGGATTTTATTTAAAAGCCTAAAAATATTTTGGCGATATAGAAAAATAAGAAAATACCAAAAATATCATTACAAGTGGTTATGAATGGACCAGTTGCAATGGCCGGATCAATTCCCTTTTTGTTTAAAAAAATCGGAACAAATGTGCCAATTAGTCCGGCAATGATAATGACGCCCATCATGGAACCAGCGATGGTTAGGCTGATGCTAATGTCTTGATTGATGATGAGTCCAAAGATGATTAGGATAACCGCCAAAGTAAATCCATTGATCAGGCTTAGACTAACTTCTTTGATGAGCAAGGACAACAAGGATCCTCTAACAACATCATTGGCGAGACCTTGAACTATAATTGCAGAAGATTGTACGCCAACATTTCCTGCCATTGCAGCAATTAGAGGGGTGTAGAAAAACAGATTCCGCAATTCCGGATTTTCCATTACGGCTTCAAAATCTTTTAAAATAAAAACACTTCCCAAGCCTCCTAGTAATCCCAAAAAAAGCCAAGGAAGTCTTGCTCTTGTATGTTGAAATATGGTATCATCGGCTTCTACATCATTGGAAATACCGGCGGCCAATTGATAATCTTTTTCTGCCTCTTCTTTTATTAAATCAATAATATCATCAATGGTAATTCTACCCAATAATACTTTTTTATCATTGACAACCGGAATGGCTTCCAGGTCATATTTAGACATGATTTTAGCCACTTCCTCACCAGAGACATCCGCTTTGACGAAATCTACGTTAGGGATGTAAACGTCTTTTACAATGGCTTTGGAATTGGCCGTAATTAAATCCTTTAGAGAGAGTCTGCCTTTGAGTCTGCTCTTTTTATCCACAACATAGATGGAGTGAACCCGTGTGACTTCTTCGGCTTGCGCTCGCATGGCGTTGAGACACTTCAAGACACTTAGTCCCTCTTGAACAACCACCATTTCTTTTGCCATAAGCCCTCCGGCAGTATTTTCATCATAAGTAAGTAACTCTCGGATATCATCAACATGACTGGGATCACTAATTTCCGACATCACCCGCTCTTGGCGTTCTTCTGATAATTCTGCAATTAAATCTGCTGCATCATCCGAATCTAACTCTGATATTTCCTCCGCAATTTCCTTGGCGGATAGCTTTTCAAGAATTCGCTCTCGAGTATCTTCATCAACTTCAGCAAGGGCTTCAGCTGTTTTTTCACTGTCCAAAAGCTTGATAAGATAGATCCCTTGGTCAGTAGAAAGCTCGTAAATTATTTCGGCAATATCGGCATAATGAAGGTCTTTGAGTTTTACACGCATCTTAACATCAGCATTCTTTTCAATGAGTTCTTGAATAGAATCAATTACCGTTTTGTTGATTTTAAACCTTTGCATTTCCTATTAATTTTGTCAATTCGATGAACTGACCACTTGATAACCTTTCGGGTCTAAGGTCAAAGATACTATCTTCTAAAATATTTTTAGGAATATCTAGATTTTTTAGACTATTTCGTAGTGTTTTCCTGCGTTGTTGAAAACCTGTTTTAACCACTCTAAATAATAGTTTTTCATTAAAATCAATGACTAAATTTTCTTTTCGTCTCAATGCAATTACCCCCGAATTTACTTTAGGCGGGGGCGAAAATACATTGGGGGGAACATCAAAAAGATAGTTTGTTTCATAGTAGACTTGACTTAAAACAGAAAGGATTCCATAAGTTTTATTTCCAGGATTTCCACAAATTCTGAGTGCTACTTCTTTTTGAAACATTCCACAAAAAAAAGGAATACGAAGTCTGTTTTCTAAGGTTTTAAATAAAATCTGACTGGAAATGTTGTAGGGAAAATTTCCAATGATTGCAAAATCACCTGATGGAAATATATTGGTTAAATCTATTTTTAAAATATCACCAAGGTGAATGTGATTTTTAAGCTCAGGAAATTTTTCATGAAGATAGATTATGGACTCTTGATCAATTTCAATGAGATCTAAAGTAACTTTTTTTAATTTTAAAAATTGGGTCAAAACTCCCATCCCTGGTCCAATCTCTAAAACCTTATCATAGCTGGAAAAATCTAATTGATCCACTATTTTTTGAGCGATATTTAAATCGGTTAAAAAATGCTGTCCTATTTTTTTTTTTGCAAATACGTCTTTCATAAATGTTGACTTATAACTTCAAGTTGGGTGCTAAATTGTAATAAATTTTATCCAAATAATTTTAGCGATTGTAATTTTAGTTTGTTTCAAATACGATCAATATCTTCAGGATTATTGGAGGAATATTGAACAACATAGACTTTTTTTACCGCTTCAAATCCATTGTTAACCCTTAACACCATTGCTGAAAAAAAACACCAGTTGCCATCATTTCTGGGAGGTGTTTTTCATGGAGCCATTCCAACCATTGATTTTCAATTTCTGGTTCTACGAGGCTGCTAACATTATAAAGAATCATGATTTAATTAATGAGATCAAAACCAGTGTAAGGAACAAGTGTTTTTGGAATTCGAATTCCATCTTTTGTTTGAAAGTTTTCTAATAATCCAGCGACAACTCTTGGCAGCGCTAATGCACTTCCATTTAAGGTGTGAACGGATTGTTTTTTGCCTTTTTTGTCTCTATATCTCAATTGCAACCGTTCTGATTGGAAGCCGTTGAAAGTTGATATTGAGCTTATTTCTAGCCATTTTTTTTGAGCAGCCGAATAGATCTCAAAATCATAAGTCAGTGAGGCAGTGAAACTAAGATCACCTCCACAAAGTCTTAAAACCCTGTAAGGAAGTTCTAGTTCTTTTAATATCTCCTTTACATGTTCCACCATTTTATCCAAGGCCGCCATTGAGTTTTTAGGTTCTTCAAGTCGAACAATTTCTACTTTATCAAATTGGTGAAGCCTGTTGAGTCCCCTCACGTGAGCGCCATAACTTCCTGCTTCTCTTCTAAAACAAGGTGTGTATCCTGTCAAGCAAATGGGCAAGTCCCCAACATTAAGTAGCTGATCTCTAAACATATTGGTCAAAGGAACTTCGGCAGTCGGAATTAAATAAAGTCCATCATTTTGTACATGATACATCTGACCTTCTTTGTCCGGTAATTGACCCGTTCCAAAACCTGAAGCTTCATTTACCAAATGTGGCACTTGGTATTCTGTGTAGCCAGCACCCGTATTTTTATCTAAAAAATATTGAATTAAAGCGCGTTGTAGTCGGGCACCTTTTCCTTTATACACTGGAAACCCGGCCCCCGTTATTTTATTTCCTAATTCGAAATTTATAATATCATATTTCGTGGCCAACTCCCAGTGGGGGAGTGCAGATTCCTCTAATTCAGGGATTGTTCCCGATTGAAATATTTCTTCGTTATCTTCTTCAGAATTTCCGCTAGGAACACTTTCATGTGGGATATTAGGAATTTGAGTTCGCACTTCCATTAAAGCTTTTTCAGCCTTTTGAAGTTCTTCTTGTAGATTTTTGGAAAGCTGCTTGAGTACTGTTGTTCCCTTTTTTAATACGTTGGCTTCTTCTGCCTTTCCAGTCTTAAATAATGCCCCAATTTCTTTAGCCAGCTTGTTACTTTTCGCCAAAACTTCATCTAACTCAGCTTGTAAGTTCCTTCGCAATTGATCTAATTCAATGATCTTGATGATGAGTTCGGGTTGAGCAAAGTTTCTTTTGGCAAGACCTTGTTTTATGGCCTTCTGATTTTCTCGAATGTAGATGAGCGGTAACATGACTTAATTTTTAGTATTACAAAGGTATAAGAATGCTTTTGATTTTCTCATTTTTTAGGTGTATTCGGCAATGATTTTCTCACAATTGATGCGATCTTTTTTTAATTGCTCTCTCAACTCTTCTATTGAGTTGAATTTAACTTCTTCTCGTATTTTTTCTAAAACTTCAAGAGTGATTTTTTGATCATATAAGTTTTGGTCTAAATTTAAAAAATGGATTTCGGTTTGTGTAGTTTTTCCGGACACCGTTGGGCGTATTCCGATGTTCATCATACCGAAAAACTCGATTCCGTTTAGTTTGCTTCTTACAAGGTAAACTCCGTTTTGAGGCCGAAGTTTGTAATCTTCTTTAACTTGAATGTTGGCGGTTGGAAACCCTAATTTTTTTCCAATCCCGTCTCCCTTAATCACTGTTCCTGTTAAACCGAATGGTCGTCCTAAAAATTGATTGGCGATTTTTAAATCACCTTTGTTAAGAGCATTTCTTATTTTAGTTGAGCTAACAGCAATGGACTTGATATCTTGAGAAGGAATCTCATTTACAGTGAAATTATAATCCAAACCAAAAGACTTTAAATCATCAATAGTTGCTTCTCTGTTTCTTCCAAATCTATGATCGTATCCAATGACCAATTGAGAGACTTTTAATTGATTTACAAGAAGGTCTCGGGTGAACTCTAGGGCTTTTAATCGAGAAAAAGCTTTTGAAAAAGGATGAACAATGAGTACGTCAACTCCCATTTTTTCTAAAAATCGCTGTTTCTCTTCAATGGTGTCAATCATCTTTAAGTCATTGTCCTTTTGAAGAACCATCCGTGGATGTGGGAAAAAAGTAAGCACAATTGAACATAAATTATTTTTTTTTGCAACTTTCACCAAATCATTGATTATCTTTTGATGACCGATATGAACGCCATCGAAGGTTCCAATGGTTAGAATTGAGGCGTTTTGAGCGGAATAGTTTCCGGTGTTTTGAACTACTTGCATTAATAATTTTGTCAATAAGCAAAAGTACGGTTAAATTGCAGAAACTTTTAAAGCAATAATTAAAAATAGAAGCATTAAAAAAAATAAATTCAACTCCTGTCTAACTTGGCTTTCCTACTTTATATTTTTTATTATCTGTGGAGTATCTGTTAACGCCCAAAAGTATTGGACCAAGGCATCTGCTGAGGAAATTGATAAAATGCTTGAAGTAAAAGAAGATAATTGGAGGTTTTTTAAATTTGACCATCAGCAATTGAAAACTGAGATTTCTAGCTCAAAATCCCAAAAAACGACAACGTACTCACCTAAGATCTTACTGATGCTTCCCAATGAAAATGGAATTGAGGAGGAGTTTGTTTTATTAAATTCTCCTGTGCTTTCCCCTAAACTTCAAAGTAAACATCTTAATATTAAGACTTTTGTTGGCAGTAGTAAATCTCGTCCCAATGTTAAGGCTAGGGTTTCCTATTCAGCTTTGGGATTAAATGCATGGATCATGCTCCCTGACGGAAAGCATCATTTTATTCAGCCTTTAAGGAAAACAGAAAACACTTATTTTTCTTATCCTCGTTCTAAAAGAAATTCTGTATCATTCAGTTGTAAGACATCAAGTGAAATTGAGAATACTGCAAGTGAAGTTAAAACAGTTAATACTATGGGAGAGCGATCAAAAATAGCCTCTGATTTAAAAACATTTAGAATTGCAATTTCAGGTTCAGGAGGATATACTAAGATTTGGGGGGATGATGATCCTGAAAATGGGACAAATGAAGAAGATGCCTTCGCTGCGGTAATAAGCACTATTCATAGAGTAAATGAAGTTTTTGAAAATGATTTTGGAATTCATTTAGAATTGGTTTCTGATCTTAGTTTGATTTACCCAGACTCTGATACTGATCCCTACACAAGTAATATAAGCAATCAATTACAATCCACGCTAGATGAGGTTTTAGGTTCCGAAAATTATGATTTAGGACATCTCTTTGCTTTTTCAGGAAGTGGCAACGGTGATGCTGGATCAGTTGGAAATGTTTGCCAAGAAGGTAAAAAAGGAAGCGCTTTTTCATCCCACCCTTTTCAAGGTTCTAATTCTGAACCTTTTATGAACGATTATTTTGATATAGATTTTGTTGCTCATGAAATAGGGCATCAATTTGGAGCTTTTCATACTTATTCCTACGCCTACGAAAATGGAAGTAATAGTGCAGAGCCGGGAAGTGGAACTACCATCATGGGTTATGCGGGGATTACTGGGCCAGATGATGTTGTCCGTCACAGTGATCCGTATTTTCATTATTACAGTATTCAAGACGTATTAAGCTATGTTGAGTCTAACACTTGTTTTACTTCTTCAATGAATGAAAATCAAGCTCCTGTAATTGAGGCTGGGCCAAATTTGACAATACCTAGCGGAACAGCTTATGAATTGATTGCCATTGCTGAAGATCCAGAAGGAGCTCCAATTCATTATTGCTGGGAGCAATTAGACAAAGGTCAAGTAAGTCATGACAACTTTGGGCCAAATAGGCCTATTGGGCCTCAGGCACGTTCTTTACCTCCTAGTCTCAGCCCAATAAGAACAATACCAAGAATGGAGTCTGTTTTGACTGGCAACCTTACCCAAACCAATCCCAGAGTAAACCAAGCGTGGGAAACAGTTTCAAATGTAGAAAGAAGACTGAGCTGGGGACTTAGTGTTAGAGACAGCTATCGCCAAATATTTGGTCAGCAGGGACAGGTAAGTTTTGATACTCGGGTGCTCACCGTAAATGCAGCTGCGGGACCTTTTGTGATCAACTCTCAAAATGAAAATAGAGTAATATGGGAGGCTGGTGCAAGGGAACAAATAGCATGGGAGGTTGCAAACACTGATATAGCACCGATCAATACTCAAACTGTAAACATTCTTTTGTCAACAGATGGTGGTCAAACTTTTCCCACTGCGTTAGCTTCGGGTACGCTAAATGATGGAATCGCTCACATCATCGTTCCAGATACAGTAACGACCAATCAGGCTAGAATTAAAATTATCCCTAATAATTCAATTTATTTCACCGTCAACACTCAAGATATTGAAATCAAAGAAATGCCTTTCGTAATTTCTTTAGACACCTATTCTCATGAGGTTTGTAATCAAGATAATGTGACTTATAATTATGAATACAGAACCTTTTCAGGGTTTAATGAGGCAGTGAGCCTAAGTATTGAAAACCTTCCGCCTGGTGTCATGGCTCGATTAAACCCAACAAATATTTCAAAAAATGGAAGCACCGGAAGCATTAAGTTGTCTGGGCTTAATGTCATTAATTCTCAAGACTTTATATTGAACCTGTTAGCAGTTAGCACAAGCGCTTCGAGAACTATTCCTTTGGAGTTAATGGTTAGAAATGACAGTATTGATCCAGTTCAATTATTGCTCCCGTTAGATCAAACAACTCAGGTTAGTAGAACAATTCTTTTAAGTTGGGCAAAAGACATCAATGTTAATTCTTATAGGCTTGAACTATCCAAAAGCGAAGATTTTGAAGATATAATCTTAACTAAAAACACATCGCTTACAAGTTTTACTTTAAACGATTTGGATTTTGCAACAGATTTTTATTGGAGGGTAAAATCAATTAATCCCTGTGAGGAAAGTAATTTCACAACAAATAAATTCAGCACAATTATTGTCAATTGTAACACTTATACTGCTGATGATCTCCCACAAAGAATTAAAGATTCTAATAATTTAAGTGGAGTAACGAATGTTGATCTTAATATTATTGATATGGCCATAATTGAAGATTTAAATGTTCATGTTTCAATAGATCACAGTTATATTGGAGATATTTCGATTAAACTTTTAACCCCTGATAATAAACTAATAAAACTGTCCCAAAATTTAGGTGACAAATTGAAGGATTACACCAATACCGTTTTTGATCAAGAAGCTGAAGATCCTATTGTTTTTGCAATCCCACCATTTACAGGCTCCTATAGACCTTTTGAAAGTCTTTCGTCTTTGAGAGGTAAGAATCTAAACGGAAGGTGGCGATTGATTATTGAAGATAACTTTGAAGGGGTTTCGGGTTTTCTCAAAGAATTTTCCATAGCGGCTTGTTATAAAGGAGAGGTGTTGTCCGATTCTGATCTTGATATGATTGCAGACATTGATGACAATTGTCCCAATATTGCTAACACAGATCAATTGGATAGTGATGGAAATGGGATTGGCGACATATGCGATATAAACTCTCAAGGAAACTTTATGATTTCTAAAAAAGATGTGACTTGTATTGGAAAAAGAAACGGAGAAATAACCATTAATGCAACAGCTCAGTTTAGTTATAATTTGAGCTTCATTGGATCTAATGGTCAAAAGGCTGAATCTTCTTTCAGCGCTCAAAATGAAATCATGATCGGAAATATTCCTGTCGGAGATTATAGTGTTTGCATAACAGCAATTGAAGATCCTAATTTTGAGAGATGTTTTATTACGACAATAGAAGCACCAGAACCACTTAGCGTTCAGACCAAGTTAAACCCATCTAAGAAATCCGTTAGTGTTATATTAGAAGGTGCTTCAAAATATAACCTTAAAATCAATAATCAACTATATTCATTGAGTTCTGGCCGACATGACTTTTCTCTAAAAGAGGGGCTGTCTTTGATCGAAGTTACTACTGATTTGTCTTGCCAAGGAAGTATTAAGCGAGAGGTGTATATTTCTGATAAATCCAGTCTATATCCAAATCCTGCAAGAGATTTTGTAAATGTTTTGGTGGGCGGAAAAGAAAATCAGGTGAAAATAATACTTTATAAAACGGACGGAACTTTGCTTAATGAAACTGATTTGCAACTTTCTGAACGGGAGCGGGCTTATCAAATTCCTCTGGAAGGTCAAGCATCAGGACTTTATTTCATTGTAATCAAAAAAGGGAGTGCTTCCGAAAATTTAAAATTGTTAAAGCTGTGAATTTAAAAACCTTTTTTCTGTTATTAATTTTAATCTTGGGTTGCAAGAAAGAAGTAATTCCTCCTCCTGAAGCGGTTGTTTTGATAGGGCCTGAAAACAACAACTCTTGCACGACTGCATTGCCAATTAACGATGCTCAGAGTCAAGTGACTTTTGACTGGCAGTTGGCTTTAAATTCTGATTCCTATCAACTCGTTATTCAGGATTTGACTACTGGAAGTGAGACTGTAGAGGTAACATTTCGAGTCTCTGAAAGTACAGTTTTAAAAAGAGGCCGACCTTATTCTTGGTGGGTGATATCAAAATCTGAACGCATCGAGAAAGTAGCTAAAAGTCAAGTCTGGTCTTTTTATCTTGAGGGAATTCAAGAGGAATCTCATCTCCCTTTTCCTGCTAAATTGATTAGTCCTAATATTAACGAACAAGTGAGTCTTGAGAATGGTGAATTTACTTTTAGATGGGAAGGACTAGACTTGGATGGGGACATCGCGTCCTATGACTTTTATTTAGGGGAAGCTCCAGAAAGTTTAACTTTAAATAGCAGTAGGTTGACCAATCCCTTTGTAAGTATTGCGCTAGAAAGTGACACTTATTATTATTGGAAAATCTATACTCGAGATCAGATTAAGAACGGATCTAATTCTCAAATAAATGTTTTTCAGACTGAACCTTAATCTTTTTTTCCATTAAAGTTGTTCATTGTATTTTCGAGTCCAGCGAACGAAAAGAAAAAAATAATCTCAATACACCTTTTAATAGATGGAGCGACGGAAGTTATTTCTTCAGGCGAAAATTTTCCTAAAACAAAATCGATCTGATTGAAGGTTGATTTTTCACTTTTTATTCCGAAACGTAACCTCGCATAAACTGGAGTATTTAAATGAGTTTGGATATCTTTGAGACCATTGTGTCCTCCGTCACTTCCCTTGCCTTTGAGTCTTAAATTTCCGATGGGTAGGTGCAAGTCATCTGTAATAATTAATATATTCTCCAGAGGAATATTTTCTTTAAGCGCCCAATATCTAACGGCTTTTCCGCTTCGATTCATAAATGTAGAAGGTTTTAAAAAAATTAATTTTCTACCTTTATGGTTCTTACTCCCTTTTTGACCGAGTTTGGCTTCGGTCATTTTAATCTCAAATTGATCGCTTAATTCATCAATAACCATGAAACCTATGTTGTGACGGGTGTTGTCGTACTCACTTCCAATGTTCCCTAACCCCACAATTAAATACTTATTCATATCAACGGGTTTTGATTTCCTAAAGAACCATTTATATAACATGCTGTAAAATTAAAAAAAGCATCCCAATATATGAGATGCTTTTTCTTTAATTGAAAACAATTTTACTTTATTCCGCAGTAGGAGCTTCTCCACTTCCTTCTGTAGAACCTTCAGAAGCGGCTTCAGCAGCTTCAGCGGCTTCTTCATCTTCTGATTTAACAGAAGCACGAGAATTCCTTACCTGGCATACAACCATATTGTCTGGGTGAAGAATTGTGAAAGCGTCATCTTGAAGTTCGGAAGAAGTAATCTTGTTCCCTAGTTCTAGCTTAGAAATATCAACTGTAATAAAATCTGGAAGATTTGCTGGTAATGAACGAACTCTTAACTTTCTCTTATTTAAGCTCAAAACTCCACCACTAATAAGAACCCCGGGTGCAGCACCTTCAAAGTTCAATGGAATATTCATGGAGATTTCTTTATCATCAAATAATTGATAAAAGTCAACATGAAGAATTTTGTCAGAAACAGGATGAAATTGAATGTCCTGTAGGATCGTATTTATTTTGGTGTCATTATCCAAAACGAGTAAAACTGTGTGTGCATTGGGCGTATAAACTAATTTACTGAAATCAAGTTCTTTTGCAGAAAAATGAAGTGGTTCTCCCCCTCCATAAATCACGCAAGGAACCATCTCAGCATTACGTAAGGCTTTTGTAGCTTTTTTGCCTACGCTTTCTCTTTTAGATCCGTTAATTGTAATAGATTTCATTATAGTTATTGATTAAAAATTAAATTATATATTTTTCACTTATTGATTTATTGTGATGTACGTTGTACATTATTTCAGCGAAAAGTTTCGCACAACTCAATACTTTTACTTTTTTACTTTCTTTTTTTGGAGGAATAGAATCTGTAACAATAAGTTCTTCCAACTTTGAATTTTCAATTTTTTCGTAAGCATCTCCCGAAAGGAGTGCATGGGTACAAATTGCTCTCACTGAAAGCGCTCCTCTTTCCACCATCAAATCAGCTGCTTTTGTAAGCGTTCCTGCGGTGTCAACCATGTCATCTACGAGTACAACATTTTTTCCAGTTACATCACCGATCAATTCCATGTGTGAAATGATATTGGCTTTTGCCCTTTGTTTGTAACAGATGACAACGTCAGAGGCTAAGAATTTTGAATAAGCATAAGCTCTTTTCGAACCCCCCATGTCTGGTGAAGCAACCGTAAGGTTGTCCAGCTCCATTTTTTTCAGATGAGGAATGAAAATTGAAGAAGCAAATAAATGATCTACAGGTTTTTCAAAAAACCCTTGAATCTGATCAGCATGAAGGTCCATGGTCATTATGCGGGTTGCACCTGCAGCCTCTAATAACTTGGCGATCAACTTTGCTCCGATCGGAACCCTAGGTTTGTCTTTTCTATCTTGACGCGCCCACCCGAAATATGGTATTACGGCAGTAATGTGCCTTGCAGAAGCTCTTTTGGCTGCGTCTAACATCAGGAGCATTTCCATGAGATTGTCTGAAGAAGGATGGGTAGAGCCAATGATAAAGATCCTTGCGCCACGAACAGACTCCTCAAAAGAGGGTTGAAATTCCCCATCACTGTAACGGGAAAAATTAACGTTTCCTAATTCTTGACCAAAATGTTCAGAAATGACTTTTGATAATTCCTTAGATTGAGTACAACTAAAAATTTTTACTGGAGTTTCCAATGTTTCCTATTTTTCAGGTTTGCAAATTTAGAAATAAATTTAAGTCATTAAAGCTTATTCTTTAAAAATTTAGAACGAAACTTCATTTATTTCATTAAATTTACTGCTCTGCCTTGGTGGCGGAATTGGTAGACGCGCTGGATTCAAAATCCAGTTTTTTCGGAAGTGTGGGTTCGATTCCCACCCAAGGTACTATTATAAACCGCAATGTCTTTATAAAAAAGATATTGCGGTTTTTCATTACTAATTTGGCAATAACTAATTGGCATTTGAGGTAAAATTCCAAAAAATAAAATTATTGTAAAGATTGAAATCGTAATGTCTTTAATGATAAAAGGAACAAAACAATATCATTTTTGAGATACTACAAATTCATTTTAATTAATAATATGAACTAAATTTGATAAAAAATCAAACCATGTCGAATATGTTTAGAAATATTCACTTTTTATTATTTTTTGTTGTCATTCTACAAAGCTGCCATCTACCAAAAGATAAAGAAATAGAAGTCACCCTATTTACTAGTAAACATAGTATTACATCGAAAGTAGACATTAAAAAAACCGATAGTGGGCAGAAGCATATTCGTATTTTACTTACAAATAATGGGGACAAAATTGACCATCTAGACTCTATTAATGTTATTATTAGCCCTCCAGAGAAAGTATCCAACTCTACTAAATTGGTATTTGGCGGCACTTGTATGGGCCGCACACCAATTAACCAAACTATTACAACAGATAATACCGGTAAAAGTGGCACCTATCAAATGCTGAAAATCAATGAAGATAAGTTTTCACTTACTGGAATACTTACTTGGAACACCTTTCTTCCTTATTTATATTATGATGTTGAAAAAGGTATCATAGTAAAAGCTGATGGTGAGGGAAAACCTATTAATCCGGGTGAAACTATTGCGTTTGAAACCATACTTCAAGGTACGAATGAATCTTGGCAAGATTTAATGTTTGAGTACGGAGAAGAAATTGGAAAAGTACATGACATTGAACCAAAAGAGCCATTACAATTTAAAGGATGGTCTACTTGGGACTATTACGGACGCGTATATGACACAAAAGATGTTTTTAAAAATATAGATCAACTTGTTTTAGACCAAACAAACGCTAATATCATTCAAATTGATGGTGGTTGGTGGACTGATAGAGGTGATTATCTGAGTGCACGCGATAATTTACAGGGTGGTATGAAAGCTATCGCAGATTATGCTAAATCTAAAGGTTTTAGAACTGGTATCCATTTAGATGGATTTAGAGCAGATAAAAACTCAGAACTTTATAAAGCGCATCCTGATTGGTTTTTAAAAGACCAAGATGGTGAAACCATTTGTCTGCCAATTGATAAAGGAGACACCTTTATGAAATTTATCTACTTTGATTATTCAAACCCTGCTGTTTGTACTTATATGAAAGATATTCTACAAACTATCAGAAAAGAATGGGGTTATAGCTACTTTAAAATAGACTTTATGCGCTATGGCCTGCTTCAAAGTATTATAGAAGAACATGGAAGCGACTCCAAACAAAATACGAAACAAGTTACCAAAGTGCTTGCTTTTAATAATGATATGACTAGTATTGAAAGAACTAGAGCTGGTTTGAAAGCTATGCGAGAAGGTATTGATGACGGTTTCTTTCTAGCGTGCTCCTCAATATTTGGGCCAACACTCGGTATTGTAGATGGTCTTAGAACAGGACAAGATATAAATACAACATTCGAGTTTTATAAAACTAGTGTTATGCAAAATGCTGGTAATTTCTACTTAAATAGGGTTGTTACTCAAAATGATGCAGGTTATTTAGTCCTTCGTAATAAGCATGATGAAGAACCTGAACTTGCTTGGGGAAAGCATAAATTTGGAGGAAATACGACTTATAATGAAGCCAAAATGTGGAGTGATTATGTTGCCTTATTTGGTGGAATTAAAATAAATAGTGACAATTTAATCACCTTAAGACCAGAACGAAAACAATTAATTACCAACGCTTTTAAATTTAAAACAGCAAGTCGATTTATTCCTCTTGATTTATGGGATCATGCCAGCGCAAGAGACGACACATTCAACATCATGCTTGCTGAAAACGATGATGGTGTTTTCTTAGCCATATTCAATTGGGACGATACCGAAAAACAATTTTCGCTTAGTGGGTTTGAAAATTCGAAAATAACACCAACTTCACCTAAACAATTATACAGTTTAATTGATGGAAAAATAAACATCAGCTTAGAAAAACACAGTTCAGTAATACTCAAAGTTGAAAGTGGTGACTTCGATTTATTACGAAAATCAATTAGCGACCTACAGCATAGTCAAAATTTTCACTGAGCCAATTGATTTTGCACCAGGTTCATCCCAAAGAAACATTAATAGACCGGTGTGGTTGTGCTTGTACCTTAATACAGGCATATCCTCTTCAGTAAGTTCAGATATTACTAGTTCTCTTAAGTAGGTTAAACTAACCGTTATAGCTGACCTTTATAAGTAAAACCCCAAGCCTTAAAAATAAGTATTAATAATTAAACCTAAAATACTTTCACGCAACGAAATCCAGTATGTTGAGAGCCTGTATCTGGAGAGGATTTCATCCTAGAAGCCACCCTGTATCCGGCACAATAATCATCATTACACAAGAAAGATCCACCACGAATTACCCGTTGATTGATATAGGGGTTGTAAGGGTCATAGCTCTCTTTGGGACCTTGAGGGTTCTTGACTTTCCCATTATTTAATTCTTTGTAATAGTCAAAATTGTACCAATCCGAACACCATTCCCAGACATTTCCTGCCATGTCATAAAGCCCGTAGGGATTTGGCTCAAACGATTTTACTGGAGCGGAATAAAAAAACAAATCTTTGACGACATTGTCATAGGGAAAACTACCTTCCCAGCTATTTGCTTTAACAGCACCTGTCGCAATGTGCTCATCTCCCCATGGGTAGGTTTTATCTTTCAGGCCGCCACGGGCAGCCCATTCCCATTCGGCTTCTGTAGGCAATCTTTTCCCAGCCCATTTGGCGTAAGCATTCGCGTCGTCCCAAGAAACATGAACCACAGGGTGATTCTCCTTTCCTAAGATATCACTCCCTTTTCCTTTGGGGTGTCTCCAGCTGGCCTTGGATTTCCATTCCCACCAAGAGCTGTAATTATTTAAGTCTACAGGACCATTTGTTGTTTTAAAAACCAAAGAGGAAGCCTGAAGTAATGAGTCGTGAGGCTTTGGAGTATCGGGAGGTAATTGCACCTTCATTAATTCCCAATCAACATCTTTTTCGGCAGTTGTTTCATAGCCCGTCGCCTCAACAAAGACAGCAAACTGAGCATTTGTTACTTCTGTTTGATCGATCCAATAACCATTCAGATTTACTTCATGAACTGGAGACTCATCAGCTCTAGCTTGAGTTCCCTCGCTACCCATCTTGAATTTTCCCCCTGAAATCCAAACCATGCCTTCTGGCTTTTCACCTGAAACAGGTTGCGATTTTCTTGCACGTTAGAATTACATCCAATCAACAACAGAAATGTTGAGATTAAAAATATATAGGAATATGCTTTTGCCATTAATATTTTATTTTGATCACAAATATGCAAAATTAAAGATTAACATCTATCTTTGCTAAAAGAGCTTTAAGATAAAGCAGTTTTATGGATCGTAAGCTGAAAAATACTTTTTTCACAATTTTATTGACATCAATTTTGATGTTGCCTTATTTGGGATCCTTTTCTCATTTGTTTGAAGACCATAAACACAAAACTTGTTCTGATTTTACGACACACATTCATGCAATTGATTTTGATTGTGATATTTTAGAATATAATTTTACTCCACAACTTAATTTATCTTTAACTGGTTTTAGGGCCTTGACGCCATACAATCCAAAACATGTTTTTTCGCATCTTTATCTAAGATTTTCCTTCGAAAAAAAGACTGAGAAACTTACTCAGGGGGCCACCTCAAGTTTGATTTTTATCCGTGATTAAATACTCTATTCGACTTATAAATAAGTCGGATAACATTTCTATTAATAAAAATTAAAACTATGTTTAAAAATTTACATACAAAACCTATTACTGCCCTATTTCTATTTATTTTAATTTTCGCTTGTTCTAAGGATGAAGATCCTGTCCCTGCAAATGAGGAGGAAGTAATCACTTTGGTTACTCTGGAGGTGAGTAAGGTAGGTTCTTCTGAGATCATCAAATATAATTTTGAAGTTGAGGGTCATGATCATGACGATCATGAGGAAGAAAAAGATGACGACATGACGATCATGATGGTGAACATACTGAGATTGAACTAGAAGCCAATTCAAGTTATAACGTATCAATGTTTATTTATAATGATACTGATCCAAATAACATCGAAGATATTACTCTAGAGGTCATAGAGGAGAAGGACGAGCATCAAATTTTTTATGCAATCACTGATGAATTAAGTGGTTTTTCAATTAAATCTGCTTCCGATGACACTTTAGATAGTAATGGTAGTCCATTGTTTAATAAAACAACTTGGACTACAACTGGGGAAACTTCTGGTGATGTTGTGGGATATCTTATTCATGAGCCCACTTCAAAAACTGGAAATACTAGAACTGATTTTGGTGGTGCAACCGATTTCGAAATTGAGTTTGAAGTACATGTTGAATAATGAGTTTATTTAGTTTTTTAGCAGGGCTATTTAATCTAAAACTTCAAAAATATTAAATTTAACGATTCCTATAGTGTTTCAAAAACTGCGGCCAGCTTATTTATCTTGGCCGCAGGTTTTTGTTACTGTCAAAACTGTGATTTGCAATTTGAAGGACAAATTTTAGATTTACACGATGACTCCCCAATCAGTTTAGCAGTTGTCCAAGATCTTGATAATGATCAAACTGCGTATACAGACTACAATGGTTTTTTTAAACTTAAAAACCAATGTTCAGGAAAGATTAATTTAAAAATTTCTCACCTCAACTGTGAAGATTTATATCAGGAATTAAATTTAAATAAATCAGTTTTTAAAAAGTTTTATTTAGAACACCACATTGAATCTCTAAGTGAAGTAATAGTGGAGGAGAGTAAAATAAAAGAACTTTCATCCACAGCTCATAACTATCTACTTTCGGGTTTACAAAAAGATCGGTATAGTGGAAGGGGATTGGCGAAAGCTTTAGAGCAAATTAGTGGAGTAAACATCTTGACTACAGGAAATGTGATATCTAAACCCATGATTCATGGCATGTTTGGGAGTCGTGTAGGTATAATTTATGATGGTGTACAGATAGAAAATCAACAATGGGGGCAAGATCATGCTCCTAATATTGATCAAAATGCTTTTGAAGAAATTCTTTTAGTCAAGGGAGCAGGGGTGTTAAAGTACTCAGGCGATACTCCTGGTGGAGTTATAGTACTCGAAAATAAGCTTCCAAAGATTAATGATTCGTTGTATGGTAAATCAATTTTAAGTGGAATTAGTAATGGTCGTGGTTTAAATATTGTGAGTTCATGGACTAAATCCTATAGTAATGGAAATTATTTTAAAGCTCAAGCAATGATTAAAAGGATTGGTGATTTTTCTGCTCCAAAATATATACTTTCAAATTCTGGCACCAACGAAAATAACATCTCATTATCATTTGGAAAAAATAAAATTCTTAGACAATGGAAAACAAATTTCAGTTATTTCAGTCAAGAAATTGGCATACTAAGAAGTTCACATATAGGAAATGTTAATGATTTAGTTTACGCTATTGAC
>CASIAE010000008.1 GCA_949372605.1 uncultured Flavobacteriaceae bacterium
CGGGAAGGAATAATAAATTCGCAAATCATTCGCTCTCCTTTATTTACGAGACTTAACATCTCACCTTTTCTTAGAGAAACCATTTCAATGGCTTTACCAGAAAGATTGTCTGGTAAGTCAATGGTCAATTCCTCAATAGGTTCATGTTTTTTGCCGTCAATTTCTTTTATAATAACCTGCGGTTGACCAATTTGAAGCTCATAACCTTCTCGTCTCATGGTCTCAATAAGAACGGACAAGTGCATTACTCCCCTTCCAAAGACCATAAACTTGTCAGCGGAATCAGTTGTTCCCAATCTCATGGCGAGATTCTTTTCTAGTTCTTTCGCCAAACGATCTTTAATGTGTCTTGAGGTTACAAATTTCCCATCTTTACCAAAAAACGGTGAGTCGTTAATCGTAAACAACATACTCATGGTCGGTTCGTCGATCGCAATCGTCGGAAGCGCCTCAGGCTCAATTGCATCAGCAATCGTGTCTCCAATATTGAAGTTTTCGAGCCCTATTACTGCACAAATATCTCCTGGCTGTACACTTTCTACTGATTTACGACCTAAGCCGTCAAAAATATTGAGTTCCTTAATTTTAGATTTTGTTATTACTCCGTTGCGGTCCACCAAACTAATATTCATATTTGGTTTTAACTCCCCTCTGAAGAGTCTTCCAATTGCAATTCGTCCCGTGTAAGAGGAATAATCCAAAGAAGTAATTAACATTTGTGTATTTCCTTCTTCAAGCTTGGGTGTTGGAACATGCTCGATAACCATGTCTAATAATGGTTCAACATTCATAGTCTCATTTTTCCAATCATCACTCATCCAGTTGTTCTTGGCAGATCCATATACTGTTGGAAAATCTAACTGCCACTCCTCCGCCCCTAATTCGAACATCAAATCGAAAACAGATTCGTGAACTTCTTCGGGCTTGCAGTTTTCTTTATCTACCTTGTTGATTACAACCAGAGGCTTTAACTTCAAATCTAATGCTTTCTGGAGCACAAATCGAGTTTGAGGCATTGGACCTTCAAATGCATCAACCAATAGGATTGCAGCATCAGCCATGTTTAGCACTCGCTCTACCTCTCCGCCAAAGTCAGCGTGACCAGGAGTGTCAATGATGTTTATTTTTGTACCCTTATAATTAACCGATACATTTTTAGATAAAATAGTTATTCCTCGTTCGCGCTCAAGATCATTACTGTCTAATATCAAATCACCAGTTTGCTCATTTTCTCTGAACAATTCGCAGTGGTGCATTATCTTATCAACCAAAGTTGTTTTACCATGATCTACGTGGGCAATAATGGCGATATTTTTAATCGGTGTCATCTTATTATTTTTATTCGCGCAAATATAGGTTTATATACTTAAGAAACTACCCATTAGACATCTACAATTTGATCCTTAAACAAGATTATTTTGTAATATGAAGAGTACTCACCTCAAATGATCTAATTTAAGATCGATTTTAAGTTATTCTCATATATATTTTATGATTAAAAAAAACATTAAATTTGAAATCTTATAAAACCAAAACCAATTAAAAATTCAGAAAATAAAAAAGTATTAGTCACAGGCGGATTAGGATTTATCGGCTCCCACACTGTGGTTGAACTTTTAGATGAAGGTTTTGATGTTTTAATCTTGGATGACCTTTCAAATTCTTCAATAGCAGTATTAGATCAGATAAATAAAATCAGTAATAAAAGACCGCTTTTTGAAAAGCTTGATTTAAAAGATAAAAAAGGAGTTCAAGAACTTTTTTTAAAACACAATGATATTTCGGGCGTGATACACTTTGCAGCCTCTAAGGCAGTAGGAGAAAGCGTAGTAAAGCCTCTTGAATATTATGAAAACAACTTAGTCCCTTTAATAAACTTGCTTCAAGAAGCAGAAAAAATCAATCGATCTTTTTCATTTATTTTTAGCTCCTCTTGCACAGTTTACGGTCAGGCAGACCAACTTCCCATAACCGAAGAAGCACCAATCAAGAAGGCAGAATCTCCTTATGGTAACACCAAGCAAATTGGAGAAGAAATACTTTGGGACACGGTCCAATCCAATGACAATTTGAATGTAGTTGCATTGCGATATTTCAACCCAATTGGCGCACATGAATCTCTTGAAATTGGAGAGTTACCGATCGGAAAACCTCAAAACTTGATTCCTTTCATTACACAAACAGCTGCTGGAATTCATGAAAAGCTAAATGTTTTTGGAGATGATTATCCAACACCTGACGGAACATGTATTCGAGATTATATTCATGTTGTGGATCTTGCCAAGGCGCACGTAGTTGCAATAAAACGGCTGAAAGAAGATAAACAAAATGAAAGTTTTGAGATCTTTAACCTCGGAACTGGAGAAGGAAGTAGTGTTTTGGAAGTAATTAAAACCTTTGAACGCGTTTCTGGAGAAAAACTAAATTACGAAATTACTGCTCGAAGAGATGGCGATATAGTTGAAGCTTATGCTGACACTTCTAAAGCCAACAATGTTTTGGGATGGAAAGCAGCGCTAAGCCTAGCGCAAGGAATAAAATCTGCTTGGGATTGGGAAAAAAAAATACGAAATAAATCATGACTATTTAAAATTAAACTATGAATACAAGTTTTGCCTTTTTAGACTATTTAATTTTTGTTGTATACGCAATCGTTATTCTTGGCGTGGGACTATGGGTTTCCAGGGATAAAGATGGGAAAGACAAAACCGCTGAAGATTATTTTCTCGCCAGCAAGTCACTTCCGTGGTGGGCAATCGGTGCCTCACTAATTGCGGCTAACATCTCTGCCGAACAATTTATTGGCATGTCCGGATCAGGATTTGCCCTTGGTTTGGCAATTGCCTCCTATGAATGGATGGCAGCAATAACACTATTAATTGTAGGAAAATACTTTCTTCCCATTTTCATAGAAAAAGGACTCTACACGATTCCGGAATTTGTTGAAAAACGATTTTCCACCAACTTAAAAACCATTTTAGCCGTTTTTTGGATTGCGCTATATGTATTCGTAAACCTTGCCTCCGTGATGTATCTAGGGGGACTTGCCATAGAAACTATTATCGGGATTGATATGGTTTATGCTGTGATCGGTTTGGCGCTTTTTGCTGCAGCTTATTCCTTATATGGAGGGCTTTCAGCAGTGGCTTGGACAGATATTATTCAAGTTGTTTTTCTGGTACTTGGTGGGGTTGTTACCACTTACCTTGCGTTGGACACCGTCTCACAAGGCGAAGGGGTGATTGAAGGGTTAAAAACAATCTATGCTGCTGCCCCCGACCGTTTTGAAATGATTCTTGACAGAAGTAATCCTGAGTACAATAACCTTCCTGGTATAGGAGTGCTTGTTGGAGGATTATGGGTTGCCAACCTATATTATTGGGGTTTCAACCAATACATCATCCAAAGAACACTTGCAGCGAAATCATCTAAAAGAGTCTCAAAAAGGAATTCTTTTTGCCGCAGGATTAAAATTGATTATACCTTTTATTGTTGTAATTCCTGGAATTGCAGCTTATGTCATTGTAAATGACCCTGAGATACTTGCAAGTCTAGGAAATAATGGCGCTGCCAACATCCCCTCAGCAGGTTCTGCTGATAAGGCTTATCCATGGTTGATGCAGTTTTTACCCACAGGGTTTAAAGGAATTGCTTTTGCGGCATTAACAGCAGCCATTGTCTCCTCTTTGGCCTCAATGTTAAATTCCACCTCAACGATTTTCACCATGGACATATACAAACAGTTCATAAATCCAAATGCAAGTGACAAACAAACAGTGAAAGTTGGACGTCTTTCCGCCGCTGTTGCGCTTGTCATTGGAGCCACAATGGCACCCCTTTTAGGAGGAATAGACCAAGCTTTTCAATTCATTCAAGAGTATACAGGAGTCGTTAGTCCTGGAATTCTAGCCGTATTTATGTTGGGTCTATTTTGGAAAAAAACAACCAACAAAGGAGCTATTTGGGGAGCTTTAACTTCGATCCCTATTGCGCTTTATCTTAAAACAGGTGGAAAAGGCTGGTTTGATGGCACTGCAATGGAAGCTGTTTTTCCGAAACTCCCTTGGATGGATCAGATGGGATTAACAGCCCTATTGACCATGGCAGTCATCATATTAGTTAGTTGGATGGAAAACAAAGGAAAAGATGACAGTAAGGCGATTGAATTAAATAAGGGGATTTTCAAAACAAGTCCGTTGTTCAATATTGGTGCATTTGCTACATTAATTATTTTAACCGTGGTCTACACCTTATTTTGGTAATAAAATGAATACAGATTCACCAGAAATAATCGTTCATGCGCCAGGTAGGATAAACCTTATTGGTGAACACATTGATTATAATGGAGGATATGTACTGCCTGCAGCAATTGATTTAAAAATAAAATTTAGATTTAGGAAAAAGCAAAATTCCATTTGTACTGTTACTTCAGAATCTCAGGGATCTTTTGAATTTAATCTTAATGAAGAGCTCCAAACCAAAGAAAATCACTGGGGCAATTATGTCCTAGGGGTTGTCGCGGGTATAAGAGATTTACATCCAGGAAAGCTACAGGGATTTGATTGTGAGTTTAAAAGCGAATTGCCCATTGGATCGGGCATAAGCTCATCTGCTGCGCTTGAATGCGGCATTGCTAAGGGACTCAACGAATTGTTTGGCCTGGGTCTCAGCAATTATGAAATGATCGAAATTGCCCGCGTTGCAGAGCATAACTTTGTCGGAACGAAATGCGGTGTGATGGATCAGTTTGCAGTGATGATGGGTGAAGAAAAAAAGTTGATACTACTCAATTGTGAAACTTTAGCGTATGATATCATAGATGCGGATTTCTCTCCCTATCAAATCGTTTTGCTTAACACCAATGTCTCGCACAACCTCTCAACGAGTGCTTATAACACACGAAGATCAGAATGTGAATTGGCTTTAAAAATAATCAGTAAAGATTATTCAGAGTATAAACAATTGGCAAACATACCTCTATCAATAATTGAGAAATACAAGGAGAAACTAAGTGTAGATGTTTTAAACAGAGCTAGTTATGTATCTATGGAAAACTCAAGAACCAAAGAAGCTGCGGAAGTGATTCAGAAGGGGCAGATAAAGCGTTTTGGAGAGCTGATGTACCAATCACATGAAGGGCTTACAAATAAATACAATGTGAGTTGTGATGAATTGGACTTTTTGGTAGACTATTCAAAAGACTTTGACCAAGTGATTGGTGCAAGGATGATGGGTGGAGGATTTGGAGGATGTACCATCAATTTAATTCATCAAGATGGATTAAAGGATTTTATTAGTTACATTTCAGAAGCCTACCAAAATAGATTTCATATTAAAATAACCCCCATCACGGTAGCAACTTCAGATGGGGTAACCATTGAAAACTAATGAATTCTGAATTTAACAAAAGGCCGCACAGAAGAAAAAATATTTTAACAGGGGAATGGATTTTAGTTTCTCCCCACAGAACCAAAAGACCTTGGCAGGGAAAGGAAGAAAAGCAGCAACACAAAGAAGCAATCTCCTATGATCCAAAATGCTATTTATGCCCAGGAAATGAACGTGCAGGAGGTGGAGTAAATCCAGATTACAAAGAAACCTATAGCTTTAAAAATGATTATGCTGCAATTCTTAACGGCCCATTTGAAAGCACCAAAGATGGGCTTTTAGAAGCTGAAACCGAAACTGGATTATGCAAAGTTATCTGTTATGCTCCTGATCATTCGCTTACCCTTCCTCTGATGGAGGATCACCAAATTTTAAGTGTAGTTGATCTTTGGCAAAAAGAGTATCAGGAATTGGGAGCCATGGACGCAATCAATCATGTGCAAATATTCGAAAACAAAGGTGAAATCATGGGTTGTTCCAATCCACACCCCCATGGGCAAATATGGGCACAACTTTCAATTCCTCAAGAGGTTCAAAAAAAGCACAAGAACCAAGAGGACTATTGGAATAAAAACAACAAAGGTTTACTAAAAGATTATATCGATTTAGAGCTTAGGAAAAATGAAAGAATAATCGTTGAAAACGAAACGTTTGTAGCTTTGATTCCCTACTGGGCAGTTTGGCCTTATGAATCGATGATTGTTCCTAAAAAACAACATCAATCAATTCTGACTCTTTCTAATGCTGAAAAAAAAGATTTCGGATCAATAATAAAAACGCTAACCATCAAGTACGATAATCTTTTTGGTGTTTCGTTTCCTTATTCAGCAGGGATCCACCAGGCTCCAACCAATAGTATGTCAAATGAGTTCTGGCACTTTCACATGTCTTTTTACCCTCCTTTGCTGCGCTCAGCAGAAGTTAAAAAGTTTATGGTAGGTTATGAAATGTTTGCGACACCGCAACGAGACATTACTGCAGAACAAGCAGCAGAAAAACTTAAATCATGTAGTGAAATTCATTATTCTAAGGCTTAAACATTAATAAAATATTAGATTTAAAGCAAAAAAAAACTCCTAATTAAATTAGGAGTTTTTTTTGATTAATAGATAAAGGAAACTTATTCCCCTATTTTAATTACGACTCTTCTGTCAAATACGACTCTTCTATTAGCAGCTCTTCCGCCTTTAGTGATATTGTCAGCAACTGGTTTTGTCTCACCATATGCTTTAGTTTCTAGGCGGTTTGCATCTATTCCGGCAGCGATAAGTGCATCTTTTACACTATTGGCACGTTTGTCGGATAGTTTCTGATTGTATTCAGAGCTACCATCTTCTGAGGCATGACCTTCTATTGTGATTGAAGCATCTGGATACTCTTCTAATACAGCTTTCAAATCATTCAATTTAGAGATAGCATTATTAGGGACTGAATAACTATCAGCTCTAAAAAGAATTTTAGAATTATCTCCTTGTAAGAAATCTATTAATTTTTGAGGAACTGCAGGGCAACCATTATTGGCAGCATCGCCTGCTTCTTCTGGACAAGCATCGTCTTTATCTGCAACACCATCTCCATCACCATCATCCCATGGGCAACCGTTATTGGCTACATCACCTACTTGCTCTGGACATTTGTCTAAATTATCAGCAACACCATCTCCGTCAGAATCTGGGCAACCATTCATTTCAGCGCTTCCAGCTTTGTCTGGACAGGCATCTTCGTTATCTGCAATACCGTCTCCATCTTGGTCAGGACATCCGTTCATTTCAGCACTTCCGGCTTCTTCGGGACAAGCGTCTTTATTGTCAGGAATTCCATCACCGTCAGTATCAGGACATCCTTCGAATTCTTTTAAACCAGGAATTTCTGGACAAACATCTTTTTTATCAGAAACACCATCCTTATCAGAATCCTGCACTCCAAAATTATAGCTTACTCCAATTACGTGCTGTAAGTGATTGTATGCTCCTTTTTCACTTGCAGAACGATAAGAAGTACTCGCGTTAATTGCCCAATTATCAGTGAAGTAATAGTTTAATCCTACTCCTCCTAAAGTAGTTCTTGCAGCTTCGGTTGATGGGAAGTTTCCACCTTTACTTAAATCTGTACCAAATTTAGAAATCCCATATCCAGCAAATAAATAAGGAACATATTTTCCTTCTGTAATGTTAAACTTCACTATACCATCTACTGATAGATAGTCTGATGAGATACTATTAACATCAAAAGAGTTCTTAGCAAACTGAGCTCCGATAGAAAATCCTCCAGCAATATAACGGGAAAGGCTCAAATGAGGCACTCCAAAACCAGTTTTAGAGTCAACTGCGTCATCTTGTATACCAACTATATTTGCCCCAATGCTAACAGCCCAAGGGTTTTCAGAAGTTTGTGCGTTTGAGACTATCGTTACAAAAAATAAAGCAACTATAAGATAATTTATATTTTTCATTTTTAATATTTATTCAAAAGTAAAATTATTTATCTAATATAACTAAATTTTTATTTTAAAAAGCAATTATATATCACAAAGAATTACTGAACTTCTTAGTGAATTCAAAGCATCTTTATATTTAGGAATAAATTCTTGAGCAACATACCCCTTGAATCCTGTTTCGAAAATTACTTTCATAATGGCGGGGTAAAAAAGTTCTTGTGTTTCATCAATCTCGTTTCGCCCAGGAACTCCAGCTGTATGATAGTGTCCAAAATATTGATGATTCTCTTTTATGGTTCTTATAATATCTCCCTCACTGATTTGCATGTGATAAATATCATAAAGTAGTTTAAAGTTTTCGGAACCTAATCTTTTGCAGAGCTCAACTCCCCATTTAGAATTGTCACACATATAATCGGGATGATCAACTTTAGAATTGAATAATTCCATCTGAAGAACTACACCTCTTTTTTCAGCAAGCCCAATGATCTCCTTTAATCCTTTGGCACAATTTTCGAGTCCAGCTTCATCATTAATACCACGCCTGTTGCCGCTAAAACAGATGAGATTGGTATAGCCTGCATCTGCGACTAAATCAATATACTTCTTATAGTTCTCAATCAATTCCGGATGATATTGTGGATCATTAAAACCTTCAGTTAGGCTAATTTCAGCACCATTGCACATTGTTGAATCGAGATTGTGTTTTTTAAGAATGTGCCAATCTTTTGGCCCAATTAAATCAACACCTGTTATGCCCATTTTCTTGATTTCAACTGCAAATTCGTCTAAAGGAATATCTCCATAGCACCATTTGCAAACCGAATGATTAATGTTTCCTTTCATTAATATTTTTGTTTTATTACTTTCTGTTTTATATGAATTTAATGCCAATGCATCAGCCATAGACAGGCTTGTTGTTGCAAGTAAAATTTTCTTAATTGCTGTTCTTCTTTGTGGTTCTATCTTTGAATTATTCATCATGATTTTTATCTGACACGTGATCGAATTACGATATTGTGCAACAACTTATTTGATAATCTTTTTAAAAATACGCCTAATTTTTCTTTTCCTCCTATGGACACTTCCCACTTCTTTTGGTCAATTGCTTGTATCATTTTTCTTACAAAATAAATGACATTCAGCCCCTTTCGAGTGGCTTGGTCATCTTTTCCCATCGCATTGCCATCTCCTCGTATAGAATTCAAGGCAATAGGGGTTGCAACAAAACCAGGACAAACCATGGTTACAATAACATTATCTTTTTGATGTTCCATTCGTAAAACATCAAAAAAACCGTGAAGGGCATGTTTTGCTCCACAATAACCTGATCGATAGGGAGAACCAAATTTACCCATAACACTACTCACAACAACATAATGTCCTGATTGCTGTGAAATAAAATAAGGAAGAATCGCCCTTGAAAGGGCTACGGTTCCTAAATAATCAATCTCTATTAATTTTTTAAACACGTCGAATTTAGAGTCTATGATTAATGAACGTTGGCTAATTCCAGCATTATTTATTAAAACATCTACCCTTCCGAAAAATAAAAGCGCCTTCTCAACTTGCTTTGGTGCTGAATCAAAATCATTTATATCAAAAGGAAGTATTTCAATTTTAGCCCCCCCCTTAGAGCTTTCTTTAAACTTAAATAAAACCTCAGCTCTTCTCGCTGAGAGAATCAGGTTTATATTTCGTTTGGAATACTGTTTTGCCAATTCAGCTCCAATTCCTGAAGAAGCGCCAGTTATCCATACTACAGGGGTTAAATTATCCATTTTTTTGTGAGCCATTCTATTTAAAAGGTATGCTTTTAGTTTTCAACCGATTCAACTGATTGTTATTGATTAACCTCAAACCAATGGTTTACACGTTCTTGAGCGTTCTCTTGAATGTCTCCCCAAAAAAGATTGATGTCTGCGTAATGGTAATTTTTTACTACAGACAATAAAATTCGACCCGGAATTTTAGGAACACTAGACCACAACAATCCGTCAATTTTCTTAACCCTTAAACTTTTAGGATAAAGTTTCAAATCTTTACTTAAAAGCCCTTTATGATCATCAACATCTGATTCAACCTGATTGTCCCAAGTGATAGGATTGGTTACAACTCCCCCAACGAACCATCGCTCATAATTTTTTGGAAGTTTGTTCATTTTAAAGGTATTCCAGCTAACAAAACCACCAATATCTTTAGGGTTTGTTAAAGGCTTTATGGTTTTGAATTCATCTTTGTAGATACGAGTTCCAATTAAATAAGCCGCAACTAGTTGGTTTTGAAGCAGTCGATCATCAAAAAAGTCTTTAATCAGTTGGCGGGCATGCATGCTTCCTTGACTGTGAGCTGCAATGATAATCGGCTTGTCTTTGTTATAATGTTTTAAATAATATTGGAATGCATTTTTCACATCTTCATAAGCAACATTCCATGCTGGCAAACCTTGATCTTTGTACCCATCTACAAAAATTCGATAATGTGTTTGTCTATAAAATGGTACGTATAAATTTCCAGCAGCTGCAAAAGCAGAGGCTTGGTATTTAACAGCAATAGATCTAACATAATCTTTTGTTGATTCGATCGTAACATCTGCATTCCAATTCGAATTTTTTTTATCTGTAAATAAGGTTGGATAAACAAAAAAAACATCGGCTCTTTTAGATGCTTTTTCCTTAATCAATGGTATTAAGTCTTCAGGGTAATTACCAGGCAATACAGCCCAACTTTCTGTTTTTGAATAATCTGGTTTGGCCGGAGTTTTATTCTGATCAAAGGCAACTGAATCATAATTTGTTTTGCAAGCTGCAAAAAACATAAAAATATATAGTGTGATAATTTTCTTTTTCATAAGATGGAGACAAATATAAAATATTGAAAATTATAAACATCCATGACCTAAGGATTTTAAATTAATTAAAATGTAAACAGGTAAAATAGTATATTTACTTTTTATTCTTATAGTCAGTTATTATTTACTAAAAAACTAATCACCATGCGTCAACTTAAAAAAATATTTTTTCCACTTTTTATTGTTACTTTAATTTTTGCTTGTCAAGAAGAAAAAAAAACATTAGAAATCAGTATTAATGCAAAAAGCGGCAGCAGCACTTCAGGTAAAATTACTTTCACTGAAAAGGGAGGTCAAGTAACTTTGGAAGCCCACATCAACGGATTGACATTAGGAAATCATGCAATACACATTCACGAAACTGCAGATTGCTCTTCGGATGACGGAAAGTCAGCAGGAGGTCATTGGAATCCAACTTTTGAAAATCATGGTGCCTGGGGAAATGAGAAAGGATTTCACAGAGGAGATATTGGTAATTTTAATACTAATGAAAACGGTCATGGCATGATCACATTCTCAACGGACTTGTGGTGTTTGGGTTGTGATGATGCAAACAAAAATATCATTGGAAAAGCCATCATTGTTCACCAAGGTACAGATGATTTAATTTCTCAACCTTCTGGAGCTGCTGGAGCTAGAGTTAGCTGTGCGGGGATCATTAAATAAAAATTCTGATGAAAAGTTAGTTTTAAATAACTACCATTCACGACTAGCATTCAATTTTTCTTGCTCTTCAACCTTTTCTTTTGATAGTACTTTTAAAAAAGAAGGATGCTGTTCGATGGCATATTCTATTTTTTCGATAATTGATTCTGATGATTCGTTTTCATAATCAATCTCTAATGGAGCTTTAATCTCCATAGATTGTAGAATCCCCTTCTTCTTTAATCTGATTCCTTTTTTATCAAAAGACCTTCTAAATCCGTCAATCACAATAGGCACTACAATAGGCTTGTACTTTCTAATGATATGCACTGTTCCTTTTCTGATCGGCCGGAAAGGTTTGGTGGTCCCTTGTGGAAAAGTAATCACCCAACCATCATTTAATGCAATACCAATATTGGAAATATCACTCATTTTAACTTTTCGATTAATTTCCTGACCTTTTTCCCTCCACGTTCTTTCTATGGACACAGAACCTGCATAAGCTAAAACCCTAGGCAACAAACCTGCCTTCATTGTTTCTTTTGCCGCTACAAAATAAATGTTCAATTTAGGATCCCACAAATAACCAACATTCTTTATAGAATCGGTTCGACCACTGAGACTAGCATTAAAAACATGAAACATAGCAACAACGTCGGCAAAATAGGTCTGATGGTTTGAAACAAATAAAACATTCGAATCGGGGAGATCCTTAATAAAAGAAGATCCTTCTATTTGAAGTTCGTTAAAACCTCTATAGCGCCTGTGGGAGATAAAACCCATATAACGTATGAGCAACTTTTTAATAATTAGAACTTGACCAAAAGGGTTTCTTTTAAACATGTTAGATTTTAATAACCAAACAAATATAAAAACAATTTTAAGCTAGCTGAGAAATAAAATGCGTAATTCTGACAAAATCATCGCTGTTGCCCCCCACACAACTTTTTCATCAAAAATATAGCAGGGAACCTCAAATTCACCAATATAATTAGTAGTCAATTTCTTATACAATACCTGCTGGTGGTCAAGTAAGTTTGCAAGTGGAATTTCTAAAATCAGATCAACTTCTTTTTTTTCGGGAATAAACTCAGGTTTTTCATAACTATAACTAACAAAAGGGGAAACCAAAAAATTACTAGGAGGAATAAAGACATCCGTTAACGACCTAAGTTTATGAATGTCTATTCCATTCAGGCCCACTTCTTCTGAGGATTCTCTGAGAGCGGTACCCCACAAGTTAGCATCTAGGGCTTCAGGCTTTCCCCCAGGAAAACTAATTTGTCCCGAATGAACACCAACATAACTGTTGCGTTGAATTAAAATAAAGTGGAGAAAATCGTTTTCACCAGGGTAAAGGTGAATTAAAACTGCAGCTTTTTTTGGCGTGGTTTTGTTTTTAAAAGACGATTCGAGTTGTTTCATTCTTTGAGGTGGTGCCAAAAGCGAATGCGCTTCATACCCAGAAAGCGTAATTTGTTTTAACTTTGACTTTTGATTCAAAAACGTTTTCAAATTCATGAAAAATTTTAAAGTCCTTTTATTAATATCATTAATTTCTATTCAATATTCTTGTCAAACTAAAGAAAAAAACAAACAAAGCAAACTCTATTTGAAGAAAAAAACAGAAATCAAAACTGAAACCAAAAGTAAAACTGTTTATCTAAATGATTACAATGCCATTCCTTTCTTCTACGAATACGAGAAATACAATAAAGAAAACAAGGTCAGGATTATCACACGTTATGGAAATATTGATATTCTACTGTATGAAAATACCCCTTACCACAGAGCAAATTTCATTTATTTAACGAAAATGAATTATTTTGAAAGTAGTATCTTCCATAGGGTTGTCAAGGGGTTCATAATACAAGGTGGGAATTCCGACAGTCGAAAAAGTGCTTTAAAAAGAACTAAAATCGGACGCTACCTTCTGCCGCCAGATACTAAAAAAGGACACCCACACCACCGCGGCGTGATTTCTATGCCCAGTAGTGAAATTGACAATCCACACAAAATGGCCTCTCCCTATGAGTTTTTCATAGTTAATCAGTCTCCCGGAGCTTATCATCTTGATGGAAATTACACTGCATTTGGTGAAGTAATTAGTGGAATGGACGTCGTTGACAAGATCAACAAAGAGCCAGTTGACAGTAGGGAAATGCCTCATGATAATGTTTACTTAAAAACTATAATTATTGAATAATATTTGCTTATAATTGATTTTAATTTAAATGATTTTCTTTTAAAGTTTAATTCAAAATAAATTATTATTAGAAAATATTATTACATTTATAATAATAATAAGTTATATCAATAATGACACTCACCCAACTCAATTACATGCTTGCAGTGGCAAAGTATGGAAACTTTACGACTGCAGCTGAAAAATCATTTGTTACGCAACCCACCTTGAGCATGCAAGTTCAAAAAATCGAAGAAGAACTGGGCGTTAAAATATTTAATCGGGGGACAAAACCGATCATACTTACGGATGTAGGCGAAAAAGTAGTCTTACAAGCGAAGAAGATAGTTGAAGAAGCGAACCGGATGGGTGACATTGTTTCGACGGAAAAAGGTTTTGTAGGAGGAGTGTATTCAGGCTGGGAATCATCCCTACAATCATGCCTACTCTACTCCCAATGTTTTTAAACAGTTTTATTAAAAAGTTTCCCAAAGTTGACTTGAAAATCGAAGAGTTAACCACTGAAAATATTTCTGAGCTTCTAAATCAAGGACAAATAGATGCAGGAATCGCAGCAACCCCGCTGGGCGAAGACAGCATTATCGAAATACCCCTATATCATGAGCCTTTTGTCGGTTATATTCCAGAATCAAATTCACTTTATGGTCATGAGCAGATTGAAGTTGATGATTTAGATGTTTCAGAAATTTTAGTCCTTGAGGATGGGCACTGTTTTAGGAATCATGTTTTAAACCTCTGTCAGGTTAAACAAAAAAACAACAACAGGTTTGAAATTAAAAGCGGAAGCTTTGAAACCTTAATCAAATTGTCAGACGAGGGTTTGGGAATGACACTACTCCCCTATCTGCACGGAATCGAATTATCTAAAGAAAAGCAAAAAAACATAAGGCTATTCCCAGATCCTGCCCCAGCAAGAGAGGTCAGTTTAATCCATTCAAAAAGTCAATTAAAAATGCCTATTATCTCTGCGTTAAGATCAACTATAAGCAACGTAATAAGAGGAGCCATAAAGTTTGATAACATTAAAGTGATCCCACCAAAAAAAAATTAATTGCTGAAAGATAAACTATGAAAAGTTTCTGGATATGTTTTAGCATAGCTAACTGACCATCTGTAGAGTCTCAATCCTTCCTCTAAAGGAAGGGAAGAAATCGCTTTATTCAGTTCTTTCTTAAAAAGATCTGGATGAAAACTTACTTTTCTTAGAACACTTTTATAGAAAAAAAAAGCCGTTGATGTTTTTGTAATATTTAACATTTATTAAATATATTTTATTTTTAATTCAAGTAGTGTTGTCAAAATGTTAAAGTTTAAACAAAAACTACTATGTATTACAAATTACCATTTTTACATACATTTATGAAAATAAATTAAAATGAACATCGATAACACAAAAGCTCAAATGCGAAAGTGCCTACTTTGAATTTTGTATTTTAACAATACTCGCCTACAATGACAAGTATACTTCCGAAATTCTAAGCACCCTTAGGTCTTCTAAAATGTTAGTAGTTGAAGGAGCCATCTACCCCCTTCTTAATCGATTAAAAGATAGTGGTCTTTTAGATTATCGCTGGGAAGAATCTAACTCTGGACCCCCAAGGAAATATTACAAAATAACAAAGTAAGGCAAGCTTTTTTAATCAGAACTTACTGTTACTTGGGAAGAACTTTTTTTAAAGCTGTGTTCACTATTTCTAAATCTAAGCACAAATAAAATGAACAAGACCATAAGCATTAACCTCGGTCGAACTTTCTTTCATATTGATGAATCTGCCTATAATCTATTGCAACAATATCTCGAAAAACTTAAAATCACCTTTTCTAACACTCAAGGGAAAGAGGAAATCATAGAAGATATAGAAAGTAGAATCGCTGAGTTGTTGCGAGAAATAAAAAAACATACTGATCAGGTGATTTTACTCTCAAATATAAATTCTATAATTGACACCTTGGGTCAACCTTAAGACTTTATCAGTGAAGATTATGAGGAAAAATTCATTCGCTCTAAAAAAAGTTATTTCGAAGCTTAGATAACCGCTATATTAATTGTGTTATTTTCAGGACTTGGAAGCTATTCTGGGATTGAAACTGTTTGGATGAGGATTATCTGGTTAATCCTAGCTATTTTCTTTAGGGGCCCCTATAATAGTGTATATCATCGTGTGGGATTTAATACCTGAGGCGAAAACTACTACCGAAAAACTCCAAATGAAAGGGGAACCCCTAAACATCTCTACCCTCGAAAAAAAATAAAAGTAGAGTTTGATGGGGTTTCAGCAAAAATAAAAAGTGCTGATTAGAGGAGCATAACTTCTACCTTAAAAAAAATCCAAAAATTTTTTCTTCTTATTTATAAATCTTTTGGGTAAAGTCATTAAACTCGTTGGAATTCTGATTGGTATATTATTTTTAATCATCACTTCTGTAATATTTACGGTATTGATTATTTCAATTTTCTAAATTGGATTAATGGTTTTTTATAAATATCCAAAATTTTTTACAAATTTTAGTAATGAACCTGACACTCCTTTACTTTAATTAGCTTATTAGTGTTCGTTTCCTTATTAATCCCCGTGGTATTTTTGTTCCTTTTAAGTATGAAATTGTTAAACCCTAAATCAAAATGAATTAGTCTGCTGAAAAAATTAATTTTATTAGGCATCTGGATGTTTAGTATCTTTTCGTTTTTATTTTTAGCTTTCGTTGAAGCTAAGTCTCAGTTTTTTACATCAAAAATAAATCAAAGTTGATGATTAAGGAATATTCACCAAACACATTTAACTTAAAAAAAGAAACTTATTAATCGCTGTTTTGACGAATTTGAATACTAAATAAAAGCTATTCGAAATAAAGGATTAATTAATTTTGAAAAACCATTAAATTTATATATTAAAAATATTATATTTGCGCCCTAAAAAGGACATAGCGTAGTTCAGTGCTTAAATAAAAACATTCAATACGCGATTAGAAAATGTAATTTTTTTATACATAACCGGAGTTTTAGGAAAAACCTAAAACTGAAGATATTACAAAGAAAAATATGTGTTTTTCTTTTCTTCGGGGTGTAGCGTAGCCCGGTTATCGCGCCGCGTTTGGGACGCGGAGGTCGCAGGTTCGAATCCTGCCACCCCGACTAAAGCCCATTAATTTGGGTTTTTTTTATATATATTTTCGGGATGTGGCGCAGCCTGGTAGCGCACACGCCTGGGGGGCGTGGGGTCGCAGGTTCAAATCCTGTCATCCCGACTTAAACACTCTTAAAACCCTTGTTTTACAAGGGTTTTTTTTTGTTATCATATTATTACATAACCATATTAATGAATTAATGATATAATTTATTTCAAAAGACCGCTTTTTAAATAGACTTTTCATAAATCCATTATGTATTTATATAAACGATCTTCTGGTTTCCATCCTAGCTTTTGAATAGCATCACTATGTTCTCTTAATGTTTCTCTATAATTTCCATTTTGATCAGGGATGTATTCAACTTTGCAGTTGAATTTTTTGACAAACATTTTAGTAACCTCATTAATTGAGTAATTTTTCCCAGATCCTAATTCCCAAGCGTCTTGATGTGATTTATTAGATTCAGATATTTTTATCAATCCATCTACAATATCATTTACATGAGTGAAATCTCTCCGTTGTTCTCCATCACCAACAATAGTAAGTGGTTCACCATTCTTAATTTGACGCCTCCATATACCAATAACTGCTGCCCAGTTTCCGTCAATAATTTCTTTAGGCCCATAAACATTATAAAAACGAGCAATTTCGATTTTCATATTATAAACCTCTTTATACATTTTACAAAGTTCTTCACCCAAATACTTGTATAATGCATATGGTGATTGGTATGGGTTATGGTGTTTTGAAGAAGAACCCGAATAAATAAGTCTTGAATTATTGATTTTACACCAATCTAAAACTTTCTGAGTACCTAATGTATTTGAATGGAATGTATCAAATGGTTTATTAAAAGAAGGTTGTATTCTTGATAATCCTGCTAGATGATAACATAAATCAAAATCATTTTTAACTATGTTTGATATATCAACTACATCACTGTTTAAATATACTACTCCTTCAATATGGTTTTCTGTTGTTCCAATAGAATAATTGTCTATTGAATGTACCTCGTGATTTTTAACTAGTTTCTCACAAAGATTTGTCCCAACAAATCCACATCCTCCGGTAACTAATATTTTCATTTTTTTAAATCAAATTCAAATATCGACTTTTTGAGTTTAGAATAAAACTACCCCCCGCAAAAAAAATATTAATAATTGACATTAAATAACTCATCACTTAAATTAAAACACCCAGAAACACTTTATTCATTGAGTTTATTAGTAATTTGTTATATATTAAGGTTAATATAAAAATCAACACATATAAAATTTAGATACAACAGAACATCTTCACTAAAACAAGATGGAGAACGATTCAAATTAGAGAAATCTCTCAATAATTTAACTATCTTTAATCAAGAAGTGAGTCTTAAGGTTCCATTTTCTGACAGAGAAAAAGAAAATCAACTAATATCTCTATTCAGTCAAGGAAAAGTATCTAAAGTGATTGTAGAAAATTTAAGTTGGCTAAGAATAAACACTATTGATACTTTATTCACTTTAAAATTCTTAGATGAGAATGGGTTTAATATGGTAGTAAGAGGAGTGGGTAACGTTCAATTTGGTATTGATAAAATATTAATTTCTTTTTACAACAATATAATTCTTGTGGCCACCAATCAAACGACCACCCAAAAACATTTTTTCAATCCAAATTATAAATCTGTATTTTAAAAGTTCGTGTTTAGACATTGACCTTCCAATCGCTCTGGGACCAGAAAACCGCAAACTATCTTGCCAATACAATGTTTTTATTTTTGATTCCATAAGTTTTGGATGGGTTCCGTTAAATTTTTGGCACTTATCAATTCTTCCATAATCATAGCTCAATTGATATTTTTCATAATCTTTAGGCTTAGAAAAATTTTGCATGTAGACACCTTTAGAAGAAAATCTCTTTTTTTCCATTAACTCAGGTGGTCGCACCCAACCATAGTGATAAATACTAGCGTCTAACTTAACCACACTTAGCTTAATAGATCCTTCTTCTTTATTATAGCTAATACCATCAAATTTCGGTATTCGACGAAAGGATTGTGCATCCTTATACGAGTGAATTTCAGGGTCATTACGAATAATTCTAATTTCATTTGGATACCAACAGTGATTTCTGAAATAATAATTATAGTTTCCATAAAAATGGTAGTAATTGAATAAAAAACCTTCAATTAATTTATCATCCAAATATCTATTGCACTTGGCTCTAATTTCATCATAATCATTTTCGTGAATAAGTTCATCTCCCTGAATATAAATCAACCAATCGCCTGAACATGCATCTTTTGCAATATCAGTTTGATGTGCATATTCAGTGGCATTTTTAAACTTATTTAAATCCCACTCTGTGTGGATGATTTTAATTTTATCAGAGTTTAAGCGATGAATTTTTTGTTCCGTATCGTCATCCTCGTCTCCTTTCCCTAAAGCAATAATAAATTCATCTACAATGGGTAATGCAGACTTTATGGATTCAATCACAGGATAATAAAGCTTCGAGGTATTTCGCAAAAAAGTGAATCCGCTAATTTTCATGATTCAAAATTACTATTTTTAATTACTTTACCTAAAATGAGTAGTTTTTAGTTTATGCAAATAGGGTACAATGCAAACTAATTTATTACAACGCTAGCTGAATGTTTAATTCTGTCGAGATTTGATTCGAATTTTGGCTAAAAATTTGCCAGATAATGAGAGTTTTCATAAACAACCCAATTATTTTAACTCTGACATGCTCATGGGAGAATCATCACACTCTATTGCTCCAACAACATAGTACAACCCATTCAAGAAGAAAGACAGAAGTTTGGGGTCTTCCATGCTTTGCGCGTTATGAGAAGGTGAGGAATAGAATACCCTACCCGCTCCATATTTTTTGATCCAAGAAAGATATTTAACCTTGTCTATTGGTCTTTGTCTTTTCATTTTAATTTCATCCAAATCCATATAAAGTAATGGTCTGAAATTATAATTTAAGTAATCATTTTTGAAAAAATAAGGCTCATCATAATGAACAAAACCCGTTGGGTCAAAACTTTTCACCAAGGGATGGTTGGGATCAACCAACTTGACATGAATGTTTTGTTGCACAGGATGAAAATCAAAACTACCACCAGCCATTTCACTAAACGCTAGCGAATTGTTTTGCATTACTATTCCGCCGTGCATAATCATTACACCATTTCCTTTCTTGATGTGATTCAATAAGTTATTTTCAAGCTTTTTCGCTTTTTTCAATCGCTGCTTTTCACTCAAATTACTGTCCGACTTAAGTGCATCCCACAAAAGGTCGCGTCGCTCTCTATCAGAACAATTATTGTTTAGGATAATTGCATCATATTTTTTAATCCTTTTCTTCTCAAAAACTGAAATATCTTTAGAAACAGTAACATTAAAATCATTTGATTTGTCAGCAATCAATTTCATCACAGCTTCCGTATGGGGAATGGTCCAGTGATTAAAACCAGTGTGTAATGAAAAAATCAAGATGTTCTTTTTGATATTTAGTCCTTTTCCTTCGGGCGCAATTTTTTCGATTTTATTCAACCATTCCTTTGAAAGCTCAAAAGAAGAAAGACTTTGCGAAAAAACAAAAATTGGAATTAGAACTAATAAAACTGATGTAAATATCTTTTTCATGATTTGTATTTAATACTTTATTAAAAGTAGACTTTAATTAAACTTTAACAACAATTTGATTTAACTCCTAAATTATAAATGTAAATTAGTTAATAGATTATTAAAATTAAATCAAATTTGAATTCTAAATTAAATATATTTAAACTTACTTTGTGTGCGTACACGAAAATAATCAATTTTATTAAATTTTGAAAACTAAATTACCTTTTCTCCCTATATATTTGGTAATCCTAACAGTGGGATGCCAATCAAATAAAAATACAATCATAGACGAAAGACCCAACGTCTTGTTTATTGCTGTTGATGACTTAAGACCAGAATTGGGAGTCTACGGAAACAGCATCGTAAAGAGTCCCAACATCGATCAACTGGCAAGAGAAGGGACTTTGTTCACTCAGCATTATGTCCAAGTTCCAACCTGCGGTGCCTCTAGGTATAGCCTCATGACAGGCATGCGGCCCAGCAAAAAAGAACACATTTCAAATCAAGCATTTTACACTGAAATGGCCAACAAAAAAGAACAAGAAAAACCAGAGTCTTTTGTACATCAATTCAGAAAAAGTGGTTATAACACTGTAGGAATTGGCAAACTAAGTCATTCCGTTGATGGTCTTGTTTATGGTTATAACGAAGCGCCTTCTAAAATAAAAGAAATGCCGCAGAGTTGGGACAAATTCATTTTTGATTCTGGAAAATGGGGAACTGGCTGGAATGCCTTTTTTGGTTATGCAAATGGAGAAAATCGTCAAAGTCTCAAAAATCAAGTAAAACCCTATGAATCCGCTGATGTCGATGATGAAGGATATCCCGATGGGTTAATTGCAAAAAGTGCGATTGCAGAACTCAAGTTATTAAAGAAATCTAATAAGCCATTCTTTCTTGGGGTTGGTTTTTTTAAACCTCACCTACCTTTTAATGCGCCTAAAAAATATTGGGACCTATACAACAGAAGCCACATTCCCATTGCGCCAAATCCCTTTATTCCTGAAAATGTAAATCCTGCAAGCCTTCAAAAGATGGGAGAGTTTAATAATTATAAACTCTCTGATGAAAAAGCAAGTCTCTCAAAGCCACTTTCTGATGCATATTCTCAAAAACTAGTGCATGCTTACTATGCCGCGGTAAGTTATACCGATGCTCAAATAGGCAAAGTAATTGCTGAATTAAAAAATCTTGAACTAGATAAAAATACGATTGTCGTTATTTGGGGAGACCATGGCTGGCACTTGGGAAATAATCGGGTTTGGGGAAAACACACACTTTTTAATATTGCTTTAAAAAGCGCATTGATAATAAAAGTTCCAGGGTTAAAAACAAAAAACAGTAAAGTAAATTCAATACTAGAAACGGTGGACCTCTACCCTACCCTTTTGGAATTGTGCGGAGTTAAACAACCCCACAAAGTTGATGGAGAAAGTTTTGTAGATTTAATCAAAACACCTAATTTAAGCAAACGAAATGTTGCCTATAGCTATTGGAAAAATGGGTTTTCAGTTAAAACAGAGCGTTATCGTTTAACAAAGTTTTTTAGAAATCAAGAACCAGTTGTTGAGCTTTACGATCATCTTTTAGACCCCTATGAAAACATAAACATAGCCTTAATAAAGACCAAAGAAGTAGAGCAATTGATGCCTATTTTAAAAAAAGGCGATAATGGAGTTTTATTAAAAAATTATCTTTAATTTAATAAGTTCAATATGAGAATCTCCATTATATACTTAGCCATCCTCACTTCTTGTGTTAGTCTCTCTAACAAGGAAGAAAAAAAAATGTGTTTTGAAATAGAAAAAAACGATATCACTGCTACCCGACTTGCGAGTGTCTCTGTCGAAAACATTTATTTCGATGGTTTTGAAACAGGGGTGGTGTTATTAAAAAAATCATCCTCAGAATCAAAAGAAATAAATTTTCAAGTTGATAATAAACAAAAAATAATATGGTTCAAACACAATCCCTTGAATGAATCAGGAAGCATCGAATATTGCTTAATCAGAAAGAAAAATTCAGCTGTCAAAACTCAATTCAAACACAAAAAAAAAGCAGGAGATTTAACATTAATTTTTGATGAAAAAGCACTGGTCACTTATCGTTATGGGATAACCTATCCTCCAAAAGGAGTAGATTCTATCTATAAAAAATCGGGCTATGTTCACCCTATTCTTTCACCAAAAGGAGATACACTAACAAGAATTCAACCTCCAGATCACTTTCATCACTATGGATTATGGGGGCCATGGACCAGAACCAAAATTGATTCAGAAAAAATTGATTTTTGGAATCTTAAAGATGGACAAGGAACGGTTTTGTTTAAAGAATTTAATTCAATTCAAGCTGGAAGTATATTTGCCGCGCTAGATGCCAAACAGGAACACTTGATCTTGGAAAACCGAGAAAGTGGTGAGGTCGCAATAAACGAAAACCTAAAAATAAAAATGTGGGAGGTTGACAGGAAAGATCAGTACATCCTAGATTACACAAGTGAATTTAGCAGTCCATTACCCAATGGAATTCTCTTTGAGGCCTATCGTTACGGCGGTGGATTGGGATTGCGGTTTACGGAAAGGTGGCACAAAGATAATTGTACGGTTCTCACTTCTTCAGGCAAAGACAGATTAACTGCAGATGGCAGTGAAGCCAAGTGGTGTATCGTGACCGGCGAATCTGCTGACGGAAAAAGCACCAATGGCATATTATTCATGAGTCATCCGGAAAACAAATCGCATCCAGAACCAATGAGGGTATGGCCAATAGATGGTAATAATGGACGAGGAGATCTATTTTTTGAATTCTGCCCTATTCGTAATAATGAATGGAAAATCGAGCCTCAGAAAAAATATAATTTAAAATACCGAATGTTGGTTTTTGAAGGAAATATAAACCCCGAAGAAGCAGAGCAACATTGGCAGGCTTTTGCCAAAAATCTAAAAATAATAATTAATAAAAACTAAACAACTCATGAAAAGAAGAAAATTTATTGGGAAAACGGTTTTAGGTACAGCTGCGATGGTTGGATTCCCTTCCATAGTTCCCGCCAGTGTGTTGGGGAAAGATGCCCCGAGTAATAAAATTAATATTGGTCAAATTGGTTGTGGACGAATTGCTAGAAGTCATGATTTACCAGAAACGATGAGACACAACAAAGCAAACGTAATGGCGGTTTGTGATTTGGATTCAAACAGGACAAAAGATGCTAAGGTTTTAGTGGATAAGTTCTACAAGGAAAAAGCAGGAAAAAGCAATTATAACGGTACGAAAATGTATAATGACCATCGGGAATTGCTCTTAAACAAAGACATTGACGCAGTAATTATCAGCACACCAGATCATTGGCACTCACAACCTGCCATGGAAGCTGCCATTGCCGGAAAAGATATTTATTTGCAAAAACCAACCTCTTTAACCTTAAAAGAAGGAAGGCAATTGGTAGATGTGGTTAAAAGCAAAGGAACCATTCTTCAAGTTGGCACCCAACAAAGGGCAATGCCTCAGTTTAGAATTGCTGCAGAATTAGTCAGAAACGGAAGAATAGGGAAATTACATACTGTCAAAATTGGACTGCCTGGGGATCCAGGAGGACCAGGCGCCCCGGAAATGCCAATTCCAAAGAGCTTAAATTATGATATGTGGTTGGGCTCTACTCCAGAAGTTCCTTACACAGAAATCGGAGTTCACCCCCAAGTAGGATATAGCCGCCCAGGGTGGTTGAGATTAGAACAATATGGCGCAGGAATGATTACAGGATGGGGACAACACCATTATGACTCCGCAGCATGGGGAATGAATACTGAGCATACTGGTCCTATTTCTGTTGAGGCGATTGCTAGTTTTCCAAAGTCCGGACTTTGGAATGTGCACGGAGACTTTATGGTCAAACATGAGTATGAAAATGGAATCTCTGTACTCACCAGTGGAGGCTATACAAATGGAGTTCGTTATGAAGGTTCAGAAGGTTGGATTTTTGTTTCAAGAGGAAGTTATACCGCTTCGGCTTCTGATCCAACTGATAAAGAGAAAAGCAGCAAGGCTTTAAACGCCTCTGATCCTAAAATACTAGAATCTGTAATTGGTGCGAACGAAACACATTTATATAAAATCGATGAGCAACATGGAAATTGGTTAGATTGTATAAAAACAAGAAAAGCACCGATTTCTCCTGTAGATATTGGTCACAGAGCTTGTTCGGTATGTCTTATTAGTCATGTCGCAATGAAGATTTCAAGAAAATTAGAATGGAACCCAAAAACCGAAATGTTTGTTAATAACAATGAAGCGAATGCTTTTCTCAGTAGATCACAACGAAAACCTTATGGAACAAATTACGTTAAATAAAAAATCAAATAATTTCAATTTTGTAATGAAGAAATTCGCAATACTTGTTTCTATAATTCTATTTATTTCTTGTCAAAAAAATAATTCAAAAACGGTGAAATTCATGACATTGGATCCCGGACATTTTCATGCAGCTTTAACACTTAAGACGATGTATGACGGTGTTGATCCTTCGATAAATGTTTTTGCACCTAAAGGACCTGAAGTAAAAGATTTTTTGAGTAAAATATCTGCCTATAATTCCCGAATTGAAGACCCTACCGATTGGGAGGTAAATGTTAATCTAAGTGATAATTTCCTAAAAGACATGGTCAGTAAAAAGCCTGGGAATGTAATGATCGTTGCTGGAAAAAACTCAAAAAAAATTGATTATGTATTGGCAGCGGTTAAAGCAGGTTTAAATGTCTATGCAGACAAACCATTGGTCATCAACCCCGAAGGATTTATAAAGCTCGAAGAAGCCTTTAGAATAGCGAAAGAGAACAATGTTTTGATTTATGACATCATGACGGAGCGCTTTGAAGTTACAACTGGTTTACAAAAAATATTTTCCATGTCCTCACGAAATCTTCGGGTCATTAATAGATGGAACCGAAGATGAACCCGCTATCAGCAAGTTGAGTGTTCATCATTTTTTTAAATATGTATCTGGAAAACCACTGGTCAGACCCGCATGGTTTTTCGACATCAACGAAGAAGGTGAAGGTATTGTTGACGTCACTACGCACCTCGTAGATTTAATTCAATGGGAGGCTTTTCCCAACCAAATCATTGACCGATCTGATATCGAGATGGTGAGTGCTAAAAGATGGCCGACCGAATTGGCTCCAGCTGAATTTCAAAAAGTTACGGGATACTCTTATTACCCTCCCTATCTCAAGTAAAGATCTAGATGGAGAGAATTTAAAAGTTTTCTGTAATGGAGAAATGAATTATAAAATTAAAGGAAAACACGCAAAAGTTTCAGTCGTCTGGAATTTCAAAGCGCCAGAAGGACACAAAAGACACGCATTACAGTATCATGCGTGGAACAAAAAGTGATTTAATCATTAAACAAGGTGTAGACGAAAATTACAAAACCACCTTATACATCCAACCCAATGAAACTGAAAATTTCGAGAGCAATCTGGTCACAGCACTCAGTGAAATTCAAGGGGGATTTCCTGGTGTTACCTCAACAAAAATCTCAGACTCGTTATGGAAGATAAACGTTCCAGAGGAATTAAAAATTGGTCATGAAGCACATTTTGGACAGGTAACGAGTAATTTTTTAACTTATCTTGAAAATGGAGAATTACCCAAATGGGAGGTCCCAAATATGATTACTAAATATTACACAACAATTGAAGCATACAAAATGGCTCAAGATTAACAATAAGGCTGACAACAGGTGTTGTTTAACAACAACAAAAAACATCTTGTTAAGACAAAATAAATTCTATGAGATTAATTCGTAATTTCATCAAAATATAATTTAAACGATGAAACTAAACTTATATTTAACACTCGCCGCCCTAGTCATTTCTTTTAGCTCTTGTATTTCTCAGGAAAACCCTCCATTGATTGAAACACCGGATCAAACCAAATACGGAACAGAAACAATTGTTGATGGTATTGAAGTGCCATGGGGCATGACGTTTCTAAGTGAAAAAGAATTACTGGTAACCGAAAAAAAAGGAGTATTATATCGTGTTTCAAATGGAAATAAAACAGAAGTAAGTGGGCTTCCTGAAATCTACAAAAGAGGACAAGGAGGACTTTTGGATATTGCCGTTCATCCTGACTTCAAAATCAATAATTTAATCTACATGACCTTGTCAAGTCATATTGAAGGAGATAAAGGCGGAAACACTTCGCTTTACCAAGCCAAGTTGAACGCCAATACACTAGAAGATGTTAAGCTTTTATACAAAGCTAAACCCAATACAACCAAAGGACAACACTGGGGATCAAGGATCATTTTTGATGACGATGGGCATTTGTTTTTTTCTGTTGGAGATCGAGGGAATCGAGACGTAAATCCTCAAGATCTCAAGCGAGACGGAGGGAAAATTTACCGACTCAATCTTGACGGAAGTATCCCGTCTGACAACCCGTTTATAAATACCGATGGAGCTAAAAAGGCAGTTTTTTCCTACGGACATAGAAATCCTCAGGGGATGACTATTCATCCAAAAACTAAAGAAATCTGGGAAAATGAACACGGCCCAAAAGGTGGAGATGAAATCAATGTCATCAAAAAAGGAAAAAATTACGGATGGCCAGTTATCACTTATGGTATAAATTATAGCGGAACTCCAATAACAGAGGAAAGATCTAGACCAGGAATGGAGCAACCTTCTTATTATTGGGTTCCTTCGATCGCGCCAAGCGGAATGGCTTTTTCTTCTTCAAGAGTTTATAAGAAATGGAAAGGAGATTTATTTGTTGGCTCTCTTAAATTTAAATACCTAGAACACCTAGTAATTAAAAAAGGTAAAGTGGTGAAAAGAGAAAAAATATTGAGTGAAATCGGACGTATTAGAAACGTTAAAGAAGGTCCAGATGGTTATCTATATATCGGAGTTGAGGGCAAAGGAATTTTAAAAGTGATTCAAAAATAATGAAACTACTTTCCTTAATCTTTGGTATTTTCATTTTCTTTGAAGTCTCTTGGCTTCATCAAAACAAACCATTGGAAGAAAGTATCACGGATGGTGAAGGAATCTATCAAGATTTTTGTGTTCAATGTCATTTAGATTCTGGCGAAGGAGTTTCGGGAATTTTTCCACCTTTATCAGAATCTGATTACTTATTAAACAATATAGATTTAAGTATTAAAGGGATAAAATATGGGCTAAATGGTCTAATCGAAGTCAATGGAGAAACCTATGATGGGGTCATGCAGAACCAAGGATTAGAGGAGGAAGAAGTTGCAGATGTAATGAACTATATTCTAAATAACTGGGGCAATTCAAGCAAACAGATAATCACATCACAACGCGTCAGTCAAATTCAAGAATAGGTTACCAAAACATATGACCTTAAAAGACATTTTTAATAATATATATCGTTATATATATCTTGTAATATTTATTGTTTTTCTTATTTGGATGATCTTTCTGGACACCCATTCTCTAAAAATTCACAACGAACTGGATCGAGAGGTTGAAAAACTTGAAATACAAAAAAAAGAATTAGAGAAGTTAATAAAACAGGATAATAAAAATATTAAATATCTAGAAAATACTGATAGTTTAGAAAGGTTTGCACGTGAAAAATACGGTCACAAAAAAGAAAACGAAACCATTTTTTACATCGAATATAAAGACAGTATCAAACAATAAATAAAAGGCTTTTTATTTTATTGAATCAAAACTGACATTAATTTTTACAGCCTTATTTTTAATTGTATTTTTAACAAAGATTTTTAATTAATGGCTAAAATAATTGCGATTGCGAATCAGAAAGGAGGAGTTGGTAAAACAACAACTTCAGTCAATCTTGCTGCTGCTTTGGCTGTTCTAGAAAAAAAAGTGCTTCTGGTAGATGCTGATCCACAAGCCAATGCTACCTCTGGACTTGGTGTCGAGGTGAAACTTCAAAAACTGGGAACTTATCAATTGTTAGACCATACTGCTAAAGTTGCCGAAACCATTGTTGCAACCAGTACTCTTAATCTTGATTTAATTCCTTCTCACATTGATCTCGTCGCTATTGAGATTGAATTGGTGGATAAAAATGAAAGGGAGTACATGCTTAAAAAAGCTTTGCAACCTATTTTGGATCAATATGATTATGTAATAATAGATTGCGCACCCTCCTTAGGACTCATAACGCTAAACGCATTGACTGCGGCTGACTCACTTGTTATTCCGATACAATGCGAGTACTTTGCTTTAGAGGGGCTGGGAAAATTATTAAATACCATCAAAAGTGTTCAAAAAATACACAATAAGATTTTAGATATTGAAGGCTTACTTTTGACCATGTACGACTCTAGACTAAGACTTTCAAATCAGGTAGTAGAAGAAGTTCAAAAGCATTTTGGAAAAATGGTTTTCAAGACAATCATCCAACGAAATATCCGATTGAGTGAAGCACCAAGTTTTGGTCAAAGCATTATTGACTATGACGCAACAAGCAGAGGAGCAAAAAACTATTTATCTTTGGCACAAGAAATTTTAAATAGGAATAAAACTTCAGTGATAAATGGCTAAGAAAGACAGAAGAAAAGTTTTGGGAAGAGGGCTTTCAGCATTACTGAATGACCCGCAAAATGACATTCACTTGATTGAGAATACCAATGCAAATAAACTTGTTGGAAGTATCATCGAATTGGACATTGATAAAATTGAAGTCAATCCCTATCAACCCAGAACAAACTTTGATGAAAAGTCAATTAAAGAATTGGCAGATTCTATTATAGCGCTCGGTATCATTCAACCAATTACCGTAAGAGAACTAGATCGCAATAAATATCAATTGGTTTCAGGAGAAAGAAGGTTTAGAGCTTCTAAATCAATTAATCTTGATACCATTCCAGCCTATGTGAGGATTGCCAACGATCAAGAGATCTTGGAAATGGCTTTGATCGAAAACATCCAAAGACGTGACTTAGACCCAATCGAAATCGCCTTATCTTACCAAAGGTTAACAGATGAGATTAATTTAACGCAAATCCAATTGAGTGAAAGGGTTGGTAAAGAACGCTCTACAGTTGCCAACTATATGCGACTATTAAAACTTGACCCCATTATCCAAACTGGAATGCGAGATGGTTTTTTATCCATGGGTCATGGAAGGGCGCTTATCAATATTGAAGAGACTGAAAAGCAACTTGAAGTTTACGAAAAAATAATTTCTAAAAGTCTTTCTGTTCGAGCAACCGAGACGCTTGTAAAAAATATAAAAGAAAACGTAAATGAACTGAAGCCAGCTAAAATTCAGCCTAAAATATTCGAATCTGCAGCATTGGATTTCGGAGCCTATTTTAATGTAAAAATTACAGTAAAAGGTAACGAAAAAGAGAAGGGAAGCATTCAAATTCACTTTGATTCTCTCAAAGAGTTAAGTCAAATATTAAAAAAAATAAACCTTGAAGACTAGTGTCTTTCTCTTTATTTTGTTTTTTGTCAACCTGCAACTTTACGCTCAGGAACTTGAAAAAAAGATTCTAAAAAGCCGAAAAGAAAGTCTGATTGAAAATCCCCTAACCCCCTCTAGGGCAGCATTTTACTCAGCTATCATTCCGGGTTTAGGTCAGGCATATATTGGTCAGGCTTGGAAAATACCTCTTGTTTATGGAGCAATTGGCAGCTCGGTATACTATTACTCTCACAATAAAAAAGAAATGAATCGATACAGGACTGCCTACAAGCGAAGATCGAGCGGCTTTACGGACGATGAATTTATGAAGATAATTCCTGACAAAACTAAACTTTTACAGGGAATGGAATTTCATAAAAAATATAGAGATATGTCTTTTCTGTTTATCATTGGAACTTATATGCTAAATATATTAGATGCAAACGTAGGAGCACACTTGATGCAGTTTAATGTTAAAGACGATTTGAGTGTAAAACCACATTTTGAATCCGATATTTATGGTATCAATTCAAACGTAGGATTAAAAATGGTTGTAAAACTATAATTATTATTAAGGATGAAAATAGCTTTATTAGGATACGGAAGAATGGGTAAAGCCATCGAGAAAATAGCGAAAAATCGAGGGCATGAAATCGTGGCTAGAATTGATAAAGATCAAATCGAAGGAACCCTTGAGTATGCAAATGTTGCGATCAACTTTAGTATTCCCGATGCTGCAGTGAATAATATCTTTTCAGCTTTGTCCATAGCAATTCCAGTAGTTTGCGGAACAACCGGATGGCTAGAGAATTTTAAAAAAGTAACTGATTTTACTGTAAAAAATAAAACTGCTTTTCTCTATGCTTCTAACTTCAGCATTGGTGTTAATTTATTTTTTAAATTAAACGAACAGTTGGTAAAAATGATGAATAATCAATCTGACTATAAAGTGAGTATTGAAGAGATTCATCATATTCACAAACTTGACGCTCCCAGTGGAACTGCAATTACTTTAGCAGAAGGAATTATAGAAAACAGTGAGTCTAGTGATTGGAGTCTGTCCGCAGATAAATCGGATGAAATACAGATTAATGCGATTAGAGAAGGCGAAGTTCCAGGTACGCATACCATTACATATGAGTCTTCAATTGATGCAATCAGCATTAAACACAAAGCCCACAACAGAGAAGGTTTTGCACTTGGAGCTGTGGTTGCTTCGGAGTGGATCGTTGGAAAAAAAGGAATTTTTAAAATGAGTGATGTCTTAAATCTTTCCTAAAACAGAATTAATAGTAGTGTAAAATCTTTACATTTAAAAAAACATAACAATGACTTTAATACAATGGATACTGTTTTTTTTTGGTCTTCAAGTGATTCACTTTTTAGGAACATGGAAACTATATAAAGAGGCAGGAGAAAAATCTTGGAAAGCAATAGTACCTGTTTATAACGCTGTTGTTTTAATGAAGATTATCAAGCGTCCAAAGTGGTGGGTGTTTTTACTTTTTTTTCCAGTAATCAATCTTTTGATGTTTATTACGATTTGGGTCGAAACACTTAAGAATTTTGGTAAAAACAAAACTATAGAGGTATTGTTAGTGATTTTCACTTTAGGGTTTTATTTATTTATATTAAACTATAGCTCCAATCTAACATACATTAAGGATAAAAGTTCAATACCAAGCTCTGGATTTAATAATTGGATTGGTTCTATTGTATTCGCTGTTATTGCGGCAACCTTTGTTCATAATTATTTTTTTCAACCTTATATCATCCCTACTGGGTCATTAGAAAAATCTCTATTAATCGGTGATTTTTTATTTGTTAGTAAATTTCACTTTGGTGCTCGAGTGCCTTCAACAACAATTTCTTTTCCAATGGTTCATGATACAATTCCTATTATCAAAACAAGATCGTATTTGAATAAACCGCAATTACCTTACATGCGGTTTCCTAGAATTCAAAGGATAAAAAGAAATGATATTGTCGTCTTCAATTGGCCGGCAGATACTGTAAGAAAGTTTTTCGTTAAAGAAAAAGGAGTGAAAAAACCAATCGATAAAAAATCAAACTACGTAAAGCGATGTGTCGGAATCGCTGGAGATACACTTGAAATTATTAATGGATTTGTTCACATCAATGGAGTTAAAAACATCCTTCCAGAACGTGCTAAAATCCAATATAGTTTTACTGCCTATGGCGAGAAAGGTATATCATCAAGAAAACTTATTAGCGTTGGAGTTAAAGATTTTTTCAGACGTTATAAAATTGAAAACATAACTCAAAACACTTACGTAAAGCTCGCTCCTTACCTAGTGGGTAGCACTGGAAATAGTCAAGATAATTTTATTGCCATCACTAGAGACAAAGGGCTCGAATCTGAACTAATTCGTTCCTTAGGGCTTCGAGCAAGTGAATTGTTGGAAAAAACAAAAGTACTAAACATGACAATTAAGGAAGCTACAATATTGGCAAAACAACCATGGCTGGATAGTGTTGTTCAACAGATCACTAAAAACAAAACTCCAAATAAAACCTTCTTCCCCAACCGCATTCCATTCGATTGGAACCAAGATAATTTTGGGCCTATCGTTATTCCTAATACTGGCATGACTGTTAACTTAAACACCTCCAATTTATCGCTATACAAAAAAGCCATTTTGGATTATGAAAATAACGACCTTATAAGCAAAGCTGATGGAATATTTATTAATGGAGAAAAAGTTACTCAATATACTTTTAAACAAGACTACTACTGGATGATGGGAGACAATCGTCACCGTTCAGAAGACAGCCGGTTTTGGGGGTTTGTACCTGCAGATCATATCGTAGGAAAACCTGTATTCATTTGGTTCAGCATTGATGGCATCAATGATGGCATACGCAACTGGAAAGTAAGATGGAATCGGGTGTTCACAACAGTGGGTGGAACAGGAAAACGGGTCTCCTACTTTCCCTATTTTATTGGACTTTTGATTATATGGAAAGTGTATTCTTTGATTGCCATAAGAAGAGTTAAAAAAGAGAAATAATGAAAGTTGGAGTTTGTCCGGCCTATCTGCCCTCAGTCAATTATATGGCTTGGATTGTTGCTCAAAAAGAAATAGGATTTATTATTTCTAATCACTTTCAAAAACAAACCTTTAGAAATCGAACTGCAATTTATGGTCCTAATGGTAAATTAAATTTGATCATACCGATTGTGCATCGAAAAGATCTAGATCATCAACTTGATGAAAATGTGTTAATTCATCAAGAAAATTCTTGGCAGAAAAATCATTGGAGATCACTAGAAACCTCTTACCAATCCTCTCCTTTTTATGAGTATTATGAACACGATCTCTATCCATTCTTTCATACCCGACAGGAAAATTTAATGGATCTAAACATCCAGCTCATTCTTAAAATATTATCACTATTGAGAGTTGATAAAGACATTATCAAAGAAGAAGAAGTTACAAATGAGTTTAGAGTTCTAATTTTAGCCAAACAAAAGGTTAATAAATCAAATCCTATTTACAGCCAAGTATTTGCATCTAAGCACGGGTATCTTGATAATCTAAGCATACTTGACTTATTATTTAATTTGGGGCCAGAAAGTATTGATTATTTAATGAAACTAGACATTTAAAACTATTTCCAATCTATTATTGCGGAAATAGGATTGTGATCGGAAAGAGATTCCTGATGAGTTTTAAAATTAATGAATTCGAACTTTGGATTTGCAAAGATGAAGTCGATTCGAAAAGGAAAATAAGCTACCTTATAAGTTGCTCCTAATCCACCTCCAGCTTCTACGAATAAGTCTTTTAGATTTTTATTCAAACTGTTATAAACTTCTGAAAAAGCATTATTATTCAAATCGGTACAAACAATGGCAGGATAACTATTGGTATTGTCAACTTTTTCAAATTCTTTCAATTGAAATTGTTGTTTAAGTATTACTTGTTCAATCCGATTTTTAAACTTGAGCGAATGCTCCTGAGAAAACAAAGTGTCACTTATATTTAATCGCAAAGATTCCAAATGAATGTTATACATCCTGAGAGTATCTTTCTCATAGACAAGATCTGAATATATGGCACCATTATTTGAATTATCAAATTTTATAACTCCATTATTAATCAATGGAAATTTTGAAAATATACTTAATCCATTTTGGGCTTTGTTAAGTGAAGGTTCAATAAAACGATAAGGATAGTCGGGAAATTCTGGACTCTGTTCCCTAGCAAATTCCTGAAGACAAAAAATATCAGGGGATTCCGTTTTAATAAAACTTGATATTTCTTGAGGAATATCTTTGGATTTAATCCATTTATAACGATTAAACAATCGAACATTAAAACTCATCACTTTTAATCCTTTTGAAACTTGAACCGCATTATTGGGGAGCTTATAAAGCATTCCCCATTCACTGAAGCCGATTAGGAGTGAAAATATAAAAATAAATACAGGCCATTTCAACTTAATCAGCCAATAAGAAACAAAAACAAGATTGACAAAAGCAATTACAGGTACCAAGAGATTGAACAATGGGAAGGTGAAAAAGCCACCAAAAGTACCCATTAGAATTAATTGAACTGTTAATAGAATAAAATTAACAGGCAGGAGAACCTTATCTAAAAAATTTAATTTCATAGTTGAATCTTTAACTAAAAAGACTAGTCTTTACCCGCTCTAAAAAGAAAATCTTTTTCTTCTTTTAAAAGGCTGTCATATCCTGATTTTCCTATTTTATCCAAAATAGCATCAATCTTTACTTGTTTTTTTTCATCTGATTTATGAGGTTTGACTGGTTTGATTTTAGGAGCTCGATAAACGGTTTTAAGAGATTTTTTTTTAAAAATTCCTCTCCAAATGTTTTCAAACCAAGTGCCTATATCCTTTCCTTTCCCCAACTGTTGGGCATATAAAAAGCCTAATATAGCACCTCCAATGTGCGCTAAATGACCCCCTGCGTTTCCATAGGGTATTTGAATAACATCTAGGAAAAAGAAAACCAATCCCAAGTATTTAAGTTTGGTGTTAAAAAAGAAAACACGAATATCTTGTTCGGGGGTGTAAGTGGACATAAAAATAAAAACAGCCATAACCCCAGCTGAAGCTCCTACCATCGGTGGGTATGAACCTCTAAAAACAGGGAATAAAGAATAGCTAAGAAGGAAAATGATTCCCCCTGTTATGGCGCCTAAAAAATAATTGTTTATAAAAATTCTAACTTGAAAAAGATTTAGCATTAATCTTCCTGAGTAAAAAAGGAGCATCATGTTCCAAAGCAAATGAAAGAAATCTGCGTGCAGAAAGCTGTAAGTGATTAAAGTCCAAGGGCGGGTAATAAAAGTGTTGAAATTCGGAGAAAGCTGAACCCAATCTAATAAAGATGCTGTTGGAATTTGAAAAAGATAAAAAACAGAATTGAAAACAAAAGGAATCACAAAACAGATCACGTTGATCACAATGATCTTTTCCGCAATAGAAAGTTGCGTGTATTTATATTTTAAATTGTCCCAACGACTCATAAGTCCCAACGGTTAGCATTTGAGTCATTTTTTTTCCAAATTCGCATCATTATGAGTCCTGTAATCGCACCTCCTACATGGGCAAAATGAGCGATGGGTCCAATTGAATAAGAAGAAAATCCAAAAAATAAATCAGATAAAATAAGTATCGGAACCAACACCTTTGCTTTGACTGGAATTGGAGGAAACAACAGCATCAAACGTGCATTTGGAAAAATCATAGCAAATCCAACCAGTACACCATAGAGTGCGCCCGAAGCACCTACCATCACAGAACGGTAGGCGTTAAAACCACCTGACAAAGTACTTTCTCCAATTTGATCAATTGCCGCAGTTGGCAAATAGGCTGTTTGATAAAACTTGTTTATTTGAACTGCATTCATTCCAAAATCAGTCAATGCATCACTAACTTGACCCACCTGGTAATAATAGAGTAAAAGCTGTAAACCTGCAGCACCAAAACCTGTGGAGAGATAAAAAAATATAAATTTTTGTTTCCCCCACATTTGCTCTAAAGGAGTTCCGAACATGTAAAGACCAAACATATTAAAGAATATATGAGAAATATCGCCATGCATAAACATATGGGACAAAGGCTGCCATATTTGGAATTTAGGATTTCCCGGATAATGCAAGGCAAATAAATCATAGACAAGATCACCTAAAGTTAGAGTCGCTAAAAAAAAGATCCCATTAATGATCAGCAAATGTTTTACTGTCTCGGTTATGTTTTGCATTAATTCAATTTATTTTCTAATTCTTCTTTATCTAAAGTAACAAAAATTTGACGATCAAATGGCGAGAGTAAAGTCTCTTTACAAGCAAATAAGTCATCTACCAGCGCTTGCTGTTCCATGATGGAAAGATCCTTACCTGATTTAATTGAAAGGGATTTGGCAATCACTTTTGATATGAAATCAGCTTGGCTAAAACTTTCTAAAGGGGTTTCCTGCTCGGTACTTGCAAAAACATCTTCAAACAATTGGTTTAACTGTTTGTCATTACAAATTGCTGGCACACCAGTTATGACTATCTTATTATTTGACAATTGAGTTACAAAACCCACAGCGTGAAGGTTTTCCTGATACCCTTCAAAAAGCGCAATTTGAGAATGAGTTAATTCGATTTCTCTGGGAAATAACAGTTGTTGACTCAAAATATCTCGCTGCGTGATACCTTTCAGAAAAGTCTCGTAAAGAACTCTTTGGTGTGCTCTTTGTTGATCCATGATCAACAGACCCGAACGAAGAGAGGTTACAATATATTTGTTAAAAAGTTGAAATACTTTTGGGCTGTGTGTAATATCGAGTTTTAACTCTTCATTTGAATCAGATTCACTCTCAGGAATTTCAAGATCTGAATACAGACTTTCCCAAGACTCAACAATGAGTTTGTTATTCTCACCCTCTTTTTTGTGAAATGGATTAAAACTTGAATTAATTTCTATTGGTGGTGGACCTTGATGGTACTTATTACGAAATGCATAAGGCGTATCTAATAGAGGATCTCGATCAAAATCGAGTGTAGGAAACGCTTGAAACATGCCCAAGCTATGTTTTACGATAGATTTAATTATCGCAAAAATATTTTGATCATCTTCAAATTTAATTTCAGTCTTGGTAGGGTGTATATTAATATCAATCGACTTAGGATCAACTTGTAGGAAAAGAAAATACCCGGGATGGTATCCGTCTCTAAGCAAACCCAGGTAGGCTGAGCTAATTGCATGATGAAGGAAAGGACTTTTAATAAAACGATTATTCACGAAAATAAATTGTTGTCCTCTTGATTTTTTGGAAAAATTAGGCTTAACAATAAAACCTTCAATCCCTGCCACAGAGGTCATTTCTTCGATAGGAATTAACTTTTCTTCAATTTTGTTTGAGAAAATATTTGCAATCCTTTTTCTAATAATGCCAGCAGGAAGGTCAAATAATTCTGAACCATTTTGATAAAAAGTAAACTTTATTTCGGGGTGAACAATTGCAACCCTGTGGAACTCGTCAATCACATGTCGAAACTCAACATTGTCAGACTTAAGAAAATTTCTTCTGGCAGGTATGTTATAAAATAAATTCTTAACCGCAATCGAGGTGCCTTTAGGTGAAACCGAAAGCTCTTGAGATTCGACCTTACTTCCAGCAATTTTGAAACAAGAAGCCATTTCGTCTTCTTCGGTTCGAGTGTGAGTTTCAACATGGGCAATCGCTGCAATTGAAGCTAAAGCTTCACCTCTAAAACCCATAGAAGTTATGGAAAACAGATCTTCTGCAGTTTTTATTTTTGAGGTTGCATGACGTTCAAAAGCCAAACGAATATCGGTTGGAGACATTCCAATACCATCATCAATTACTTGAATTAATGTTTTTCCTGAGTCTTTTATTAAAAGTTGAATATGACTTGATTTGGCATCAATAGCATTTTCCAAAAGCTCCTTAACTACTGAAGCAGGCCTTTGAATAACTTCACCTGCAGCAATCTGATTGGCTACATGATCTGGTAAAAGTGAAATGATGTCTGCCATTATTTGATCGAACTAAAAATGGACAAGTCGAAATCAATAACATAGAGAAAACAGAATAAAAGTAATAAAATGATTAAAATCAATCTTAAGGATAAGCTTCGGTTAGCACGGGTGCGCATCCTAACTCGTGCTTCTTTCCATTGATGACCGAAATCGTTCGTGTTGAAATTGTCTCGATATTTAGAAAACTTAGAATCAAATTCATAGATATTACCATCATCTTTACCTCTAAAATAGCGAGGTGTATAATTATACCTTCTGTTTTTGTTAAGTTTAAAAAGACTTCCTTTCATGAGTCAATAAAGAAAATTATATAATATCAAATTTAATCAAAGCTAATCAAACTAGACATTGAATTTAAATTAAAATGGGTGAGAAATATGATTTAAGAAATTGCTACCATCTTAAGGGCAGTAACTGCGGCCTCAACTCCTTTATTACCATGCGCTCCGCCACTTCTTGCTTCGGACTGTGACATTGTATCGTCCGTAAGTACACAAAAAATTACAGGAATTTTTCCGCTGAGATTTAAGTCCTTAATACCATGAGCAACTGCATTGCAAATGAATTCAAAATGTCGAGATTCTCCCTGAATCACAGACCCAATTGAAATCACACCATCTACATCCATTTGTTGGGCTTTGCTAGCGCCATAAACCAGCTCAAAGCTTCCAGGGACATCCATTCTAACAATATTTTCTTTAAGAACATTGTGTTTTACCAAAGTTTGAAACGCACCTTCAAACAGAGCTTCTGTAATATTGTCGTTCCATTGAGAAACAACCAATGCAAAACGGTAATTACTTCCGTCAGGAACATTTTTGGAATTATAATCCGATAGGTTGTTTAGGACAGATGCCATTTTTATTGATTTTCCAAACGGCCAATTTGAACCTCTACGAATTTGGCTTCAGCCGAATCAGGATAGTCAGATTTTATTCGTTTGAAATAAGAAAGTGCCGAAATGTTCTTCCCTAAAGTAGCACCTAACATTGCGGCTTTATATAAATATTTAGGAGTACTAAATAAATTATCATTCGATTCAAAGGCTTTCACATAATATTCATACGCCTCTTCTTGCTGATCAATTTGAGCAAATGCATCACCAATTGCTCCTTTAGAAAGTGCGCTTAACAAAATATCATCTGAATTAAAATCATCTAGATAGTCAATTGCGTTTTTATAATCTTTTAAGTTTAAGTAAGCCATTCCAGCGCTGTAAGTAGCCAATTTGGAAGCAAGAGTTCCACTGTAGTTTTCGATAATATCAATAAAACCATACTTACCCTCTCCCCCATTCAAGGATCTTAAAAACAAAGAATCTGAATTTTGTCCATTCACGGCCAAATCAAAATAATATTGTGCTTGACTTAATTCACTTACTGCTTCAAGCTCTTTGGGTTCGGAAACAAATTTCTGGTAAGCTAAGTAAGAAAGAACAGAAATTGCAATGGCACCGATTCCCACAAGAATAAAATTTTGATACTTCGAAACCCACTCTTCAGTTTTAGAGGCAGTAGAATCCAATTTCTCAAAAACCTCTGCTGTTGCACTATCAGCTTCTGCCGAATTGTTGTTATTTGCAGTACTCGTGTTTTTATATCCTCTCTTTTTATAAGTTGCCATTTCTTTATTTAGACCACAAAATTAGTCTTTTTTACGCCAAAATCAAAACCGTAATAAAGTTTGATGTTCTGTTTAATTTTTAAGCCATAAATTTTATCTTGTAAAAATAAGCTAGACTATATTTGTAAACATGTTTTTAAAACAACTCAGTCTCACGAATTACAAAAATCTCGAAGCTTCACAATTTAAATTTGAAGCCAGAATCAATTGCTTTATTGGCAATAATGGGATTGGAAAGTCAAATATTCTTGACGGCATCTATCACTTGGCTTTTACTAAGAGCTACTTCAACCCTTCAAGTGTTCAAAATATTAAATTTGATAAAGAGTTTTTTGTTCTTGAAGGAAAATTTGAAAAACTGGGGCGAAATGAAAAAATAAACTGTAGCCTGAAACGCGGACAGAAAAAAGTCATTAAACGAAATGGGAAAGTCTATGATAAAATAGCCGAACACATCGGACTTATTCCTTTGGTGATTATTTCTCCTGCAGACCAAGACCTGATCATTGAAGGCAGTATGACCAGAAGAAAATTCATTGACAGCGTCATTGGTCAAACGGACAAGAATTATCTTCAAAACCTGTTGGACTATAAAAAAACACTTGCCCAAAGAAATGCTTTGTTAAAGTATTTTGCGCTTAATCGCACTTTTGACAAAAACACTTTAGACATCTACAATCATCAAATGAACGAGCTCTCAAGACCTATTTTCGATAAAAGAGTCGCCTTTATGGAAGAGTTTATTCCAATATTCAAAAGTCGCTATAAAAACATCAGTGGTGACAAAGAAGAAATTGATATTGAGTTCAAATCTGATCTTAACGAAAATACACTGCTCCAATTACTAGAACAACATCTGGACAAAGACAAAATGCTACAGTTCACCTCAGTGGGAGTTCATAAGGATGATTTAGATTTTCAGGTTTCAGGATCACCCATCAAGAAATTCGGAAGTCAGGGACAACAAAAAACTTTTTTGATTGCATTGAAATTAGCTCAATTTGATTTCATCAAACAAGTTGCGGGCATGAGTCCGATTGTTTTACTCGATGATATTTTTGATAAATTAGATCAAAATCGGGTGACACAAACCATTCAACTTTTTGAAAACGAAACCGCCGGACAGATCTTTATTTCTGATACGCACGAAGATCGTATTAAGGAAGCTTTATCGGTGGGTAAGTCTAGTTATGAATTGTTTAATTTATACTAATTGAAAATTAAAGTTTTAAAACTTTTTGTTTTTATTCTTTTGATTTCATGCAATCAAAAGGAATTAGATGCGTCTGACTTAGTGCATCTCAACGGTTATTGGAAAATAAGTCACATCACCCAAGAAAACGAAATGTTTAAACCCAATGGGGAACCTCAACTAATAGATTATTATTTTTTTAAACAAAAAAAAGGCGTTCGAAAAAAGGTGCAACCCAACTTAATCAATCAAAGTTTTCTGGTGTCACAGGATGAAGCAAATTTTGTAATTATCGAAAAACAGCAAAACTTTTTTTTATCCTACAAGACAAAATGGGCTGCTTGGGAGGAAAGAATTGTAACTTTAGACAAAGATTTGCTGATTTTAGAAAATGATGCCAAAGAATATCATTATAATAGACACTCAAAATAAAGTATTAAATGGCTAACTCAAAAAGAAACTTCGAACCACAATTACTTGGAAAAGTTTTGAGTGAAATTGTCGAATCAAAAGCACTCAATAGAGGAATCACCAACGAGAAAATCAATGGCCTTTGGAACCAACTTTTGGGAGATAATATTTCACAATTCACAGATAAAGTAGAGCTAAGAAACGAGACCATATACGTTTCCCTAAGTAGTGCTCCTCTTAGAGAAGAGCTTAGCTATGGAAAGGAAAAAATAATGCGGATGTTGAATGATGAAATGGGTAAAGAAATAATTAAAAAAATTGTTCTTCGTTAATACATTTCGCGCGCCGAAAAATGAAAAGCGCACTCGATACTGGCATTTTCATCACTATCAGAACCATGAACTGCATTTTCTCCAACTGAAGAAGCATAAAGCTTACGGATCGTTCCCTCTGCTGCTTCAGCAGGATTGGTTGCTCCGATGAGTTTTCTAAAATCGTCTACTGCGTTGTCTTTTTCAAGAATGGCAGCAAGAATAGGTCCACGGGTCATAAATTGAATCAATTCTCCGAAAAAAGGACGTTCTTTATGAACAGCATAAAAAGCCTCTGCTTCAATTTTAGAAAACTTTGTCAATTTCATTGAAACAATATTAAAACCAGTTGTGATGATTTTATTTAGTATCACACCGATATAACCTTTCTCAATCCCATCAGGCTTGATCATTGTAAAAGTTCTGTTTTTTGGCATCTGAATATTTTTTTATTCTGCAAATGTATAAAAATTGTAACCCTTTAAAGAATTGAATACAATGAAAAATTCTCTTTATCTATTTATATTTAAAACAAGGCAACTTAAAAATTTGGTATATTTGAGCTTATGAAAAAACAACTGCTAGAGGAATTCATTCAAATCCTAAACACCTCGAAAAAAGTCGTTATTATTCCCCACAAAAATCCTGACGGAGATGCTTTAGGAAGCACCTTGGCGCTTAATTTCTTTTTAAACAAAACTGGGCATCAATCTTCTCCTATTTCACCTAACGAATACCCTGATTTTCTTAACTGGCTTCCAGGGCAAGAAGGGATATTAAAACACACTACTGAAACAAATAAAGCCGTCGAACTCATCAAAGCAGCCGATTTAATTTTCACACTCGACTTCAATAGCTTGGGTCGTGTTGAATTACTAGAACCGCACATCAATGCGAGCGGCGCAAAAAAAATAATGATTGACCATCATCAAGACCCAAGTGATTATGCAGATATAATGTATTCTGACTCGAATATTGGCTCTACCTGCGAAATGGTTTACAATTTAATTTCTCAGTTAAACGCAGCACAAATTGATCAAAAAATTGCCACTTGTCTCTATACTGGCATCATGACTGATTCGGGTTCATTTCGTTTTCCCTCGACCACTTCAAAGACCCATCATGTCATTGCAGAATTGATAGACAAAGGAGCGAATCATTCCGAAATTCATCAAAATATTTATGACACTTTCACCTTTGATCGTTTGCGACTCCTAGGAACAGCCTTAACCAATTTGAAGAAAATTAAGGAACTACCTGTCGTCTATATTACAATTTCTCAAGAAGAACTTAATAAAAATAATTTCAAGAAAGGAGACACTGAAGGTTTTGTCAATTATGGCCTCAGCCTTGTTGGGATTTCAATGGCAGTAATTATGATTGAAAACGAGCAGGAGCAAATAATAAAAATGTCTTTTAGATCTAAAGGGGCTTTCTCTGTAAATGATTTTGCAAGAACATATTTCAATGGAGGAGGACATCACAATGCAGCTGGTGGTGCCTCTAAACTTAGCTTGTCGGAAACTGAATCGAAATTTATAAATTCTATTTCAAAAGTCAAAAATCTACTTAAATGAATAATATTAAGATTTTCATGCTTACCGTTATTTTGTTCCTAGGATGCAAAGAGCTAGAGCCTCGACGTCCAATTAACAAGCAAAAGCAGTTTTTCTTGAAAGAATCTGCGATAAGAAATAAAACCACTTTATCGGTAGAACAAACTCTTTTTAAAAAAATAATAAAAAAAGAACAAAATTTTGAATTTAAAATTTCCCCAAAAGGATTTTGGTATGCTTTTAAAAAAGAGACCAATGAATCTTTATTTGTTCCTGAACGCGGAGATCGCGTCACATTTTCCTATAGAATTGAAGACTTAAATAAAAACTTATTGTATGATGAAGCAGCCTTAGGAGTTGTATCTTTTTTCATTGACCAAGAAGACTTGATACCAGCCCTTCGGGAGGGAATTAAGGTCATGAAGTCAGGAGATGTTGTAGTTTTTCTTTTTCCTTCCTACCTTTGCTATGGATATCAGGGAGATGGTGATAAAATTGGAATCAACCAACCACTTCGTTTTACCATTGAACTTTTAAAACTTGAAAAAAATAAAAACCCATGAAAAATATGAAATTAGTTGGATTGCTTATAATTGCACTAGTAATGAGTTGCGACACAGAATATCCCGATCTTGATTCTGGATTGTATGCTGACCTAGAAACCAACAAAGGAAATGTCATCTTAAGACTGGAAATGGAAAAAACACCCATTACTGTCGCCAATTTTGTTTCCCTAAGCGAAGGAGATAATACAGAAGTTGCTGAAGAATTTAACGGAAAAAAATATTATAACGGTTTACTATTTCACAGGGTTCTAAAAGACTTTATGGTTCAAGGTGGGGATCCTACTGGCATAGGAACTGGAGGCCCTGGCTATAGTTTTGACGATGAATTTACAGATTTAACGCACAGTGGTCCTGGTATACTTTCAATGGCCAATTCTGGACCGGCAACTAACGGAAGTCAGTTTTTCATCACCTATAAAGAAACTTCATGGTTAAATGGGAAGCATACAGTATTTGGAAAGGTTGTAAAAGGTCAGGAAGTTGTTGATAGCATTGCTCAAAATGACACCATTAAAAAAATTACTATCATACGAAAAGGAAGTGACGCTCGTAGTTTCGATGCTCCTAAAGTTTTCTCAAGTTATTTTGCTAACAAAGCCATTGTAGAAAAAGAGAAAGCAGAAAAGTCAGCTGCAATGATCAAAGAAACTGTTGCACGATTTGAAAATCAAAAATCACAAGCAACGACCACTGCTTCTGGGTTACAATATTTTATTAGTGAAAAAGGAACGGGTGCAAAAGTAACCACTACCGACAAAGCATTGACTCACTATGCTGTTTATTTTGCAGATGGGGTGGTCCTGGAAACTAGCAACTTAAAAACTGCAGAAGCACTTGGCATCGTTGATGAAAACAAAAAAGCTGCTGGGCAATATCAGCCAATTCCTGCAGATGTAGGTGCTGAAGCAAGAATGATTGAAGGTTTTAAAGAAGGGTTAAAACTATTAAGTGCGGGAGATAAAGCAACACTTTTCCTTCCATATGACATCGCATATGGAGAGAATGGCAACGGTGGTATTCCGCCAAAATCTGACTTGGTATTTGAAGTTGAGATTGTTGAGCTAATTAAATAGATAAAGAACAAACCACAGAAGCCCGTTGTTTAAAATGGGCTTTTTTTATTTAATGGAATGAAAAATAAAACCAGTCTTCTACTTTGGATTTCTATTTTACCTCAGCTCCTTTTTATTTATTATATCCGAAGGAACCCTGAGTGGGTTGAATCCTACTACAGTGAAAAAATTTACCCCCTTGTTTATAAACTGCACGGAGGGTTCTTTAATCTATTTTCTTTTTCTGTTGGAGATCTTTTATATTTTTTTATGATTTTTTTTTCAATCAGGTATTTCTATAAATTCTTCACCTTCGAGGTTAAAAAACCACTTCTTATTATTCGAGAAATCGGTGCTTTAGTTGCTTTAATTTCTCTTTTGTTTCATCTTACATGGGGAATTAATTATCACAGAAAACCATTGAACGAGCAGATGGGAATGAGTATCGAATATGATCAAACTGATTTAGAAAATACACTAAATTATCTGGTCACAAAGTCTAACGAGCTTCACCTGAGTCTGGTGGGAATTGACAGTTTAGCTGTTGATTTCCCTTATTCGAAAGAGGAATTGTTTGAGAAAACAGTTTCTTTTGACCCCCTAACGAACAATCAACTGGAGGAAATATACAAGGTGAAAAAATCACTATTTAGTCTCCCGTTAACCTACATGGGTTATTCCGGTTATTTGAATCCAATAACATTGGAGGCACAAGTGAATAGTAAAATTCCAAAGGTCAGTTTCATCACAACAATTCTTCACGAAACTGCACATCAAATGGGTTACGCCTCAGAAAAAGAAGCCAATTTTATTGCATTTTTCTCAGCAATTAATAGTGAAGACCCCTACGTTCAATATGCTGGCTATACATTTGCAATAAGATATTGTTATGGTAATTTGTTGATATCCGATCGCAAAAAAGCAATTGAAATAATTGGAAACCTGAATCCGGGGATCATCAAAAACATCAGAGTTGTCAATCGATTTTGGTTGGACTATAAAAATCCATTGAGACCTATTTTTAAAAAATCATATGATGAATACCTCAAAGTCAACGGTCAAAAAAGTGGAATAATGAGTTATAACGAAATGGTTGGATTGGTCATTAATCATCATAAAAAATCCATTAAGAAGTAATCCAGTATTTTAGATCAGGGAAATGTATCTTTGAGCTATGGATTTTATAACAAAAATAACAAGTAGCCAAAATCCCGCTATTAAAAGATTAAAACTTTTGTTAGTTAAGTCTAGGGAAAGAAAAAAGAAAAGCTGTTTCGTAATTGAAGGCGAACGCGAATTGCTCCGCGCAATGGAAAAAGGCTATCAATTGGAAAGTATCTTTGTTAAAGAAAAATATTTAAAAGATTTTCAGCTTAAAATCAAAGCACACTTTTTTGAATTAAATGAAGCACTTTTTGACAGTATTAGTATTCGATCAGGTTCAGAAAAAATAATCGCAATTGTAAAGTCTAAAACACATGATTTAGACCAATTAAAATTAAATGAAAATAGCATTGTTTTAGTCGTCGAAGCCCCCGAAAAACCGGGGAACATTGGGGCGATACTCCGGACGGCCTCAGCTGCAGGAATGGATGCGGTAATTATTTCAAACCCAAGGACAGACCTCTATCATCCAACAGTTGTCAGAAACAGCTTAGGTGGTGTTTTTGCCCTCCCGATTGCACTTGATAGTTCAGAGAATGTGATCAATTATCTCAAAGAAAAAAGTTTAAACATAATGGCGGCGGCTTTAAATGGAAAAGCTCAAGACTATAAAAAAGTAAGTTATACCCGACCAACAGCTTTAGTTTTTGGAACCGAAGACATGGGCTTGAGTTCTATTTGGTTAGATCAAGCAGATGTCATTGTTAAAATTCCAGTAAAACCTCCAATAGATTCATTGAATTTATCCGTTTCGGCAGGGATTTTAATGTATCATGTTATCGGGGATTAATTTTGAATAAACAAAATTTTTCAAGTACCTTTAGTTAAAGATGATGGTTAGCGAAGAAATAGAGAATAAAGAAATTGCAAAGCAATACAAAGAGCTTTTGCGAATCAGTTATCAAACGCTAACCAAAGAGGATAAGAAAATGATCCGGGCTGCTTTTGACACAGCAGTTGATGCGCATAAAACCCAACGAAGAAAAACTGGAGAAGCCTATGTTTTTCACCCCATTAGCGTTGCGAAAATAGTTGCTCACCAAATTGGAATGGATGCCACCTCCATTGCCTCCGCTTTGCTTCACGATGTAGTCGAAGATACAGAATACGGTTTGGAAGACATCGGAAGGCTTTTTGGGACAAACGTTTCTAAAATTGTTGATGGACTTACAAAAATATCTAATCTTAAAAAAGACAAAGATATCTCCCTACAGGCTGAGAATTTCAGAAAAATGTTACTGACCCTAAATGATGATGTTCGTGTCATTATCATTAAGATTGCCGACCGTTTGCACAACATGCAGACCTTGGGAGGAATGCCCGAACACAAGCAGCTAAAAATCGCCTCAGAGACCCTCTATATTTATGCCCCGATGGCACATCGCATTGGGCTTTACAATATCAAAACTGAGCTTGAAGATTTAAGTTTTAAATACATTGAACCCAATCGTTTTGATTCTATTAAGAATAACATAGAAGAAAGTAGAGAAGTTCAAGACCAATATATAAAGTCATTTTCTGGAATTATCGAAATGGCGCTCGATAAAGAACGATTGAAATACCAAGTTAAGGGAAGGAGTAAATCGATCTTTTCTATTCACCGAAAAATGCTTAGTCAAAACATAACTTTTGAAGAGATTTTTGACAAATTTGCCATCCGGATAATTTATAAAGCCACCCATAAAAACGAAAAGTTTTTGGCGTGGAAGATTTATTCTATAATAACGGACCATTTTGTGCCTAACCCCACCCGACTGAGAGATTGGATTACTGGACCAAAATCGAATGGATACGAAGCGCTACACGTAACTGTTATGGGGCCTGAAAACAAGTGGATAGAAATTCAAATACGCTCTGAACGTATGCATGAGATCGCTGAAAAGGGATATGCAGCTCATTACAAATACAAACACGGAGAACAAAAAGATATCGGTATTGAAGGCTGGCTAGATAAGCTCCAAGAAGTTATTGAAAATAATACTGAAAATGCAATTGATTTTGTAGAAAGTTTTAAGCTAAATCTTTATGCAAAAGAAATTTTTGTTTTTACCCCCGATGGAGAATTAAAATCGCTTCCTAAAGGAGCTACTGCTCTCGATTTTGCCTTTAGTATTCATACTGAAATAGGAATGAAAACTCGTGGCGCTAGGGTTAACGGAAAGTTAGTTCCACTTAGCAGGGTTTTAAAAAGTGGTGAACTTGTTGAAATCATGACTTCTGAGAGCATCAAACCAAGTGCTAACTGGTTTGATTTTGTGATAACTTCTAGGGCAAAATCAAAAATAAAATCTTCCTTAAACGAAGAAAAAAAAAGAATTGCAGAGGACGGAAGAGAGCTCTTAAGAAGGAAACTAAAGCAGCTTAAAATAACTCTAAATGAAAAGACAACGAGCTATATGCTTCGTTTTTTTAAGCTCAACAGCAGTTTAGATCTTTTTTATCGTGTGGGTATAGGCACCATTGACAACAAACAATTAAAAAACTTTTATTCGGAATACAACAACAGCTTTTTAAATTTCTTTAAAAAGAGAATTAGAAAGAAAAACACTTTACCTAGAAAAGACACAAAGGACATCACACAAAAATTTGATACCCTAGTGTTTGGTAAAGAAAAAGAGAATTTGAAACATTCTTTATCGCCTTGTTGCAATCCAATTGCTGGGGAAGAAGTATTTGGGTTTATCACAATCAATGAAGGAGTTAAAGTTCACAAAAAAGAATGTCCTAATGCCCTTTCTCTTCAATCTAACTATGCCTATCGTATTATTTCTGCCAAATGGATAGATTATTCTTCTGATGAGTTTACAGTAAATCTTAAGCTTTCTGGAATCGACAATATGGGTATCGTAAGCGATGTAACCCGTCTGATTTCAAATCAAATGAATGTGAATATTGTTAAATTAAGTTTTGATAGCGATGATGGGATATTTACGGGTGTTATTCGCGTAAGTGTTAAGAACAAAACAATATTAAATCGACTACTGGAAAACCTTCTGAAGATTAAAGGAATCGATAAAGTTATGAGAGATTAATTTTACGCTTATCTTTGTAAAGTATGGAACCTAATAAATCAAGTCAAGAAATAGTAAAAGAAGTTTTTATAAATTTCCTAAGTAAGCATTTGCATCGCAAAACCCCTGAACGTTTTGCGATTCTTTATGAGGTTTACGATAACAAGGAGCACTTTGATATCGAGACGCTATACATTACGATGAAAAACAAAAACTATCGTGTTAGTCGAGCGACTTTATACAATACGATAGAGTTATTACTCGAATGTGGCTTGGTCAGAAAACACCAATTTGGCAAAACACAAGCACAATATGAGAAGTCATATTTTGATCGTCAACATGACCATGTAATCTTTACGGATACCGGAGAAGTTAAGGAATTCTGTGATCCCCGAATTCAAAATATAAAAAAGACTATAGAAGAAATTTTTGATATCGATATTCACAATCATTCTTTATACTTTTATGGCACAAAAAAAAAAAAAACTATAATATAATATGCCAGTAGATTTATTGCTAGGACTCCAATGGGGCGACGAAGGAAAAGGAAAAATAGTTGATGTATTGACAAAGTCCTATGATATAATAGCCCGATTCCAAGGAGGTCCCAATGCAGGACATACACTTGAATTTGAAGGAATAAAACACGTTTTACACACAATTCCATCTGGAATATTTCACCCAGAAGTAGTGAACCTCATTGGGAATGGAGTTGTGATTGATCCCGTTGTTTTTAAACGAGAGTTGGACAACCTTGCTCCTTACAAAATCAATTATCGTGAGAAATTATTAATCTCAAAGAAAGCACATCTGATTTTACCTACCCACAGACTTTTAGATGCTGCTTCTGAAGCTTCTAAAGGTAAAGCGAAAATTGGCTCTACACTTAAAGGTATCGGACCAACCTATATGGATAAGACCGGAAGAAACGGAATTAGAGTAGGTGATATTGTTTCTAAAAACTGGAAAGAAAAATACAAATCTTTAGTAGCAAAGCACTTAAAAATGCTGGACTTTTACGATAGTAATATTGAATATGACCTTCCCCTCCTCGAAGAAGAGTTTTTTGAAGGAATTAAGGTTCTAAAAGAGTGTAAGTTTGTTGACAGTGAAAACTATCTTCAAAAAGCACAGGAGGCTGGAAAAAACATTCTAGCAGAAGGAGCACAAGGGTCCCTTTTGGATATTGACTTTGGCACCTATCCTTTTGTAACCTCTTCTACCACCACAGCAGCAGGTGCATGCACAGGATTGGGGATTGCACCCAATAAAATAAAACAAGTTTATGGTATTTTTAAAGCTTACGCTACCCGTGTAGGAAGCGGGCCTTTTCCGACTGAATTGTTTGATCATGACGGAGAAAGAATGGCCAAACTGGGCAATGAATTTGGATCGACTACTGGAAGAGCAAGAAGATGTGGCTGGATCGATTTGGTCGCTTTAAAGTATGCCATTCAGGTTAACGGAGTTACTCAATTAATGATGATGAAAGGTGATGTGCTTTCAGGCTTTAAAAAAATTAAACTCTGCAACAGTTACAGAACTTCAGAAGGGTCAATCGACTTTTTTCCTTACGATATTTCTCCAGAATTAGTCACTCCAGAATACTTTGAAATGGAAGGATGGAAAGAGGATTTAACTCAAATGACCTCAGAAGATCAGTTTCCAAAATCATTTTATGATTATATAGAATTTCTTGAAAAAGAACTTCAAACACCTATTAAAATTGTATCCTTGGGGCCAGATAGAAAACAGACTATTTATAGATAGATTTCTAACGCTGCTTCATCAATATTTTTATTGTGAAATCAATTAAAAAGTATACTGTACTGACACTGATAAGTGCAATGACTTTTGTATCCTCCTTAGGACAGGAGGCGCCCAAAATAATTGAGATCATACAAGCAGGTGGATCTACCCAAGATCAGGTAAAATTCCCAGGAGCTAACATATTGGTAAAAAGAAATGATGTTAGAGTTCACCTTTTACATGAAGGGGCATTGATTAAATCAGATTTGACTTACTTCTATCCCAAAAAAAACTTTTTTAAAGCAAAAGGAAATGTGCTTTTCACTCAAGGGGATACCCTTAAGATGAGTTGTGATTATTTAGAATATGATGGAAATTTAAAATTAGCGATTGCTTGGGGTGAAGTTTTTCTAGAAAGACCCGACATGAATTTAAAGACAGATACTTTGTATTTAGATCGCCTAAATTCAAAAGCCTATTACAATTCGCGAGGAGTAATTCTGGATGAGAAAAGTAAGCTCACCAGTAATCGTGGGATATATTTCATAAATCAGAAAAAATATCGATTCATTTCTAATGTTAAAATCGAAAATCCTGAATATGATTTAAAATCCCAACAATTAGATTATTTCACGGAACTCAATAAAGCTTATTTTTATGGACCGACCACTATTATTGGTGAAGACTATGATATTTATTGCGAAAAAGGAGCCTATGAAACTAAAATTCAAAAAGGAAATTTTCAAAAAAAAGCAATAATATTATACAATAATAAAGAGATTAGAGGAGATAGTCTTTTTTTTGAAAACGAAAGGAATTATGCTGCAGGGACAAACAATGTGAGCATCATTGACACTCTAAATAAGTCAGTAATTAATGGACATTATGGAGAAATTTTTAAAGCTAAAGACTCAGCAATTATTACTCGAAGGGCTGTTGCAAGAAACATTATCGACAACGATTCTCTATTTATTCACGCTGACACTCTAATCGCTACTGGCCCAGACGAGGAAAGAATTTTAAGAGCCTATTACGGCGTGAAAATTTTCAAATCTGACTTGCGCGGCAAGTCGGATTCCTTACACCTGAACCAAAAAACAGGTTTAATTAAATTACTCAAAATGCCACTTTCAAAAATAGAAAACAGAACCTTTAACATCAGTCAAAAAAACGCGAGAAACCCTGTATTATGGTTTGGAAGAAGTCAAATGTCGGGGGATGAAATCTTTTTAACTTCAAATATTAAAACAAAAAAATTAGACTCCTTAAAGATTATTGGAAACAGCTGGATTATTGAAAAAGATTCCATTAGTGACGAAGGGTTCAATCAAATAAAAGGGGGAATTCTCAACGGTAGCTTTACAGACGGAAAGCTGAAGGATATTGAAATAGTTAAGAATACTGAAGTGATTTATTATATGTACTCTGATGATGAATCTGAATTGATTGGTATTAATCAAACTACGTGTAGTAGATTGACGATGGTAACGGCAAACAATCAAATTGAGGACATTACTTTTTACGTGAGTCCTGATGGAGATTTATTTCCAGAAAAGGATCTGCCCACGAACGAAAGAATTTTAGAGGGATTTATTTGGCGAGAAGATGAACGCCCTAATGAAATCGATGATTTATTCAGTGAGGAAGACAATCTATATGTCCCTCGGGAAATTAATGCAATAGTTACTCCCGAGGGCTTTTTACCTAAAATTTTAAAACCATAGCCTTTTGCTTAATGATTTTCTAAAATATCAAGCAAAAACAACACCCTACCCTCTGGGTTTGGAAGTAAAAAGTGCAAAGGGGACTTATATTTTTGATATCCATGGAAAAAAATATTTAGATTTTGTGGCAGGAGTATCAGCATGTGCATTAGGACATTCTCACCCTAAGATTATTGAAGCCGTTCAAAACCAAGTATCGAAATACATGCACGTAATGGTTTATGGTGAATTTGCTCAAGAACCTTCCGTAAAGCTTTGTAAGCTGATTATTGATTTACTCCCTCAAAACCATGAGGTTGTTTATTTAACAAATTCGGGGACGGAAGCAATCGAAGGGGCAATGAAATTGGCAAAGCGAGTGACGGGAAGATCTGAACTCATCGGCGCAAAAAACTCTTACCATGGAAGCACGCACGGCGCTTTAAGTCTGTTGGGAGACGAGAATCAAAAAATGGCCTATCGTCCTTTACTACCAGGAATAAATTTTATTGTTTTTAATAATGAAAAAGATTTAGAGAAAATAAATAAATCAACTGCAGCAGTAGTTCTTGAAACCATTCAAGGAGGTGCTGGATTTCTTTTACCCGAAAATGATTATCTAAAAAAGGTTAAAAAAAGATGTGAAGAAACAGGAGCGCTTTTAATCCTGGATGAAGTTCAACCTGGGTTTGGGAGAACAGGTAAAATGTTTGGTTTTGAACACTTTGGGATCTCCCCAGACATTGTCGTAATGGGAAAGGCTTTGGGAGGCGGAATGCCAATTGGTGCGTTTTCAGCAGCTTCAGCTTTAATGAAAGTACTTGAAAAAAATCCGAAATTAGGCCACATCACTACTTTTGGAGGAAACCCTGTAATTGCAGCTGCAGCTTTAGCAAATGTTGAAGAAATTATCAGTTCAAAAATTATTGCAGATATAAAAAACAAGGAAGAACTATTTAGAAAACACCTTCAACACCCTAAAATAAAACAAATCAATGGAACTGGACTAATGCTTGCACCAATATTTGAAGATGATGAAATTCCCAATCAATTGGTACATCGTTGTTTAAAAAAAGGACTCTTACTTTTTTGGCTTTTGTGGGAAAAGAATGCCATTAGAATCTCACCTCCACTTAATATTTCTGATCAGGAAATCATCGCGGGATGTAAAATAATATCTCAAACGCTCGATGAAGTCTAAAAATGTTGATATATTGTTGACAACAATAAATCGCTACCCCATCTAAATGCCCCTAACTTATCTAATTTTATTAATGTTTTATTAGCATTCTATGTTCGATCAATTTTCGAAAGATAACAACCCATTTATAACCAAGTTTGAGCAAATGCTCAAGACCAACCAAGTGCTCTTTTTTGATGCACTAGAGTTTGAAAGTATTATTAACCACTATATTGATTTTTCTCAATTTAAGCTGGCTCGAAAGGCACTGGAAATGTCAATGGCACAACATCCTAGAAATGTTGAGTTGATGCTTTTGGAAAGCGAACTTCTACTTTTCGATGGTTCTTTTGATGAGGCGCATTCATTATTGCTTGAAATTGAGCAAATTTCGCCTTATCACGAAGAGGTTTTCTTACAGCGAGCAAGTATTTTTTCGAAGAAAAAAAACCATACCTTGGCAATTGAATTTTTAGAAAAAGCTCTTGAATTGACCGATGATGAGGTTGAAGTTTGGAACTTAATCGGAATGGAATACCTTTTCCTAGAAGACTATTTTAAAGCTAAAAGCTTTTTTCTAAAATGTGTAGAGGAAAACCCTTACGACTATCAATCATTATACAACCTATTGTATTGTTACGATCAACTCGAAGAAGACCTCGAAGCTATTGGCACCTTAAACAATATCCTTGAAACAAACCCTTACAGCGAAATTGCTTGGCATCAATTGGGTAAATTGTATGTTAATATCGAAAAAAATGAAGAAGCATTATCCGCTTTTGAATTTGCAATAATCAGTGATGACTCTTTTACTGGAGCCTACATAGAAAAAGGGAAGCTACTAGAAAAGATGGGGCGGATCAATGAAGCCATTGACAACTATGAGATATCACTACAGCTCAACGACCCCAATGCTTATGTAAATCACCGAATTGGAAAATCACATTTAAAACTTGGAAATGAAGATCTAGCAGTTCAGTTTTTTAAACAATCAATTAAACTCGAACCTAATCATGAGAAAAGCTGGATTTCTTTAGTTGATTTCTTTTTAAAGAAAAAAGAATACCTAAAAGCGCAATATTATGTGCGGAAATCAATATTAGCAAACGGAGATAGTGCAGACTTATGGCGGAAAAGTGGAGAAATACACTTTGAAATGAATTTCTATGAAGAAGCTGCTTTGGCATGTGATAATCAAGTAGAACTTGGTCAACATTACTTAAAAACTTGGGTCATTTGGATGGATTCTCTTATTCATCTTAAAGAATGGGATCAAGCCATAGAAGTTGGAGAAAAAGCATTAGAGTACCATAACAACAAAGCTTCTTTTCTTTACAGATTGGCGGGATGTAAAATGAGAATTGGGATGAAAAAAGAGGGCTTAAAGCTCTTTGAAAAAGCAAAACAAAATCTTCCTTTGCCTTCAAAAATCAATCATCTTTTTCCTGAATTTACAAAAATCTAATTACGTAAATCAACATATTTTTGGGTACAAAAAAATCAAAAAATACTATTCTGTTTTTAAAAGGTATGGCCATGGGAATGGCGGACTTGGTCCCGGGGGTCTCTGGTGGAACCATTGCCCTAATTACTGGGATATATGAGGAATTGATCCAATCTATCGCTAAGTTTAATGTTGAAAATTTAAAGTTATTATTAAATAACGATCCAAAACAGTTTTGGATAAGCATCAACGGAAAATTTCTAGTTACTGTTTTTTCAGGGATTTTAAGCAGCATAATATTTCTTTCTTTTTTCATAAAATGGCTGATTGAAAATCAACCGATTGCGATTTGGTCGTTTTTCTTTGGACTATTGACAGCTAGTATTTTTATACTAAAAAAAGAAGTTTTACACTGGAATACAATTAGATTTTTATTGCTTTTCACTGGAATAATTCTCGCTTTTTCGCTGACTCAGATTTCCCCTAACAATCAAGAAATAAGCCTGTTCTATCTCTTTATCTGTGGGATGATTGGAATCATAGCAATGATCCTTCCAGGGATTTCTGGAGCTTACCTTCTCTTGATTCTTGGCGCCTATACAACTTTACTCACCATTCTTCAGGATGCCATTAGGATTTGGTCTAACTTTCAATTTGATGCTTTCATCACTACATATACCAAACTGCTGGTTTTTTGTATGGGAGCAATCATCGGTTTGCGATCTTTTGCTTCAGTATTAAAATGGATGCTCGCAAAGCACAGTGACAAAACAATGGCCCTATTAATCGGGTTAATGATCGGAGCTCTTCACAAAATATGGCCATGGCAACAAACAGAAATAATTATTTTTGGGGAAAAAACAAAAACTTTAACCCAGGCCATAATGCCTCAGAATTATGGAGGCGATCCACAAATATTCATTGCAATTTTATTATTTATTGTTGGCGGTTTTTCTATCTTAATGCTTGAAAGAAATATGAACCGAAAAATCAATTCATGAATTTATTTTCATCCACCATTAAAAAAAATATTTTATTGGTGTTTAAGGGAATCGCAATGGGAGCTGCAAACAAAGTTCCAGGGGTTTCTGGAGGGGTGGTTGCATTTGTCGCTGGCTTTTACGAGGAACTCATTTATTCTCTCCAAAAAATAAATTTAAAAGCATTTTCTATTTTGGTTAATCGCGGCTGGAAACCCTTTGTTCAGTATATCAATGGTAGATTTTTAGGTCTTCTATTCTTAGGTGTTGGCATCAGTTATTTTAGCGTCTCACTGTTGCTTGACTTCCTTATAAAAAACTTTGAAACTGAAGTTTTTGGACTTTTTTTTGGAATGATTCTCTCTTCCCTATATTTCATTTATCATGATGTTAAAAAATGGAATTACAAGACCGTTGGCTTTTTTTTGATGGGTCTTGGCTGCGGATTGCTGATGATGTTCACCAAACCCATGACCGAAAACGACTACCTTCCTTTTGTTTTCTTCTGTGGTTTCATAGGCGTTTCCGGAATGACATTGCCAGGGCTCTCAGGTTCCTTTTTACTTCTTTTGTTGGGTAATTATTCACTGTTGTTGGTAGATGCTGTAAATGCACTCTATTTTACCATTGTCGATCTATTGCAGTTTGACCTCGAGTTTGTAAATGATCCGGAAAGAGTTCGCCTTTTAATTTTAGTATTGGTCTTTACTTTAGGATCTGTTACGGGCCTTGTTGTCTTTTCTAATGTATTAAGTTGGGTGCTTAGAGAGTATAAACAGAACACAACAGCAATCATCATTGGTTTTATAGCAGGATCATTGGGGATATTATGGCCATGGAAAGACAAAGTTTATAAAATTGATTCTTTGAGTGAAATACTTTACAATGCGGTTGGAAATCCAATTATTGTATATTATGACTATTTCTTACCTAATTTTAATAAAAGTAGCTTCTGGATCGTTTTAATCTTCATAATTTTAGGAGGAATTACAGTCGCACTTCTAGAAAGATATGGCGTCTCAAAAAAATGAAATGAAAAAATTTGGATTGGTCGGAAAGGACATAGAATATTCTTTCTCTCGGGGATATTTTGCAGATAAGTTTAAAAAAAATGGATTACTCGATTCCAGCTATGAAAACTTTGATCTTAAAGAAATCGAGGAAATCAAAAGTGTTTTCAAAACTCATGGCCTTAATGGGCTCAACGTAACAATTCCTTACAAAAAAGAAGTGCTTCCTTTTTTGGATAAACTTTCACCACAATCTAAAAAAATAGGGGCAGTAAACACCATTGCATTTAATGAAAATGGTGAAACAACGGGACACAATACTGATGCGTATGGATTTCAAAAATCGTTGTTAGAAATTACAGAAAAACTCCCTGTATCTGCGCTAATTTTAGGGACAGGAGGTGCCTCAGCGGCCATTGCCTTTGCACTTGAAATACTAAACATCCAATTCAATTTTGTTTCGAGAAATCCAGAACAAGGCCAACTTTCCTATGAGGCTGTTGACTCTGAAATTTTAAAGAACAATCAACTCATCATAAACACCTCTCCTGTTGGAACTTTTCCCAATACAGAAAAATGTCCTTCTATTCCTTACAATGATTTAAATGGGTCCCATACTCTTTTTGACCTTATCTATAATCCGCTTGAAACCTTGTTCTTGAGAAAAGGAAAAGAAATGGGCTGTACAGTTTCTAATGGATTAAAAATGCTTGAGTTTCAAGCAGAAAAATCATGGAAAATATGGAATGAATAGGTTCGATCCTATTTTTTTTGTAAATTTTAACCACATATTTTAATTAAAAAAGAAAAATGGCCAAAGCAAATAGTAAAGCCAACGATCCTAATGAGGAAAAAAAAGAGGAGGTTCTTGGAGCTGCTCTTCCTTTAGAAGGTGATTCGAAAGTAGTTGTTGAAAATAAAACAATTGCTAAGGAAAAGAAATCTCAAAAAACTAAAGACATTGCCAAAGATTCTGAAGAGATTTCCCAAGAAGTGAAGGAGGAAACTGATTACAAAACATTTGAAATTCCGAAACTTATTACTGAGTTAGAAAAGACGAGCAAATCAGATAACTGGAGTTCTCAGAATAAAATAATACAAGAGATAATTAATCAGTTTGAATTAAAATTTAAAACTGAACTTAAGAATAAAAAAGAAGAATTTATAAATGAAGGAGGTAATGAAATTGATTTTTATTACCGCCCAAAACACAAAGTAGATTTTGATGTTATCGTCAATGAATACAAACAAAATAAACGCAAGTTTTTTCAAGAAAGAGAACATTCGCAAAAGCTAAATCTTGATCGGAAGCTGGAGATAATAGAAAGCCTTAAGGAGCTAATTAATGTTCAAGAAAATGTAAACACAACCTATAAGAGATTTAAAGAGTTACAGGGAAGCTGGCGCAATACAGGTCCCGTACCAAGGGAGCAGAGCAATAATCTCTGGCAGACTTACAAGCATCACACGGAGATCTTCTACGACTTTCTTCATCTAAATCGTGAACTTAGAGAACTTGATTTTAAACACAACTACGAAGAAAAAATTAAACTAATTGAAGAAGCAGAAACGCTTTCAAAAATAGATGATGTTTTAAAAGCTTCTAGGGATCTCAATACGCTGCACAGACTTTGGAAAATCGATTTAGGGCCCGTTGGTAGGGAACATGAAGATGAACTTTGGAAGCGATTTCAGGAAGCGAGCCATATTATCCACACCAGAAGGCAAAAGTTTGACAAAGAATATGACAATATACTAGAGGACAATCTAAAAAAGAAAAAGGCTATTCTTGAAAAAATGGAAGGCATCAGAAACATCTTGCCAAAAAATCATAATGAGTGGCACAATACGATCAATTTATTCAATAAATTAAGACAAGAATTTCAAGACATTGGACAAGTTCCAAAAGCTGACAGCAAGGCATCCTGGAGTAAATTCCGAACGGTTAGTCGAGAAATAAATCATCAAAAAAATATCTTTTATAAATCTCAAAAAATCGAGCAAAAAAACAACATTGATCTTAAGAAAAATTTAATCCAAGAGGTCAAAGATATTCTAGAGAAAGAAAACTGGAAAGACTTCAACGACCGGATGAAGAACATCCAAAAAGATTGGAGAGAGATTGGGTTTGTTCCTCGGAAATTATCGAACGTTTTATGGGAAGAATTTAAAGCCATTTGTAATCTTTATTTCGATCGGGTTAAGTCAGGCTATCAGAAAATAAATGAGGCTGAAGCTGCTGCATATAATGTGAAGAATGAATTTATAGAAAATCTTAAAACATTGAGTTTGCCGAATGATATTGAAGCTTTGAAAATATTTTACAGTGAGCGCTGGAAACAGTTCAACGATTTAGGAGCTTTGACAGTAAGTATAGATAAAAAATTATTAGCAGATTTAAGTAAAGTTTTTGTTACTTTAATTGAAAAATCAAAACTAGAGGAAAGCGATAAAGAGGAGAGCAAGACTTATATTAAATTACTCCTAATTGAAAATAATGAGGATGAATTGAATCAAGAAATTCAAAATGTCAAAAAAAAGAGTGATGAAATAAATGCTGAAATACGTCAGCTTGAAAATAATTTAGAGTTTTTCTCAAACACAAGCAGTGAAAATCCATTGTTCAAAGAAGTTTCTTCGAAAATATCAGATCTTAAAATCAGGAATAAATTTTGGGAAAACCGTCTTGTGAGCACACGACAAATTATAAGAAGATTAAAGGCAAAACTAGATGAAGAAGCGACTAACGAAAATCAATGAGAAGGGACAGAATAACTAAGGAATTTTTTTTGCTTTATTCCAGAAAACTTCCATCTGATCGAGGGTCAATTCATTAATTATCTTTCCTTCGTTTTTGGCTGATTCTTCGATGTATTTAAAACGCTTAATGAATTTTTTATTGGTTCTTTCTAGTGCTAATTCTGGGTTAATATTAAGATACCTGGCATAATTAATTAAAGAGAATAAAACATCACCAAATTCATCCTCCATTTTGTCAAGATTCTGATCCTCATATTCTTGATTGAATTCGGTTATTTCTTCTTTTACTTTATCTAAAACATCCTCTGCATTGTCCCACTCAAATCCGACTCCAGCGGCTTTTTCTTGTATTCTAAAAGCTTTGACCAAGGCGGGGAGACTTTTGGGAACTCCTTCCAAAACGCTATTTCTTCCTTCCTTAAGCTTTATTGATTCCCAGTTTTTAATTACCTGATCAGCATCATCAACTTTGGTATCCCCATAAATATGTGGATGCCTATTAATTAGCTTATCACAAATCTCGTTGGCTACCTCTCCAATATCAAAAGCATTTTGTTCACTTCCAATCTTAGCATAGAAAACGATATGGAGCAATAAATCACCCAACTCTTTCTTGATCTCTTGCAAATCATTATCTAAAATCGCATCACCGAGTTCGTAGGTTTCTTCGATGGTCAAGTGTCGCAGTGACTCAAAGGTTTGTTTGCGGTCCCAAGGACATTGTTCCCTGAGTTCGTCCATGATGTCAAGCAAACGCTCAAAAGCAGATAACTGTTGAGAACGTTTCATGTTAAACGGATTCTTTTGGAAGTTCTTCCGCTGAATTTTCAGCACTCACCTCAGCTTCAAACTTTAATATCCCTTTGGACAATAATAGGTTGTACCATTGAATGATTTTTTTAATATCACTTGCATAAACACGATCTTCGTCATAATCTTGAAAAACTTCAAAGAAATAGGCCTCTAGTTCGTCCTTCTTTGCTTTTGGGGTTATTCGTATACTTTCTCCTTTTTCATAAACAAAAATCTTATTAAAAACCTCTTCTAATGGTACTTCACCTCTAATTCCGTAAATCTGAATTTCTGTTAGAACATTGATTTGTTCTCTTGGATTGGTGACTGTTTTTTTACCATCAATTAGCGAAGTTGCAATCACGCCTGTTCTGGTTTGAGAATGCATTCTAAATAATCCTGATTTTCCAGTAATGACGATTATTTTTTCTAACATTTTTTCACTCATCTTGATTTTTTTGTGTTAGGAAAACGCATGTGATATTCAGGTGATATTTTTCCTTTGGAGATATCACTTAATTTTCCTTTGATTAATTTTCTTTTAAATGGACTCAGTTTATCTGTAAACAAAACCCCTTCTATGTGATCGTATTCATGCTGTATTATTCGCGCTGCCAAGCCACTGTATTCCATGGTGTGTTCTGTTAAATTTTCGTCAAAAAAATTGATTTTAACGTGTTCTTTTCGCAATACCTCTTCTCTAATTTCTGGAATACTGAGGCAACCCTCTTTAAAGCACCATAAATCTCCAGTTTCTTCTATTATTGTGGGATTAATAAATACTTGTTTAAAATGAGCCAATTCAGCAACTTCGTCAGCATCCAATTCTTCATCCTCAGAAAAAGGAGAAGCATCTACAACAAACAAACGAATAGATTTTCCAATTTGAGGAGCGGCAAGCCCTACTCCGCTGGCAGCATACATGGTTTCCCACATGTTCTCAACTAAGGTTTCTAATTCTGGGAAATCTTCAGCAATAGGAATTGCTTTTTCCTTTAGGACTGGATAGCCGTAAGCAACAATCGGTAATATCATATTAATTTATTTGATTGTGACTCTAAATAAGATTGCAAGATAAGGGTCGCGCTTATTTGATCGACTAAACTTTTATTTTGTCTTTTTTTCTTTCCAACTCCACTTTCCAGAAGTGTATTAAAGGCAATTTTAGAGGTAAATCGTTCATCATATCGCTCAATCGAAATATCAGCAAATTTATTCTTTAGCTTTTTTATAAACTTGAGAATACACTCTTCAACCTCAGAAACCGAACCATCTTTTTGTTTGGGTTCACCAACAACAAACTTGTCAACAGGATGTTTTAGTACATATTCCTCAAGAAAAATTATTAAATCTTTTGTCTGAACAGTGGTTAGTCCACTGGCAATTATCTTCCCTGGATCTGTGATGGCTATCCCAGTTCTCTTTTGACCAAAATCAATCCCTATCAAAATACCCATTATTTTTTTACAAATATAATTTATTTGTAAAGACATTCACAAAAATAGAATAGAACAAAGAATCAAAAAAAATCAATCCTCTATTAGACCATAAACTAAATAATATTTTGAATAAGGTTTTGTCGCTCAAAACTATCAAATTCAGTATTTTTGAAAAAAATAAAGATGCAAAAAATTATAGAATCAACATGGGAAGATCGTTCCCTCCTAGAAAATAAAGCTACACAAGACACCATTAGAGAGGTTGTTAGTCAATTAGATGCAGGAAAACTAAGAGTTGCGAGTCCAATTGAAGGAGGATGGCAAGTCAATGAATGGATAAAAAAAGCAGTAGTGCTTTATTTTCCTATTCAAAAGATGGAAACTTTCGAAGCTGGTCCTATGGAGTTTCATGACAAGATGCCTTTAAAAAGAGGTTATAAAGAAAAAGGAATTCGTGTAGTCCCACATGCGGTGGCAAGACATGGCGCTTACATCTCAAGGGGTGTAATTCTTATGCCAAGTTATGTCAACATCGGTGCTTATGTCGATGAAGGATCTATGGTGGATACTTGGGCAACGGTGGGTAGTTGCGCTCAAATCGGAAAAAATGTTCACCTCAGTGGTGGTGTTGGTATCGGAGGTGTGCTCGAACCCCTTCAAGCGGCACCAGTTATAATCGAAGACAATGCATTCGTAGGTTCTCGCTGTATTGTAGTAGAAGGAGTTAGGGTAGGAAAAGAAGCTGTATTAGGCGCCAATGTTGTACTAACTGCTTCTACAAAAATCATTGATGTATCGGGTCCTAGCCCAATTGAATACAAAGGTGAAGTACCTGAGCGTTCTGTCGTTATTCCTGGAACTTATACCAAAACTTTCCCTGCAGGCAATTATCAAGTACCTTGTGCACTTATCATTGGTAAAAGAAAAGAAAGTACTGATAAGAAAACATCTTTAAATAATGCGCTTCGAGAGCACAACGTTGCGGTTTAAAAAAAGTTATATCATTCCTTTTTAGAGGTGGATAATATATCAATTAAGGACCTGTTGATCTATCGATGAATGGGTTCAAAGAATCATAAATTTTTACTTTTGTAAGATATATGGATACCGACCAAGCTGTAAACTATTTAAAGGAGGGTAAATTAATTCTTTCAGCAACGGATACCATCTGGGGCATCATGTGTGACGCTACATCTGAAAAAGCAGTTGAAAAAGTTTATCAGTTAAAAAAAAGATCAGAGACTAAATCGATGGTTTGCATGGTGTCAGATTTAAACATGCTAGATCAGTTTCTTGAAAAAAAAACAGAGATTCCAGAGGAATTTATAAATGATAAAAGACCAACTACCATTATTTATCCAAATTCAAAAGGAATTGCAAAAAATGTAATTTCTTCAGACAATACTGTCGCAATTAGAATCGTAAAACATTATTTTTGTAATTCATTAATTGTTGCATTTGGAAAGCCAGTAGTTTCTACATCTGCAAATATTAGTGGTCAGGCACATCCAAAAAAATTCGATGAAATATGCGATGAGATAATTAACGGGGTTGATTTGATAATCGATTTAGATAAAAACCTAATCAGTAATATTCCATCGAGAATAATAAAAATTACTCCCTCGGGAGTAATAACCACACTAAGGGAATAACATGCTAAATAAAGATTTTAGCCAAATATTAGAACTAGCGGTTTTTCAGGTACTCATTGCATGTACCTCAGAAACAAAAATAGAAAGCTATGTTGTTGGTGGTTTTGTGAGAGACCATTTGTTGGGAAGAAAATCTGGACCGGACATCGACATCGTTTCTGTCGGATCTGGTATTGATCTTGCCAAAGTCGTACAGAGAAAACTCCCTGGAGCACGACCTGTTCAAGTTTTTAAATCCTATGGTACAGCTATGGTACAGTGGAACGACATTACGTTGGAGTTTGTAGGTGCACGAAAAGAATCTTACAGCGAGGAGAGTAGAAATCCAGAAGTGACTTCCGGTACTTTAGAAGACGATCAAAACCGAAGAGATTTTACGATTAACGCACTCGCGATAAGCTTAAACAAGAACAATACTGGAGAATTATTGGATCCTTTTAATGGTGCAGAAGATTTAAAAAACGGCATCATTAAAACCCCGCTTGATCCTTCAATTACATATTCCGATGATCCACTTCGAATGCTTCGTGCCATTCGTTTTGCTTCTCAACTAAATTTTGAAATCGAAAGCAGATCCTTAAACGCGATTAAGGAAAATGCTGAGCGCATTGACATCATCACCAACGAGCGCATCGTTGAAGAATTAAATAAAATATTATTAACGTCTGAACCTTCGAGAGGATTTCTATTGTTAGAAGTAAATGGTTTATTGGAAAAAATCCTACCCGAATTGACCGAACTTAAAGGAATTGAGGAAATACAAGGTCAGCTACATAAAGATAACTTTTACCACACCCTTGAGGTTGTGGACAACATCTGTCCAAACACCGATAATCTTTGGCTAAGGTGGGGTGCATTGCTTCATGACATTGGGAAAGCTCCAACAAAGAAATTCAGTCAAAAAGTAGGATGGACTTTTCATTCTCATGAATTTGTGGGCTCAAAAATGGTTTATCGGTTGTTCAAAAGACTTAAAATGCCACTGAATGAGAAAATGAAATACGTTCAAAGGTTAGTTTTTATGAGTTCGCGTCCTATTATTATTTCAGAGGATATCGTCACTGATGCAGCCATTCGCAGGCTTATTTTTGATGCAGGAACGATTCTAGAAGACCTCATCACACTTTGCGAAGCAGACATTACGACTAAAAACCCCAAACGTTTTCAACGGTATCATGATAATTTTAAAGTCGTTAGAAAAAAGATTGTTGAAGTAGAGGAACGTGATCGAGTAAGGAATTTTCAACCGCCAATTACGGGTGAAATTATCATGGAACATTTCAATTTAAGCCCCTGTAAAGAAATTGGAATTATAAAAGAATTCATCAAAGAAGCCATCTTGGAAGGTCAAATTCCCAACGAATACGAAGCTGCATATAATTTAATGCTTGAAAAAGGAAACGAAATAGGACTCAAACCAAATGAAAAATAACCTTATAACATTTATTAAAATATCATTGATACTCGTCTACCTCGTCATTGCTGCGGGTGCGATTGTCAGAATGACTGGAAGCGGAATGGGCTGTCCAGATTGGCCGAAATGTTTTGGTTATTGGATTCCTCCAACTGAAAGAGCCCAACTAGATTGGAAAGCAGATCATTTCTACGAAAAGGAAAAAGTTATTATCGTTGATGAAAGTTTAAGACTAGCCAAACAAGATTTCACCTCATCAGGTCAATTCAACCCTAACCATTGGGAGCTATATACCCAACACAATTATGCACTTTTTAACCCCTACCAAACCTGGATTGAGTACATCAACAGACTGTTTGGTGCACTTGCTGGTTTAGCCACTTTATTGCTAGCTGTTTCATCGTTGTGGAGTTGGAAAAAAAACAAAAGCATCACACTCATTTCTTTTGCAATTGTTTTTGGAATGGGATTTCAGGCGTGGTTGGGCAAGGTTGTTGTAGATTCGAATTTGACACCCCACAAGATCACAGTTCACATGGGCATGGCTTTGCTTATTGTTCTGGGGTTAGTAATTCTACTATTCATAACTTCTCGAAAAAACAACACAATTAAAATAAGACCCTTTTTAAAATATGTTTCTTTAGGTGCCATATTACTAACTTTATTCCAAATCGGATTGGGAACTCAGGTCAGGCAATATGTAGACTTAAAAATGCACGCATCGTCAAGCGGATGGCTTGATCAAGCTCCAATTAAATTCTATGTTCACAGGAGTTTGTCTCTTTTGGTTGTTGGAATACACCTTTATCTTTTATTTAAATTAAGGCAATTAAAAATTAATCTTGGTGTTTTCAAAACCATCCTATTTCTAATTGGTCTTGAAATCTTAACCGGTATCTTGATGTATTATTTTGACTTTCCTTTTAGTTCTCAACCCCTTCACTTAATTATTGCTGCACTATTATTTGGAGCGCAATCATTTTTTAATTTACAACTAATTTCAAAAAAAACGACTCGATGATTTATAGAATGAGAATTATTCTGGATGTTGAAGATGATGTAATTCGAGACATTGAAATCAAGGAGAGAGCAACACTTGAACAGCTGCACGATACCATCTCTCAATCATTTGGATTCCTAGGCTGTGAAATGGCGTCCTTTTATCAATCCGATGCAAATTGGGAGCAAGGAGAAGAACTTCCTTTGATGGACATGGGCAATGGTGATCTTCCAATGAATAAAACTCTATTATCCGAAATATTCATTGAAGGAACTCAACATTTAATTTATGTATATGATTTTTTAAATCTTTGGACATTTTTTGTTGAAGTGATTGAAAACTCTGAAAACGATGCCAACAAAGACTATCCTGTTATGATTTTCTCACATGGCGAAGTCCCTGAAGCCTCACCAATAAAAGAATTTAAGTCAAAAGAAGCACTTGAAGATGGCTTTTTAGGAGAAGAAGATTTAGACGATGATTTGGAAGATGAGATTGATCCTGATAGTTTTTATTAAAGTAGGTCACTCAAACTGACATTCTCATAATTTCTTCTAGTATAATCAAATGCGGCTTGCATTAAATCTCCCATAGATTTACTTTCTTTAAAGGCAGCATCCTTGGTGAAAATATAGATTTCATTTTTTAACCGCTCCAAATTCTCTTCCAAAGAAAGCACATCACCTTTCATAATTTCTATTAAATATTCAATACGATTTCCTGAATTAATCAACCTTCGGGAGACCGTAGAACGCTCTTCAATTTTGTATTGACTTATGGAGTCATGGCTTAGTTTTTCTCTAATGACGGTCATCAAGGGGAAGTTCTCTTTAAAAAACTGGGGCCGATAGACTGAAAATCTTCCTTCAAAACACTGTTGGTCAAAATCAATTGCTCGGATTTTGTAGATGACATGATCAAAATCATGAATAGGGATCACGACATAATTATAGGCACGCATATCGCCTAACAATCGAATCATACAGCGTTCAATAAACTTCACATATTCTTTGGCGATTTGAGCTTTTTCAGCGGGTGTACATTTAGGCAAAAATTCTTTGATAAACACATCTCCAGGAATTCCAGCAATATGCTCTTCAATCAAAGTGGTATTGTTAGTTAAGAAATTTATATTATGAGGTGAAAGCATGTGCTCAAATTCAAGACCATAGACCCGAGAAGCATCGGCTTTTTTTACATAGAAATAAGTGAAGTTATCATTAAGTATGTTACGAATCTTAATTCGAAAAGGTTTCGAATTTCCAAACGTACAGTAATCAATGGCATCTATACTCAAATCTGGAATAGAAGAAGAGTTTCCATCAGAGTGGAGCAAGGTGTATAAGGTTTTTAAAAATAGATCTATTTCATTCCTTTCAGAGTCAGAATAAAAAACACTTACCCACAAAGTATCTTTGTCATTTTTGTCAAAAACCGCCACAGAACCCTTAAAGCGAAGCAAGTCATCGTACCCTATGATTGACTCCATCCAACGGTCGTACTTTTTAAGAAAATGTTTGAGGTTATCGGAGATGGGATAAAATGGTTTCTTTTTAGAAATTAATTTTTCCTCCATGGTGTTGCTTTTACCAAAAATACTATCTTTTTTAAAATAAATATTGTTTTTATAGCCAGAACCTAGTTAAATAAAACAAACCAAAACATGCCTTTTAAATTGCGTGTAGCAGATTTTAACTTTAATTTCGTGTAATGGATTTCAATATACAATCCGATTTTATTCCGACAGGAGATCAACCCAAAGCCATAAAGCAAATTACGGATGGTTTTGCTGCGGGTGACCCTTTTATTACACTTCAAGGGGTTACGGGATCTGGAAAAACTTTCACGGTGGCCAATGCAATTCAGGAATTGCAGCGCCCTACCTTGGTGTTGGCGCACAATAAAACTCTTGCAGCACAATTATATTCTGAGTTCAAGCAATTTTTTCCTGAGAATGCCGTGGAATATTTTGTTTCCTATTATGATTATTATCAACCTGAAGCTTACATCCCATCCAGTGGATTGTTCATCGAAAAGGATCTTTCCATCAATGAAGAAATAGAAAAACTCAGATTGAGCACAACCTCCTCACTCCTCTCGGGAAGAAGAGATGTTTTAGTGATTGCTTCGGTTTCCTGTTTATATGGCATTGGGAACCCTGTAGAGTTTCAAAAAAATGTTATTGAGGTTGAAAAAAATCAAGTGATTTCAAGAACACAGTTGCTTCATAGTTTGGTGCAGAGTCTTTATTCCAGAACAACTGCTGAATTTGCACGCGGTAATTTCAGAGTAAACGGAGACGTTATTGATGTTTTTCCAGGTTATGCTGACATCGCTTACAAACTCCATTTCTTTGGTGATGAGATTGAAGAAATTGAATCCTTTGATCCCATCGAAAACAAAATTCTTGAAAAATTTGACAAGGTGAATTTCTTCCCGGCAAACATGTTTGTCACCTCTCCTGATATTCTTCAAAATGCCATTCATTCCATTCAAGAAGACATGGTCAAACAAGTTGATTATTTTCGGGAAATGGGGAGTTTTTTAGAAGCCAAAAGGTTACAGGAAAGAACTGAATTTGACTTGGAAATGATTCGTGAATTGGGTTATTGTTCAGGGATTGAAAACTATTCTCGTTACTTGGATGGACGCGCCCCGGGATCACGGCCTTTCTGTTTACTCGATTATTTTCCGAAAGACTTTTTAATGGTGGTTGACGAAAGTCACGTCACCCTATCCCAAGTTCACGCAATGTATGGTGGAGACAGAAGTCGCAAAGAAAACCTAGTTAATTATGGTTTTAGACTTCCCGCAGCCATGGACAATCGTCCATTAAAATTTGAAGAATTTGAGGGAATCGTCAACCAAGTACTTTATGTCAGTGCAACTCCTTCTGATTATGAACTTAAAAAAACGGAAGGTGTTTTTGTAGAGCAAATTATTCGCCCAACGGGTTTACTTGACCCCATCATCGAAGTGCGTCCAAGTCTCAATCAAATTGATGATTTAATTGAAGAAATACAAATCCGTGTTGAAAAAGACGAACGTACTTTGGTCACCACATTGACCAAAAGAATGGCAGAAGAACTTACAAAATATTTAAGTCGAGTCAACATTCGTTGTCGTTACATTCACAGTGATGTGGATACTTTAGAGCGCGTTGAGATCATGCAAGATTTACGAAAGGGGGTTTTTGACGTATTGGTGGGTGTGAACCTATTGAGAGAAGGCTTGGATTTACCTGAAGTGTCTTTGGTTGCAATTTTAGACGCAGACAAAGAAGGATTTTTGAGAAGTCACCGATCACTGACACAAACTGTGGGTAGGGCTGCGAGAAACCTCAACGGTAGGGCCATTCTGTATGCTGATGTTATTACCAAAAGCATAAAAAAGACGATGGACGAAACCGACTACAGAAGAAAAAAGCAACATGCCTATAACGTTAAAAATAACTTAAAGCCAGAAGCCCTAAATAAGTCCTTGAATAACGCTTTGTCAAAAAACTCTGTTGCAACCTATGCGCAGGAATTAATCGATAGAAAAGCTGCCAATGCCAAGAACCGTTATTTGAGTAAAGAAGAAATTGAAAAGAAAATCAGACTGACAAGAAAAGCTATGGAAACTGCTGCGATAGAGCTCGATTTCCTTCAAGCAGCTCAATTAAGAGATGAAATAAAAATTCTACAGGAAAATCTATAATTAAAAGTCAGCGCAATGGAAAACCAAGTCATCAGACTAGAAATAATTGGGATTGAATTTGAGAACCAAATCATAAGGCTTAGCAAACAGCTTAATCCTAAGGTCGAAGAAAAGATCCTGATAAAAAGATTTCATCAAATGATTGAAATGGAAAACTATAACTGTTTTGGATTGTTTGAGAATTCAAGTTTAATTGGAATTTCTAATGGCTGGACAACCAACCGCTTCTATTGCGGAAAACAATTGGAAATTGATAATTTGGTGATCGATGAAGAAAAAAGATCCAAAGGTTATGGCGATTTATTTATAAAATATCTTGAAAACTGGTGCAAACAAAGGGAATTATGAAACCATTGAATTAAACAGTTACATTAGAAATTCAAAGTCACACAAGTTTTATTTCAACCATGATTTTAAAATAACTGAGTATCATTTTTTTAAGGAACTATAAAAAGCGGCTTCCTGAGAAGCCGCTTTCTTAAATAAAACAATTATTTAATCGCAATGAACTTTTTGGGCTCAGGCAAGGCCTCTTTTACTTTGGGCAATGTCACTGTTAAAATCCCACTTTTATACTCCGCTTTAATTTTATCAATCGCAACAGTGTCCGGCAACTTAAATGCACGTTTAAAGTTGTTAAAAACAAACTCACGAAGGGTGTAATTTTCCTCTTTATTGTTTTCAGGAATTACATTTTCGGTGGCAATCGATAAAACTCCTTCATCCAGTTCGATTGAAAAATCCTCCTTGTTTTTGCCGGGTGCGGCGAGCTGAAGTCTATAATCGACATCCGATTCAATTACATTCACGGAAGGGGTATCGAAAGGATTGGCATGAAGTGTGTGTCGGCTCCTGTTATTTAATACTAAATCATCAAAGATTGATGAAAATACGGGTCTTTGTGTTTTTAATAAATGCATAATATAAATTTTAATTAAATTAAATTTTCAAATAGTTCAATTCAAAATCAATACCAAATGCATTTGGGTGACAATAAGTCGCTTTTTATTAAAAAAATACTGACAAGTTGTCTTAAATTACTTCTTGTACCATTTTGGCCGCTTCTTCAAAAGTAGTTGCTGAAAGTACATTTAGCCCTGAATCGTCAATAAGTTTTTTGGCAATGTCCGCGTTGGTTCCTTGAAGTCTAACAATAATAGGCACCTTGATAGCGTCTCCCATGTTCTTGTAAGCATCAACGATTCCTTGAGCAACTCGGTCACAACGAACGATTCCACCAAAAATATTAACCAGAATAGCTTCAACGGCTGGGTCTTTTAAAATCAAACGAAAAGCAGCTTCAACACGAGCGGCATTTGCTGTCCCTCCAACATCTAGAAAATTGGCAGGAGAACCTCCCGATTGTTTGATCAGATCCATGGTGGCCATCGCCAAACCAGCTCCATTGACCATACAACCAACATTTCCATCCAAATCGACATAATTCAATCCCACTTCTCGGGCTTCTACCTCCATCGGATTTTCTTCGTCCAAATCGCGCAATAATTCATAGTCTTTATGTCTAAACAATGCATTTTCGTCCAAAGTTACTTTGGCATCCACCGCAATGATCTTATCGTCAGATGTTTTCAAAACCGGGTTGATTTCAAAAAGAGAGGCATCGGCACCAACATAAGCTCTATATAATGAAGTGATAAATTTCGTCATTCCTTTAAACGCAGTGCCACTTAGCCCAAGGTTAAAAGCAACATTACAGGCTTGAAAAGGCAACAATCCAAAAGCAGGATCAATTTCTTCCGTAAAAATTAGATGGGGTGTATTTTCGGCAACTGTCTCTATATCCATTCCACCTTCGGTAGAATACATGATCATGTTTTTTCCGGTATTTCTATTTAATAAAACCGATACATAGAATTCCTTCAATTCAGAATCTCCGGGATAATAAACATCCTCAGCGATCAACACTTTGTTGACCTTTTTCCCTTCAGGGGGGGTTTGAGGGGTGATCAACTGCATTCCGATAATTTGACCTACAACTGATTTTAACTCTTCAAGGCTCTTAGCCACCTTAACACCGCCTCCTTTTCCGCGTCCTCCAGCATGAATCTGCGCTTTGATGACGTGCCAGGAAGTTCCAGTATCTTCGGTTAAAGTCTTTGCTGCTGCTAATGCCTCATCGGCTGTATTCGCAACTATTCCACGTTGAATGGCTACACCGAAGCTTGCCAGTATGTCTTTTCCTTGATATTCGTGTAAATTCATTTATGTCGAAATTTTAATTCTCAAAATTAATAAAAGATGCTTGAAACTAAAGCACTAAATCAAAATGATAATGTTTTATTTATAACATTTTGTTTAATATTTATAATAAATCAGTTTTTTGGAGTAATTATACTTCGAGAGCAGCTAAATTTGAATTAAATTAAAGAATTAATAAAGTGAACAATAGCAACTTAATCGATATCGCATCAGAATTTGGAAAGCCCGTGTATGTTTATGACTCGGAAAAAATTGCGGAACAATACCACCGCTTGACTGCTGCTTTTTCAAAGATAAAGAATTTGAGAATCAATTATGCCACCAAGGCATTGTCAAACATTTCGATTCTGAAATTCATGAAGGAACTAGGTTCTGGATTGGATACGGTTTCCATACAAGAAGTTAAATTAGGATTGGCTGCTGGTTTCTCGCCTGAAGCGATCATTTATACGCCTAATGGTGTATCTTTAAACGAAATAGAAAACGTTACAAAAATGGGGGTTCAAATTAACATTGACAACCTTTCGTTGTTGGAACAGTTTGGAGCAAGACATCCGAAAATCCCTGTATGCATTCGGATCAATCCGCATGTGATGGCAGGAGGAAACAGCAACATTTCTGTAGGACACATCGATTCGAAGTTTGGAATCTCCATTCATCAAATTCCGCACCTTTTACGTATTGTTGAAAATACATCAATGAACATTAACGGAATCCACATGCATACCGGGAGCGATATCTTAGACATAGGGGTTTTCCTCCACGCTGCTGAGATATTATTTGATACCGCAAAGAACTTTAAGGATTTGGAGTTTTTGGATTTTGGAAGTGGTTTTAAAGTCCCTTATCACGCGAATGACATTGACACAAATATCGAGGATTTGGGGGAACAACTGACAGAAAGATTTGCTGATTTCTGTACCGAATATGGTCGTGATTTGCAATTGATTTTTGAACCTGGAAAATTTTTAGTTAGCCTAGCGGGACATTTTGTGACGCAAGTAAATGTGGTTAAACAAACTACTTCAACGGTTTTTGCACAAGTAGATAGTGGTTTCAACCACCTCATTCGTCCGATGCTTTACGGTTCACACCACGACATCGAAAACCTTTCAAACACCAAAGGAAAGGAGCGTTTTTACTCAGTTGTTGGTTACATCTGTGAGACGGATACTTTTGGAAACAACCTAAAAATTGCAGAGCTTACTGAAGGGGATCTTTTAGTTTTTAGAAATGCGGGCGCCTATTGTTTTTCCATGGCGAGCAATTATAATTCTCGTTATCGTCCTGCCGAAGTTTTGTGGCACAACAACAAAGCCCACTTGATTCGTAAAAGAGAAACTTTTGAAGACCTACTCATCAACCAAATTGAAGTGGATTTTAGCCCAGTTACTGCTTCGGAATAAACACCTTTTTTTGCTACTCCCCTGAGCCCCTCGACTTGGATTGATTCATTCTTTTAGTTTTAGTAGACTAAATCCTTATACTGCCACGAAAACCCATTCTTCAATATTTAAAAATATTGTTTTATAAGCAAGAATAATTTTGTTATTCCTAGTTTGTATTAATTATTCTTACAGCAAAAATAAAAAGAATGAAATCCATCAATATGAGATTATTATTAGTAATAGTCAAAAAGGAACATTGAACCACGAAAATAGTTATGGGAATCGTTTGCAACTATAGAGGAATTATTTTTTAAAGGCAATGCCTAAAAAAGCAAAAATAAATCACGAACGATTTCAACTGGGGAATATTTAATGATGTTGTAAAGTCATCCTAAAAATAAACGGGGCGTTTATCCTAAGAAATAACCCCCGAGCCGATCAACTCATTTCCTAAATACCAAGCAACAAACTGTCCCGAAGTTATGGCAGATTGTTTGGTGTCAAAAACAACATAGAGAAATTTTTCGGTGGCGTGCAGACTTGCCTTTTCAAGGGATTGTCTATAACGAATTTGTGCCATAACCTCTAAGGCTTCACCTGCTTTTAATTTTAAATCGGGTCTCACCCAATGAGTGGCTGCCTCGGTTACTTTCAATGCTTTTCTAAACAACCCCGGATGTTCTTTTCCTTGCCCCACGAAGACAATGTTTTCATCTACATCGGTGTCAACAACAAACAGCGGGTCTGGTGTTCCACCAACTGCCAAGCCTTTGCGCTGTCCTATGGTGAAAAAATGTGCCCCTTGATGCTCTCCCCTTACTTTACCATGTTCCCGCTGGTAGCGAAGCTTAAAAGACAGCTCTTCAAGGCTTAATTCTCTATCAGGAGCTGGTGATTCGTAATGTGACCGTGGGATTTCAATGATTTGCCCTGTTTTTGGTTTTAATTGCTGTTGTAAAAAATCGGGGAGTCTTACTTTACCAATAAAACAAAGTCCCTGTGAATCCTTCTTTTCGGCAGTAACCAAGTCTTGATAAATGGCTATTTTCCTTACTTCTTTTTTCTGAAGATTCCCGATCGGGAAAAGGGTCTTTTCTAATTGTTCTTGCGTCAGCTGACACAAAAAATAAGATTGATCTTTATTTCCGTCTGCACCGCTCAGCAATCGATAAATAATTTTCCCATCAGAATCGGTCAGGGTTTCTTTTTGACAATAATGACCCGTTGCCACATAATCTGCCCCTAAAGAAAGTGCGATTTTTAAAAAAACATCAAATTTAATTTCTCGATTACACAACACGTCTGGATTGGGGGTTCTTCCAGAGGCGTACTCCGCGAACATATAATCGACGATGCGCTCTTTGTATTCAGTACTTAAATCAACCGTTTGAAAAGGGATGCCCAGTTTTTCGGCCACCAACATGGCGTCATTGCTGTCTTCCAACCAAGGACAATCATTAGAAAGCGTAACGGTTTCGTCATGCCAATTTTTCATAAACAGGCCGATGACTTCATAGCCTTGCTGATTTAATACATGTGCAGCAACACTAGAGTCGACACCTCCAGAAAGCCCTACGACGACTCTTTTTCTTTTCATTGGGTAAAGGTACAAGAAGAAATTAAATGAAACCCTACCTCAGCAAAACAGTGTGTTATTTCTTTTTAAGATTTTTTTGTTTTTCAGCCTGATCCATTGCCTTTTGCAAACGTGCTGAAAAGCCACCTGCCTTTTTAGGTTTCTTTTTATTTTCCTCAATCTTAGCGTGAATTTTGGTATCATCAACAATATAGTTTTTGATTACCAACATCAAGAAGATGGTCAATAAGTTGGAAACGAAATAGTACAAACTCAAACCACTGGCATAATTATTAAAGAAGAAAAGCATCATCAAAGGCATCAAATAAATGATGATCTTCATGTTCGGCATTCCCGGTTGTTGCGGCATGGGTTGCTGACCGGTGGTCATTCTTGTGTAAAAGAAAATCGCAACGGAAGCAAGTATCGGAAACAAGCTGATGTGATCTCCATAGAAAGGTATGTTGAAAGACAACTCCATCACCGAATCATAGGAGGACAGATCATCTGCCCACAAAAAGCTTTTTTGACGTAACACAAAGGCTACTGGGAAAAAACTGAAAAGCGCGTAAAAAACCGGGAGTTGAATCAATGCTGGAATACAGCCTGACATCGGATTCGCTCCTGCACGGTTATACAAACTCATGGTCTCTTGTTGCTTCTTAACCGCGTTGTCTTTGTATTTCTTATTAAGTACTTCTACTTCCGGACGAAGGAGTTTCATCTTAATTTGAGAAACATAGGATTTATAAGTCACCGGAGACATCGCCAAACGGACGATAAGCGTCATGATAATAATCGAAATTCCATAAGGAAAAATTCCAGACAGAAATCCAAACAAAGGCATGAAGATAAATCGATTGATCCATCCAAAAATTCCCCATCCCAAGGGAATAGAAGATTCTAGATCGCGGTCATAGGTTTTTAAAATTTCGTAGTCGGTCGGGCCAAAATAATATTCAAAATGGCTATATATTTCTCCTCCTTGATAAGTCAAGGGAATTGAAGCCTTGAATTTTTTTGTGTAAACTTCTTCCAAAGATTCATCATCTGCAAGATTTACTGAAGCCAAGTCTAATTTTGAGATTTTCTGCTTTGGGATAAGTATCGCACTGAAAAAATGTTGTCTAAAGGAGATCCATCGGACTTCTTCGGCTTGCTCTTCATCGTCTCCAGTTAATGACAAATAATCTACTTTATCTTCTTCATAACCATAAGTCAGCTCCGTGTAGCGATTTTCATAATCAATACTTTTTGAATTCCTAAAAGTTGCAGTCTCCCAATCCATTTGAGGGGATTCGCTCAAATCCAAAAGAGAGGAGATACCAACAGAACGAATCGAAAAGTCGACCAAATAGGTCGCTACATTAATGCTATAAATAAATTCGATGTATTGATTTTTAGAAATTTCCGCTTTAAGCGAAAGTTCTTCCTTGCCGTTTCTTGAACTTAAAGAAGGGGTGAAATAAAAATCTTTGGTATTTAAACGACGACCATCTTTAGTTGCAAATTTTAGATTAAATGAATTGTTTCCTTCTTTCACCAAATCCATCGGTTCATCAAGGTAATTGAAAAATTCTTTCAACCTAACTTTCGTTAACAATCCTCCTTTAGGGCTTATCTCAAGAAGTAAATTTTTGTTTTCTATTACTTGAGTGGTAGCTCCCTTATCAACCATCCAATAGCTGAAAATACCAAAAGTATTTTGCAAATTGACTTTTTGAAGCGAATCATTAACCTGAATCGAGTTGGGATAATTTTCGATTTCAATAGCTTCAATGTCCGACGGGGCTTCTTTATCTTCAAAAACCTCAGCAGGTTTATTCATATAAAGCATATAAGTAACGATCAATGCAATAAGGACGAATCCTATGAACTGTAGGGGATCAAATTTTTTTTCTTCCATAGTTATTATTTTTTTGATCATTAAAACAATCAAGACTTGCTTTTATAAATGCCACAAATAATGGATGTGGATTAGAAACGGTACTTTTATATTCCGGGTGAAACTGAACCCCAACAAACCAAGGATGATCATTGTTTTCAATGATTTCAACCAAATCAGCTTCGGGATTAACGCCAGTGACTTTCAGTGTGCCTTCATTAAAAATATGGTCTCTAAAGTCATTGTTAAATTCATAGCGATGGCGGTGGCGCTCTGCTATTTGGGTCTTTTCATAAGCAGCGGAAACTTTGCTATTTTTTATGAGGTTACAATCCCATGAACCCAAGCGCATGGTACCACCTTTATTTACAATCCCCTTTTGACTTTCCATTAAATTAATTACTGGATATTCAGTAGATTCATCAATTTCGATTGAATTTGCATTTTGAAGATTCATCACGTTTCTCGCATACTCAATAACGGCCATTTGCATGCCCAAGCAAATTCCGAAAAAAGGAATTTTATTTTCTCGTACGTAAGTAATTGCCTTAATTTTCCCATCGATTCCTCTGCCTCCAAATCCTGGAGCAACAATCAACCCATTAAGGGGTTTTAATTGTTCATGCAAGTTAGATTGATTTAAAAATTCCGAATGTATACTCACAACCTCAACCGCGACTTCGTTGGTCGCCCCTGCATGGATTAGAGCCTCAAGTATTGACTTATATGAGTCTTGTAACTCTACGTATTTCCCAACCAAACCAATTTTAATTTTGTGCTTTGGATTTTTATATTTTTTTAAGAAAGATTTCCATTGCGTTAAATCTGGCGCTATTTTGGGATTAAGTTTTAATTTATTAATCACCACTTTATCCAAACCTTCCTCTTGCATTTTCAATGGAACGTCATATATCGTTTCCACATCTATGGATTGAATAACCGCTTCTCTTTTTACATTGCAAAACAATGCCAATTTATTTCTTAAATCATCCGAAAGTTCGTGCTCCGTTCTGCAAACCAAAACGTCTGCCTTTATTCCGCTTTCCATCAAGGTTTTGACCGAGTGTTGTGTGGGCTTTGTTTTTAATTCTGCAGCAGCAGATAAATAGGGAACCAATGTGAGGTGAATGACCATAGAATTGTCATCCCCTAATTCGTATATTAATTGACGTACAGATTCAATATAAGGCAGTGATTCGATATCTCCAACCGTACCACCAATTTCGGTAATAATAATGTCATAATCGCCTGAATCGCCGAGAAGCTTTATACGTTCTTTAATCTCATTTGTGATGTGAGGAACAACTTGAACCGTTTTCCCTAAAAACTCGCCTCTTCGTTCTTTTTCGATTACACTTTGATAAACCCTTCCTGTGGTAACATTGTTGGCTTGTGAAGTATTAATGTTTAAAAACCTTTCATAATGACCTAAATCCAAATCAGTTTCGGCGCCATCTTCTGTGACATAACATTCTCCGTGTTCGTAGGGATTGAGGGTGCCAGGGTCAACATTGATATATGGGTCAAGTTTTTGAATGGTAACTGTAAAGTTTTGGGCTTGAAGCAATTTAGCCAATGATGCGGCTACGATTCCTTTTCCCAGGGAAGAAGTAACTCCTCCTGTAACAAATATATATTTTACTTCGGACATCCGGTGTGTTTTGTGTAATTTATAACCGGGCTCAAATTTACGAAATCTGTACTTACAACCAGGTAATTTATTCTATTTCTTAATTTCACGTATATCATATCCGCTGTGTTGGAGTATAAAATAACCGCCATTGATATAATTATCAGGGGTTTTGTTGACATATAAAAATCGATTTTCTTCATATTGGGTTTCTCCAATATCATTTGTATTCTCCATGATTCCACAATAAGCTGTTCTCAGCAAAACATCCATGGTAAGGTCATATCCCTTGATGGCTTCTCGACCCGGTGGTTTTCCAAATCTGGTGATATACTTTTTTTGAAAAGCATTGTATTCTCCTTGTTTAAGGGGCAGACTACCAGTGGTGTAAGTAAATTTCAACAAGCCGAGTTGTTTTCGAGAAATATTTTTATTTTGATACGCGTTGCTCCTAAAAGTAGTGAAGAGTTGGACTTCCCTATCCTTAGAAATCTGAGCGCTCAATTGAGAGCTTGCACTTGAGATAAGAGAGAAATTCTGACTCTCCAAAATGACTTTATTCGGGAGAGAGTCAACCAATAGGGAATCTACCAACTCTGGCAACAAATAACCTGTTTTCTCTGGTCTTAAAACAATCGCATTGGGAAACATTTTCTTTAGGTTCCTTTCTGAATAACGGTTCATCGTATCTGCAACGATGACAATATTATCCTCCATATTTATCGTCTTATTAAGGTAGGCCATCATTTCCTTTTGCAAGATTTCTTTCGGTGTGACCGACTGATATACCCCGGCTCTAGGAGTGACAGGGTTGGTAGAAAGCGGTGCGATTTTAATAACGTTTTTAAGCTCTGACTTTGTAGATAAATAATCAAAATTCGAGGAGATCAAAGGACCAATGATGGCCGCTGTTTCACTAAAATCGTTCTCCTTGACGATGCTATCAATCTTTTTAGTATTATTTTCAGTATCATAGACAGAAAGCTGAACTTCAATTCCATATTGGCTAAGTGTTTGCGCTGCCATAAGAATTCCGAAGTAAAAATCAGTAGAGAGCGTATGTAAATTCCTTCTTTTTAATAATTCTCTTGTGTTTTCAATGGAATCAAATTCAATTTCGTTGACTTTAAAAGGAAGCATTACACTAAGGCGAATGGACTTAGATTCTTTAATCGAGTCTAACAATGAAATTCTTTCCACCAACAAATCATCTTCTACTTTATGGTTACCTCTAATTTCCACAGGAACTCTCAAAATCATTCCCGGCTGCAAACCAGTTTCAATTAAATTTGGATTTAGAGAATCTAGAACTTGCTTGTTGACCCCAATCTTTTTTTCTATTCTATAATAACCTTCTTTGGGTTTTACCGTATAATAATTATAAGTACTGTCCCAAGTTTCACTAACTGTGGCAGTAAACATGATTGGTACTCGAATTTCTTGATCAACCTTCAATACTTCAGACAGTTCTGGGTTTAAAGAATCAAGGATTTTAACCGAAATCTGGTGGTTATAGGCGATACGCCATTTGGTTTCTTTTGCTTTTACTTTATAAGTTTGAAAATCTCCATCCTTAACATTCTCAATCACCTCTACTGCTAAAGGTTTAATTTTTTTGTAAATTGGAATACGAAGTATCATGCGTTTTCTGAGCCCGATTCTCTCCACCAAAAGATTGTATTCTTTCAATTGCTCAACAGAAATATCGTAGGTTTTCGAAATGCTGAACAAGGTTTGATTTCTCTTTACTTTGTGAGAACCAAAATCAGAAGGAACTCCTTGATCTTGACCGAAAACCAAGGTGCTGGAAAAAACAAATATGGTAAATAGAATTCTAAAAAATCTCATCTTAAAAATTAATATCAAAAATCATTCCCATTCAATAGTTGCAGGGGGCTTTGAGCTGATGTCATACACAACCCTATTAATTCCTTTTACTTTATTGATTATTTCATTAGACATCTTCTGAAGAAAAGCATAGGGTAAATCAACCCAATCAGCAGTCATTCCATCAGTAGATTGCACTGCTCTAAGGGCAACACATTTTTCATAGGTTCTTTCATCCCCCATAACGCCCACGCTATTGACCGGAAGTAATATTGCTCCAGCTTGCCAAACCTCATCGTATAAATCCCAAGACCTAAGTCCATCGATAAAAATGGCATCTACTTCTTGTAATGTACTAACTTTTTCTGGGGTGATGTCGCCCAAAATACGAATGGCCAATCCAGGGCCTGGAAAAGGATGTCGACCCAAAAGTTCAGACGCGATTCCAATACTTGTTCCTACCCTTCTCACTTCATCTTTAAATAACATTCTTAAGGGCTCTACCAGATTTAACTTCATAAAATCAGGCAATCCCCCGACATTGTGATGCGACTTGATCGTTGCCGAGGGTCCGTTAACCGAAATCGATTCTATTACATCTGGATAGATCGTGCCTTGTCCGAGCCATTTAACCTTGGGTAATGTTCTTGACTCATGATCAAAAACATCGACAAAGGTATTTCCTATTATTTTTCGTTTTATTTCAGGATCAGATTCTCCTTTTAAAGCAGTTAGAAACTGATTTGAGGCATCAACGCCTTTAACATTCAACCCCATGCCTTCGTATTGCTTGAGAACACTTTCAAATTCATTCTTTCGAAGCAGACCATTGTTTACAAAAACACATTTCAGTTGATCGCCAATCGCTTTGTGCAACAAAACAGCCGCCACTGTGGAGTCAACTCCTCCCGAAAGTCCAAGAATCACTTCATCTTTTCCAACTTTATCTTTAAGTTTTTTTATTGTCATTTCGACAAACGAGTCAGGCGTCCAAGTTTGTTTTACGTTTGCAATTTTAACAAGGAAATTTTCCAACAACTGCTTCCCATCTAAAGAGTGATAAACTTCTGGATGAAACTGAATACCGAAGGTGAGTTCATTCTTCAATCTATAGGCAGCATTTTTAACATCCGTTGTACTCGCAAGCAAGATGCCATGAGTCGGTAAAGAATCAATGGTGTCACTGTGACTCATCCATACCTGACTATCACTAGGGATATTTTCAAAAAAAGTTTCTTCTGGCTTTACGTACGAGAGATGTGCCCTTCCGTACTCACGAGTATCCGAAGGCTTTACTTCCCCTCCTGAAAAATGGGCCAAAAACTGTGCTCCGTAGCAAACGGCCAATAAAGGCTTCTTCCCTCTAATTTCAGAAAGATCGGGATGAGGCGCCGATTCTGATCGAACAGAATAAGGAGATCCCGAAAGTATTACTGCACTAAAATCAGCCAAACTTTTTGGCGGATTATTGTAAGGATGTATTTCACAATAAATAAATAGTTCTCTTACTCTTCTAGCTATCAGTTGGGTATACTGTGACCCAAAATCAAGAATTAATACTTTATCTTGCATGGGGTTAAAAATACAATTTATTCAATTGGAATAATTACGTCTAACGAGGAATTTATTAAAAAATATTAGTAAATCTTAAAAAGTAATCAAAGTGAATTTATATGTCAACGGATTGAATGATTTGTAAAGAATATCTATTAAATTTTCGCCATTTTCCAAATAAAAAGAAACAAAATTATTAACACGTTCTTGAAGACTTTCGTTTGGAAATAAATTCTCATGAAGCAAAATCAAACGCTCCACATGATCTTTCAGCTTTATCTTTTGCGCTTTTAGAAGCCTGCCCTCTATACTGTCAACTCCCCTAAACTGCTTTATTTTCTGTGCTTTAACTGCTCCCGAAAAAGAAGCGTCAGTAGCTGCTACCAAACTCTCCAAATGATCAAACTGTTTCTCGAGTGCGTCTTTTAAAAAAGACAAATCCAAATCTATGTTACTGATTTGTCTTACTTTTTTATTAATAAGCACATTCCTTTTTAAAAACAAATCTGAGACGCTTAAGTCGAGTTGCTTTGCCTTTTTGGCACTCTTTTCACTCAATAAAAGTGCAGAGTTTCTCAAACACAATAATGGGAAAAGGACTTTTTGTTGATTAAAAAACGATTTAAGTTCCAACCAATAGGCTAATTCTCCGCCGCCGCCAATGTAGGCTATGTTCGGCAACACCACTTCTTGATAAAGTGGACGCATTAAAACATTCGGAGAAAATCGCTCGGGATGATTAGCCAATTCATTTTCAATTTCTTCCGATGTAAAGCTCGTTTCGGAACCTTCTAGATGAAATGTACTTCCCTGCATCGTAATGCGGGAACGAGCCCCAGGAGTGAGATAAAACAAGTTGACTTCCCGCGGATTGACTTGTGGTTTGTAGGTTGCGTTGTATTCCTCTTTTATCTTTTCAATCTGATTTAAAACTTCAGAATGACAATTGTTTCTGTTGAGTTCTTCGCGAGCATAGGGAGCAAAGTCTTGCTTTAAAATGGAATCATTTCCATCAATAATAACCAATCCGAATTTACCGAATAAATGATTGACTAAAACTCTTGTTGCTGCAGTCAAATCTTTTTTATCCCGATAACTGGTCGCAATTAACTTTTTCAGAGAAGATGCATTCAAACCATTTCCTAATTCCTTTTCAAATAGACTTAACAAGCTTTCTAAGCTAGCTGTATCAATTTTTCCAACTGCCCCTTCTTGTTGCTGGTTCCATTTAAATTTTTTCCCTTGAAAAACAAAAGCACTTATTTCTTCAAAATCATGATCCTCGGTTGCCATCCAATAAACAGGCACATAATTTAAATCGGGATGTTTTTCTTGAAGCTCCCTTGAGATCTTAATGGTCGTAATTATTTTATAAATAAAATAAAGGGGTCCTGTCATCAGACTCAATTGATGTCCCGTTGTTATTGTAAGAGTATTTTTTTCTTTTAATAAACCAAGATTTTTTTTGACTTCAAGACTGACTTCAAACCCTTCGTATTGACTTTTCAAAGCCTTCGCCAAGTGATCTCGATTGTGATCAGAATAATCATCGTTTTTTAAAAGTGCTTGACGATAAAGATTTTCAGCAGAAGGAAAACCACTATGAAATGATTGCAAAGACTTTTTATCTTCTAAATAATCACAGATTAAATCAGAAAAATAAGCCGTTTCTCGATAAGAAACATACTCCGCATTCATAGCCAATTTTTATGTAAATATAGTCGTGTTTTTCTCAAACAACAAGTTTTCATTTTTTTACAGGAACGCCATACAGGTCGAAGTCAGTTGCTTCGATAATTTTTATCATAGCAAAATCTCCTGTTTTTAAGTAAAATTTCTCAGCGTCAATAAGCACTTCATTGTCAACATCAGGAGAGTCAATTTCTGTTCTACCCACAAGGTGATTGCCCTGTTTTCTATCAATAACACATTTGAAGATTTTCCCAACTTTAGTCTGGTTCAGCTCCCATGAAATCTGTGATTGAATCTTCATGATTTCATTGGCGCGCTCTTGCTTAACTTCCTGAGGGACATTGTCCTCCAATTCATAAGCATGAGTATTCTCCTCATGACTGTAAGTAAAACATCCCAATCGCTCGAAACGCATTTCAGTAACCCACTTTTTTAAAATCTCAAAATCCTCTTCGGTCTCTCCTGGATAACCAACTATCAAAGTTGTTCGGATCGCAATTTCAGGCAAAATTACACGAATATTTTTGATCAGTTCAGTCGTTTTCTTTTGGGTCGTTCCCCTGCGCATTGATTTTAAAATAGAATCAGAAATATGCTGTAGTGGAATGTCCAAATAGTTACAAACCTTATGCTCATGTTTCATTACATCAATCACCTCCAATGGAAAACCAGAGGGAAATGCATAATGCATTCTGATCCATTGAATTCCATCGACTTTCACTAAAGCCCTCAACAAATCGGCTAAACGTCTTTCCTTGTAAAGGTCGAGTCCATAATAAGTTAAATCTTGAGCAATCAAGATCAACTCTTTTACACCGCTTGCGGCTAAGGTGGATGCCCTTTTAACCAATTCCTCAATCGGTGTAGACAGGTGTTTTCCTCTCATCAGTGGAATTGCGCAAAAAGAACAAGGACGATCACAACCCTCTGAAACTTTAAAATAGGCAAAGTTTTTTGGTGTTGTCGTTACCCGCTCTCCAAGCAATTCGTGTTTATAATCCGCACCCAATGCTTTAAGCAACTGAGGCAATTCAGTAGTGCCAAAATAAGCGTCTACTTGAGGCATCTCTTTCTTCAAATCCGGCTTATAACGCTCACTTAAACAACCCGTTACGAAAACCTGATCGACCTCCCCTGCTTCCTTTTTCTTGATTTGCTCTAGAATAGTATTTACTGATTCTTCTTTGGCATTATCAATAAATCCACAGGTATTAATTACTACTATATTTCCTTCCTTTTCATGAACTACTTCTTTCTGACTGGCTTTAAGTTGACCCATCAAAACTTCTGAATCATAAACGTTTTTTGAACATCCGAGGGTGATTACGTTAATGGTGTTTTTATTTAAAGTTTTTGTTCTCAATCTGTTGTATTTAAATTTAAATGCTGCTTTAAAAATTCAAGTGTTGCTTTTTCTACCTGATGATGGTTTGGGGTCGTTAAATAAGAGGAAATAACATGATCTCCAGCGTCAGGAAAGGCCACCTTGATTTTCTGATTCGCTGGGGTTCCGAGCTGTTCAAACATTTCTAGCATTTTTTCGACTGAAAGCACATCATCTTGTTCTTCTTCATTTTTATAATAATATCCCAAAAAAACAGGGGCCATAATTTTACTGAAAGTTGTAGGATTCATCGAAACCTCAATTAACTTTTGAATGTGAAGCAAGGGCTCGATTCTGTATCGCGTTGTCCAATATCCTTTTTTAGCTTCGGTTATTTTACCCATGTTGTAATAGTTATCTCCCAAAACAAGTCGGGCTATTTCTAATCCCCAGGGGAGTGTTAGTAGTTTTGAGGAAGGATCAATAATTCCTACATTGGGAGAATATAATACAAGGGCTGCGACTTGCGGATCGTCACCAAGCAACAATCCCAAAGTCCCTCCGTTAGAATTTGCAATAACGATCACTTGCTCTCCCATCAATTTTGCGACAGCAAGGGCCTCTCTGGCATTGTCTAAATATTTGTCAGCCGTAAAGTCTATCATAGGTTCCTCTTCAATAAGTCCGTGTCCGAAAAGTCGAGGTAAATAGATGTTGGCACCTAGGGCATTTGCTAGATTTACATGAACTGGGTTACCTTCTTCGATACTTGCCGAAAATCCATGAAAATACAGAATAGAATAGGGTGTTTTTTTAGGGATTAAATCATAAAAAATAACTTTTGATTCATTGTTTGGTTTAATATTTTCAAATGCTAATTCTCTACTTTCAATCCAAGAGGAAAGAGCGGGTAAGTCATAATTAAGTTGTGGAATCGATTTGCTTAAATCGGGAGAATCTACTTTAGGCCCAATAAGATAAAGGCCAATCAGAAGTGCTAAAACAATTACAAGCTTTTTTAATATTTTCATGTGAGCTCGATTAACTGAAAAAAGTTTCAACAAAACTTTCAGCATGAAAAAGCTGTAAATCCTCCATCGATTCTCCCATACCAATATATTTTACGGGAATTTGAAATTGATCAGATATGCCCATGACAACTCCACCTTTAGCGGTTCCATCTAGTTTAGTAATTGCAAGTGAAGTGACATCCGTAGCGGCAGTGAATTGTTTAGCTTGTTCATAAGCATTTTGACCTGTTGAACCATCTAAAATCAATAAGACTTCATGAGGAGCATCTGGAATTACCTTTTCCATTACTCTTTTTACTTTTGTCAATTCGTTCATCAAGTTTACTTTATTGTGCAAACGTCCTGCAGTGTCAATGATAACCAGATCGCTTTTTTGAGTTACGGCAGATTGAAGGGTGTCGAAAGCTACAGAGGCAGGATCACTTCCCATTTTTTGTTTAACCAGAGGAACTCCAACGCGGTCAGCCCATATTTGTAATTGATCGATGGCTCCTGCTCGAAAAGTATCTGCGGCTCCTAATATTACTTTTTTACCGCCCTGTTTGAAATGATGAGACAATTTACCAATAGTAGTTGTTTTACCCACCCCATTTACGCCAACCACCATAATTACGTGAGGACTGTTAGGTAGAGGGGCTTCAAAATTAGTAAGCTCTTTGGTTTCTTGTTGAAGTAAGATCGAAGTGATTTCGTCTCTAAGAATCTGGTTTAATTCTTCTGTCCCAATATATTTGTCTTTTGAAACTCTCAGCTCCAGCGCTTCGATGATTTTAATTGTAGTGGCAACTCCGACATCAGAACGAATCAAGACTTCTTCAAGCTCGTCTAATAAGTCAACATCAATTTTAGATTTTCCTACAACAGCAGTTTTCATCTTAGAAAAGAAAGACTTCTTAGATTTGGCCAAGCCCTCATCCAAGCGTTTCTTTTTCTCTGACGTGAAAATTGATTTTAATAAACCCATGATTGTATTAAATAAAAAAAGCTACTATAAAAGTAGCTTTAATTTTTGACTAAATCAGTCAAATTATTTTTTACTCAACCATGCTTTAGCAAGGTCGGGGCTAATAATAGTCTCTGAAAAAGAGTAAGAAGCCGAACCTTCTTTTTTCACCATCTTGATTGCTTTTGTTAATCTCTTTGATCCAGTCTGTAACGTTGCAACTGATTTCTTTGCCATGTCTACTTAATTTCTTTGTGAAGTGTCATACGCTTAAGGATGGGATTAAATTTCTTAATCTCCATTCTTTCTGGCGTATTTTTTTTGTTTTTAGTTGTTATGTAGCGAGAAGCACCCGGTTTACCAGATTCTTTGTGCTCAGTGCACTCTAAAATTACTTGAACTCGATTTCCTCTTTTAGCCATTGGAAAATATTATTTTAAGATGCCTTGAGCTTTCGCTTCTTTAATTACAGCACTGATTCCATTCTTATTGATTGTTTTTAATACAGAAGCTTTAATTTTAAGTGTTATCCACTTATCCTCTTCAGGAATATAAAAACGCTTTTTGATTAAATTAATATCAAATCTACGTTTTGTTTTATTCATCGCACGAGAAACGTTGTTCCCATACATTACTCTTTTACCAGTGATTTCACATACTCTAGACATGGTGATTATTCTTTTTAACAGGATGCAAATTTACATTTTTTTGTGGAGTTACAAAAAAAATACAAAAATAAAAAAACTACTTTTTAATTAGTTCTTGATAAAGTATTTCAAATGCCTGATTTACTGATTTTTGAATCACTCTTGTTCTGCTGTTTCCCATGGTGAATTTAAAGCTGAAAACCTCATTTGGGGTTGATAATCCGATAAATACAGTTCCGACTTCCTGATCGGGGTCCCCTTGAGTCGGTCCAGCGTTCCCTGTGGTTGCGATTGAGTAATCGGTCTTGTAGACTTCTTTTGCCCCTTTGGCCATCGCTTCGACTACTTCTGCACTAACGACTCCGTGAGTGGTAATTAAATCCGGTGATATATTTAAAATTTTTGTTTTAGAAAGTTCGGAATAAGTAACTGCACTTCCCTTAAAATAATTAGAAGCCCCGGCTTGTGAGGTTATTCTTGTTGCAATAACCCCTCCTGTGAAACTCTCCGCGCAACTCAAAGTCATTCCTTTTTCAGTGAGCTGATCTGCAATTAGTACTTCGATGGGTTTTTCTTCCTCTGCGCCATAATAAATATCTTTAATTAATGGCAATACCTTTTCAATTTGATCATTAACGCTGTTTTTCAAAATACTTAAATCCGGTCCTTTGGTAGACAAGCGGAGTCTTACCCTACCCAAACTAGGAAGATAGGCCAATTTGATGTCTTCGGGTAAAGCATTTTCCCAATGTAAAATTCTTTCAGCGATTGCACTCTCCCCCAATCCATAAGTCAAAATGGTTTTGTGAAAAATTGAAGGCAATACAAATTGCTCTTGAATCCTTGGCAAAACTTCATTATCGATGATTGACTTCATTTCAAAAGGAACACCAGGCAGCGAAACAAAGACTGTACCTTTGTCAAAAAACCACATTCCTGCTGCGGTACCAAACTTATTTTCGAGAAGAGTTGCTTTTGAGGGTAAATTTGCCTGTTCTCTATTTTTTTCGCTTATCGGAGTAGAGACGTATTCCTTAAACAATTCTTCTATATGAGCCAATACAGAAGCATTTGAGACCAGATTATCATCAAAATACTCACACAAACAAAGTTTTGTGACATCATCGTTGGTCGGACCCAACCCACCTGTTATTATAATAATATCAGCTCTTAAACGGGCCGCATCAAGGGTGGAAATTATTGCTTCTTTTTGGTCGGATATGGAAGTTATTTGTCCGATTTCAACGCCAATTTTATTCAAAGATTTAGCTAAAAAAACGGAGTTGGTATTTACGATTTGTCCAATTAATATTTCGTCACCGATGGTGACTAATTCTGCTATCATAATTATTTAATTCTTACTGAAAATGATTTTTTATTTTCCAGAAACCCTTCAAGCACATCGTTTTCATTTACTGATCCAACTCCCGACGGAGTTCCCGTGAAAATTATATCTCCAATTTTTAAGGTAAAAAATTGAGAGATATAAGCAATCAACTTATCGATTTTCCAAATCATTTGCTGGGTATTTCCTTCTTGTACTTTCTTACCGTTTTTTAGAAGAGCGAAATTCAATGCCTCTAGGTTTTCAAATTGATTCTTATTAATCCAATCACCAACAAAAGCTGAGCAATCAAAGGCTTTTGCTTTTTCCCAAGGTAGTCCTTTTTGTTTTAATTCCAATTGAAGGTCACGTGCAGTAAAGTCAATTCCCAAACCTATTTCATCGTAATATTTAGAGACAAATTTTTCTTGAATGTGCTTTCCCAATCGGTTGATTTTAACTAAAACCTCAACCTCGTGATGAATTTCATTTGAGAAATGCGGGATGAAAAAGGGTTGGTTTTTCTGAACTAGTGCAGTGTCAGGTTTTAAAAAAATCACTGGCTCTTTTGGCTTTTCATTTGCCAACTCCTTGATGTGTTCGGAATAGTTTCTTCCGATACAAATAATTTTCACAGCGGTTATTGGGTGTTTAGGTTTCTTAAACGGATGGCAGTTAAGATCTTTTTGGTATACATTGGAAAGTCAGCATTAAGCAACCATCCAAAATACCCTGGTTCTTTTTCTAAAACCTCTTCTACTGTTTTGCCTTTGTGTTTTCCAAAACCAAAACATTCTATTCCTTTTTTATTAAAAGCAATAAATCCGGCAAAATCAGCAAACTTATTTCGGGTAGTGAACTCACTTAAAAAGTCAACATTCCCTTCTAACTCCTCGTATTTATCTAACTGAGACATTAAAACATCATGAGTTGCCTTTGTGTCGGCCATTGCAGAATGGGCGTCTTTGAGGTCTTCTTTACAATAAAACTTTAAAGCTGCGGATAGCGTTCGTTGTTCCATTTTATGAAAAATGGTTTGGACGTCTACGGTTTTTAGGTTCTTAAAATCAAAATCAACCTCCGCCCTAAGCATTTCTTCTACCAAAAGTGGAATGTCAAATCGATCTGAATTATATCCCGCCAAATCAGCATTTTCTATAAATGCATAAACTTCATTTGAAAGCACCCTGAACGTTGGCTCATTGGCAACATCAGCATCATAGATTCCATGAACAGCCGAGGCCTCTACTGGAATGGGACACTCTGGATTGACACGCCACAGCCTTTCTTCTTTCGATCCATCGGAAAGAAGTTTGAGTATGGCAATTTCAACGATACGGTCCTTGGTGATGCTTATTCCAGTGGTTTCTAAGTCAAAAAAACACAAAGGTCGAGAAAGATTTAGTGACATAAAAAATATTTTAAAGGGTTAGACTTTCATCCCAATTTTCGAGATAATCTGACATGTTTTTTACAAATTGACCCCCTATCGCGCCATTGATGATTCGATGATCAAAACTGTGAGAAATAATTACTTTTTTTCTAATGCCAATAGAATCTCCTTTCGGAGTTTCCATAACTGCAGGCATTTTACGAATCACACCCATTGCGATAATTCCAACTTGTGGCTGGTTGATAATTGGAGTTCCTGTCAGCGCTCCGAAATTCCCAATATTGGTAAACGTAAAGGTACCATCCTGAACCTCTTCAGGTCTTAAGGCTTGATTTCGCCCTCTTGTGGCAAGGTCATTTACTGCCTTCGCCAATCCGACAAGGTTGAGATGATCTGCATTTTTTATAACGGGAACAATTAAGTTTCCATCAGCCATAGAAGTTGCCAATCCGATATTGATGGCACGTTTCTGGAGGATTGTGTCTCCTTGAATAGAACTATTTAATAAGGGGAAGTCTTTAAGTGCCTTGATTAATGCTGTTATGAATAATGGCGTAAAAGTTAATTTCTCATTTTCTCTTTCAAAAAATCCATTTTTTACTTTTTCTCTCCAATTCCAAAGTGCTGTGACGTCTGTTTCAACAAACGACTGAACATGGGCAGAAGTTTGTTTACTGTTAATCATGTGTGCCGCTGTCAGCTTTGCCATACGAGACATTTCAATGACTTGATCTTGCCCTCCCATGTTGTTTATTTTAGGAGTCTCCTTGTGTTGAACAACGGGAATTATTTTTTGATCACGCGATTTTAAATAAGAAATCATGTCATGCTTTGTCAGCCTTTCACCTTGACCAGTGCCCTTTATTTTTTCAAGTTCCTCAGGGCTTATGCCTTCTTGACTTGCTATGTTTTTTACTAATGGAGAATGAAATTGGCTGGATTCATCTGTTATAATGTGAGCAATGGCTATTTTCGCGGCAACAATGCTTTCAGAAATCACCCCAGTCTCATGCAAAGGAATATTTTTATTTTCATTCTCAATTTGCTCCTCAATTTTAGTAATTTTATCGACAATTTCAGTTGCTTCTTCTGGAGTTTCAAACGCTTCTTCTTCCGCATCATCTTTTGATTCAGTCTGAATTACAGCAAAAACTTCTCCTACTTGAACAACATCATTTTCAGAAAATTTCTTTTCAATTAAGACGCCACTTAGTTCGCTGGGTACATCCGAGTCTACTTTGTCAGTTGCAATTTCAACGACTGATTCATCTATATCGATACTTTCACCAACCTCCTTTAACCACTTCGTTAAGGTAGCTTCGGCAACACTTTCTCCCATTTGAGGAAGTTTCAAATGATATTTTCCCATATTATTTTTAACAATACAAAAGTATCAAATTTATGTATGCGATTTTAATTTTGAATGGATAACCCATCAAGTGATTTAGAAACTATTTATCAGAAATCGAATTTTCATAGGGAACTCTTTTAAGAATACTACGACCCAAGGTAATCTCATCCGTATATTCAAGTTCATCCCCAACAGGAATACCTCTTGCTATTGCAGAGGTAGAAATGTTGTAAGGTGCTAAAATTTTATAAATATAAAAATTAGTAGTATCCGCTTCCATGGTGGCACTGAGCGCAAATATTATTTCTTTAATTTCTCCCTTTTTGACTTTTTCTTCCAAAGTCTCTAGGTTTAAATCCTGAGGACCAACCCCATCTATTGGAGAAATAATTCCGCCTAAAACATGATAATATCCTTTAAATTGGTCTGTACTTTCAATGGCAATTACATCCCGAATATCTTCTACAACGCACAACAGACTTCCATCACGTTTAGGATTGGCACAAATCTCACAAAGTGGAACGTCGGATAAATTGTGACAAGAAGTACAGAAGTTGATTTGTTCTCTCAAATCATTGAGCGATTGTGTTAAATCTGTCGTGTTTTCTTTGGGAAGTTTCAGCAAATGCAAAGCCAACCTTAGCGCAGTTCGCTTTCCAATACCCGGTAATTGGGTTATTTCGCTAACTGCATTTTCAAGTAGTTTAGAGGAAAATTCCATGGCATAAAATTAACAAATAATTTCATATTATTGAATTTGTATCTTTATAAAAAATCATTATTTAATGTTCACTCCTGGATTAATTTTATTGCTCGTTTTAGCTTACTTCATTTTGCTAGTATCGATTTCTTATTTCACCAGCCGAAAAGACGATAATCTTACCTTTTTTAAAGCCAACAATAGCTCCCCATGGTATTTGGTTGCTTTTGGAATGGTGGGGGCATCGCTGTCGGGAGTTACTTTTATTTCTGTTCCCGGCTGGGTTGGAGATTCTGGATTCACCTACTTCCAAGTGGTTCTGGGCTACTTTTTTGGATATTTTATAGTTGCTTTTGTTTTACTTCCCATTTATTATAAACAAAATTTAACTTCAATCTATGAATATTTGGCAGAACGTTTTGGTCCTAAAAGTCATAAAATTGGTGCTATTTCATTTTTTATATCAAGGGTTTTAGGAGCCAGTTTCAGATTATTTTTAGTTGCCATTGTCATGCAGCAATTTATTTTCGATGCTTGGAATGTTCCATTTGAAATTACTGTTACAATTTCTATTTTCCTGATTTGGGTTTATACCCGCCAAGGAGGAATCAAAACAATTGTATGGACAGATACTATACAAACCCTATTGATGATTTTGGCCGTTGTATTTTCACTTTTCTTTATCACACAATCCTTAGGCTATGAGGGGCTAGAATTTCTCAATTCTGATGAGATGAAAAAATACACCCATATTTTTGTGATGGATGACTTCTTGGCTAGAAACCATTTTGTGAAATCTTTCTTGGGCGGAGTATTTATTACCATCTGCATGACAGGATTGGATCAAGACATGATGCAAAAAAACCTAACTTGCCGATCGTTAAAGGATGCTCAAAAAAACATGGTGGTCTTCAGTTTTGTAATGGTTTTTGTCACCTTTTTATTTTTACTGTTAGGTGCTTTAATTTTTATTTATGCCGAGAAGAATCAAATCGCAATTCCTTTATTGGATGGCGCTCCAAAAACAGATCTCCTTTTCCCCAAAATTGCACTAAGTGGTTACTTAGGAATCACGGTTGGAGTTGTATTCATTTTAGGATTAATTGCTGCAGCATATAGCAGTGCAGACAGCGCCCTGACCTCCTTAACCACTTCCTTTTGTGTGGACTTTGTCAAAATGGACAAACATTCAGAATTAGATCAAAAGAAAATAAGAAAGCGTACACACATTGGTATGAGTCTTGTTTTGATTCTTGTCGTAATCGCCTTTAAACACATTTTAGACCGCAACGTTATTGATGGTTTACTAACCGTAGCCTCTTATACTTATGGTCCACTTTTAGGACTCTTTGCTTTTGGGATTTTCACTCCCTATAAGATTCAAGATGCTCAAGTGGTTTGGGTAGTGCTTGCTTCAATTGGGTTGATTTTCCTGATCGGAAACCTTCCTAAGGCACTGTTGGGAGGATATGAAATTGGTTATGAATTACTTCCGTTAAACGGTTTAATAACCTTATTAGGTTTAATACTGATTCGTCGAAAGTAAAACCAAAGTGCAAGCATGCTCCCATTCAATTCCTGTCTTGGTTAAAAGTGCTGATAAATCTGCATTTTCGGAGCCAGGATTAAACAAAACTCTCTTGGGATTTAAAGACAAAATATAATCGAAATAATCTATTTGATTGCTTTTGTTCAGATAAAGTGTGACGGTATGAATGTCCTCAAAATGAGTCAAATCATTGTGAATTATTACATCTGAAACAGTTCCTGATTTTTTTCCAATGGCAACAACTGGATGCCCATGCTTGACTAATCTATGAAGTGCAGTGTAAACAAATCTTTTTGGGTTTAAAGAAGCGCCTATTATGAGGGTTTTGAAAGATACCTACCAATTGATCATTACGCTACCCCAAGTAAAACCACTTCCAAAAGCAGCAAGGACAACCTTGCCCCCTTCTTTTACTTTTCCTGCTTCCCAAGCCTCTGTTAAAGCAATAGGAATTGACGCAGCGGTTGTGTTTCCGTATTTCTGAATGTTATTGTAAACTTGATCATCACTCAACCTAAATTTTCTCTGAATGAATTGAGCAATTCTCAAATTTGCTTGATGCGGAATTAAAAGATCAATATCTTTTGACTCCCATCCATTTTTTTCCAAGCCCTCATTGATGACTTCTGAGAAACGCGTTACGGCATTTTTAAAAACAAACTGCCCGTTCATGTAGGGATAGAAAGAAATATCATCGGGATTGTTGTCAGCAATAATCTCAGGAATCCATCGACTTGTGTTAGGGTCTATAATCGATAACTCCTTTGCGTGTTCTCCTTCCGAATGAAGATGAGAAGACATTATTCCTTTAGATAAATCTGTTTCTCTAGAGACTACAGCAGCACCAGCGCCATCGCCAAAAATCACAGAAACCCCTCTACCTCGAGTGGTCATGTCTAAACCTCCAGATTGATTTTCAGATCCAATCACAAGGACGTTTTTATACATTCCTGTTTTTACAAATTGATCCGCAGTCGACATGGCATAAACAAAGCCAGAACATTGTGTTCTTATGTCCATGGCAGGACAAGTGGGTATGCCTAATTCTTCTTGAACAATCACGCCTGAACCTGGAAAGTAATAATCAGGGCTTAATGTTGCAAATAAGATCAATTCAATATCATTGGTCGCAATTCCTGCACGCTTAATGGCAATTTTGGCAGCCTTAACTCCCATTTTTGCAGTAGAGTTCCCATCTCCTTTTTTGATGTGTCTGCGTTGCTCAATACCAGTTCTTTCAATAATCCAATCACTGGAAGTGTTCATCATTTTTGACAAATCGTCATTGGTAACTATATTTTCAGGGACATACATCCCAAGCCCAGAGATTCTAGAATTATACATTAATAAATGTTTTTTTGCAATTTAACGAAATCATTAAATAAACCTTAGTTTTTTTATTAAAACCAACGTGGATAGAATTAGATGTAATTTAAGTAATTCTCGGTTTTAACTTTAGCCTTAAGGTCGAAAAGTAAATTATACAAGCCGAAAAATGTTCGGTTAATATAGAGAAAATGTTTAGAGCCTCTGTTCCCATTCATTTTACGAATGCGTTTGTCTGTTGACAATTCTTCGCTGAGAGAATTTATTAATTTCCAGAATGCACTGTCACCAAAGTCAAAGTCATCTTTAGTAAACGGAAGGGTCAACACCCTCATCATTCTCCCAAAAAGCTGTGTAAAATAGTCTATTTCCTCTGGAGTATCGTCTGCTTTTAAAATTTCTAAATCTCTCAAAATATCTTTAAACTTTTCTGGATCCTCCGAAAATTGATGTTTAGGCAACTCGAAATAAGGCTCATAAAATTCGTCAGGGATTTCTTTTACGCAACCAAAATCTAAAGCAATTAACTTAAAGGCAGAATTGATTAGAAAATTTCCAGGGTGAGGGTCGGCATGTACTTTTTTCAAAACATGAATTTGGAACATATAAAAATCCCATAATGTTTGTCCTAGCAAATCGTTTTGTTCTTGTGAACTGCTTTCTTGAGCAGCATGTTCAGAGAGGTGCTTGCCTTGCATCCAATCCATGGTTAAAATCTTCCCTCCTGACAGTTCTGGATAATACTTTGGAAATAATAAGTCGGGAATCACTTTACACTTATCAGCAATCCATTCGCTCTGCTTTAACTCGAGTTCATAATCCGTCTCTTCCAAAAGTTTACCCTCAACTTCCTTAAAATATTTGTCCGTATCCGTTCCCTTAAGATTAAACATCTTTAAAGCAACGGGTTTTATCATCGTCAAGTCAGAACTTATACTGCTGGCAACGCCAGGGTATTGAATTTTAACCGCTAGATCTTTTCCGTTTTTAGTTGCTTTGTGAACTTGTCCTATGCTTGCCGCATTAACAGATTCTGCAGTAAAAGTGTCAAATATACTTTCAGGATCAGCTCCAAAATACTTTCTGATTAGCTTTCGAACCAAAGGGGCTGATAAAGGAGGAACTGAAAACTGCGATAAACTAAATTGATCAACATAGGCTTTGGGGAGAAGGTTTTTTTCCATGCTCAACATCTGAGCAACTTTGAGGGCACTTCCTTTTAAACGCTTTAAAGAATCATAGATGTCTTTTGCGTTGTCTTCGTCTAATTGATCGCGTGTTAGGTCTTTGTTGAATGCTTTTTCTCCATAATATTTTATGTAGTTGCCCCCTAATTTTATACCAGTTGAAACTAAACTTCCTGCTCTTGCAATTTTACGGGTGGGAATATTATCCAGTGATTTCAATTAAATACAAATTTTTCTTTCCACAAAAACTTTCCAAAATCAACTAAGGTGCCAAGGGGCGTATTGTCAAACAAATCAAAAGCCGTTTGGACTGATTTCTCAATCGCTTGGTCTGTTTTCTCAAAATCAACCGAAGTATCATTAATCCAGAATTTTATCAAAAAAGCGAATTGTATCCAAGCGCCTTCTGAAAATATTTTCGGAGGATGCTGAAGGTAAGATTCATTTTTATTGGCGTTTCCTGTATCGATTAGGTCTTCAGCAAAGTCTTTAAATGAACTTCTCATCTTACTAAGCTGTGACATTTTAACCATATTCGATTGATGAGAGGATAAAGAGAAGAGAACATAACTTCTATTGAGAAGCAATACTTCAAAAAAGGTGAAATAAAATGAAAGTAATTTGTCTTTTGGCGAAGAGTTTTCAAAAGTTGCATCTTTTTCTAAAAGTCCCATCGCATTGTCATAGAAAAATTCCCAAATTTGAGCTTTGACGGCATCTAAAGAACCAAAATGCTTGTAAAAAGTTTTTTCTTCAATATTATTTTCCTTACAGAACTTAAATACAGACAATGGAAAAGCCTCTTTTTCAAGCGTCGTATCAATAAATACAGTCAGAACCGCTTCTTTTAGTTTCTCTTCTTTTTTACTCATAGTTGAAATTAATTATATCTTCAAATTTACGAATTGTTTATTCTTTTAATGATAAATTAAAACAAAAAAATATGTCAATGTGTCATTAATATTCAATTGGTACTTTATTTGCCATTTACTTTTAAACAATTAAAATTTACAATAATGACAAATGGTAAAATCAACGTTTCTGTTGAAAACATATTCCCTTTAATAAAAAAATTCCTTTACAGCGATCATGAGATCTTTTTAAGAGAATTAATTTCTAATGCCACGGATGCGACCAGCAAACTCTCACACATGAGTAGCCTTGGGGAAGTAACGGGAGAAATTGGTTCTCCACAAATTGAAGTTAAAATTGACAAGAAGAGTAAGAAAATTCATGTCATTGACCAAGGCGTTGGTATGACTGCCGATGAAGTCAGTAAATATATTAATGAAGTTGCTTTTTCTGGAGCTGAAGAATTTTTAGAAAAATACAAAGACAGCGCCAAGGATTCGGGAATTATAGGACATTTTGGCTTGGGCTTTTATTCTGCTTTTATGGTAGCAGAAAAAGTTGAGATCATCACTAAGTCTTTTAAAGACGAACCTGCAGTTCATTGGACGTGTGATGGATCACCAGAATTCACTTTAGAAGATTCAGACAAAAAAGAGAGAGGAACCGAAATCATCTTGCATGTTGCATCGGATTCAAAAGAGTTTTTGGAAGAAAGCAGAATCAAAGGATTACTTGAGAAGTACAACAAATTCATGCCTTTTCCCATTAAATTTGGAACACGTGAAGAGTCACTATCCCTTCCGGAGGATGCTGAAAAAGATGCTGTCGCTGAAAAAATAACCGTTGATAATATTGTAAACATCACCAGCCCTGCTTGGACTAAAGCTCCGGCAGAACTAAAAGAAGATGACTACAAGTCGTTCTACAGAGAATTGTATCCAATGCAATTTGAAGAGCCACTTTTTAATATCCATTTAAATGTGGATTACCCTTTTAACCTGACAGGAATTTTATATTTCCCAAGAATCACAAATGATCTTAGCGTCCAAAAAGATAAAATTCAATTGTACCAAAATCAAGTTTTTGTAACAGATAATGTAGATGGCATTGTCCCAGAATTCCTAACCCTTCTTCGAGGAGTGATTGACTCACCAGATATTCCATTGAATGTTTCGAGAAGTTATCTTCAGGCAGACGGTGCGGTTAAAAAAATAAGTAATTACATCACCCGAAAGGTGGCTGACAAACTTAACAGTCTCTTTAAGAAAGACAGAGCAGGCTACGAGGAAAAATGGAACGACATCAAAGTCGTGATTGAATATGGAATGTTGACAGAAGACAAGTTTTTCGAAAAAGGAGATAAATTCATGCTTTTCCCTACTACGGATGGTGATTATTTAAACTACGAGGAATTAGAAACTACAATTAAAGAAAGTCAGACCAACAAAGAGGGGAAGATGATTCTACTTTATGCTTCTGACAAAGAAGAGCAGCATAGTTATATTAAAATGGCAACTGACAAAGGTTATAAAGTGTTGTTGTTGGACTCTCCTATCATTTCACATTTGATTCAGAAATTAGAAGGTAGTAAAGAAAATATTTCTTTTTCAAGAGTTGATGGAGATGCTATTGAAAACCTTATTAAAAAGGATGAGACCGCTATTTCTAAACTTTCTGATGAAGAAAAAGAAAAGCTTAAACCCATTTTGGAGAAAGTCATTCCATCGGAGAAATACACCATTCAATTGGAGGCAATGGACAGTCAGGCTCTTCCCTTTGTTTTGACACAGCCCGAATTTATGAGACGAATGAAAGAAATGCAACAAGGTGGAGGAATGATGGGAGCATTTCCTGAAATGTATACCCTTTTGGTCAATACCAATCATAAGTTGACCAGTGAAATTCTAAATACTAAAACCGCGAAAAAGAGAGAAGGTCTAATCAAGCAAGCGTTAGATTTAGCGCGTCTTTCTCAAAATCTTTTAAAAGGTGAAGAATTGACGCAATTCATTCAACGCAGTGTTGGATTAATTAAATAGCTAATTACTAAACCGCCTTCTGGCGGTTTTTTTTACTTTTGTTTTTAATTATTAAACATTAATGGCAAACTTGTTTTTAAATACTGCACCTTGGGCACCCGAATTACCCGACGCTAAAATGCGCTATTTTGAAAGTTTCATTCCTAAAGAAATTGCCGACGATTATTACAATACGCTACTGGAAAATATTCCTTGGCAACAAGATGACATCACTGTTTTCGGAAAAACACACCCACAACCCCGACTGACCTCACTTCACAGTTCCAGGCTTAAAAGCTACACTTATTCTGGCATTAAGATGCTTCCAAACCCGATGACAGAGGAGTTGTCCGCAATCAAAAAAAAATTGGAAGGTGTATCAGAAATTAATTTCAACAGTGTACTAATCAATCTTTATCGAAGCGGAAAAGACAGCAATGGGTGGCATGCTGACAATGAAAAAGAATTAGGCAAACACCCTGTCATTGCTTCTTTGAGCTTTGGGGCGTCAAGATTTTTTCATTTAAAACACAGAACCCAAAAGGAAGCAAAATTAAAATTTGAACTCGAGCACGGTAGCTTACTTCTAATGGAGGGGGGCATGCAAGAAAATTGGCTCCATCAAATTTCGAAAACAGCCAGAGAAGTAAAACCAAGAATAAACTTGACGTTTAGAAAGATCATCTGAAAGTGTGACTTTTGATCCGTTTACTAAAAATCATTTTGATTACATTTGTTAAACGTAAAAAACATAAAATGTCAAAAAACAGTATCCTTTACACCCTTCTCGGATTCATTATCATATTAACCGCCTGTAATAACTCATCAACCTTGGGGAAAAACACCATGGTCGTCAAAGGTCAAATCGAAGGATTGAGGAAAGGAACCGTATACTTACAAAAAATAAAGGACTCTATTTTAATTAACATTGATTCCATTACCATAGAGGGAATTCCAAACTTTGAGTTTAAACAAGAGATCAGCACCCCGGAAGTTTACTTCCTCTATCTAAACAAAGAAGACAACGACAGTCTTAATGACCGGATTTTGTTTTTTGGAGAGAAAGGAGAAATTGTAATCAATACCCTTCTGAATACTTTTGAGAGTAGTGCTAAAGTAAGAGGGTCTGAAAATCAAGTATTGCTTCAAGAATACCGTTCAATTTCAAGGAAATTTGATGAACAAAACCTCAATTATGTCAAAGGGTATCTAAACGCAATCCAAACAAAATTGGATGATGCTGTAATAGACTCTATACAAACTGGAATAGACAACTTACTCAAAAGAAGGTATCTCTACGCTCTTAACTTTGCTAGTAACAATGGTGACAATGTAATCGCACCATACATTGCGCTAACAGAAGTTTATGATGCAAACATCAAGTTGTTAGATACTGTAGCGTCCAAACTTTCTGAAAAAGTCAAAGCTTCTAAATATGGTAAAGAGTTATTAAAATTTATTTCGGAAAGAAAACAAGAGGGAGAGTAAGCTTAGGCTAATTTAGCTAGCTTATCGTTCATTGATCTAATCATTTTAGTCAATTCTTCACGGATGGCTTTGAATTGTTTTTTAAAACCTCCTCCTTTAACGTGATTGACTTTTTCGATTGTCTTATCAAAAGCAACTATGGCTTCGTCAATGAGCTTTTCACTCTTCTTCAAATCAGCTTCAGGATGAGACAACTCCCAGATATATACTTCTTCAATAAACCCACCTATATTATTATTGAGTTCTTTTTTGAAATCTTTAATGCTTGGCATAATTTTATTTTATGCAAAGGTACGTAGAATTTAGATTTTGACACAATGTGCCTGTGGCTATTCGTTAAAGAAAATTTAGCCGCTGTACTTAACAAAGTTCCTAGGTGTTTCATACAAAACCACCTCAATCGTCTTGTCTTTATCTAGATGCTTGACCAATTTATTATAGATTACAACCGAAATATTTTCAGCAGTCGGATTTAAATCAAAAAAATCAGGCACTTGAAGATTAAGATTTTTATGATCAAAAGCATCTTCTACTTCTGATTTGATCAGATCTTTCAAAACTTTCATGTCCATCACATAACCAGTTTCAGGATCGATTTCGCCTGTTACACTCACGATTAATTCATAATTATGACCATGATAATGAGGATTTGCACATTTACCAAAAATGGACTCGTTTTTTGTGTCATCCCATGATTTCACAAATAGTCGGTGTGCAGCATTAAAGTGTGCTTTTCTACTAATTGTTACTTTCATTTATTATTATTGTTTTGTGTGTATTCATAAAAACGTTCAAAAATGATTGCAAACCAAACGGTGTAATCTGCTGGATTATGCTTTAGATCCTTTGAAACCGTCTCCAAGCTAACCCACTTGAAATCGGCTACTTCTTCAAGATTAATAACAGGTTCATTGTTCGAATATCCGATCATAACGTGATCCAATTCATGTTCTGTGAGTCCGTTGTCAAAAGGTGCTTTATATGTAAATGTAAAAAGTTCGGTTAAAGGAGCTTCCATTCCCATTTCCTCCATCAAACGTCGATTTCCTGCCGCCAATGAGGTTTCCCCCTCACGTTGGTGACTGCAACAAGTATTCGTCCAGAGTCCCGGCGAGTGGTATTTAGTCAAGGCACGTTTGTGTAGCAACAATGCTCCCTCAGAGTTCAAAATAAAAATTGAAAATGCACGATGCAACAACGCCTTTGCGTGTGCCTCTATCTTCTCCATTGTCCCTATCTGGCGATCTTGTTGATCAACCAAAATAACTTTCTCTTCATTCATTATCCAATCAAATTTACCAAATAATTTACAATAAACCTATTGAATAATTTTTAGTGGAATGATTTTATTTATGATATTTTTACTGAAATTAATTTTTATGGAATTTCTTGAAGAGATTCAAAAAAGGCGAACTTTTGGGATCATCTCACACCCGGATGCAGGGAAAACTACGCTGACTGAAAAACTACTTCTTTATGGAGGTGCTATCCAAGAAGCAGGTGCTGTAAAATCCAATAAAATAAAGAAAGGAGCCACAAGTGACTTTATGGAAATCGAGCGTCAACGTGGTATTTCTGTTGCAACCTCCGTGTTAGCTTTTATGTATAAAAATAAAAAAATAAACATCCTTGATACTCCAGGACACAGAGACTTTGCGGAGGATACCTTTAGAACCCTTACTGCTGTGGACAGTGTGATTGTAGTGATTGATGTTGCAAAAGGGGTTGAGGAACAAACTGAAAAACTGGTAGAAGTCTGCCGGATGCGAAAAATCCCAATTATTGTCTTTATCAACAAGCTCGACAGAGAGGGTAAGGATGCCTTTGACTTGTTGGATGAAGTTGAAATAAAGTTAGGGTTAAGAGTGACGCCATTGAGTTTTCCCATTGGAATGGGCTACGATTTTAAGGGTATATATAACCTTTGGGAAAAAAATATTCATATTTTTGAATCTGATCAAAAGCGAAAAATTGCTAAGAAAATTGAGTACCGCTCCCTAGACGATCCTGATTTGAATGAAGCAATAGGACAAAAATCAATTGATGAATTGAATGAATCTTTAGAACTGGTTGAGGGAGTCTATCCTAAATTTGATCAGCAACAATATTTAGATGGAGAACTACAGCCTGTGTTTTTCGGTTCTGCTTTAAACAATTTTGGTGTTCAAGAATTGTTAGATTGCTTTATACAAATTGCGCCTCCCCCATTGGCTAAATCAACTGACAAACGATTAATCCAACCTGATGAAGAAAATTTTTCAGGATTTGTATTTAAGATTCATGCCAATATGGATCCCAATCACAGAGACCGTCTAGCATTTATCAAAATCGTTTCCGGGACTTTCAAACGAAATACGCCTTATTATCATGTAAGACATAAAAAAAGACTTAAGTTCTCAACTCCCAATGCTTTTTTTGCAGAAAAAAAAGAAATTGTTGACATCTCTTTTCCTGGAGATATCGTTGGACTTCACGATACTGGAAACTTTAAAATTGGAGATACACTGACTGCAGGAGAAGTAGTAAATTATAAAGGAATTCCAAGTTTTTCTCCAGAACATTTTCGTTATATAAACAATTCGGATCCTCTTAAAGCAAAACAATTAAACAAAGGAATTGATCAATTGATGGATGAGGGCGTAGCTCAACTATTTACTCTAAGCTTTAATGGTCGAAAAGTTGTGGGCACAGTCGGCGCACTTCAGTTTGAAGTAATTCAATACCGTTTATTGCATGAGTATGGTGCTAAAAGTAGTTTTGAAAATCTAAACGTTTTCAAGGCTTGTTGGATCAGTACGGAGGACGATAAGAATAAAAATTACAAGGACTTTTTGAGGGTCAAACAGAAATTTTTAGCCAAAGACAAACAAAATCAATTAGTGTTTTTTGCTGATTCTTCCTTTTCACTTCAAATGACCCAGCAAAAATATCCAGAAATTACTTTTCATTTCACCTCTGAGTTCGAATAAAAAATTTAGAATAAAATTAAAAAACCGCCAGAAAACCAGCGGTTTTCCTTATTAAGCTTCGCCTGTTGGGCCAAAGTTTATGGGGATGGGTGGTTGTTCTTTAGAATCAATTTCACCATGTGCGTTTTCGAAGCGTTGAATGTTCTCCGACAAGGCCTTTTGAAACCTTTTGGCATGCTCAGGAGTAAGGATAATCCTAGACCTCACTTTTGCCTTGGGTGCTCCTGGCATAATCGTGATAAAGTCAAGAATGAATTCAGAGAGCGAATGATTAATAATCGCCAAATTAGAATAAACACCTTGAGCAGTATTTTCATCTACTTCGATGTTTATCTTCTGCTCTTTTTTTCCTTCTTGATCACTCATTTAATCTAAATTAACTTCTTCTTTGTCAATTAACAAGCTATTGTATTCTTCTTTCGAACCAACAATAACATTGTCATACTCTCTAAGACCTGTTCCTGCCGGTATTCTGTGACCTACAATTACATTTTCTTTAAGTCCTTCAAGGAAATCTACTTTACCATTAACGGCAGCTTCGTTGAGCACCTTAGTGGTCTCTTGGAAGGAAGCTGCTGAGATAAACGATTTCGTTTGAAGAGAAGCTCTTGTGATCCCCTGGAGCTCTGGCGTCGCAGTTGCAGAAGCAGCATCACGAGCAACTACGGGTGCTTTGCCCTCTCTAATTAACAATGAATTCTCATCCCTTAACTGACGGGAAGTGATCATTTGTCCTTCTTTTAGATTTTCAGAAGCTCCAACTTCTTCAACAACTTTCTTACCGTAAAGGCTATCATTTTCAATAATAAAGTCGCTCTTGTAAATCAATTGACCTTCTAGAAAGATAGAATCTCCTGGATCTTGAATTTTAACTTTACGCATCATCTGACGAACAACAACTTCAAAGTGTTTGTCATTGATCTTTACCCCCTGAAGTCTGTAAACTTCTTGAACCTCATTTACCAAATATTGCTGAACCGCTGATGGGCCTTTAATTTTAAGTATGTCGGTCGGTGTAGTTGAACCATCTGACAGAGACATTCCTGCTTTAATAAAGTCATTTTCTTGAACCAAGATTTGATTTGATAGTTTAACCAAATATTTCTTGATATCACCATACTTTGATTCTACAATGATTTCTCTATTTCCTCTTTTAATTTTTCCGAATGAAACAACTCCATCAATTTCAGAAACCACTGCAGGATTCGAAGGATTACGTGCTTCAAAAAGCTCTGTTACCCTTGGAAGACCTCCAGTAATATCTCCAGATTTAGCAGATTTTCTTGGAATTTTAACCAATATCTTGCCTTCTATAATTGCCTCTCCGTCGTTAACAATCAAGTGAGCTCCCAATGGAAGGTTATAAGATCTTAAGGTGTTTCCTTTAGCGTCTTGTATGTGTAATGTCGGTATTAACTTCTTATTTCTTGACTCAGAAATTACTTTCTCTTGGAATCCAGTTTGTTCATCGATTTCAACCTGATAAGTCAAACCTTGCTCAATATTTTCAAACTTGATTTTTCCAGAGAATTCTGAGACAATAACTCCGTTAAATGGATCCCACTGACACAAGATAGTATCCTTCTTGATTTTCCCACCATTCCTAACGAAGATCGAAGATCCGTAAGGTATGTTGTGCGTGTTTAAAAGATTCTTAGTCTTTGAATCAAGCAATTTGAGTTCAGTCGTTCTTGATATTACGATGTTTACGTCATTCCCTTCAGTGTCCTGACCTTTAACCGTTTTAAGGTCTTCGATTTCAGCAATCCCATCAAACTTGGCAACTAATTTATTTTCTTCAGAAATATTCCCTGCAACCCCTCCAACGTGGAAAGTTCTCAGGGTCAACTGAGTACCAGGCTCTCCAATGGATTGAGCAGCAACAACACCTACAGCTTCTCCTTTCTGAACCATTTTACTGGTGGATAAGTTTCTTCCGTAACATTTTGCGCAAATACCTTGAAGTGCTTCACAAGTAAGTGGAGAGCGAACTTCAACGCTTTCTATTGGAGCTGCATTAATTTTCTTAACTATTTCTTCAGTGATCTGTAATCCTGCATTAACAAGAACTTTATCAGTTGACGGATTTTTCACATCGTTTAATGAAACCCTTCCTAGAATTCTATCTCCAAGTGACTCAACAATTTCTTCATTCTTTTTTAATGGTTTAACATTAACACCACGAAGTGTTCCACAGTCATCAATATTAACAATAACGTCCTGAGAAACATCGACCAAACGTCTTGTTAAATATCCTGCATCAGCAGTTTTTAACGCCGTATCAGCCAATCCTTTTCGTGCCCCGTGAGTAGAGATAAAATACTCTAAAATAGAAAGCCCTTCTTTAAAGTTGGACAGAATTGGGTTTTCGATGATCTCACCTCCTCCAACGTTAGATTTCTTGGGCTTTGCCATCAAACCACGCATTCCAGTCAGCTGACGTATTTGTTCTTTAGATCCCCGGGCTCCTGAATCTAACATCATATAAACCGAGTTAAACCCTTGTTGGTCTTCAGTAATACGTTTCATTGCAAGCTCAGTAAGGTTTGCATTGGTAGAAGTCCAAACATCAATAACTTGATTGTATCGCTCATTATTAGTGATCAGTCCCATATTATAATTACCGGTAATACCCTCAACTTGCTTATTGGCATCAGCGATCATGTCAACTTTTTCCTTGGGAATGATAATATCACCTAAACTAAATGAAAGTCCACCTTTAAAGGCAAAACCATATCCCATGTCTTTGATTTCATCCAAGAATGCAGCCGTTTCAGGTACACTAGTTAACTTAAGGATTTGACCAATAATTTCTCTAAGGTTCTTTTTAGTCAATACTTCATTAAAGAAACCTGCTTTTTCGGGAACTACTTCGTTAAACAGTACTCGACCAACAGTGGTGTCAATAATTTGAAAAATCAACTCGCCTTCTTCGTTAAATGTTTTGGTTCTAATTTTAATCATTGCATTAAGATCCACTTGCTTTTCATTGTAAGCAATATGAACTTCTTCAACAGAATAGAAAACTAATCCTTCTCCTTTAATTGGAGTATCAGGAGATGATTTTCTGGCTTTGGTCATATAATACAGACCCAACACCATATCCTGAGAGGGAACAGTTACCGGTGATCCATTTGCAGGATTAAGAATATTGTGAGAAGCCAACATTAGAACTTGAGATTCCAAAATAGCCTCAGGTCCTAAAGGCAAGTGAACTGCCATTTGATCTCCATCAAAATCCGCATTAAATGCAGTACAAACCAATGGGTGCAATTGAATCGCTTTTCCTTCAATTAATTTGGGTTGGAAAGCTTGAATTCCCAAACGGTGGAGCGTAGGAGCCCTGTTCAACAAAACAGGATGCCCTTTCAATACATTTTCCAAAATATCCCAAACAACAGGTTCTTTGCGATCTATAATTTTTTTTGCTGATTTAACTGTTTTAACAATTCCTCGCTCAATAAGTTTTCGAATGACAAAAGGTTTGTATAATTCAGCTGCCATTCCTTTAGGAAGACCACATTCAAAAAGTTTCAATTCAGGTCCTACAACGATAACTGAACGTGCGGAATAATCGACACGTTTTCCAAGTAAGTTCTGACGGAAACGCCCTTGTTTTCCTTTCAATGAATCAGAAAGAGATTTTAGAGGACGGTTAGAATCTGTTTTTACAGCAGATGATTTCCTAGTATTGTCAAAAAGTGAATCTACAGATTCCTGAAGCATACGTTTTTCATTTCTTAAAATAACCTCAGGCGCTTTGATTTCAACCAGTCGCTTCAAACGGTTATTCCTTATAATTACTCTTCTGTAAAGATCATTTAAATCTGAAGTTGCAAAACGCCCTCCATCAAGCGGGACAAGGGGTCTCAATTCTGGAGGAATTACCGGAATCACTTTCATAATCATCCATTCTGGAAGGTTCTCTCTTCTTTCGTTAGCGTCTTTGAATGCTTCTACCACTTGTAGACGCTTTAATGCTTCCGTTTTTCTTTGCTTAGAAGTTTCATTGTTTGCTTTGTGTCTTAATTGATAAGAAAGTGCTTCCAAATCAATTCTAGACAACAACTCGATCAAACATTCTGCCCCCATCTTAGCGATGAACTTTGAAGGATCAGTATCGTCAAGAAATTGATTTTCAGGTGGAAGTTGTTCTAGAATGTTTAAATATTCTTCTTCCGTAAGGAAATTCATTGCTTGAACATCTTCTCCTTCGGCATTTTTAGTCTCACCGGGTTGAATTACCACATAACGTTCGTAGTAAATGATCATGTCCAATTTTTTGGATGGTAAACCAAGTAAGTAACCGATTTTATTCGGTAAAGAACGGAAATACCATATATGAGCAACAGGAACAACCAAGTTGATGTGTCCCACACGGTCACGTCTTACCTTTTTCTCGGTAACTTCTACACCACAACGATCACAAACAATTCCTTTGTATCGGATCCGTTTGTATTTTCCACAGGCGCATTCGAAATCCTTTACAGGTCCGAAAATACGCTCACAAAAAAGTCCGTCCCTTTCGGGTTTATGAGTACGGTAATTAATGGTTTCAGGTTTTAATACCTCACCTTTAGAGCTTCCTAATATAACCTCAGGAGAAGCCAAACCGATTGTTATTTTATTGAATTTTTTTTGGGTAATGATCTCGTTACTTCTAGCCATAACTGAATACCAATTGTTTTTTGTTAAAAAATTATTCTTCTAAGCGAATATCAAGTCCAAGACCTTTCAATTCATGCATCAAAACGTTAAATGATTCTGGTAAACCTGGTTCAGGAAGTGCTTCTCCCTTCACAATAGCTTCATACGTTTTTGCTCTACCGACAACATCATCAGATTTCACGGTCAAAATCTCTTGTAATGTGCTTGAAGCACCATAGGCTTCCAATGCCCATACTTCCATTTCACCAAATCGCTGACCACCAAACTGAGCTTTTCCACCCAAAGGTTGTTGTGTGATGAGCGAATAGGGTCCGATTGATCTTGAGTGCATCTTGTCATCGACCATGTGTCCTAACTTAAGCATGTATATCACACCAACAGTTGCTGCTTGATCAAATCTTTCACCTGTCCCACCATCATAAAGGTGAGTGTGGCCATATAATGGAACATTTGCTTTTTCGGTGAGTTCATTAATCTGATCTATAGTAGCTCCATCAAAAATTGGAGTCGCATATTTTTCACCTAAATTCTGACCAGCCCATCCAAGAACTGTCTCATAAATCTGTCCGATATTCATCCTTGAAGGGACCCCAAGTGGGTTCAACACAATGTCTACGGGAGTTCCGTCTTCCAAGAAAGGCATTTCTTCGTCACGAACAATTCTCGCAACAATACCTTTGTTTCCATGACGACCTGCCATTTTATCTCCAACCTTAAGTTTTCGTTTTTTAGCTATGTAAACCTTAGCAAGTTTTTTGATTCCTGCTGGCAATTCATCTCCTACACTAATTGTAAACTTCTCTCTCCTTAATGATCCTTGTAAATCGTTTTCTTTGATTTTATAATTGTGAATTAAATCTGCAATTAGTTGATTTGAATCGCTTGAAGTTGCCCATGTTCCTCTTGTAAGGTGTGTGTAATCTTCAACAGAGGTAAGCATCTTAAGTGTATATTTTTTACCTTTAGGTAAAATCTCCTCACCCAAGTCATTTTGAACCCCTTGACAAGTTTTACCAGTTACAATGGTGAAAAGCTTTTCAATAAGAATGCTTTTCAGCTCATCAAATTTAAGGTCAAAGTTGTCTTCGAGTATTTCCAGTTCTTGCTTGTCTTGATTTCTTTTTCTTTTATCCTTAACCGAACGAGTAAATAGTTTCTTATCAACAACAATACCGTGAAGTGATGGTGGTGCTTTTAAAGAAGCATCTTTGACATCCCCAGCTTTGTCACCAAAAATGGCGCGAAGTAATTTTTCTTCAGGAGAAGGATCAGACTCTCCTTTGGGAGTAATCTTTCCAATCAAAATATCTCCAGGATTTACTTCAGCTCCGATACGAATCATTCCATTTTCATCGAGATCTTTAGTTGCCTCTTCACTGATGTTTGGAATATCATCTGTAAGTTCTTCAGTTCCTAGTTTTGTGTCTCTAACGTCGATTGAATACTCATCGATGTGTATTGAAGTGAAAATATCTTCTCTTACTACTTTTTCAGAGATAACGATTGCATCCTCAAAATTGTAACCTTTCCAGGGCATAAAAGCAACTTTCATGTTTCTCCCTAAAGCAAGCTCACCATTTTCGGTTGCATAACCTTGAGAAAGTACTTGTCCTTTAACAACCCGATCGCCTTTTTTAACAATAGGCTTAAGATTAATACAAGTTCCTTGGTTGGTTTTTCTAAACTTAATTAAGTTATAACTTCTAGTATCATCTTCAAAGCGAACCAATCTTTCATTTTCAGAAAGATCATATCTAATGGTGATCTTATTTGCATCAACATATTTAACTACTCCATCGCCTTCTGCGTTAATTAAAACTCTAGAGTCAGAAGCAACCTGGCGTTCTAATCCTGTTCCTACAATTGGAGATTCAGGGCGTAATAATGGAACTGCTTGACGCATCATGTTTGATCCCATCAAAGCTCGGTTAGCATCATCATGTTCAAGGAAAGGAATTAAAGATGCTGATATAGAAGCTATTTGATTCGGAGCAACATCCGTATAATTTACTTTATCTGGAGTGACTACAGGAAAATCCGCTTGATCTCTCGCAATTACTTTTTCAGAAGTGATTTTACCGTTTTTGTCATAAGGTATATTTGCTTGAGAAATCAATTTATTTTCTTCCTCTTCAGCACTTAAATAAATAGTTTTAGATAAATCTATTTTACCATCAGTAACCTTACGATAAGGTGTTTCTATAAAACCAAGGTTGTTTACTTTCGCAAAAACTCCCAAAGAAGAAATCAAACCAATGTTTGGTCCTTCAGGTGTTTCAATTGGACAAAGTCTTCCGTAGTGAGTATAGTGAACATCCCTTACCTCAAAACCTGCACGCTCTCGCGAAAGGCCTCCAGGTCCAAGAGCGGAAAGTCTTCTTTTGTGAGTAATCTCTGCCAATGGATTTGTTTGATCCATAAACTGAGAAAGCTGGTTGGTTCCAAAAAATGTATTAATTACTGAGGATAATGTTTTTGCGTTGATCAAGTCGATCGGTGTAAAAACTTCATTATCTCTAACATTCATTCTTTCACGAATAGTTCTTGCCATTCTTGCAAGTCCCACGCCAAACTGAGAAGAAAGTTGTTCTCCAACAGTTCTTACCCTTCTATTTGATAGGTGATCAATATCGTCAATCTCTGCTTTTGAGTTAATCAACTCGATAAGATATTTAACAATTGTAATGATATCCAATTTGGTCAAAACAAGTTTATCCATTCCTACATCAAGATTCAACTTTTTATTCATTCTGTAACGACCTACCTCTCCAAGGTTATATCGTTGATCAGAAAAAAATAATTTATCAATGATGCCACGCGCGGTATCTTCATCTGGCGGTTCAGCATTACGAAGCTGTCTATAGATGTGTTCTACAGCTTCTTTTTCGGAGTTTGTTGGATCTTTTTGAAGTGTATTGTGGATGATTGCATAATCTGCCATGTGGGCATCTTCTTTGTGCAAAAGAATGGTTTTAACATCGGCTTCTATGATAAGATTGGCATGTTCTTTTTCCAGAATCGTATCTCTATCAATAATAATCTCATTTCGCTCGATAGAAATCACCTCACCAGTGTCTTCATCAACAAAATCTTCATGCCAAGTTTTAAGGACGCGAGCAGCAAGCTTTCGATCCATTACTTTTTTAAGTCCAGTTTTTGAGACTTTAATTTCTTCAGCAAGATCAAAAATCTCTAATATGTCTTTATCACTTTCAAAACCGATGGCTCTGAAAAGAGTAGTAACAGGTAGTTTTTTCTTACGATCAATGTAAGCATACATTACACTGTTGATATCAGTAGCAAATTCAATCCATGAACCCTTAAAAGGAATAACTCTTGCCGAGTAAAGTTTAGTTCCATTGGCATGAAAGGATTGACCAAAAAATACTCCAGGAGAACGATGCAATTGAGAAACAACAATTCTTTCAGCACCGTTGATAACAAAAGTACCACTAGGAGTCATGTAAGGAATTGTACCCAAGAAAACATCTTGAACAATGGTTTCAAAATCCTCATGTTCAGGATCCGTGCAATAGAGCTTGAGACGTGATTTTAATGGAACCGAATAAGTCAATCCTCTTTCGATACATTCTTGAATTGAGTACCTTGGTGGATCCACGAAATAGTCAATAAACTCTAATACAAACTGATTTCTAGTATCAGTAATTGGAAAATTTTCTTTAAAGGTGTTGAACAATCCTTCCTCGATACGCTCAACAGATTTTGTTTCAAGCTGAAAAAAATCTTGGAAAGATTTAATTTGAATATCCAAGAAATCTGGATAGTTTGGTGAGTCTTTTGCACCGGCAAAACTGACTCTATTCAATTGTGTATTCGGCATCTACGTTAATTTTTTGTTACTCAATAATGAGGGGTTATAGCTTGGGGTATCTGAAACACAAAATAGTTTAGGCCGTTGGAGAAACTCCAAAGGCCTAAACCGAGATAAGGTAGAGGTTAGAACTACTTAAGTTCAACCTCTGCTCCGGCTTCTTCAAGAGATGACTTAAGGCCCTCAGCCTCGTCTTTAGAAACCCCTTCTTTGATAGCACTAGGAACATTGTCTACTAGGTCTTTAGCTTCTTTAAGCCCAAGACCGGTAAGTTCTTTAACTAATTTTACTACAGCAAGTTTAGAACCACCTGAAGCAGTAAGAATTACGTCAAATTCTGTTTTTTCCTCAACGGCTTCTCCACCACCTCCAGCACCAGCGCCAGCAACTGCAACTGCAGCAGCGGCAGGCTCGATACCATACTCATCTTTTAAAATATTAGCCAATTCAGAAACCTCTTTTACGGTTAAATTAACTAGTTGTTCTGCGAATTCTTTTAAATCTGCCATTTTTTACGATTTTGAAAATTTAATTTTGATTATATTATTTTAGAGTGCGTACTTTTTATTAAACACTATCGCTCTGATAATGTTTGTAATATTCCCGAAAGATTTCCACCAGCCGACTTGAGCGCTGAAACAACGTTCTTAGCAGGAGATTGTAGAAGCGTAACTATGTCTGCAATTAATTCTTCGCGAGACTTTATTGACACCAAGGCGTCAATTTGGTCATCACCAATATAAATTGCTTCTTCAATAAACGCTCCTTTCAATAGTGGTTTATCCGATTTCTTTCGAAAGTCTTTAATTAATTTTGCTGGCGTATTTCCAGCTTCCGAAAACATCAATGAAGTATTGCCTTTCAAAATAGACTGCAATTCTCCATAGTCCTTATCTGATGCCTCCATGGCTTTCGCTAAGAGGGTGTTTTTCACAACGGAAAGGGTGATGTTTGATTTAAAACACGCTCTTCGTAATGCCGAAGTTTGTTTGGCATTAAGTCCTGCGATGTCTGTCAAATAGAGATTTTTTGCCCCTGCTAATGCAGCGGTTAAATCTTCAATTACTACTACTTTTTCTTGTTTTGTCATTCCATGAGATTTAAGACTAAGCTATTTTATTTTCAATACCGATACTTGGACTCATAGTACTGGACATAAAAATACTTTTTACATAGGTTCCTTTGATTGTTGTTGGTCTTAGCTTTTGAATTGTGTTTAATAATTCATCAGCATTTTCCTCAATCTTTTTTGCTTCGAAAGACACTTTTCCGATAGACGCATGTATAATACCTGTTTTATCTACCTTAAAGTCAATCTTACCACCTTTTACATCAGTAACTGCTTTCTTAATGTCCATTGTTACGGTTCCAGTCTTAGGGTTAGGCATTAAACCCCTTGGGCCTAATACTTTACCTAATGGCCCTAGTTTCCCCATAACACTTGGCATGGTAACAATAACATCTACGTCAGTCCACCCTTCTTTGATTTTCTTAAGGTATTCATCCAGTCCAACGAAATCAGCACCAGCTTCTGTCGCTTCTGCTTCCTTATCAGGAGTTACCAATGCTAGGACACGAAGTACTTTACCTGTCCCATGAGGAAGGGTAACAACGCCTCTAACCATCTGATTTGCTTTTCTTGGATCAACACCCAATCGAATCGCTAAATCAACAGAGCCATCAAATTTTGATGTCGAAATTTCTTTAACTAGAGCGGATGCATCTTTGAGATTATAAAGTGAATTACTGTCAACTTTCGATCTCGCTTCTTTTTGTTTTTTTGAAAATTTTGCCATACCCAAATATTAAGAATTAGAAGGAAAATCTCCCTTTACAGTGAATCCCATAGATCGTGCAGTGCCTGCAACCATTTTCATGGCTGACTCGATAGTAAATGCATTTAGATCTTGCATTTTATCTTCTGCAATTAATTTAACTTGATCCCAAGTAACCGAAGCTACTTTGAGTCTGTTGGGTTCGCCAGATCCTTTTTTAGCTTTAGCTGCTTCCATCAATTGAACGGCTGCCGGAGGTGTCTTAATTACAAAGTCAAATGACTTGTCATTGTAAACGGTAATCGCGACCGGAATAATTTTTCCAGGCTTATCTTGGGTTCGAGCATTAAATTGCTTGCAAAACTCCATGATATTAACTCCTGCGGCACCTAGCGCGGGTCCAACCGGTGGCGACGGATTCGCAGCACCTCCCCGAACTTGTAGTTTCAGAACTTTGTGTATTTCTTTTGCCATTGTTTAAATTAAATTTGTAGAAGTTTTAGATTGGAAGCTAAAAACTTCTTAGCTATTGTAACATTTATAATTTCTCTACTTGCATATAACTTAGCTCTAGTGGTGTTTTTCGACCAAATATCTTAACCATCACTTCAAGTTTTCTTTTTTCTTCATTTATTCTTTCAATCGTTCCGTTAAAGCCATTAAATGGACCGTCGATTACTTTTACATTCTCTCCAGAATTGAAAGGAATTGCAATATGATCTGTTGATAAGGTCAATTCATCAACCTTACCTAACATTCTATTAACTTCAGAGGTTCTTAATGGAACTGGTTCACCGCCTTTTGTTTCGCCTAAGAATCCGATAACATTAGTTACAGACTTGATTATGTGAGGAATCTCACCAATCAAGTTTGCTTTGATCATAATGTAACCTGGAAAATAAACACGTTCTTTATTGATCTTTTTCCCTTTTCGGATTTGTATTACTTTTTCAGTTGGAACTAAAATATCTTCTACCTGCTCTGAATATCCCAAACGAGTTATTTCCGTCATGATATAGTCTTTTATTTTTGCTTCCTGACCACTTACTGCTCGGATAACATACCAATTTTTTGAAGCTATTTCTGCCATCTTAACCGTTAATCAGTTTAAAATAAAATCCTACTACTTTAGAAAGAACCGTGTCGGCCCCCCAAATTAAAATCGAAAAAAGAACGGAAAACACCAACACTACGACAACCAGTCTTTGTAATTCTTGACGAGGAGTCCATGAAACGTTATTGCTTAGTTCCTCAAATGAATCCTTAATGTATGTTATTATTGTTGACATTTTTGTTTCAATTTTTGCACGGGTTGAGAGGCTCGAACTCCCGACACCTGGTTTTGGAGACCAGTGCTCTACCAACTGAGCTAAACCCGTTTTTATTTGACACAAAAGGCATCACGCTTTTCGCGTGACACCTTAGGCATCAATTTAAAAACTTTGTTATTAGTCTATAATCTCAGTAACCTGTCCTGCTCCTACGGTTCTTCCTCCTTCGCGAATCGCAAAACGAAGTCCAACACTCAATGCAATTGGCTGAATCAAATCTACTGTTATCGTAAGATTATCTCCTGGCATTACCATTTCAACTCCGCTTGGCAATTTAATATTACCAGTTACATCAGTTGTTCTTACGTAGAACTGTGGACGATAGTTATCGTGAAATGGTGTGTGACGACCTCCTTCTTCTTTTTTCAAAACATATACTTCCGCCTTAAACTTGGCATGTGGTGTTACAGAACCTGGCTTACAAATAACCATACCTCTTTTGATATCATCTTTTTCGATACCTCTAAGTAGAATACCTACATTATCTCCAGCTTCACCTCGGTCAAGGATTTTACGAAACATCTCAACTCCAGTTACGGTTGATTTTAATTTTTCAGCACCCATTCCGATAATATCAACTTCGTCACCAGTATTGGCAACTCCTGTTTCAATTCTTCCTGTGGCAACTGTTCCACGTCCTGTTATAGAGAATACGTCCTCTACTGGGATCAAGAAATCTTTCTCAATATCACGTTTTGGAAGTTCAATCCAAACGTCTACTTCTGCCATTAAATTCATTACTGTATCTACCCATTTTTGTTCTCCGTTAAGAGCACCAAGAGCAGAACCCAAAATCACTGGAGTATTATCTCCATCATAATCATAAAAAGAAAGCAATTCTCTAACTTCCATTTCAACTAGTTCAAGTAATTCTTCGTCATCAACCATATCCGCTTTGTTCAGGAATACAACAATTCTTGGTACACCAACCTGGCGTCCTAGAAGGATGTGTTCACGTGTTTGTGGCATTGGCCCATCTGTTGCAGCTACAACAAGTATAGCACCATCCATCTGAGCAGCACCGGTAACCATGTTTTTAACATAATCGGCGTGACCTGGACAATCTACGTGTGCGTAGTGACGGTTTGCTGTTTGATATTCAACGTGAGATGTATTAATAGTAATCCCACGTTCTTTTTCCTCAGGAGCGTTGTCGATTTGATCAAAGCTTCTCGCTTCTGAAAAACCTGCATCTGCCAATACTTTAGTGATTGCTGCAGTTAGCGTAGTTTTACCGTGATCTACGTGGCCAATCGTTCCAATATTTAAGTGGGGTTTCGACCGATCAAAAGTTTCTTTAGCCATAATTTTAAGTGTCTTTATTGTTTAAGAGGGTGCAAATTTAGAAAATTTTTATTATTAACGTATTTATTTTCAAATATTTTTGTGTTTTTTTAGATAATTTTCGAGTCTTTTGCGTATACAAAACTTTTTAAAACCATTTATTGCCAGCAACCAATATTTATTTAATAAAATGGAACATCATTGTATGTGGACTCCTGATTATAAAAACCTGATACTTTCTTAACTTTTATATTGTCAAGGAATCAATAGATTTTTTTTTTGAATTAATTTCATTCAAGTGTTTTTTACTTAAATTGTTGAGCAAAAATCCAAATTATTTGGCATCTTACTAAACATAAGAATAAAAGCCTAGAATAATTGAAAGAAAATTTGTGCATATTTTTGTATTTTCGCTCTTATTTAAATAAAATAAAAAATGGCATTTGACATTGAAATGATCAAAAAAATTTACAAGCAACTAGAAACGCGTGTAAATTCGGCAAGGAAGCTTTTAGGAAAACCACTAACATCTAGTGAGAAAATTCTTTATGCCCACCTATGGAATAAGGATGTTAAACAACCTTTTTCTAGAGGAAAAGATTATGTAGATTTTGCCCCAGACAGAATTGCATGTCAAGATGCAACAGCACAAATGGCCTTACTTCAATTCATGCAAGCAGGAAAGTCCAAAGTTGCGGTTCCTACTACTGTTCATTGTGATCACTTAATTCAAGCTAAAGACGGGGCTACTACCGACTTAAAATCTGCAAATAATTCGAGTGCCGAGGTATTTGATTTTTTAGAATCTGTCTCTAATAAATATGGTATTGGCTTTTGGAAACCTGGTGCTGGAATCATTCATCAAGTTGTTCTTGAAAATTATGCATTCCCTGGTGGAATGATGATCGGAACTGACTCTCACACTGTTAACGCAGGTGGACTCGGAATGGTTGCTATTGGTGTTGGAGGTGCAGACGCTGTTGATGTAATGGCTGGTATGGCATGGGAATTGAAATTTCCAAAAATGATTGGAGTTAAACTTACCGGAAAACTTAACGGTTGGACAGCACCTAAAGATGTAATTCTCAAAGTTGCAGGAATTTTGACTGTTAAAGGAGGTACTGGTGCAATTATTGAATATTTCGGTCCAGGTGCTGAATCAATGTCGTGTACTGGAAAAGGAACCATTTGTAATATGGGAGCTGAAGTTGGTGCTACGACTTCCACCTTTGGTTATGACAAATCTATGGAACGTTATCTTCGTTCTACGGGACGTGATGACATTGCAGATGCTGCCAATGCAGTTAAGGAACATCTTACTGGAGATCCTGAAGTGTATGCAGAACCAGAAAAATATTTTGACGAGGTAATAGAAATTAATTTAGATACCCTTACCCCTCATATTAACGGACCTTTCACGCCAGACTTGGCAACGCCAATTTCTGAAATGGCAGCAAAAGCTAAAAAGGAAAATTGGCCGCTTACCGTCGAATGGGGATTGATTGGATCTTGTACCAATTCTTCTTATGAGGATTTGTCTAGAGCAGCAAGTATTGCGCAACAAGCCGTCGATAAGAAACTTAAAACAAAAGCTGAATTTGGTATTAATCCCGGTTCTGAACAAGTTAGATATACCGCAGACCGAGATGGATTACTTGAAATTTTCGAAAATCTTAATGCCAAAATATTTACTAATGCTTGTGGTCCTTGTATAGGGCAATGGGCTCGCGAAGGTGCGGACAAACAAGAAAAAAACTCTATCATTCATTCCTTTAACAGGAACTTTGCTAAGAGAGCGGATGGCAATCCAAACACCCATGCTTTTGTAGCCTCTCCTGAAATGGTAGCTGCTGTAGCAATTTCTGGAAGGTTAGATTTCAATCCTATTACAGATACTCTCTTAAACGAAAAGGGTGAGGAAATTAAATTAGACCCACCAACTGGCGTAGAATTACCTCCATTGGGTTTTGATGTGAAAGAAAACGGTTATGTTTCTCCTGTGTCGGATGGAACTGGAGTTGAAGTTTCTGTCAGTGTATCTTCAGAAAGGCTTCAATTACTCGCTCCTTTTAGTCCATGGGACAACCAAAATATCTCAGGGGCTAGATTGCTGATTAAGGCATTAGGTAAATGTACAACGGATCACATTTCTATGGCTGGACCATGGTTGCGTTTTAGAGGCCACTTGGACAACATTTCTAACAATTGTCTTATTGGAGCAGTTAACGCTTTTAATGAAAAAACCAATTTCATCAAGAATCAACTTACCGGAGAATATGGTGGTGTTCCTGATGTTCAACGCCAATACAAAGCTGCAGGCATTGACACCATTGTCGTTGGAGACCACAACTACGGCGAAGGTTCTTCTAGAGAACATGCTGCTATGGAACCCAGACACCTTGGCGTAATTGCTGTTTTGGTTAAATCTTTTGCAAGAATTCATGAAACCAACTTGAAGAAACAAGGAATGCTCGGAATCACTTTTAACAATGAAAGTGATTATGACCTTATTCGGGAAGACGATACTTTTAACTTTATTGATCTAAAGGATTTTGCGCCCGGAAAATCATTAAAGCTAGAAGCTATTCATGCTGATGAGTCCAAAGATGTTATAACAACCAATCACACTTATAACGAACAACAAATTGAATGGTTTAAAGAAGGATCTGCTTTGAATTTGATTAAGAAAGAGAATGTAGCTTAAAAATTTAATGTTTCGTTTAGTAGGATTTTTAAAAATAATTGTTGTTAGATGAGAATCAACATCTATTTGAGACTATGGGGTAAAAGAGGATTAATCTCTAAACTCACTGAAGGTAACGTGCATGTTGTTGAATCGTAATAGTTCCGACCATAAACTCTTAAGCGAACACTTATAATAATAGATTCTGATAAATGCAAAGGCTGCTCGAAACATATTGGTTATATTAGTAACTGCTGCAGTATTCCAAGAGCCTATATCATGTTTTGGGTTTCTATTAATTTTTCATGAGAGAAGTTGGCATCAGTTCCCAATTTTTATATGCTTTGAGTTTTGCCTTGATTAGAGTGTCGTATTTTTCTTTATCTCCATAAAAAAGTGAGATAGATGGAATTGTGTATTTTGGATCTGCATTATTGATCGTTTCGGAATCATTAGACCAGCCAATCTCATGAACACCTGCACTTCCATTTTCGGCAGGGTAGGCCAAATAGTAGAATTGCCGGGTGTAGCGTAGTAAATAATTTTCAATTCCAAGTGGTCCACCTGAGGTATGAAAGAGATCAAAAAGCCCGTAAATGGCATCGTAGCCATCCTCTCCCATTAATAATTTTTCAGGATAACGTTTTCTGATTTCTTTGGTATATTTAACCAGACCATCGTAGGCGGAATAATCGGGACTATTTTGCCATCGCAGGGTGCCGTCTAAAAAAACACCGTCAATAGCATAGGTGTCAAAAAGCTCTGCTGTTTTAGAAATCATATAATTTAGATATTTAGGATGACCGAAGTTCATTATCAATCCCATGGTCTCTATCTGTAAGTCTGTATTCCAGTCCAGCCAATCTTGAAGTTCTGCCTGACCAGAGGGTGTTTTTAGCCCTGCCTCCATCATTTTATTTTTTTTCAAAAACTCAAAAGTAGATAGATTTGGCCCTCCAAACATAAGCACAACTTTGACCCCCAATCTGTGTGCTTTTTCAACCAGTCGTTTAAGCCCTTCGCTTCCACCCATACGATTATCTGGTTCGTGTTCAGGGAAATTTACGTAGTAACGACCGTCCCAAGCAGGTAAAAAAGCTAATATCTGTTTTCCATTAAGCATTTCGGTAATCCATTCCAATTGTTCACCCATCTGATCATAAGTATTGAAAACATGACCCGTCCAGTGCACACCATGTAAAAAAGAAACTACTTTCAAATTATCGATCCATTTTGTATGTACTTTTTGTTTATCTATATATGGGATTAGATCAAAATATTGTTCCAGATCAAGGCATCGTTCTTTGACAACCTCGACTCTTGGCCGGTCTTTACCTAAAATCCATTCAGGAGCTTTGATCTTGGATGATATTTTTCGCATATCGGCATCATGGCTTAGAAGCACTACTGGCTCGTTACTCAGATGATCGTATAAGCAGGCAAAGCCTTTTCTCCTAATTTCCCGATCTTTTGAAAGCACGAACCACTCTTTATCGTGAGTTGTTAGAAACACCAAAGGCATCGTGGCGGCACGAGAGGGATAGCTGACTCGAATTCCCTTCTTATTTTTAAACTCTTTGACTCCATTGGCTTGGGGTTGCTCAGAGATCATAGATCTTACGTCAACACCCTTGACAAGCACCAAGATACTTTTGGCTAATTCTGAAGGATGGCTCGCTTGAGCTGAAATAGATATTCGGTGATTGATTCCCTTTGAAAGCTTTAGCTCAATGATCCCCTCCGAAATCAATTGTCCACCAGCAGCGGAAAGCGAATTGCTGCTCAAAATAATTTCGTTGTCGGAAACTTTCTCAATAGTCAATTGTTTGGGATTGGGACAATAAATGTTATTTTTTGTAGATAGTCGTACCGCAAATTTCAGTCCACAGAAATCGACATAGGGATCTTTAAAATCATAGCCAATTGTACCGAACTGGGCATAAAGTCCAAAAGATAAAAATAAAAGGAAAAAGGATAGTTGTAAGTTCTTAATCATCTCTCAAAGTGTGATAGGGTCTAACTCCATTTGGGTTTTCATAGTAATAGGGATAATCGTCCCATGGTGACTCTCCCGTCACTACTCTCGGGTCTTTGGTCTTTAACAGATATGCATTCAAAACTTCAGATAATCTAATTTTATCAAAGGCAAAACTTTCATCATTAATAAGGTTATATTGACAGGCTGGATCATTAACAATATCAAAGAGTTCTTCGGGAGGTCGCTTAGCCGTTGCAAAAGCAAATAGGTTTTCGGCTTCGTTTTTGTTTTCCTTCAAATAGGTCAACGAAGGAGATAGATCAATATCTCCATATTCCCATCCGTGAGAAGACTTCATTGTAGGGGAACCAGCAGGCCATCGGTCTGGCTCAATATTTTTAATATAGAGAAAACGGCGATCTCGCACTGCCCTTTGTGGATAGGCTAAATCCCCTTCTCGGCATACAGTATGTCTTTCCTTTCCAAAGAAGGCATATGGCCTATCTTTTGTTTCCAAGCCGATAAATATGTCCTTCAAACTTTTACCGGTCATGGCATTGGGGATTCTTAGTTTGGCTACTTCCAAGATCGTCGGCGCCAAATCTGTGAGACTGACCATAAGGTTTGATGATCTTCCGGGAGATTGTATACCCTTACCCCACCGAATCGCAAGAGGAATATGAACGCCGTATTCATATAGAGTGGCCTTTGCTCCAGGAAATGCCATGCCATTATCACTTGTTACAATGATCATAGTGTCATCAAGTTCACCACGCCTCTCAAGAAGAGCTATCATTTTTTCAAGATTTTGGTCGGTCCATTTTATCTCTAATAAATAGTCAGAAATATCGCTTCTAATCACTGGCACATCCGGAAGAAATCCAGGAACACTTACTTTACGAGAATCAATACCATTGGCCCTACCAGAGCCTTCTTCAAAGGCGCGGTGGGGTTCAGAAGTGCCACACCAAAAGAAAAAGGGCTTATCATCTTCTTTGGAATCCAAAAAAACCTTAAAATTCCCCAAATAATCATTTTTTACAATACTTTCAGTTAGCGGTTCAATTTTGTGTTTAATATATGATTGACCCAAAGGATATTTTTCCCATTTGTAGATATGAAAGTCATTAGGAGCCCATCCCTTTTGAGTATAACCAATATGATAGCCATTATCCTGGAGTAGAAGTGGAAAGCAAAGTTGAGACAATTCTCTCGGAACCGCACTAAAAAGTTGAGCTGCTTCGCCAAGTCTCCAAATTTCTTGTCCGGTTATGATCGCGGCCCGAGAAGGAGAACAAGATGGCGCAGCACAAAAAGCATTTTCAAAATAAATTCCTTCACTGGCGATTTTGTCGAAACCTGGAGTTGAAATAGCCATTTCTCCGGCATAGGAAGTATGCATCCAGCTTTGGTCATCAGTGATAAAAAAAAGGATATTTGGGGGATTTTCTGAAGCAGACTGTCCCCAGACAAGGCCCGAAAATACTAAAAAAGAGAAACAAAAAGTAAAAATGTTCTTAAAAGCAAATAACCATGGAAGCATTTTTTTTCATTGATTTATAATTCAAATTAAATGTATTGTAATTACTCATATTTTCCTATTAATTTGATCAGGTTATCCAATGTTTTATATAAAAATGATTTTATATGTAATTATTAAAACAACGAAATTATTTAATCACTTAATAATATTTACTGAAAGTTGAGACTCAAGTTTTCCCCTGATTAAAATTGATAACCTTTTTATTATATTTAGGCTTCTGATTGCTGAAAATCCAATGTCTTTCTTTAAATTGGAATAGATATCCGATGTCGATAATTTACCATTATTTTTGTTTAATGTTTTATAAAGATTTTAAGGATGGCTCCTGCTGAAAGTTTTAAAGTAAGTCCATTTAATAATTTTTCACCACTATAAATTCCCGAAAGATTTTTATCAGAGGATATAATTCTATATTTTAAATTAGGGTCTAATGTAAACCATTCTGGAAATTGATTTATTCTTGGGTAATCTACAGGTAAATTCAAAATAGTTTTGTGTCTCATTTGGTCAAATATCAATTTTCCCTCCCATGCCTCTTTAGTTTTGAGTACAAAATAAATCTCATCACCATTAGGTTCGGCTCCCAAGTACAAGTTCTCTCTCCATGGTGATAATCGCGCCCCTTGAGTTTTCCATAGTCCGTACATTAAAGCAGTTCGAGCAAAATTACCATCACCATGCCATCCCTCAATAATTCCGTCAGGTTTTTGCATACCAAACATGACGTTAATTTCACTGTCAATCCAACTTTGTAAATATGAATTATTTAACCGATTGAATAGGTTTATGCCGCTTTCAATACTATCAGCATAGCCATCATGACTTCCCAATAAATTGAGTTTAGCTTTTGGTTCCCAATTATAATTTCTGTACTTAAAGTCAAGAGCTTTAAAAGGTTTTGACACAGCCTTTTTATATTCATCTTTTTGATCCACTATCCATACTGTATAATAGGCATTGAGAATATAACCCCATGTATCCGCTATTCTAGAATCAATGATCTCTCCTGTTTTGAGATTAACTGCATTATAAAAAAGACCGTCAGGATTTCGTCCATAAGCTAATATTCGGTCCAAAAACCTGTAAAGAGATGGTTGATAGTTTAACTTTTTAGGGTGAGAAATATAATGCAGAGTTAAATAAATTTCACTCAGCCCCCCTATAATCTCACATCCATGATCTCTGAGCTTGAGGTAATCAATTTGTGACAAATCCATATCAATAAGATACTTGTCAGCAATTTTAATTGCCCAATTCAAATATTTTTCTTCTCCAGTCATCCAGTATACCCTAGATAAAGTTTGTAACATCTCCCCGTTGATTTCCTCTACCTTTGAAGCCTTTTTGAAGTAATTTGCCATATTATCAAAATCTTCCATATAAAGATGAAGTTCATCTATCATCTCCATCATTCGCTCTTGCCAAGGAGATTGACCAATCATCTCATTTAAGGGGATCAATCCATCTTTAATGTATTCTGAGGCTCCAAAAATAATGTGACCAATATCAGGTGGATATTCATCAAAGTCTCTTTTGGAAAAAGAGTAAACATCAGGAAGAACATTCAGTCTTGAAGTTAGTTTTTTTTCTTGATGAAGAATATCTAATAACGGTCCATCAAAAAGCTTCTGATCCAAAAGATAGGCAGTTAAAACCATAAAAGGATAGTTGTCTGCTGCAGCATTAGCAGGGTCCCATAAGTCTATTTTTGAATTAATAAGGTTCGAAGGGATCAATCCAGTCTGAGAATCAGTTTTCCGAAGCCATGCGCGGGTAAAGTCTAAGCTTCTTTTAAAGCTTTCATGAGCTAGATCTCCATTTTCGATGGCTTTATTTACCACTTTATCATCAAAAATACTAGTGGTTTCACAAGCTAAAAAAAGAAAAAGAAATACAAGTTTTGAAAAATTATTTTTCATTTTTTGTTTAGGTCAATTGGGCAAAAGAAATCAATGGAACTATCAATAAAATAATTAGTGGATTTTTCATAGTATCGATTATTAGATGTTTAAATATATAAATCTAATTAAAATAAATTAAGCATAAAAACTCCCAAAGCTGGATTAGAAGGATTAGTTATATAATAAACGTTTACATGTATTTATTATGTTGCATAGTTTTTAAAAGTAATTTGGTATAATAGTAATATGATTCCCGTTTCCTTTTTTGTAAAAATTCTGTATACTTTTGTTGTAATTATAATCCTAATTGTTGTGATGGACTTTAGAATGGATAGAAGAGGAAAGAAATAAGATAAGAAAAAGAAGTAAATTACTATTATGATAAAGCTACTACAAGGTATAATCATTCTCCTAGTCTTTACTAATTGTAATTCAGAAGCAAAGAAACGGAGCTTTACCATTGACTACCTTAAGTCAAACAAATGGTGCGCAACGAAAAATGGCGATCAAATGTGTTGTGAGTTTAGTGGTAATGAAATGAAGTCCACCAAGAATGGTAAAACCGAAGCCTTTATTAATTTTGTATTCGAACAAAAAAGTGATAGTCTGATAGCCATTAAGTACGCTGAAATAAAAGATTTTGCTTACTTCAGAATGAAGTCACTAGACATCTTGAGCTTTTATCACAATGAGTCTGGAGGCGATGAAACCGAAGAAGTTTTTGAGCTTGTTAGAGTAAAACAGACTCCACCAAAGAAGAAGTAAAAACCACCTGTTTATCACTGTATTATGGCTCTATTTATTTCAGAACTATATTAGATTAAGTTATTTTAGCTGTAATGGAAACAAGTTTATGTCACACTTTGTTGAAGTAATTTTTGAATTTAAAATAAAGGGCTATAAGGCATAAAAATGTTCCAGCTGGCATCAATAAAAGCACAACTAACAGTGCGATAAATTTACCCTTGCTAGCTTGTTCTACTTTTGTAGGAATATCAGCTAAATTCTTTTTAAAATCTTCGAAGAACTTTTTCATTTAATTAAGTTAGATAAAATATAGAAGTAAATAACAAGATTAATAAGGTGTAAAACCCAATGAATCAATGTACCCCAATTTTTACTTCTTTTACTAATGAAATAATTTGTTCTTCCTATAGCATAAACCCCTAGAGTTAAATAAAGAACAATTAGCAATTCATTTAAACCATAATCTTCCATAACTATTCTTTTTCCAAAATTCTTTTATTTTTTCCATGCCATAAAGTTATAGATAAATCGATATCATTTCGTTGATGGTGAAAGAAAATATTAATATTACGATCGTTTTTTCGAATGTGTTTGCTAATGTATCTGAGGGTTTCTTCTTTTCCACGTATGGGCTCAATATTGCCGATGTGTTTTTTCTTGAGGTTGATCGCTTTTGTAATTTTATCCGATAACTGATCTGGTTCTATTGGCTTGGAAGTAGCTATTGCAAGATGCAAATGATTTGTTGGTGGCTGGGCTTTGTTAAAAAGAGTTCCTGGAATTGGCAATGCTTCCGACTACAATTTTAATTATTTTTGGGTGCACTCATTCGACAATATCGACCAAATGGTTGATAGAAAGCTTTTTTGGCAAAATTTTAAATCGAAGTTTGGCATTGAAATAAGCTCATTAGGTCCCGTGAATTGGAAAGGTAATGGAAGATACTTTTTTAAAATCGTAACTGAATTTCAAACAGGCGATACTGGAAAATATGTTATTTTAAATGACGGACGACCTAAAGATCTTTATAAAGCGATTGAGTTATCTGAAAAAGCAGGTAAAATTTTTGAAAAGAATGCCAAAAAAACACGGGATGACTAGATGGGGAGTAGCTACAACAATCGCCCCGCAAGATATGCATAACCCAAGTAATATATTCTTTTGGGATATTTACGATTCAATGTCGAGTGTAATGAAGCATATGGCATACGAATCAGTTATTTCTGAGGTTCCTCAAGAAATGAATGTGGAGTTTAATGAAAATATGCCAAATGGGTTTAATCACAGAAATATTTGCGAGATATTAGCAGTTACTGAACCCAAATAGTCAATCATTATAATATTATTAATGATAGTAAAACCCTCCCAAGTGGAGGGTTTTTTATTTCAACACAGGCATATCATCTTCAGTAAGTTCTTCACTTACTTGATTAGTAGCTTATATACCTGATACAGTTTCACTCAAAAACTAATTAAAAATATATTAATAGTATCAATATTCTATCAATTCAGCTCCATTTTGACGGTTATCTTTAGTAGCCTAGTCACCTACCCTTTAAACCCTTGCTATCATTGGTCTAAACCTATAGTATTACCCCCATTTTGATTAAGGGGTGTTTTACCCCCCACAGGTATAACCTCTTGCCTGCGCATGTCTAATAGAATATAAGACTCGTCAACCCCTTAAATCCATTCTGACGATTTAAATTTTTTCTAACTTCGCACATAAGGGAAATAAACGGAATACGTATATTTCCTTGTTGGCAGTAATTCAAAATCGCTGACTAATTACAGACTAAATGAAATAACAAAATGAAACTCACTAAGAATAATTTAGCCATAAGCCTCATAGCAATCATCGGGTCGGGCGCCTACCTGGGAAATCTTATTAACATGGGGTTGGTCCATGCACCTTATTGGCAATCTCTCGATACAGACTCCTTTATAGCAGATTTTACCCTGAAATTCCCATTACTCCTGACCACATTACCCTTGACCATGATTCCATCCATTATTGGAGTTGTCACTTGCTTTATTTGGTATAGAAAAACCAAAGCTAGCAAATCATGGAGGATTGCTCTTTACGGAGTAATTGCAGGATTTCTAATCTCAGCCATTTACCATATCCCAACAAACTTCGGCTTTTTAGGAGGGGAATTTACGCAAGAAGCAACTGCCATAAGACTTCAATGGTGGGTCAACTTACATTGGGTTAGAACTGCGTTTGCCTTGCTAACTGCTGTTTACTCTGTGCTCGGTTTCAAAACAACCATTGAAGCCAAACTCTAAGAATCAATCCATCTGAATTATAAAAAATACTACTCATTAGGATTAGAATAAAAACCACTGGCAACACTATGTAAAATGCATTACACCTAAACAATCAAAAAAATGAAAAAACTAATTCTACTATTAAAGTTTATCAAAACTGGGTTAACTATTAGAAATTTATTTATTTCAATTTTAGGAGGAATTTCAATTCTTCTTTTTTCGTTTATAATTCAATTTTTTATTGGAGGTTTAGATAATATAGAATGGAATAATGATATGATATTTCCAATTATAATGGGGGCATTAATTTCTGTTAATTGTCTTAACAGGAATATGTTTAGTAATTTAAGTCTAGGGGACTAAAAAATGGGCGTAGGGGTTACTCCTGGCCAAAATAGGTAATAACATAGCAATCGTGGCCAAGTTTGATGTAATTTCAGTAAGAAAGTTGACAGCAGCCACGACCACTAGTAAAATAATAATAACAGAGTATCCATTGAGCTGAATCATACTTTCGGCAATCCACGTCGCTAAATCGCTTTCCAGGAACGGGAGCATAAGACAAAACAGTTTCGCCAATTACTTCAGAATTTTTAAAGGCAGATACCGCTAAACTTCTCAAACTGTTTATCATAGAATGTGCAGCGGCTTTATAATTAATTTTGTTTAGGAGTTTGAACTATGCCTTTTCCTTCATCAAAACCAAAATAATCAATAGCATGATTTCTATTACTAATTTTTAAATTCCATTTGTCTAAATAATAATCACGATTCTTAAAATTCTCTTCGCCAATTTGCTCCAATTCCTTTTTTAGTTTAGTATCTAATTCTATTTTTAGGATTTCGAAATCAGCATTATCTATGAGATTATTCTGTTGGTAGGGATCTGCGATATTGTCAAATAGCAATGTAGCTTTTTCTGGAGACCTAGCATAGGTATATTGCTTTGTACGGATGGCTCTGTATTCTTCATACTCGTGCTCTAAGTCAAAAGGGCACACGTTCATTACCAACGCAGCTCTATCACTTTCAGGATTTGGAGACTTTATCAATTTAGAAATATCGTCCCCTTCAATAGTCGCTGGAATTTCTAGGTTTGCAAGACCTAAGAGAGAAGGCAAGATATCTGGTGTGTTTATTGGCGCATTTATAGTTGCTCCTTTATTTTTGCTTATGGCTGGGTAGCTAATCAAAAATGGAACTTTTATTGATTCATCCCAAGCTCTTTGTTTTGCCCAAGGCCTAACGCCGTGTGCTCCCATCATTTCGCCATGATCTGCTGTGAATACTATAATTGTATCGTCCCATAAGTTTAACTCTTTGACTTTATCAAGAATACTTCCAATAGCCCTGTCAGAGGCCGTGCACTGGGCGTAATAACCTCGTAATTCCTTTCGCGCTCTACTTTTCCATTCTTCTGATAGATTAGGTGGAAGCGTTAATTCGGATTCTGGATATAGATTGTTAAACTCATCTGGAGCATTATCGTGAGGAAAATGGGGGTGTTGCTATAGATACAAATAATAGAAAAGGGTTTTCGTTTTCTGAATGTTCTGTAATGTAATTATTAGCATCCTCAGCAATAGAAAATGGAGAAAAGTCATCCCAATATTTTATTTTCGGATCATCATTATCATAGTAAGGCATATTAGCGTAATCGTGGGAGCATTCTAATGCTTTCCAATAGTCAAAACCCTGTCTCCTTTCTGGCTCTACATTGTTAAGTCTTCCATGGCCATCTAAATGCCATTTACCAAGATATCCGGTATTGTATCCATCTGCCTTAAATATTTCAGCCATACATAATTCTTCTGAAGGTAAATAAAGATCATTCAAGAACATACCTGTTGTTGTAGGATAACGACCTGTCATCAGAGATGCCCGATGCGGAGTACATACTGGAGAAACAGAAACGGCATTTGATAAATTGACCGCTTCCTTTGAGAATTGGTCAAGATGAGGCGTTTTTACATCGGGGTTTCCTGTGTACCCAAGAGCTGAAGATCTCCATTGGTCTGTTAAAATATAAATAACATTCGGTTTTTTAGACTTTTTGTTCTTTTGAGCAATTAGTTCTAAAGGAAGGCTAATCATTAAAATAAGTAGTAAGCCTTGAATTTGCATTTTGATGTTTTTCATTATTTAAATTATTTTTTCTCTTTGTTGTATGGCATGTAAAAACGGCCTGCTGCTAAACCTCCCAATGAGTGGAATAGAACTCCTAATATTGCTTGCATATAATTTGTGTTATTTAATATTAATAATTTTATTCCGAAATACGAATAATTACTTCAACTACTAGTTGATTTGTAATATCATTTAAGTAGTTTATAAAATACTCTTTATCCGCAAAACCTTGATCACTGAGTTCCCAACAGGCTATAGCGTAATATTCAATGGGCTTGTCATTTTCTATTTTTAATTTTGCCAGAAAAGCATTCGACAACTGCCCTGTCTTTGGTGCTTCCATGGATCCCAAATACAAATCGCGGGGGACAATAAGCGCCAGACCAACCCACCACTCTTTTTCATAGCTTTGTTTGTCGTGCGTGTAAAGCACTTCGTATTTGTCATTTCCTTCGATTTCACCCAAAGCCAACTCGGTATCGATATTCACCAAGCCAATGACAAGATTCTCATCGCCCTGAAGTCCTGAAAATTTTACTGAATTTTGGTACCCATACATGCCTGGCCAAATGGTTGTATTTTCTTCAACAGCATATGTCCTGCTTCCGATCTTCCAGTTTGAGTACTGATAGTTTAAAACGGAGCGAACCGGCCCTTCAGTCACAATCTGAAAGCTGGTTTTTTCTACATTACTTAGCGTGTCGCCTGCGATAATTCCAAGTCGCATCAGTTCATCGCCTGCCAACAATCCATAACCTCCAATGCCAAGAGAATTGCCGACAGATAAGATATCGCGTCCCCAATCTTCCATCACATGGTAATTATCTACCGTAGCTCCGTTTTCGTCGAGCCCCACATCTTCAGGGGAAATAGCTGAAGTTTTCTTTCCAAACAAATCTTTGGCATTCCGTCCGTCGAGGTAATGCCGGAATCCGACTTTATCGTTTTCCCAGGTTGGCCCATCTGTCTGGTATCTTTGAAAACCAAGCATCCAAGGTATTTCCTGGGCAGTAAGCACTTCATTGAGCGCAGGTTTAACCGGAATATCAGCTGACAATCGTTTTCCAAAACGAACACTTGTTTTGGGGGAGAATTCCTGTATGTCTTTTTTCCATTCTAAAGTGTACTCACTTTTTCCGTTTGCAGGTATGTCTGCAACAAAAAACAATGCATCCCAAACACGATCTCCATCCAAATCATCTAATTGAACTGCAATGTTGTCGCCATTTGAAGCTGTTAAATAAGGAGATAATTCTTTATCAAGATTCCCCTTCAATTGCATCCGATCAATTGAAATTGCTTTGTCTGTTAATTTTACGGATGTCGGATTTGAAACTTCAATAGTATTTCTTTTTGTTAACTGTTGACATCCAATAAAAAGAAAGACATTTATTAAAGAGTAGGTAAATACATTGGCTATTTTTTTCATGATCCTATTATTTTTATTTTAATAATTGTAGGTTATAAATTGAAGTGTTTGTAACGACACTCTTTTATAAATTTTTACGAATTATATCTCTACTTGTTCGAAATCACCTAAATTCATAAGTGTTGAGATGTTCTCATTTAAATGTATTTCATTTTTTATTGCCGTTTTTTGCACCTTCAATTTACGGCATATAAAACACTTCTTTTAGTGGGGTTACCATAGGAGAATTGTCTGCATTCACCTCCATGATATCTGCCATATAATCCCACCATTTTTTTACAATTTGCTGTTGCGGTAATTCATCCGAAGAATGCGTATCGGTCAGTTTCTGAACTGCAAAAAGTGTCAATGTCGCTTCATCTAAAAAAATACTATAATCTAAAACACCCGCTGCTGTAAGTTCTTTGGAGAGTTCCGGCCATATTTTATCGTGCCTCTTTTTATATTCCGCTTCAAAACCTGGTTTTAATTTCATTGTAAAGGCTGCTCTTATCATGGTTGTTGTTGTTTTGAAAAATCTAATTGCACTACTTCTCCTCCATACTAAATATCAATAATTCCCCTTTTGTAGGAAGACTTTTTCATTCTTTTCAGATAAAAAAATTATTTTAATTTATACACTTCGCTTCCTGCCAACAAGAATGCACCAAGGCCAATCTCACATCTGTCTGAGCGAAAGATTGAATACCTGCAAATAAAAAAACAATAAATGCCACCCAGTGCATTGGATTTACTTTTATTGTTTTCGGAGTGGACTTAATAGTTGAATTTTTCATGCTCTTATTGTGATACCTCTCTATCTTCCTTTATTTAAAAGGGATGTATTTTTATTCCCTAAATGGTTTTGATCTAAATTTTAATGATGGTCTCTTATGCCATCTTCTTCCACATAAAAAATAGCTGCTTTGGTCTTTACTTTTTCTTTATAGAAATTGAGTCCACTGTCGTTCATCTTTACGGTGTGATTCTTAACCAAATGATATACTTCTGCTCCGGAAAAAATAAATGGACCATAGCCATGACCGGCAGCCTTATTTACAGGACGGTAATAATAGAATGCAGGGTCGAAACCCATTCCGGTACCCACGCAGGTTCCCTCAATTTCACCACGATCATTTACTTTGGTGGTAATACCATGCCACCCAAGCATGGTTTGTGGTCCATAGGCCAGCATATCAATCCAACCTTCGTTTATCGCCTTTGCCATACAGTAAACATAAATGGCACTTGCAGATGTTTCAAGATAGGAATCGTTTCTGTCTAAAAGTTGATGCCACAAACCTTCACTGGATTGCAAACTACTTAAGCCTTGAATATGAGCTTGCAGCAAAGCCAATACCTTTTCCCGTCCAGGATATCCTTCAGGAATGGCATCCAACACCTCTACCTTGGTCAGTAATGCCCATCCGTTTGCTCGTCCCCAGTGAAATGCAGGATGTGGATTCATAGCCTCTACCCAACCATGGCGGTACAATCCTTTTTCGGTCATAAACATTCGATCGGCAAATAGTATAATTTGTTTGATCGCCTCATCGTAATATTTTGTTTCGCCAGTCAGTTTGCCCATGTTGGCAATGGCCGGAACACCCATAAACATATCGTCTAACCATATAGTATTTTTTTGAGGTCGGTTACGAGCGAATATCCCATCTTTCAGCCTGTATTCTTTGTTCATAATAAAGTCAAAATAACGATCCATAATGGGCTGACCGTCAAATTTCACCTTATCCATTTTAGCCTTTATCATAGCCGAGCACATAGCTCCGGCATCATCAAGCGCTTCGGGGCGTAACATCTGTCGCATTTGCGGATCGGCGTCTTTATTGTCTTCCGGAAGGACTGTTGCGAAATAAGGAGCAACTTCCGTTAAAAACTGAAAACGGTCAACCACATATTTTTTATAACGATCATCGCCTGTAATTTTTGCAGCACTAAGCATAGAAGAGTAGGTTACTCCCCACATATAATTGGTGATGCTAAATGTTCCCTGTGTGATGATGGAATTTTTGTCAATCTTTTTGTAATCGGTAATCGGCTCTTTTGTGTTTTTGTCAATTACTCCTGTTGGTGTAGCCTCCTCCAGGTAATGCAGCACACGATCTATTACCGCTTTTACTGCCTCCGGGTTTGTTTCCCCATAGGGCGTTTTGTAGCCGGGTTTTGCAAGATACAATTTGGTGGATGCATCTACTTTATCAGTCTTCACATATTGGGCGTTTGCACTTGTACAAACCAGAACAAAACCACAAACAATTAAAAAATCAACTAACTTTTTCATACTATTCTTTATTAAATTAAATGTTGTTATCCTTTTTTATTTTTCCAAAATAGTAGCAGCTCTTGCCCTCTGTCCCGGTACAATTCCTGTCGACGGACGAGATCCCGGGAAGAGGCGTTCATAGGTCTTCCTATCATGACGATCAGGTGTCATCTCATCTAATGCGGGAATAGAATCACCGGTACGGTTTTGCCATGCTGCAAGTGTTGTTCGCAGGTATTTTAGCTCCTCCTTGTATTCAGGATCGTTAACCAAATTCACTAATTGTTGAGGGTCTGAAGCCACTTCAAATAGTATTTCCTTTGCTTTGGCTGTTGAAAAAGCCTCAGCCTGCTCCGGGGTCAGTTTGCCTTCCGCTCTTAAACGCAACAATTCGGAGTAAGAACCGGTATTATAATCCACCATTAGAAAACTATAGCTCACGGGAGTAAAGTCGAGCATATAAACAAAGTTGCCCCAACGCAACATCCTGCCACACGCTCGTTGTGTATGCCAATTTCGTTCTCCAAAAATAAACTGGTGTATCTCTGCTCCAGGCTCTATGCAAACAGGTAGTAAGCTGATTCCCTGTACTTGCGGTGGTGCCGATAATCCTGCTGCCTCTAGTATGGCTGGAGCGATATCAATGGCACTCACAAGCGAAGGGCTTACTTCACCTGAATTAAACTTCCCTTCAGGCCCTGGTGCAAAATCAATTGGATGAGTCAAAATATTAGTGACACTCACACTGTTAGAGTGAATTTTTGAACAACAACCGAAGGGCTTACTTCACCTGAATTAAACTTCCCTTCAGGCCCTGGTGCAAAATCAATTGGATGAGTCAAAATATTAGTGACACTCACACTGTTAGAGTGAATTTTTGAACAACAACTGGCTCTGGAGTAACTTGAACAGGTGTTACATCTTCATCACCTCCACCACCACAAGAAATTAGTATTAAACCTAAAAATAACAATATCAGCTTTTTCATATATTTAATTTATCCATACAATTTACAAAACTGTTTTTTAAAGCACAGGTTATGCTAATGTACTTCTGATTGTAAAAACCAAGTTTGGACTCACAGCAGCTTACGCCTATGACTTTGGAACGCCCAGTGGATCTGCGGCAATCACCACAAGCGGAACAGAAATCTTTCTGAAGTTTAAGTTTTAATATCGAGTCAGATCATCTGATTTAAGCAAAACCACACTCCAAGAATTCTATGAGTCATATATCTCTAAACCCCATATTTTACTGGGGATAGCTGGGTTCTAATTACCTACTTTTATTTGGGGGTTAAAACCTAAAACTCTCAATTAAACCCCACCCTTCAAAATAAGTCTATTTTCCTTTTGGGGATGTGTTTGTGAAATGGGTATATAACCAAATCCATCTAGGGTTTTTTTATTCGAAAACGTGACATATGTCACTTTTTAAATGGTTCAATAATTATAATTTAGTTTATAAATCATAAATCAATTAAAAATGAAAAAATTATTACTGTTGTTTTTTACTATTACTGTTAACTCCCAAGTTCCCCAATTTGTTGAAGTTATGGAGTTTACATCTGACGACTCAAGAAAATTAGTTGAAATGTTGAATGACTGGTCTGACATTGAAACTGATGTAACAGGTTATCAAACTTTTGTGATGGAAGTCATGAACCTCAACAAGGTATATTTTTGCAGAGGATATGAATCCATGAACCAACTCACAGATAATGGAGCAAAAAGATGGGGAGAAGACGGGTGGAATCAGAAAGTATGGGATAAATGGAAATTAAAATATCCTTCTGAAAACTCTTTTAACGAGATAAATGCCAATTTTGTGATGAATCACGTCTTTGCTTACCTTAAAGATTTGAGCTATATACCTGACAATATAGATTTAGAATCTGAACTTCAAAACATGAAATTTAGAAGAAATGTATTTCTTGACATTAAAAAAGATTCGGAATGGAATGATGCAGCTCAAGAATTTGAAGCCATTAATGAAAATAATAAAAAGTTAAAAAATAACTACGTGTCTTTCGTTTATGGCCCTATGTTTGGCGGTTATGATAATGCAGACTTTCTATTAATAGTTGTAGATAAGTCAAGAGAAAATTATTTTAAAGGTTTAGCTGAAAGAAGCAGAAAAAGAGAGAAAGATGAGGAATGGAATGAAATTAAAAATAACAGCGTTTTAAATTGGATAAATGAAGAGCAGATGATGATTCACTATTAGAAAAGTATCAAAGCCTCACCCTCCCAAGTGGAGGGTTTTTCTTTTACACCAATGGACACAATCCCAAATTCATTCTAATCCATTGATATCATTGCCTTAACCCTGAGATTCCTTTATAGTGGTTTTAGGGGTTGGTTGTAGGGTTTTGTGTGGATACGTGATGGATGAAAATCTAATACTTTTAAGGCAGCCCTAACCCAAACACAGGGGGGGTAGGTTTTAGAAAAGGTGCAAAGCACACCACCTAATCCTGGTGAAATGGGTATATAGGCTAATCCCTGCTATTCTCTATTCACTCATAAACCCAAGTTATTTTTTTTATTATATTTAAACATCTAATAGTCAGCACCATGCAAAAGCTACTACTTGTTTTAGGTTTTTTTTTGTTGACTATAAAATGTATTATTGAGCGTCAAGAGTAAAAGTAATCCCATCATTAGATAACTTAACCTGAGTATCTGTAATTGATATTATATCAACGATTTCTTCATCTTCTTGATTACCTAAATAAAACGAAGTGTAATCCGAACCAATCCATCTCCAAGAATCAGCATCAACATAAGTTCCTTGGTTGCTTCCAACCCACACGAATGAATACGTACCAAATGCAGAAAAAGAAACAAATAAAGAGTTAGCATTAGAACAAATTTCAAACATAAAATCTGTTCTATATATAAGACAGTCGAGAAGCACAAAACCCCTATGAGGTTTGTGTTATTGTTTTGTTAAAAAACCCCCTGTTGGAGTCAGGGGGCTTAATTCTAGAATTATGCAGGTGACAGGAATAAAGAGCGTTAAAACGCTTCAGGGGTATATTAAATTCGACAAGGAAAGGCTAAATAAGTCTATTATTGATGCTTGGAGTTAATATAAGAACTAGAATATTTTAAACTAGCTTTATACAGCCACTCTCCCTGTAAATAATCATCTAAGATATATTACACTGGTTTCTCGACGAGTGATAATTCTCCAGGTGACATATTTAAGAGGACTAGAAACACCAGAACTTACTGAAGAGGTTGTTCCTGTGGTTTAAAAGGGTAGTCTAAATAGCCTAATTTAAAAATTAGTATGGTTCGGCTGTATAGCCGTTTGGCATTAATTTAGAATCTAACAATCCAAAACAATGTTCAGAAGTATTTTTAAAAGTTATGGGGATTGAATTACAAAAATACCGGATATAGTTTGGGCGGTCATCTGTATCTTCGCATTCCGTTAATGCTTGCATTACTTGAAAATGAAGATGTGGTCCTGTTGTATAGCCAGTGTTTCCAGAAAGTGCAATGATTTCTCCTTGAATAACTGAATCACCCTCATTTTTTAGCGCTCCATTTAAAGTCAAATGTACATATTGGGCTTCAGTCCCATCATCGTGTTTTACAGTAATATAGTTTGCTTCGTCCGCAAGACCAACCGTTCCAGGTTCGAGGTCTTCAAAGCTCTCAATAACCTTACCAACTATTCCTGACCTCATAGCGACTATGTTTGTTCCTATTGGCATATTTATATCATAAGCAAATTGAAGTTGGCCCAAACTATGTGAACCCTCTGTACAATTACCCTGACCAATAGAAAAGGTTTTTCCTGTTTCCCAAGGAAGAACATATGGGGAATCAGAATTTTTAACATAGTCTGCACCTTGGCAATTAACACCTAAATCTGAGTCCGCACAAAGATTTTCTTCATCTTTTGAACAAGCATAAATCAACAAAAAAAGACTTAAAACAAGTAGTAGCTTTTTCATAGTGTTGGTTATTAGATGTTTAAATATAGGGAAATATAATTAGTATAAAAAACCCCCTGTTGGAGTCAGGGGGCTTAATTCTAGAAAAGGTGGAAAGCACATCACCTAATCCAGAGAATGAGTATTAAAATTAAAAGTGCAGTCGAAGAAGTGTCGGTTGAGTGATTTAAATTAAGAGTGTCACCAACAGTTGCGGATATTTCAGAAAACACCTAGTCTTTCCATTTAAAGAACTCATCTAAACTCATTTTAGGCTCGTCTTCGTTTACTGGATTCGGATCAATTTCTATAGATTTCATCGTAGGGTGTACGTACTTCCGTAGCTCATTTTTTAACCTCTGCCGTTCATAGGGAGACATTGTATCAAGATCTGAAAAATCTCGCTCAGTCTTATAGGCAAGTAAATATGCAATGTGTTTTTTTAGATCTTCAGATACATTGAATTTATTCTTACTACCCTTGGGGCGACCTCGCCCACTTATCAATCAATGTTGAGGTGAGTAGTGAATATGTTCGTATAAATGTGGTGTAATTCCAGTTGTACATATTTGCATATTCATTTGAAACTCGAAGTCTATTTTCATCTATAACACCATCTCTAGATACTTTATTTGTGTTTTTCATTACTTAGAAATTTTGTTGCTTAAATAAATTGTGAGGTAAACGACAGGCCTCCAGATAACCAGATCTTAATTTTCAGATACTTACAATTAAAACTATTAACCCTACTATCGTTCGGGAATTGCGAGTACCTGTTTTTACCCTTTCTCTATATATACTATATGATTTTAGAAAATTTATTGGGTCAAGAAATTCTGACATGTTATTAACAAATAGCATAAATTGGATAGCTGGGGGACTTACAAGCTCAACTTTCACTGGCTCCTTCTTAGTATAACGAGTTTGATAGACTTGATCAGTATTTGTTTTTAATTTTTAAATAAAGCACCCAATCGCCTGGACCAGGTGCAATCAGATTTGACAGCCCCCCTTTTATGATTTCTGTATCTGTCCAGATTCCTGTTTCCGGATCGAACCATTTAAGTGAAAACTGAGCAATGGGAAGAGAGACAGAAACTGCTGGGATCGTTATATTCTCATTGGCATTCCTAATTTCCGCACTTTTTATTTTTGGAGACTCGGGTAAGCCAATGGTATCAGGATTAGCAACGTAAATAATATATTCATTCTTGTTGTGAATACATTTAAATTGTTGGGGACTATTTCCAACGATTTTATCATTGGGGGACATATTTACAAGAGTAAGTCCGGTTTCATTAAAAAATTTGTGAATGTTATTAAAATCATTTGCACCTTCCAAACCAATATTAAAGTAACCTTGCATGCCTTTAATGCTATCATTATCATAGGCTTCAAAGGTTTTTATTCCTCCATAAGTGGCATGACCTCCTGATAAGAGTGACGCCCACATTAAACGGCGGTAAAAGTAGCGGGGATATTCCGGCTCGCGATATCTCTCATAACGATCCTCATCATTTACAATAGGGTCTGATCCAATTACACGATATTTAGCTATTGTTCTGCCATCAATCTCATCCAAACTTTCAAATGTAATTATATCTGACCACTCAGAATCTATAAACGAATACCCCATAAACCGAGATTGGTGATTGGTAATTAATGTTTTCCAAGGTTCTCTGCGGACCATATCCAATCCAATCTTGTCAATATTCTTATCAAGAATTCTTCTTTCGGTAAGTTTTACACTTTCGGATACAATCTCCCTATCATTAGATATACACCAAATAATATTTGGATAGGCTGAAAACCTGGCTTGTGCATATCGTAGCATTGAAAATGAAAGTGAATCACCAGCAAAGTATCTTTTTAATTCATCCGTATCTTCTCCGAATGGAATTAATTGCAAAATTATTTCCGGATAGTTTTCGAAGGCAAAAGCGATTCTTCTATCCATTTCCTGCCAATAAGTAAGATTGAGTGAAGTTCGTTCATCGTTAAAAAGTGCCTCAACGTTGCTCCTCGACCTACAAAACCATGTTCGTATTTTTGTAAATCCCAACCGCCCAGCATGATCGATGTACTCCTGCCATTTCTGTTCGGTATCAGTCAAATATCGATAACCTGTATCACCAATATGTAAAAACCAATCACCATTGTGGTAAGAAAACTGAAACGGATCTTCAGCATTTATTTGAAGTTTTCCTCTAAGGGATGATTCTTTTACCTCAAAACCTCCTTTCTTCCTTTTAAAAGTATCATCTCCCTTTAGTTCCCATTTATAATGTCCAATTTGATTGCAGTAAACCCTGACCTTATAATTTTCTCCATCATAAAAACCATCTACTTTTACTTTATTTCCGTTTGGTTGAGTAAAAATGACTTCGGGAAACAAGAATCTGGTTTGAGATTTTGATTCAAATGAAATTTCTAACATACCAAATTTTTTGTAATAGGGCAGATTGCTTGCATTAACCTGCGATGCTGCAAACATCAAAAACAATATAGGGTATATTAGTTGAGCGTAATTCCGGATAATTATACGAATCATTGGTTTAAAATTAATCTTAAATATCTGATTTGAAAAATTTATAGCGAACATAGTTCGGTCACAGTACAAGAACTATTCAGTTCCGTTCAAGTTACAATAATCCCGGCCATATAGCCCAAAATAAATCACTGGGACAAACAAAAATATAATTAGTAGCTTTTTCATAATGTTGATTATTTGATATTTAAATATATGAAAAGATAATTAAGATAAATCTATCATAAAAAAACCCTGTTGGAGTCAGGGGGACCAGATGTAAAGGGGTGACTACACAAACAGATTGTCGAGTTTGGGTGAAATCACCTAGTCTTTCCATTTAAAGAACTCATCTAAACTCATTTTAGGCTCGTCTTCGTTTACTGGATTCGGATCAATTTCTACAGATTTCATCGTTATGATTTTGTTTTTGGTTAATATTGAATAGGTATTACTTTAAGTTCATTTGAACCGAAAAACATATCTCCAATTAACTTAACTGTTTCTTTTGTTATTTTTTCCTCTGAAGTACTATTTTTCAATGGGAATTCAGTTAAATCCATCGAAATTAATTTATTCTCTTTTTGATTAATATGAATTGCCGTGTAAAAGTGATAACGTAGTATTCTCTCTAAGGTTATTTTAGTTCCAGGATAATATTTTTGAAACCCATCTAAACTTTTAAATGTAGTTTTTAATACTCTATAACGTCTGTTAAGCCCTAGTTCTTCTTTTAGGCGAAGAGGCTCATACTTATTAGTTGAATCCTGAGAGTTTCCTTGAGCTGATAAAGCTAAATCAAATTTTTCTACTGTGGTTGATGTGCTATTATTAGACGAATCTGAGGATGGCGGGGGTCCTGCATCTAAATCCTTTCCACAAGCACAAATCAGTAAAAAAAGACTTAAAACAAGTAGTAACTTTTTCAAAGTGTTAGTTATTAGAAGTTTAAATATAGGGAATAATTTAAACTAGCCTAAAGCATCAACTCTCACTGTAAATAATCATCTAAGATATATTACACTACTTTCTCTACGAGTGATTATTCTCCACCTGACATATTTAAGAGGACTAAAAATGTCAGAACTTACCGAAGAGGATATGCCTGTTATTGAACCATAATAGTTCCGACCATCCCTCCGTGAAGTGAACACTGATAATAATATGTTCCAGTTGTAGTTGGTGTCCAGCTTATAGTGTTGTTAGTTGTTCCATTGTTATCTAAACCGCTTATGGTATCTCCTGTTCCTGTTCCTGCAACTGTTTTTAAATAAAATGGATGACCCGCTGCACTAACGTTAAAATTAATGGCGTCTCCAACTTTAAAAGTTAAGTTAGGGTCGTTTCCTGACACATTACCATCTCTATCAGTTCCGCTTAGTGTGTAATTAGCACTGCTTGTTGCTGTTACATCTATACTAAAGACAGTTTCCACTTGGTTTGAGTCGGTTGAGTCCGTTGCTGGACAAGTTCCCCAAACTGGTTTATTGGCATCTGTTAGGGCCATTGTTGTTCTTGCATTGTCAAGCGAGAATTCGAATGGTTCTGTAGTAATATTTGTTACGCACCAACCCGATAAGTCCTGATTAAATACATCTAAATCCTTAAACATTCTGCTCATTTCAGTAACTGCTGCAGTATCCCAAGAGCCTATGTCTTGATTAAATGTCATTAGGCTTTCAGAGTTATACGTCCAAATTGGAGAAGCAGAAAACATATAACTCATATCAGTAACTGCTGAAGTATTCCAAGAACCTATATTTTGATTAAAGGCATTAGCGATTTGAAACATAAAACTCATATCAGTAACTGCTGAAGTATTCCAGGAACTTATATTTTGATTAAAGGCATTAGCGTATTGAAACATACCGCTCATATCAGTAACTGCTGCAGTATTCCAAGAGCTTATATTTTGATTAAATGCTGTGGCAGTTTCAAACATATAACTCATATCAGTAACTGCTGTAGTAATCCAATTTCCTATGTCTTGATTAAATGCTGTTGCCTCTTCAAACATAAGCTTCATATTAGTAACTTCTGAAGTATCCCAATTTCCTATTTCCCCATTGAAAGCCGTTGCACCTGAAAACATACCACCCATATCAGTAACTTTAGAAGTACATACACAAGTAACGTCTTCACTTTTTGCAATCATATCCGTGAGATTAGCTTTGTCAACTACGGTATATTCCTTTCCATTAACAGTTTCTTTGTCTCCAACCTCAGCATAAGGGCATTTTATAGTTACTCCGTTGGAGGCTAAAAATATTTTAGTCGTCAGTGGGTCAGTATTTTCATCATAAGTATCATCTTTATTTCCTTTGGCATCCTCATTACAGATATCATTTAATTCAATGGAGAAACTCACAAGACTATTTGTGATTATAAGATTGGTAATCATCCCAATATTTGAGTTTTCTTTAGTAAGGTTAATTTTAGTACTTGACTCAATCAAGAATTGACCTGTAATTGATGATGTCGAGGTTACTACAGTAAAGGTTTCGTTTTTACGAAAAACAATACTTAATATATTGCATTCAGCTTTAGAAGAAGAACTGCCATTACTTCCAAATGACCAATTACCAAATAGCGCATCAGGCTGTGAACTTACATCAATGATTTGTTCAAAGTTTGCCTTTATCGTTTTGGACTCATCCATAACTAAGCTAAGCGAGTTATTGACACTTGTAATACTCCCAGACCAGCCAGTGAAAAGATATCCATCTGTGGGAGTTGCTTTAACTGTAACTGATGAATTAGAGTCATAAGAACCCCCAGAGGTATCAACACCTCCACCCTCGGAAGACGATACAGTTAAATCAAATTTTTCTACTGTGGGTACTTCAGTATTGTTACTCGTATTGTCAGTTGGATTTGATGGGGGAGTTGCTGCTTCTGAGTCTTTTCCACAAGCATAAATCAATACAATGATACTTAAAATAAGAATGAGCTTTTTCACAATGCTGATTATTAAACACTTAAATATAGGGAATAATTTAAACTAGCCTTAATCAGCTACTCTACCTGTAAATAAACATCTAAGATATATTACACTGCTTTCTCTACGAGTGATAATTCTCCAGGTGACAGATTAAATGAGACGTTAATGGAAAAATATATTCCCTTGGTTTTTACTGTTAATTTATTTTTAACTTGTTTTCTAAAAACAACTTGAACTTGGAAACAAATCAATTCGAACAAATAATAAAGGAATCTATTGAACTTAGTTTAAACGACTTTTATCACGAAAAAGTTGTGCCTCTTGAAAAAGAAATAATAAAACTTGGTGGAAAATTGCCTACAGCTTCGAAGGACATTGAATTTAAATTATTTCAATATAGACCCTTGGACCCATTTTTAGAATCAAAAAATATAATACACCACTGGGAAAATGAACATAGCGATTATTTTAAATTCTTTAAGTCTCTTTTTGAAGAGTGTTTCGAGAGAAGTTGGGTATGTATAGTTCCTCCTTAAATTCCTTACCAACGGATATAAATCAAAACCCTTCTAATCCATTCAGTAACGGAAGAAATCCTCCTTTACTAACATCAGGAGTGCCAAACCACTTTTTATATGGACGATCGTTACGAACCTTATCTAGAAGAATGGCTAAATCGTCCAGAGAATAAGTATTAAAATTAAAAGTGCAGTCGAAGTAGTGTCGGTTGTGTGATTTAAATTAAGAGTGTCACCAACAGTTGCGGATATTTCAGAAAACACCTAAAATCAATTATGAATTTAAAATCTTTACCTTTAGTAGTAAAGAGTCACGGTATTGCCGCTATGGCTTTTGCACTAAGTTTCTTTTTAGAAGCTTATGAAATTCACCTCCCATTACTTTCCATTAAAGCACAGCATCCAAGTCTTATGCTAAATGAATTTGCTTTTATAGGTCTTCTTTTTGCAGGAGCAGGAACATTGACATTTGCCTCATACGAAATTTTCTTAATTCCAAAATTTTTGAAAACACTTGAAATAGGAAGTTCTTTTCGTAAAAGGGCTAAAAGCATATTTACTATTTACCATATAGTGTGGTGTATTGCGGTAACAATTCTTGTGCTGTTACCAAGTGCGTCACCAGCTGCATATATAAATATTTTTGTGATGTATGGATTTACCTTTTGGGGATTGATTTCAAAATAAATAAGTCAATCCTTGACAATCAATGTAACTTATTTTGGTGTCGTGCAAAGGTGTCTCAGATTTTCTAACAATAGGCATATCATCTTCAGTAAGTTCTAGTATTTCTAGTCCTCTTAAACAGGTCAAACTGAGGTTTATAGCTGCCTTTTATATGCCCAAGAATTTAATTAGTCATATATCTCTAAACCCCCTATTTTACTGGGGATAGCTGGGTTCTAATTACCTACTTTTATTTGGGGGTTAAAACCAGTGGGCAGGGGTAAACCCGCGTCTCAGAGTGTCTTGAGCTAGTTTGACTCACTCAAAAGGTGTAAACCTGTTACACGTTACAGTATAAATTTACCACAGAGGTTAACGATAAATTACAGAAAGTAATGATGAGGATGCTTAAAAGCTAGATATTGATTATGTGACCAAAGAACAGAAAATAAAAATGCTCCAGAGAGAGCTTCATTACTTGCTCCCCAAACTAAAGCACGAGTCAAATGAAAAGGATATTTTAGACCAACTATTGTTTATTGGCATCGTAATAAGAGATGAAGAAAAAAGTGGATGGAAGTCAGATATTAGACCGTTACCAATTAAAGATTAATAAAGGGTGGTAACCTGTTACAGATTTCAGCAAAAAATTAAAACGGTATTGCTTTACTTTATGGAAACTAATATTATATTTGCCCAAGTTTGTTGAAATTCTGAAATGCACTTTTAAGAAATACGTAAAAAAATACGTAAAACCTGATATTTGAAAGTCATTAATTCATCTTAAAAGCTCTGAAAAGTATTAATTTTATTACATAAGGTCGCGTAGCTCAGCTGGATAGAGCATCTGCCTTCTAAGCAGACGGTCACAGGTTCGAATCCTGTCGCGATCACAGATTAAAAAATTCTAAGGCTTTTAAAAACAATCCCTCACATTGATATGAGGGTTTTTTATTTCAATTCAGACATATCCTCTTCAGTAAAGTTCGAGTATTTCTAGTCCTATTAAGTAAGTTAGACAAATATTTCTATTTGAATTATTATGGAACGACAGGGGGAGAATCATGACTCGTAAAGAATCCAGTGTAATATATCTTTGATGATTATTTACAGGGAGAGTGAGTTATTAAGAGTTTTTCAGAACCTTCAATATTTCACCTAAAAGATCAGATTGTTGCTTTAAATGCTTTAAAATTTCTCTGTCAGTTATTTTTTGTTCAATGGTTCTTGTTTTGTTAAAATATTTCATAATTAATTGAGTTAATATTGTTTAAATTTATAAGATATAATTAAACTTAATGTAATAAAAATATTTTAAGTGTTTGTAAAATAGAAAAGACATGAACCAAACCCTTTTTAAGATTAGCATATTCACTTTTTTCAAACTTCCTGCTGCATGGTGGACAGGAGTTCGGGTAACTGAAATTAATAATACTTTTTGTGAGGTTTCTGTAAGACATCGCTGGATCAATCAAAATCCATTCGGTTCTATGTTCTGGGCGATACAGGGAATGGCAGCAGAATTGTCTACAGGAGTTTTTTTTATCTGGTCAATTAAATCGAGTAAAGTTCCAGTATCCATGCTTGTGTTGAAAAACAAAGCGATTTTCAAAAAGAAGGCAAAGGGGTTAATTCGCTTTAAATGCGACCAAGGTGAAGATGCGGTTGCCGCAATAAACAAAACGATTGATACTGGGGAACCTATACTTATAAAAATGAAATCGAGTAGGAACTGATAGCAGTGGTGACGTCGTTTCTGAATTTGAATTTGAATGGACATTAAAACGAAAATAAATGAATAAAGATTATTTTAAATCACTTGAACTACCCGTAATTGCAGCTCCGATGTTTCTAATTTCTGGACCAGAATTGGTGATAGAATGTTGTAAAAATGGAATTGTTGGTACATTTCCAGCTTTGAATCATAGAACGACCGAAGGTTTTGAGCAATGGGTCATCCAAATAAAGGATTCTCTTGCTGCTTTTGAAGCGGAAACAGGTGAAAAGGCAGCACCTTTCGGAGTTAACCTTATTGTACACGCCACGAACATGCGTGTTCAGGCTGATCTTGAAATTTGTGTGAAACATCAAGTTCCTTTAATTATAACTTCTTTGGGCAGCGGTAGCTCAGTTGGTTGATGTGGTCCACAGCTATGGTGGCTTGGTTTATCATGACGTCATCAAAAGACGTCATGCTGAAAAAGCTGCTGAAGTAGGAGTAGATGGTCTCATTCTTGTTGCCGCTGGGGCAGGAGGACACGCAGGTACTTTACATCCTATTGCGTTGATTAATGAGATAAAAAAGTTTTTTAATAAAACAATTCTTTTGTCTGGTTGTTTAAGTACCGGGAATGACGTCGCAAGTGCAATGCAGATGGGTGCTGATATGGCTTATATGGGAACACGATTCATCAATGTAAAGGAAAGTATGGCTGATGAGGAGTATCAAAAAATGATTGTAGAGAGTTCTGCTGAAGACATTATCTATACTGCTGCAGTTTCTGGAGTTCATGCAAGTTTTTTAAGACCCAGCCTTGAGGCAATGGGCGTGACGGAAGACAAATGGAAACAGTCTAAAAAGATTGACTTTGGAAGCGAATTGGATGCGGCTAAGGCTGAAGCAAAAGCCTGGAAGACCATTTGGTCTGCTGGTCAAGGTGTAAGTGCAATTAAAGAGACACTTCCTGTTGCGAGTTTGGTACGCCAATTAAAAAAAGAGTTCATTGCCGCAATTAAAGAACAACAAAAACTATTAGAGGTTTATAAATAAAACACAATGCAAGGCCTTTGTTTTTTAAAGGTCTCGCGTTAATGATTTTACAATTTTATTTTCTGATAAAAACTCCTTAAGCATCACTTTAATAGAGGTGTAAAGAGGTATGGCAACAATCATTCCTACCGATCCCATAAGGCTGCCTCCTGCCAGAATTACAATAAATATTTCTAAAGGGTGAGATTTCACACTATTGGAAAAAATCATTGGTTGACTGAAAAAATTATCGATTAATTGCCCGATGGAAAAGCCAATCATGACATAAATCGTTTTGGGCAGTATCACTGTACTGAACTCGGCATCAAGGTTACTGGTCATGCTCAGGAATATCATTAGGAGTCCCCCGATGAGTGGACCGACATAAGGAATGAGGTTGAGCAAAGCACACAAGAAGGCTATTACAAATGCATTTTGAATCCCAAAGACGACAAGAACAAGGGTGTAGATAATGAGCAGAATACTTATTTGAAGCAATAAACCCAAAAAATATCTTGAGAGCAAATCCTTGATTTTCTCAAATGATTTTTTTAATCTGTTTTCATCTCGATCATTAATCAATAGCATTGCGCCTCTTTCCAATAGAAGACTGTCTTTCAAAAGGAAGAAAGAAATAAAAGTCACGGAAAACATCCCGATGGTAATGCTTCCAAGAACGCTCAATAGTTGATTAAGAAATTCAGGAATGGCACTCAAGTAATTGTTACTAAAAAAGCTTTCGTTTGTTGCAATCGAATCCCAAAAATCACTATTAAAATTAAAATGAACACTTATCTCCTCTAATATCTTTTTAACATTTAGTTCTAATTCCTCCAAATTCAGCAGGGATAGATTTTCTCCTTGCTTAATGATTAAGGGAATAAATAAGGAGATGATCCCTGCTAAAATTCCGATGAGTATTAATAAAGTGGTAGAAGCTGCCAACAGATTACTGAACTTTAGTTTTGATTTTAAAAAAAGCACAATTGGTCTTCCTATCAGGGAGACCACAGCAGCAATACAGATATAGATCAATAAAATATGAAGTTCGAAAATCAACCAAATGCCAAAAACAATCAGTGAAAGTTGAAGTATTGCATTTACAATGCCTTTAGCAATTCCGTTATTATTCATAGGTTAAATATAAGAAGAAAAAGAAGAATTTGTTTTTTAAGTTTTATTTTGTTCTCTGTTTAAAACGACTGTGTGACAGGCAACGAATCCCGCAGTTTCAGTTCGTAATCTCTGATTACCCAGAGCGATGGGAAGAAAATCGTTTTCCAATGCCAACTCAACTTCTTCACTTGAAAAGTCGCCTTCTGGACCAATCAAAATCAGAACATCTTTATTCAGGGATTTGTAAGAAGAAAGATTCGATTTATTACTTTCTTTACAATGAGCGATGAACTTATTGTCAGCGCTATTGCTGGGTACAAAATCAGAGAAGCTTGTGAGGGAATTCAATTTAGGAAGGTGAAACTGATTGGACTGCTTGAGTGCACCAATTAATATTTTCTCAAATCTTTCTAATTTAATATTTCTGCGTTCCGAATGGTTGCATAGAATAGATGTGATGTGTGTGATTCCGATTTCTGTAGCTTTCTCTAAAAACCATTCCATTCGGTCGTTGCTTTTGGTCGGTGCTATTGCAATATGGATGTTAGACGTAGCTTTTTCGTGAAAGATTGTTGCTGTTTTTTTTGCAATTGTATTTCTGGTGTCAAGCATTGTGATTTCCCCTTTCCACTCAAGCCCTTTACCATTAGTCACGGTGATTGCATCTCCTGTTTTTTTTCTCAATACTTTGGAAATGTGTCTGCTCTCTTCAGTGGAGAATTTTATTTCTGAAGTGGATTCCAAAATATTTTCCTGAAAAAAAAGTTCCATATTTAAAAAGGTAAACGTGCACTGACGGTATGATTTAAGCTTCCAAATTCTTTGGACTTGTATTTATAATATCCGACAATACCGATCATTGCGGCATTGTCTGTGGTGAATTCAAGCTTTGGAAGAAAAACTTCCCATTGATTTTCAAGGGCTTTGCTTTTGAGAACAGTTCTAATTTCCGAATTGGCAGCAACGCCGCCGCCGATTGCAATTCTTTTTATATTAACCTGCTCAGTTGCCAATTCAATTTTAGCCATCACAATAGCGACCAAGGTCATTTGTAAGGAAGCACAAAGATCCTCAAGATTTTCTTCTACAAAATCAGCATTCTTTGAAATATTGTTATGCACCAAATTTCGAAAAGCAGTTTTAATACCACTAAAACTCATGTTCAGTCCTGGAACTTTCGGGATTGGGAGTTTAAATGCGTTTGGATTTCCTTTTTTTGACAGTTTGTCAATGGCAGGTCCAGCAGGATAGCCTAATCCCATGATTTTACCACACTTATCAAACGCCTCACCGATAGCATCGTCTAAAGTATTCCCTAAAATTGACATCTTAAGGTGACTTTCTGCCAAAACCAATTGGGTGTGACCCCCAGATAGGGTAACCCCAAGAAAAGGAAACTCGGGTACTTTTTTTTCTTTATTCTTTATAAAATGACACAGCAAATGCCCTTGCATGTGATTTACTGCTATTAAAGGGATCTTTAAACTTAATGCAAGAGACTTGGCAAATGCACTCCCAACAAGTAATGAACCCAATAAACCAGGTCCTTGTGTGTAGGCAATTGCAGATAGCTGTTTTTTATCGATATTTGCAATATAGAGTGCTTGATGGACAACAGGAACAATGTTGGCTTGATGGGCTCGTGAAGCAAGTTCGGGGACAACACCGCCATATTGACGATGAATTTCCTGATTTGCAATACAACTGGATAAGACTTCATTATTGCAAAGCACTGCCGCAGCAGTATCGTCGCAAGAAGATTCAATTCCTAAAATGTAGCACGGGTCTTTTTCCATGAAGTTTCTTAAATATGGAACAAAAATAAAATTTTACAATCAAAAAGTCACACAAAATAGCGGGGTTAATCTTTTTTACTTTTACAGTGGTTTTCTTTCTGCTAATTTTGGTGCTTAATTCTTCTATAGTTCAAACCAAATTGGCCTCCCGCATCACCAACCAAATCAACAAAGATTATTCCACAGATATTAATGTGAATCAAGTTGCAATTGGGTTTATGGGAGATGTCTTGCTTAAAGATGTTTTTGTTGCCGATCAGCGAGAAGACACACTTTTCTATGCCAAAAACATTAAAACGGATTTAAATATTTTAGATCAATTATTAGATGGTAAATTCGTTCTCCACAACGCTACACTCGATGGATTCTTTCTCAGAATTAATCATTATGAAGAAGATAATTCCTTAAAAAGTTTTATTAATCAATTAAATTCAAAAGAAAATCCCAATAAAGGGAATAAGGATTTATTCTTAGTACTAGATAATTTGACGATTTTGAATGGAAAAATAATTAATTCAAATAAACAAGACGCTTCAAAGGATTATTTAATTGATGATATCAGTCTCACGGCAACTGATTTTTATTTGGTAGGAAAAGAAATAGAAGCTCAGATTATTACTTCTAATTTTACTTCCAAAGAATTCGGTAATCTTAAATCACTAGAAGGGGATTTATTCTACAATCCGTGCTTTATGAGCCTAAACTCATTAAAACTTAAAACTCAAAATAGTATTTTAAAGGGTGATCTAAGTCTCAGTAATAATCATGAAAGTTTTAAAAACCTGAACGATGCTGTTTTTATTAAAGCAGATTTTAATCAAATTAAATTAGATGAAGAAGACCTCATTCGTTTTGTTTCTCTACCTGAAAATTTCAAACCACTCGTCGGAAATTTTAGTTTAAATGGAACTTTAAACAATTTGGAGTTGACCGAAATGGTTTTATCCAACGATGCTTTTTCACTTGATGCCAGACTAAAGGTTTCAGGGCTGATGGGGGACTTTCCGGATAGCGGGGGCTTGAGGATTAATGAGTTTGAAATTTTTCCTTCGAGATTGAACTCAATTTTAGTTGAAAAATATTTACTTCGAATTCCTGAAGGAATTTTGGCAAATGACACTTTAAGCTTGAAGGGAAATATTGTTTATAAAAACAGTTTATTGACAAGCACATTAAGTTTAACAATTGACACTGGAGAAATAGATCATCAGAGTGAAATGTTAGTGGTTAAAAATAATGGAAAAATTGAGATTGATCAATTAAAGGCTAACTTTAAGGTGCGCAATCTGAAGTTGGAAAATTTCAATAAAAATCTAGGAGAAGTTTCAGCCTATTTATCTTTAAAAGGCAATAAACTATTAACTGCCGAGTGTGATTTGAATTATGACATTATTGTATCAAATCTAAATCTCTTTTCTAAACAGTATAAAAGTATTCGAGGCAATGGTGAACTTAATGATGGAAACATAACAGCTAAAATTTCAATTGATGACGACAAGTTATCTGCTTCTTTAAACAGTGCGTTCTCATTTAATGAACCATTAAAAAAACATCAATTAGAGTTAAAATTTAATTATCTAAACCTACATGAATTTAATCCTGAGTTTGGTGGAGGTAAGGCTATTTTTTCCGGAGGTTTGAATTTATTTTTTGTTGGAAATCACTTTGATGATATCAGGGGGAATATAATTTTTAAAGACATTGCTTTTGAAAATGCTTTTAAAACTTTTTCTTACAATGATTTTATTATTGAAACTAATTTGGTCAATCATTACCGAAGCCTTAAAATAATTAATTCTGACTTTATTAGTGGCCAAATTGAAGGAGGGTATAAATTAAGTCAACTTCCTTCTCTTTTTTCTAATGCACTCTCTGAAGTTTATTCTTTTTTGCCTTTTAAGGAAGTAGATAAAAATCAGGAACTCTCCTATGACATTAGAGTTAAAAGTGGCTATTTGAGTGCATTGCTTCCAGCCCTATCAGTTCAAGAAGACGCGATTTTTAAAGGCAGATTATCCTCTTCAATTAATCAATCTAAATTAGAGTTTAAGATTCCCCTGTTTTCATACAAAGGAGTAAATTCTGAGAACTTTAATCTTCAAATTGACACTCAAAATCCAATATACAGCACTTTTGTGTCAATTGGGAAAATTTCAGGGGAGCGATACAATATTCATGACTTTTACACCTTAGGCATTCGCAAAAATGATACACTTTCATTCCGATCTGAATTTAAAGGAGCCCTTGATTCAACGGATGAATTCAAGTTTAATTCCTACCAGACTGTGTCTGACGGGTTTTCTGTTTTTGGAATATTGCCTTCGTCTGTTTTGTATCGGGATAACCTCTGGAAAATCAATGCTGATTCAGACAAAAATCATATTATAAAATTTAATAATCTTGACCAAAGCATAATACTAAGCAGCTTTGAAGCTGAGTCTGAAAACGAACATGTTCTTGTTAGTGGAAGTTATCATTCCAAAAATGATTTTGCCTTAGCGTTTGACTTGGATCATGTGAATCTTGATAAAGTTGCAAGCTATAATCCCAATTTCGTATTGAAGGGAAATATTGATTTATCTTTAAATATTCGACGTTCATTTGGCGACAACACTTTTAATCTAAATGGGGAGATTTCTGATCTGATTGTTAATAATGAGTCAATGGGTAATTTTAAGGTTTTCACTTCTGGAAATACACAATTAAACTCCTATGAACTTAATGCAGTATTAAATAAAAGCGGAAAGAAATCATTAACAGGAAAAGGTACTCTTTTGGGGTTAGATCAAAAACCGAGACTAGACCTCGATCTTGTTTTTGATGAATTTGATTTAAAATTTTTAACGCCTTTAGGAAAGAATAATATTAATAATTTAAGAGGAATAGCGAGGGGAGAAATCAACTTTTGGGGACCGCTTGACGGAATAATGCACAGTGGAGGTTTGAAAATAGATAATGCTGGCTTTACTGTACCCTCTCTCAATACTGATTATCAATTTGAAAACGGAACTTCAATAGGTTTAATTGATCAAAAATTTGAAATTAAAAGCGCACGTATTGTTGATACTAAATTTGATACCCAAGCCAGCTTAAGTGGTGTTTTTCAACATCAAAAATTTAAGGATTGGTCTTTAAACATGAAGGTAGATTCTGACCGGATTCTGATGCTAAATTTACAAGAAGACAAAGAACGCGTTTTTTATGGAGATGGATTTTTGAATGGTAGTGTCAATTTAATTGGACCTGCTAAAAACTTGACAATAGATGTGGTTGGTTCCACAGAACAGGGAACTAACATAAAAATTCCTTGGGCTGATGATTATGGATTGGCGGACACTTCCTTCATTAAGTTTATTGATAAATCTGTTAAATCGAAAAAGAAAAACACAACTGCCTCAACGGTAGATGAATTTAGAGGTTTACAAATGAATTTTGAACTTGACATCAAACCCAATGCAGAAGTTGAAATAGTTATAGATAAGGAATCTGGAAGTTACTTAGGGGGCAGTGGAGCAGGAAGTATTTTGATGGAAATAAATAATAAAGGGAAATTCAACATGTGGGGGGATTTTATTACTTATGAAGGGATTTATAATTTTAAGAATTTAAGTATAATTGATAAAAAATTTAATCTAAAGCAAGGCGGAACAATAGTTTGGGAAGGCAACCCGCTTAGTGCACAAATGGATATGGAAGCTGTTTATAAAGTTCCTGGAGGTGCCAATCCGGCATTACTTTTAGACAACCCCAATTTTAATAAGAAAATCCCAACAGAAGTTCTGATTCGGCTTCAAGGAAGTCTTTTAAAACCCGATGATCCTGTGTTTGAAATTGATTTTCCCAATGCAAGCGGTATCGTTACTTCAGAGATAAATTATCGCTTGTCTGATCCGCAGGTTAGTCAGTTGCAAGCTATCTCACTACTTTCTCAAGGAATTTTTATTAATGAAGTAAGTATCAGTGTTCATGGAATAACCAATAATCTTTATGAAAAAGCTTCTGATTTATTCAGTAATATTTTAGGAGACGATCAAGGAAAGTTACAAGTTGGGTTGAATTATCTTCAAGGAGATAACAATCAAGCACTAGATATTAAGACTCAAGATCGCTTAGGATTGACATTGTCTACACAAATAACGGATCGTATTCTTTTGAATGGAAAGATTGGTGTTCCCGTGGGCGGAGTGGAAGAAACTTTGATTGTTGGTGACCTTCAGATTGATTTTATTTTAAATGAAGAAGGGTCTTTACGAGCAAAAGTCTTTAACAAAGAAAATGAATTTAGATACATAGGAGATGAATTGGGATACACGCAAGGAGTCGGGATTTCCTATCAAGTTGATTTTGATACTTTTAGTGAATTAATTATTAAAATTATTAAAACCAAAAAGGAGAATTTAGCACTCAAGAGCAAGGATATTACTAAAAACTATAAAGCTTTAGGGGTAGATTTTATTGATAAAAATTAAACCAAAAAATGATTAAACTATTTCGGTATAGTTTTTTTAATAGTTAAATTTGCCACAAGTTAAACCTTCATGCTAATAAAGATAAATAAAATAGGTGTATTAACTTCTGGTGGTGATGCACCTGGAATGAATGCCGCGGTCAGAGCTGTTGTAAGATCTTGCGCATTCCACAAAGTAGAATGTATTGGAATTTTCCAGGGTTATCAAGGACTCATTGATGACAACTTTAAAGTTATGAACGCAAGAAGTGTGAATAACATCATTAATAAGGGAGGTACAGTTTTAAAATCTGCTCGATGTCTTGAGTTCAGAACCCCCGAAGGACGTAAAACTGCACATGAAAACTTATTAAAAAGTAGCATTGATGCCCTTGTTGTTATAGGAGGTGATGGATCTTTTACCGGTGCGATGATTTTTCAAAAAGAATTTTCGTTTCCAGTGATTGGAATACCTGGCACTATTGATAATGACATTTATGGAACCCGTTATACCTTAGGTTTTGATACGGCTTTAAACACGGTTGTTGAAGCCATTGATAAAATTAGAGATACAGCAAGTTCTCATAACCGACTCTTTTTTGTAGAAGTGATGGGGAGAGATGCTGGACACATTGCCTTAAACGCCGGGATCGGTGCAGGCGCAGAAGAGATCCTTATTCCTGAAGAAAACATGGGTCTTGATAGATTACTAGAATCCTTAAAACGTAGTGAGAAATCTGGAAAGTCTTCCAGTATTGTTGTGGTTGCAGAAGGAGATAAGACTGGCAAAAATGTTTTTGAAATTGCTTCTTACATTGAACAAAATCTTCCACATTATGAAGTTAGAGTGTCCGTTATGGGACACATGCAAAGGGGAGGGGCACCTTCTTGTTTTGATCGAGTTTTAGCTTCAAGGATGGGCGTACATGCTGTAGAAAGCGTTCTTGATGGAAAATCTAATGTAATGGTTGGAATTATCGACGAACAAATGACCCTTTGTCCCTTAGAAAATGCAATTAAAGGAAAGTCAAAAATTAATAACAAGCTTATAAGAGTGGCTGATATATTATCAATTTAACACAAACATTAAACCTTAATTTTAAAAATTCAAAAATGGCATTAAAAATTGGAATCAATGGTTTCGGAAGAATTGGAAGACTTGTTTTTCGGTCTGCAATGAAACAATCTGATATTACAGTTATAGCAATAAACGATCTATTGGAGGTAAAGCACTTGGCTTATCTTTTAAAATACGATTCTGTTCATGGAAATTATGACGGAACAGTTGAAGTTGAGGGAAACAACCTTGTTGTAGATGGTCAATTAGTAACGATCACAGCAGAACGAAGTCCTGTCGATATAGGATGGGGTAAAATGGGTGTTGAAATCGTTGCTGAGTGTACTGGTATTTTTACAACTTTGTCAATGGCACAAGCACACATTGATGGTGGTGCTAAGAAAGTTGTTATTTCAGCTCCTTCTATAGATGCTCCAATGTTCGTAATGGGAGTAAACCACATCGAAGCTACTGCTGATCAGACGATCGTTTCTAACGCTTCTTGTACGACCAACTGTTTGGCTCCTATCTCTAAAGTATTGAATGATAATTTTGGAATTTCGGAAGCATTAATGACAACAGTTCACGCTACTACAGCTACTCAATTTACTGTAGATAGTCCTTCTAAAAAAGATTTTAGAGGAGGAAGAAGTTCTTTATTAAATATTATGCCTGCTTCAACAGGAGCTGCAAAAGCAGTAACTAAAGTAATACCTTCATTGGTCGGTAAATTAACAGGAATGGCTTTTAGAGTTCCTACAGCAAACGTTTCTGTGGTTGATTTAACCGTGAAGTTGAACAAAGAAACTTCTTATGCAGAAATTAAGGCTGCTATGAAAGCGGCTTCTGAAAATGAAATGAAAGATATTTTAGGATATTGTGATGAACCCTTGGTTTCTCAAGATTTCATCGGTGACACAAGAACTTCAATCTTCGATGCTGAAGCTGGAATGGAATTAAACCCTTCTTTCTATAAGATTATCTCATGGTATGATAACGAATGTGGTTATTCAAACAAATTGATTGATTTGGCCAAGCATATTAACAAGTTATAATTAAGCATGATTCTTGTTGTTGATAGCGGTTCTACTAAAACCGATTGGATAGCCCTTGACGATGAAGCCAATGTTCTTTTTTCTACTCAGACATTAGGCTTAAACCCTCAGGTATTATCAAGCGCTATTCTTAATGAAAGGATAATAAACAATTTTGATCTGTTTCAAAACAGGGAAAAAGTAAGCCATATCTATTTTTACGGAGCGGGTTGCGGAGTTGAAAGTCCAATTAAGAGAATTGAAAAAGTTTTTAGTGGAATTTTTATAGACAGCAAGTTTTCTATTAAAGAAGACACTTATGCTGCTGTCTATGCCACAACAACTCCTAATCAAGCTGCTGTAGTATGTATTTTAGGTACTGGCTCTAATTGCACATATTTTGACGGGAAAAAAATTGAACAGCATATTTCATCTTTAGGATATGTACTTATGGACGAAGCCAGCGGGAATTTTTATGGTAAACAGCTTATTAGAGCTTATTATTTTAAGACCATGCCTGCTTATTTGGCGCTTAAATTTGAAGATGAATTTGACTTAAGTGCTGACACAATAAAGGAAAGTATTTACCGTAAGGAAAACCCTAATACCTATTTGGCTCAGTTTGCAAAGTTCATTATTGAAAACAAAGAAGTTCCCGAAATGAAGACGATAATTAATGACGGTTTACAACGTTTTATCTCTCATCAAATTTTTCAATTTAAGGATGCAAAGGAAATTCCGATTCATTTTATCGGTTCGATTGCATTTTATCTTAAAGAGGAATTAAATGAAATTCTAATTAAGAATAAATTAACGTTGGGGAAAGTAATAAAAAGGCCTATCGACGGAATTGTTGCCTATCACAAAGAATTATTAGACACGTCCTATTTATAGGATTATTTAGCTGCAATCATTGAAATTTCAACCCGAACTGATTTGGGTAACGTTTTCACTGCTGTTGTTTCTCTTGCAGGTGCTGTTTCGTGATCGAAATAGGAGGCATAGATTTCATTAACTTTTCCAAAACTTCCCATATCTGATAGGAAAATCGAAGTTTTAACTACATTTTCAAAACTCATTTCGGCAGCTTTCAATACTGCTTCTAGATTTCGCATAACTTGTTCTGTCTCTTTTTTTATATCACCTTCAACAAGCTCCATCGTTTCTGGAACAAGCGGAATTTGCCCAGACAGATAAAGGGTGTTATTTATCATAACAGCTTGGTTATAAGGTCCGATTGGGGCAGGTGCATTTAATGTGGTTATGATTTTCTTATTCATTTAAAGGATGTTTTGATTTATCTTAACCTTCTGTCGGGCTCTCTGTTTTTCTCATATTTAATATCACTTAACATCCCTGATTTGATTCCAATAAAAAAATTCCAGGAAGCCCTGCTGCTAAAGGGAACCCAGCTAAAATCTAATCGCCAACTGTCTAAATCTCGATTGAAGCGTAGCTGTGTATAAGTGAACCCATGATTTTTAAAATCAAAACCAGAGGAACCACCAATACTCCATTTGGGTGTAAGATCAATGTCTCCTGAAAACATCAAGGAATTATTCGAAAAATCGTTTTGTTTTCTGTTATTGTTATAACTTAAAGAATAGGTAAAATTAATGTTCCATGGAACTTCAGTTCTATAGGAGGGATATTTAGTTGCTTCTTCCTCTTCTTCTTCTCTCGTTTTACTTATGTTTGCTCCAAAAAGGTCATCATCACGTCCACCACCTGAAGTCCTCTCATTAAAATAATCAATTTCTTGTTCCTCTTCCTCTTCCTCTTCCTCATCTTTTTTTTTGTCTTTGTTTTTACCAAAATCCTTACTTGAAAACTTATATCCAGTGTTTAAGCTGGCTCTGGTTACTCGAAATAATGTCCCATTTTTAATATTAAACTCGTCAATCCTAACATCGTTGTCATCAAGAGCATAAGGATCTAGTGTTGCCGCAATATTAATAGCCATTTTTTTATTAAATAAGTCCACCCCAGTACTTGCTCTGACCGTTGACCATTTAAAGGAATCTGCAAGAAAATTATAACTGGTATTTAGGTTTAATGTTTTAATCAGTTGTACTTTTTTAAGTTCCGTCTCTGTGGAATCTCTGCTTTTTACTTTTGCCTCGAAATTATTAGCAAGACTGATCCCCACACTTTTTGACTTACCCAGCGAAGGTGCACCATAGAGCCCCCCTTCAAATCTAGTGTATTGCCTTATCCCTCCATCAATGTCATCTATGTATTCGTCATAATAACGATCAAAACTAGGCGCATTACTAAAGCTTACTGAAGGCCTTATGGTGTGTCTAACTGATTGTATTCTTTTTTCAGGTTTGAAGTTTAAAGTTCCATACACCGTTGTCCCCATGCTTACACCAAAACTATAGGTTCTAAAAGCATCAAAGCCTTTAATTGTGTCTTTTACCACTCCGTCGATCGTAGGATCATAATTGTTATACCGTACCGTTGTGGGTGTCCAAACTTCCCTGTAATTTGCACTTGCAGACATGTTAAAGTGCTTAAATATTTTAAAATTTGTACTTAATGGGATACTGTGTTGCATTCCCCTTTTAGCATCTTTAAACATTCCTTTTTTGAAAAGAAGCGAGTCATTAAAAGTAGTTCTGTTTTGAGCAGTGGTGTTGTATTGAAAGTTTATATTTTGAAAAATCCCTTTTTTAGGCTTTGTTTTTGGTTGAAATGGATAAATACGTTCCATACTTGCTTGAAACGTAGGTAGTGTCAGGTTCACACTCTTGGTACTAGAATTTTGACTCATATTAGCATTCATAGACATATTCACACTGGGGCTTCCCGGAAATCTTTTTGAGTAGGAAACTGAAGAACTCAGGGTATTATTCAAGAAATTCGGGCTGTTCAGTTGATTTACGGATTGTCTAAAATAATCACTGGTTCCAAAATTGACAGAGGCTGAGAAATTTGAGTTTGGACTTGCTTTTGGATCTTTAGAATGAGACCAACGAACATTAAATACAGTAGATTTAGAATAATCAGGCAATCCTCGCTCACCACTTATTAAGTTTTCAAACCGCATACTTAGATTTCCCCCAAAGTTGTACATGAGTCGGTACTTGGTATCCGCTCTAAATCCATAACTACCATTACTGTAATAATCACCAGTAAGTGAAAGGTCATAAAATTTTGACAGTGCTAAATAGTAGCCACCATTTTGAAGTGAATATCCCCGGTTGTTGCTTTCTCCTATTGTAGGAAATATAAATCCTGACTGTTGGTTTTGAGTGGTTGGAAAATAAGCAAAAGGCAATGCAATAGGGGTGGGAATATCAGCAATGTACATATTTGTAAATCCAGTGACTATTTTCCCATTGGGAACCATTTTACCCTTTCGTATTCTAAAATAATAACTTGCCTTGTCCAAATCACCTCCAGTAGTAACCTTGGCATCTTTGAGATAATAAACAGAATCATTTTCTTTTTTTGTAAAAGCTGCAAAAACATTCATACCACTTTCAGCAGTTTTAGAATTCCAAATCAGTGCTTTTTTAGAGTCGAAATTAAAACGTAAAGAATCAGGATTGACCTCACTATTGTTTTGTTTAAAATTTGGTATTTGACTAAGATTACCAAGGCTATCAGAAATTCTTCCTGCGGTAACCTCATTCACAGCGTAGTCTAAGATTATGATTCCAGCCCTAAGCTCAATATCTTGATAATACAACTCGGCGTTATCATACAAGTAAAGTTTATTTTTCTTTCGGTTTATTCTAACATAATCGGTTGCTTTGTACTTAACCTTATCCAATAAAGTAGGCTCTTTCTTGTTGAGAGTATCCAGTACGATCGAATCAGTAAGAATATTAGTTTTCTCAAGCTCGGCAACAATTTCTTTTTTATAAATTACAAGCGAATCAGGCTGCGTTTGTGCTAACAAAGTGGACAACCAAAAAAACATTAACAAACTTACTGTATAAAATGACTTTGTTTGCAAAGTGAATAAGCCTAAATTTGTGTTAGATCTTTTATTAAGGATCTAAAATTAAGGATATTTTTATTGTTGAATGCAGAATTAAGTTTTTATTCGATGCTTTGTAAAACCCGTCTTACTGAATTTCTTTTCACTTTGGTTTTTTTATACCTCCTGTGGGGAACTTTTATGAACCCTTTAAAAGCACAAAATTCATCTCAGAAAAACTTTGTTGTCGTACTTGATGCTGGACATGGTGGTCATGACAGTGGAAATCGAGGAAATGGATATTCTGAAAAAAACATTGCTTTAAAAATTGCTTTACACATTGGTAAGATTTTAAAAAAAAACCAAAATATTAAAATAATTTATACACGCAAAACAGATGTTTTTGTGAAATTGGTTGATCGCGCCAATATCGCAAACAAAGCTGACGCTGATCTTTTCATTTCAATTCACTGCGATGCGCATACCTCACAAGCTTATGGAGCTGGCACATTTGTTCTTGGGCTACATGCCAACCAAAGAAATTTTGAGATTGCTAAGAGGGAAAATTCTGTTATTTTTTATGAAGAGGATTATGAAAAAAACTACGATGGTTTTGATCCTAACAATCCCGAATCTGTTATCGGGTTGACATTAATGCAAGAAACGTACTTAGATCAAAGTATTGTTGCAGCGGCAACAATACAGAAAAGCTTTGTTGCTAATCTATCTAGAAGAGATAGAACCGTAAAGCAAGCAGGTTTTGTTGTTTTAAAATATACTTACATGCCTAGTGTTCTCGTTGAAACCGGTTTTTTGACCAATAAAAAGGAAGGGGCTTATTTAAATTCTAAAAAGGGCCAAGACCAAATGTCGACTACGATTGCAAAAGCAATAATCAATTATAAAAATGAACTTGGCATTGGCATAAAAGCGAATGAAGTTTTTACAGAAGCTGAAGTGGAAGATGTTCTGGCAAAGACTGAATCGGGTAATAAGAATTTTGAAATTTATTTTCGAGTTCAAATTGCAGCAAGTAAAAACCGCATTGAAGCAAAATCATATAATTTCAAAGGGTTAAGTCCCATTTATAGAGAAAAAGAAGGTGATCTCTACCGGTACTATTTTTCTAAAGAAACGAGTTATAAGAACGTCTTGAAATTAAAAAGAAAAGCCGAAAAAAAAGGATATAAATCGGCTTTTGTTGTTTCTTTTAATGGTAATGAAAAGATTAAATTAGATAAGGCATTAGGCAAGGCTAAATAAAGAAAAGTAAATAAAAAATATTAAGTTTGTATATATCTCAAAGAAATTGAAACTTGAAATTATCACATGAAATTAAAACAGCTTTTCTTGTAATCGTTGGAGTTTTGTTATTTATTTTTGGATTTAGCTTTTTGAAAGGAAAGTCTTTGTTCGAAAAAGACAAAATCATATATACGGTCTATGAAGAAGTGGAAGGACTGGTAGAAGGTGCAAAAGTTACCATCAATGGTCTTGTTATAGGTAAAATCATGAAAATTGATTTTTTACCCAATACGACAAGAATCTTAATAACAATGTCTGTCAGAAGTGAACTTGATTTTTCTCCCCAAAGTGAGGCGATACTTTATGAAGCGGGACTAATAGGGGGGAAGGCAATTCAGATAGATCCGGTTTTTGATTCTAACATTAAAGTAAAATCTGGTGATACTCTCGTTTCTGCCTTGAAACCAGGACTGACAGAACTGATCAACAAGCAGATTGAACCGCTGCAGCTTAAGATCGAAAATATGTTGACCAGTGCAGATTCCCTTTTCATTGGGGTGGGTAACATTCTGAATAATGACAGTCAGGAAAACCTTAAATCAATTTTAAAAAATCTTTCGCTTTCTACAAGTAAAATAAATGATGCTTCAATTTCGTTGGTTAATATTTTAAAAAAAAATCAATCCAATATCAACAATACCTTTGAGAATTTTGCGAAGACTTCTGATAATTTAAAAACAATAACGGATTCTATTTCACAAGCCAATTTGGCGGTTGCAATAAATAAGTTTACTACCACCATTGAAAGTTTGGACGATATCGTTGCCACCATTGAGTCTGGAAATGGAACGATGGGTAAATTGGTTAAAGACGAAACTTTATACCAAAACCTTTCTCAAGCATCTAAGGAATTAGAAGATTTACTGAGTGATTTAAAAAGCCATCCGAAACGATACGTGCATTTTTCCTTATTTGGGAAAAAAGGTAAAGAGGGAAAACCGAAGGAAAATAATAAATAAAAAACGTGGCATTTCTACCTAACATTATTTTTGCGTTACTTTTAATTACAGCCTTGTTTTTCTTTACCAAAAACATTCTGTCCATTAGACGTAATATTCTTTTGGGAAAGGATATTGAACGCAAAGATCAATCAAAGAAACGCTGGTCCAATATGATCAGAATAGCATTAGGCCAATCCAAAATGGTAAGCAAACCCGTGGCTGGAAGTCTTCACGTCATTGTATATATTGGTTTTGTCATTATCAACATAGAATTATTAGAAATAATTTTGGATGGTCTTTTTGGTACTCATCGTTTGTTTGCTCAATATCTAGGTGGGCTTTATAATGTGCTTATTGCCTCTTTCGAAATCCTTGCGGCTTTGGTTCTTGTTGCTGTTGTTTTATTTTGGACCAGAAGAAATGTAATAAAAATTAAACGTTTCTTAAGCTCTGAAATGAAAGGTTGGCCAAAAAAAGATGCGGATTATATTCTTTATTTCGAAATGGTTTTGATGAGTCTCTTTCTTTCTATGAATGCGGCAGACTTACTCCTTCAAAACATGGGTGAACCTCATTACATTAAAGCAGGGAGTTTTCCAATTTCTCAATTCATTGCCCCTTTGTTTTCATCACTTTCAATTGAAAGTCTGGTGATTTTAGAACGAATCTTTTGGTGGTTGCACATAACAGGCATATTTATATTTTTAAATTATTTATATTTCTCTAAACACCTTCATATTCTTTTGGCATTTCCAAACACTTATTTTGCTAATTTAAGCACTTTAGGTTATTTTAAAAACAACCCTGCTGTCACGGCAGAAGTCAAACTGATGCTAGATCCTAATGCTGATCCCTATGCCACAGCAGCTGATGGAGCAGCTCTCGATAAGTTCGGCGCTTCTGATGCAACGGATTTAAACTGGGTTCAGCTCTTAAATGCCTATACCTGTACAGAATGCGGAAGGTGTACCTCTGAATGTCCTGCAAACCAAACAGGTAAGCTCTTGTCTCCTAGGAAGATTATGATGGACACCCGAGATCGATTGGAAGAAATTGGAAAAAACATCGACGAAAACGGCACCTTCCAAGAGGACGGAAACCAATTGTTAGATAATTATGTCACTCGCGAAGAATTGTGGGCTTGTACCTCATGCAATGCTTGTGTTGAGGCTTGTCCAGTAGACATAGACCCTTTGTCTATTATCATGGACATGCGACAGTATTTAGTAATGGAAGAATCTGCTGCCCCAACAGATCTTAATAACATGATGAGTAACATCGAAAATAACGGTGCACCTTGGCCCTTTAATAATCAGGATCGGTTGCTGTGGGCAAACGAAAATTAATTTAAACCAATACAATGGAAAAAGAAGAGGCAGAAAGTTATTTGCATAAAAAAGTAGAAAATGGAGAAGAAATTAGTCCAGTACTTCCCGAGGGGATTAAGAATTACTTAATCGATATTGACGGAACGATTTGTGATGATATTCCCAATGAAGAACCAGAAAGAATGGCAACAGCTATCGTCTATCCAGATGCTTTAGTAACATTAAACAAATGGTATGAAGATGGTCATTTGATTTGTTTTTTCACATCAAGAGTAGAAGCACATCGAGAGGTTACTGAGGTTTGGTTAAAAGAAAATGGTTTTAAATACCACAGTCTTTTGATGGGAAAACCCAGAGGAGGAAACTACCATTGGATCGACAATCACTTGGTAAAAGCGACACGATACAACGGAAAATTTACTGATCTGATAGAAAAAGAAATTACCATCGAAGTTTTTGACGACGGAAAAGAACAACAATAAAATTTAAAATATGCAAGTTCCCACTCTTGCTGAATTGACAGCGAAAGGTAAGAAACCAGAGGTTTTGTTTTGGGTTGGTTGTGCTGGCAGTTTTGATGATCGCGCAAAGAAGATTACCAAATCCTTTGTTAAGATCCTTAATAAAGCGGATGTTTCTTTTGCCGTTTTAGGCGCTGAAGAAAGTTGCACGGGTGACCCTGCCAAAAGAGTAGGAAACGAATTTCTATTTCAAATGCAAGCGATGGCAAACATCGAAGTTTTGAATGCTTATGAAGTAACGAGGATCGTAACGACTTGCCCGCATTGTTTTAATACACTTAAAAATGAATACCCTGAGTTGGGAGGTAAATATGAAGTAGTTCACCACACTCAGTTCATTAATAAGTTATTAAAAGAAGAACGTTTTGCAATTTCTGGAAGTCATTTTAAAGGAAAAAGAATCACTTATCACGATCCTTGCTATCTTGGTAGGGCAAATCAAGTTTATGAAGCTCCACGGGACCTCATTAGAAAACTTGATGCTGAACTTGTCGAGATGAAGGGGTGTAAGTCAAAAGGTCTTTGTTGTGGAGCTGGTGGAGCTCAGATGTTTAAAGAACCAGAAAAGGGGGATAAGGACATTAATATTGAGAGAACTGAGCAGGCTTTGGAAACTCAATCTGAAATAATTGCTGCTGGTTGTCCTTTTTGCAATACTATGATGACCGACGGTGTTAAAAACAAAGAAAAAGAAAATGATATCGAGGTTAAAGATATCGCTGAATTAATAGTAACAGCTGAAGATCTATAAATTATGCAAATTCCCTTTTCCGAATTACCGTCTAACGCCAGAGTTTGGATCTATCAATCTAATAGGATTTTTACCAAAGAAGAGTTGGCTAAGATTGAAGGCGCTACACATAATTTTTTAACCCATTGGACAGCGCATGGCAGTGAACTTAAAGCAGGGGTTGGTTTCCGATATGATCGATTTATTATATTGGGATTAAATGAGTCGATTCAGTCTGCTTCAGGATGTTCAATTGACGCTTCCGTTCGTTTTATTCAATCTATTGAAGAGGAGTTTAGCGTAATACTTTTGGATAAAATGAATGTTACTTATCGTAATAAGGAACAAATTCAATACATTCCACTCAAAGAATTTAGAAAAATGGCCAAGAAAAAACAGATTAATTCTAGTGCCATCGTCTTTAATAATCTAGTGCTAGACAAGGGGGAATATGAAACCAAATGGGAGGTGCCAGCTGCTTCGAGCTGGCATTCTCGCTATTTTTAAAACCTTTTAAATGAAATTCTGGTCATTTATTTTCTTGTCGCTTTGTGTAACTTCTATTTGCGCTCAACAACCGGATCCCCTTTTGAGTGAGGATGTGGAGGCTCAAAAAGCATGGGTGGATAGTCAATATCAAAATATGACTTTAGACGAAAAAATTGGTCAGCTTTTTGTTCCAATGGTTTTTTCAGAACAAGATGAAAAGCATTTTGAAGAGATTAAATCATTGATTGAAAATCATCATCTCGGTGGATTGATTTTTTCATTGGGAAGTCCTGATAAGCAATCAAAATGGTTGAATGAATTTCAATCTGTTTCTAAAGTACCGCTGTTGATTAGTATGGATGCAGAATGGGGCGTGGCCATGCGCTTGGACTCTGTTGTTGCTTTTCCTTGGAACATGACCTTAGGTGCTGCCAGGAATGATGAAGTATTAAGAAAAATTGGTCAAAGAATGGGTGAGCAAGAGAAGGCATTGGGCGTTCACATGAGTTATGCGCCAGTTCTTGACATAAACACTAATCCAGACAACCCAATAATTGGCAATCGCTCTTTTGGCGAATCACCATCGCTTGTTGCCCAAAAAGGCTTGTCTATTATGAAAGGTCACCACGATGCTGGCAGATTGACCTCAGGAAAACATTTTCCTGGACATGGAAATACGGATCAAGATTCCCACAAGACACTACCTACACTATCTTTTGATCGAGATCGAATAGAAAATAATGAATTATTTCCATTTAAAAAACTAATTGAGAATGGAATCTCTTCCATAATGGTTGCCCATCTTAATGTGCCTGCATTGACAGGGAGTAATTTACCTACTTCACTGTCTTACAATGTGGTTACGGAACTTTTAAAAGAACAATTAGGGTTCAACGGCCTTATTGTTACTGATGCACTCAATATGAAAGGAGCTTTAGATTATACGGAGCTAGACAATATTGATCTGGCTGCTTTTTTGGCCGGAAATGATGTTTTATTAATTTCTAATAATATTCCCTTGGGGATTGATAAGATTAAACAAGCGGTTTTAAATACTCCCCAACTCAATGTTCGTTTAGATGAGTCTGTTAAGAAAATATTAAAAGCAAAACACAAAGTAGGCCTGTCCAATTATAAACCCATAATCAGAAAGAATCTTTTAGGAAAAATTAATAAAAGACTCGATTCTTTATTGATCCAAGATGCCTTTGCGGAAAGCATTACTCTTCTTAAAAACGATAATAATCTGCTTCCCCTTGATACTGTTTCTAAATATGCTCATCTCAAATTGGGTGATGTCAAGGGAACTCCATTTTTTAATCAGCTTAAAAAGCATGTAAATCTAACCTACATTGAATTTAATGGAATTGAGAGAACGCTAAAATCCTTGGTACCTTATGATAAAGTCATCATAAGCTTTCACCGGTCAAACGAAACTCCATGGAAGCCTGCGAGTTTTTCCACAGATGAAATCACCTTGATTAAGGCTATTGGGTCTTATCACAAGGTTGTGTTAGACGTTTTTGCAAAACCTTATGCCATAATGGACTTTAAGGAATTAGAGTCGATTGAGGCAGTAATAGTCAGTTATCAAAACAGTATTGAAAGCCAAGAAATCAGCGCTGATATGTTGGCAGGAATTAAAAGTATAAATGGAAAACTTCCCGTAAGTATTTCAACACGTTTCCCCTTGGGTTCAGGAATTTATCTTCCTTCTAAAAGAAAAATTGATTATATTCCTCTTTCTGTTTCTGGTGTAGATAAGGACAAACTAAAACTTATTGATCAATTGGCTCAGGTAGCGATTGACTCATCGATGACCCCCGGCTTACAGATATTTATTTCTCGAAAGGGCAAGACTATTTATAAGAAAAGCTTTGGGTACCATACTTATAAAAAGAAAATTAAAGTAGCGAATCATCATATTTATGATTTAGCTTCATTAACAAAGATATTGACCACTTTACCTTTACTGATGAAGGAGTTTGATGACAATTCAATCAAAATGAAAAGTAAAATGGCTGAATTACTTCCAAAACTAGAAAACACTAACAAGTCCAATTTAACAATAAAAGCGGTTTTGTCACATTATGCGAAATTGACACCTTGGATTCCATTTTATAAAGAGACCTTGGATGAAAACTTATATCCGAAAAGGAAATACTTTAGATCTTATATTAAAAATAAATACAGAATCCCAGTTACCAATAATTTATATTTAAAATCTACTTTTTTAGAAGAAATAGATGAAATGATAATCGACAGCCCTTTATTAGATTCGTTGTACTATAAATATTCAGATTTATCTTTTTATTTATTTAAGGACTATTTAGAAAATAAACACGGCAAACCCTTAGACATCCTTTCAAATGATAAATTTTACGAGCCTTTAGGATTAAAGCGAACTCTTTTTAAGCCGTTAGCGGTCATTCCCGAAAATGAAATTGTTCCCTCAGAATATGATCGATATTTTCGTCACAGTGAACTCAGAGGTTATGTACACGACATGGGAGCTGCTCTTTTGGGAGGAGTAGGAGGACATGCAGGCTTGTTTTCAAATGCAGAAGAAGTAGCAAGGATTATGCAGCTTTTCCTCAATAAAGGTTATTTTGAGGGCAAGCGTTATTTTAATTCTGATACTTTTGATAAGTTCAATCAATGCTATTATTGTCCTGAAGGAAATAGAAGAGGCGTTGGTTTTGACAAACCTCAATTAGATGGAGAAGGTTCTACATGTGGCTGCGTTAGTTTAGAAAGTTTTGGTCACACGGGATTTACGGGAACCTATGCTTGGGCAGATCCTGAAAAAGATTTGATTTATATATTTTTGTCCAATCGAACTTATCCAACCATGGATAATAATTTGTTAGGCTCACACAATATTCGCACAAGAATACAACAGCTTATTTATGATTCAATAATTAATTAAAAACAACCTATTGAAAATTGTTATAGTTTGCTATCCTACCTTTGGAGGTAGTGGTGTCGTCGCTACTGAATTGGGACTTTTTTTATCCAAAAAAGGTCATGAAATTCATTTTATAACCTACAAACAACCCGTAAGGTTAGAAAATTTGAATTCCAATTTACATTTTCATGAAGTAAATGTACCAACTTATGATCTGTTTAAATACCAGCCTTACGAGCTTGCTTTGTCAAGCAAAGTCGTTGATATAGTTAAAACCTACAAGATCGATTTACTCCATGTTCATTATGCAATTCCACATGCCTATGCTGCCTACATGGCCAAGAAAATATTGGAAGACGACGGGATTATTATTCCGATGATAACCACACTTCATGGAACTGATATCACGCTGGTGGGAAGTCATCCTTTTTATAAGAAAGCAGCACAGTTTAGCATTAATAATTCAGAATATGTTACCGCTGTTTCTCAGAGTTTAAAAGAGGATACTGAAAGACTTTTTGAAATTAAAAAAGAGATTAAAGTGATCCCTAATTTTATAGATTTAGAAAAATACAACTCCCGAATTGCTCCTTGTGATAATGGATTTCTTAATAAAGAAAATCAAACTATTATTACGCATATCAGTAACTTTAGACCATTAAAAAGAGTGATTGATGTTATTAGGATTTTTAAAAAAATACATTTAAAGTTCAAGTCAAAGTTATTAATGGTTGGAGATGGTCCTGACAAAGAAAAGGCAATACGTTATTGCCGATTCAATGGCTTGGAAAATTCGGTAATGTTTTTAGGTAATAGTAATGAAATAGATGAAATACTCTGTTTTTCAGATTTATTCTTATTGCCTTCTGAGCAAGAAAGTTTTGGTCTCTCTGCCTTGGAAGCTATGGTGCACAAAGTCCCCGTAGTTTGCTCCGATGTTGGAGGACTTTCAGAAGTAGTTGAAGATGGATTCTCAGGCTATCTTTGTCCATTGGGTGATATTGACGCGATGGCTGAAAAGGCAATCCATATTTTAGAGGATAAAGGTCGCCACCAACAATTCAAACAAAATGCTTTTGAAGTATCAAAGAAGTTTGATATTATTAATATAATTAAAGACTATGAATCTCTTTACAAAGAAGCGTTAAAACCCTATTAGTCTATTTTGGATGATAAATTCGCTCAGCATTTTTATAAATTTCTTCTTTATCAAATGTCATTTTTTTAGTTTTTGAATTTGTATAAATCTCCATCTGGTCGTCATAGTGAGGTGAACTAGGATTATCTGAACTTCCATATGAAATTGAAGATTCAATTTCCACACCCTCTGGTGTGAATTTCACCAATTCTATATAAGATTCACCGCTGACTACTTTTGTTTTTCCATCTTTGTGAGGAATAGAACCCATTGAAGTAATTACATCAGGTAAACCAAATACTGGTAATTCTTTGTTACCTCTCACCAACCTTTGGAATGTTCCCAATTTTACTTTTGTAGTTCCAAAATATCTTTCCATATGAAGTTTAGTATCTTTTAGAGCACTAATTAAATCTACTTTTGTGAAAATCTTGGGGGCAGGGAGTTTCTTGTAATACTTTTTTAGTTTATGATATAAAATCCCATAAGCTCCAGCACCATAGGAATTCGCGTCAGCTTCCCGATCCCAATTTTGAATTTGAGTAATAATTGAAGCCACTTGAGGGTGATCTTTGGCTTTTAATGTGAACAACGAATCAATATTCATCCAACTGTATTTAAAAGGGGTAGGAAAGCGCTTGTCATATTTTATTTTCTTAAAATCATTATAATCTAAAGAATCATATTTATCAATCAGTTCTTTGATTCTTGTGGACCTGTTATTGTCATACTGCTCAAACCCCATTTCTTTTGCGAAAAGATCAGCTTTAGGGTTTTCTTTCGCGTCAGTTGACTTAAAAGGGGAGTGGTTTGCATTGTAGAAATAACCAGATTTTGGTTGCAGGACCTGGGGTAACTCTTCAATATCATAAGTTTCGGTCCAGAGAGTTTTCTTTGTATTTCCAGGTACAACATTTGCCCAGTCGTAACCGGGTGATCTTTTGGGAATCAAACCATTAGAAATATAAAAGATAGTATCATTACGGTCAGCATATCCAATGTTGTAACCTGGAATTGCTTTTGTCTTTAGGATATTGTAAAACTCGGTAAAGTTATTCGCTTTATTCATTCGCCACCATTGCTCTAAAGCTCCAATTTCATATAGAGAAGGAGTTCTTACCGAATAATATCCATTTTCATTTTTAAGAGTTGGGCCAAAAATACTTTCATAATATTTTCGATTAATTTTTATTTGAATCCCCAATACACTTATATACAATTTTGCGCGATGGGTTTTAAGTTTTAAATATTGATCATCAACACGGTAGTGTTTTTTTTTAGTAGGGTGCATTTCTAAAGCAAAAACATCTGTTTTATCGGGTATATTGACCGTATGGGCCCATGCTAAATTTTGATTCGCTCCAATGAGTATACTTGGACCCCCAGCGAAAAGTGAACCAATTATGTTTGTACCTTCTTCACTACACAAATGGGCTTCATACCATGAAGTCGGACCATCAAGGGGTTGATGGGTGTTGATCGCCAAATAGGTGTTACCGTCCTTTGTTTTTGAGCTGTTAAACCCAAAAGTGTTTGACCCTTTTACTTCATCCGCCGGCGGATTGTATTTGATTTTCTTATTAAGAATATTTTTCACCCAGTAGTCACCTTTGGAGGAAACAAATAATTGCAGTTGCGCATAAAGCATCATCTTTTTGGGTGTGATGGGAAAGAGTTTTTTACTTAAAACTTCCTCTGGATGGAATGCTGCGTAGCTATTAATTCCTGCTGAATATCCTTCGAGAACTTTTTTATACTCAGGACTAACATTTCTTTCGTAATTTTCATCGATTAGCTTTTCACTTCCAATAAACTGAGCTATAAAATCGGCTCCTAAGCCGTTTTTCCCAATAACAGTACTTAGCAGTGAGTTACCTGCCAAGTAGGCCTGTTGTGTAGTTTTAAAATCGTCCTCTGCGTGCGCCCAGGCCAAGCCATAAGCCAACTCTGCATCTGTCTTAGTAAAAACATGGGGTACACCATAGTTGTCCCTCACAATCTCAATATTTTGCATGTTAAATTGAGCGTAAAGGGACTGTTGAATAAGACAGGTAATGGTAAGAAGGGTGTACTTAAAGTTGTTCATTCTGTATAAATAAATTAAAATCAATACTTAGAAGTAAAATAAGTTAAAAGGTTTAACACTTTTAAAAAAACTTTACTTTAAAATCATGTGAAATTGAATAAAGACTTACACTATAAATTCATTTTCTTTAATTCAGATACTGCGTGATTTGCTGCTCTTGCGGTAAGCGCCATATAGGTCAACGAAGGATTTTGATTTGCAGAAGAAGTCATACAAGCACCATCTGTAACATAAACATTAGCAACTGTGTGAACTTGGTTGTGCTTGTTCAATATCGAAGTTCTAGGATCGTGACCCATTCTTGCAGTACCCATTTCGTGAATTCCTTTGCCAATAGGTGCATTACTATCACTTATTTCAACATCTTTAACACCAGAGGTCTCGAGCATTTCTGCTGCTTGAATTTTCCAGTCTTCCTTCATTTTTCTTTCATTTTCTTTAAATTCTGCATCAAAAACGATGGTCGGCAATCCCCATTGGTCTAGTTTATCATAATTTAAAAACATTCTGTTTTCATGATAAGGGAGTGTTTCTCCGAATCCACCCATCCCAATTCTCCAACCACCAGCTTCTAAAATATCTTTTTTAAAGTCTTTGCCATAAGATAATTCGGCAATGGTCTCAGACCAGTCATGTCGGCTTGCACCACCCTGATAACCATAGCCCCTGAGGAAGTCAACTTTTTTAGAGTTTTCATTAATGTTTCTAAAACGTGGAATATAGAATCCGTTTGGACGTCTGCCAGTATAATATTTGTCTTTATAACCATCAAATTTTCCGTTGGCACCACTTCCCAGTTGGTGGTCCATAATGTTGTGACCCAATTCGCCACTATCATTTCCCATACCATTCGGAAAACGATCTGATTTAGATTGCATCAAGATTGCTGTTGAAGCCATAGAAGAGGCACATAAGAAGATAATTTTAGAATTAAATTCCATTGATTCGTTTGAGATCGCGTCTACAACTCTTACGCCAGTGGCCTTTTGGGTATTTGGATCATAGATTACTTCAGCGACAATAGAATTTGGGCGCAGTGTTAAGTTCCCTGTTGCCTCTGCAGCAGGAAGTGTAGAAGAGTTAGAGCTAAAATAGCTCCCAAAAGGACAACCACTGTCACACTTGTTTCTAAACTGACAAGCAGTACGACCAGCTCCTTTTTTACTTCCCTTTGTTATGTGAGCAACCCTACCGATAGTCATCAGCCGGTTAGAGTAGTTGCTAGAAATCGATTTTTTCATATGATTCTCTACACAATTAAGTTCCATTGGAGGTAAGAATTCACTGTCTGGAAGTTGCGGTAGGTTTAAACTTTCTCCACTCACACCGATATGTTTCTCCACATGAGAATACCAAGGGGCAATGTCTTTGTAACGAATCGGCCAGTCAACGCCATAACCATCTTTTGCATTGGCGGTAAAGTCCAAATCGCTCCAACGATAGGTTTGTCTTCCCCAAATCAATGAACGACCTCCGACTTGTGTCCCTCTTATCCAATCAAAAGGTTTTATTTCATCATAATCATGCTTGGAGTCTTTATTGTAAAAATGCTTATTGCCTTCCCAAACTCCCCATCTTTTTTGTTTATCGTAGTCTTTTAAATCCTCTTGTGTGGTTTGTCCTCTGTGTGGCATGTCCCAAGGATCCAAGTGCATGGTGGGATAATCCTCAACATGTTTTACCATCCTGCCTCTTTCTAAGACCAATATTTTTAAGCCGTTTTCGCAAAGTTCTTTTGCAGCCCATCCGCCACTGATTCCTGTTCCTACTACAATTGCATCGTATCGGTTTAAAGTAGAATTATTAATATTCATGTACTTTTTTTATAAATTTAAAAAAATGAAGTGATTATTCATCCGTTTTGAAGGTAAATTCATACAGCAATTATTTGGATTTCGCCCTTAAATTTATTTCTCTTCAATACTATCTGTGAGCATTCACGAAACTTTCTGAGTAGTTCATTTTTTATGTTGCCAATTATTAAATACTTTTTCAATCCCAAGTCTTATAAAATTTTAACTAAAAACGCTTTTGGCCAGAAAACTCCATTGCTTCTCCTTTTCCAAATCCATAGCTAAATCCAAGAACGACAAATCTACCTCGCGCATAATAATTGTAGGTTGAAAAATCATTTTGAATGTTTGTTCTTTCCCCTATATTCGTTGCAAACAGGTCTCTTATGCTTAGGTTTACGACTCCTTTTCCTTTAATTATTTTTTGTCTTACGCCTAAGTCTAAAAATAAATTATCAGCGCTATTGCTCTGAAGACTCCTCGTTTTTGACAAGAATTGAACAGTTGTTTCAAGATCTAAATTCTTTGATGCTTTGTATTTACTCGTCAACTTGGCCGTAAATTGATCTGCATTAAAATTAAAGGAAGTGGATTCAAAGCTACCTTTACGTTTAAAGTATACGTAATTAAAATCTCCATTGAGGGTGATTTGTTTATTCAAGCTAACTTTTCCATTCCATTCTATACCCGTTGAACGCTTGGTTCCTAAATTACTGGGACTGGTTGTATTTATTCCATTTTGAAAATCGGAAACATATTCAACCACATCAGTGGTAAATAATTGATAAACACTCATGTTCATTGAGAATCCTCCTGTGGTAAATATACTAGTGATTTCGTAAGAGTCAGAATATTCAGATTGTAAATCGGGATTTCCTTTTCGGACACTGTAGGTATTTCGAATATTAAAAAAAGGATTCAGACTCCACAGTCCAGGTCTGTTAATTCTTCTTGAGTATCCCGCTTGAATAGATATTCCTTCTGTAATTTTCAAGGAACTATGAAACGAGGGGAAAAGGTCGTTGAAATTTTGATTATTTTTAGTTCCGTCGTTTAATAAATGAATATTTAATTTCGTCGCTTCCGATCTTAATCCAAACATTACTCCCCATTTGTCAGATTCGTAAGCGAGCGTTCCATAAACACCAAAGACCTTCTGATTATATTCAAACACATTGGTTAAGCCATCATCTTGCACCCAAATCCCCCTTGTAAAATCACGAACGCTATAATCATTACTAATATCATTAATCAGATAGTTTAAACCAGTTTCAGAAGTCCATTCTTCATTAAAAGGTTTGGTATAGTCCAGCTTAAAAGTATATTTTGATTCTTCAAACTTGGTAACTGTTTCTTGATCTTCAAGAGGGTTGACTCCTGATATTGCGGTGTTATAAAACTCAGAAGATTGATCTTTACTAAAAAGGTTTCCCGTTGCACTCAACAATAGGTCATGGTCTTCATTGTCTTCAAAGTCCTTCTTGTAAGTGAATTCATATTGAAACTTAGGATTGGTAGCTTCGGTCACTTCTTCTCTGTTCCAATAAGAAGTTAATGTATTTTTAGCATCATATATTCTGACATCGATGTCTGAGGGTTGATCTTCAATCTCGTAGGCGTAGTGACCTGTTAGGGTGATTACGTTGTTTTCATTTATGTGATAATCTGTTCCCAAAATCACATTAATGAATTCTTCATTTCTATTTTCATTTCCTTCAGTGAAAGTTGAAATATTATTAACCAAATCCCTGTTAATGACTTTTTGTCTGTTGGGTTGTGCGCGATATCCATAACCCAGTTGGCTGAAAAAATTGAACTTTTCAGTCCGTCGGTTAAGACTCAGTCCAAGACTGTGATTATCGGGGAATCCCGTATTTAAAGTAATCGATCCATTAATGCCCTCACGATCGTCTTTTTTAATAATAATATTAATTATACCTGCAGTTCCAGAAGCGTCATACTTGGCAGAGGGGTTGGTAATTATCTCAATTTTATCGATCATTTCAGCAGTGATTGTACCTAAGGCATTTCCTTGGTCACTTGCCAAGACGGAAGGTTTCCCGTTGATCAAAATTTGAACACCACTGTTTCCTCTTAAACTGATATCTCCTTCAATATTTACATTTACAGAAGGAACATTGTTTAAAACTTCAAGTGCACTGGCACCAGTACTGCTTAGATCTTTTCCTACATTAAAAACTCTTTTATCGAGTTTAAACTCGGTTTGAGACCTTTCGGCTCTTACCTCAACTTCTTTTAGGCTTTGACTGTCTTCTCCAAGCTCGATGACCCCTAAATCAATAACTCCATTGTTAATTTTAAAATCATCATATCGAAGTGTTTTAAATCCGATAAAACTAATCTCTACATAAAAATCATCGCTGTCTGTTGTTATTAGGAATGAACCATCGTCTAAGGAAGTTGATCCACTGATAGCTTGCTGTGACAATTTATCTCCAATTAGGATGGTTGCAAATGTGATGGGCTGAAAGGAGAACTCATCAACCACAATACCTTTTATTACCAATCTTTTGTTTTGAGAGATAAGTGCAGTACAAGTCAAAAGCAATATTAATAAAACAAGATTTTTCATTTAATTGTATAAATATTTATAGACAAAACTAAAACATAAAGGTTTAGTTTTAATTTTTCATACACGGAAAGTAATTATATATTATTTAATACTTTTTTAAAAAATACTAACCCCCAAAAACTATTGTTTACTCCTAAAACCTACTTTCGGATCATCTACGTTCTCTTTTTTGGGATAAATCGAAAGTTTTATGCTTATTTGTAATGACTGCCAAATCTTTAATTCGGTTATATTTAGAAAAAAAAGTAAAACATAAAGATTAAAAATTTCACAATAATAGATTAGTAAAACCTATGATTTACTTCTTAAAAATTAAGTTTAAGAAGTATAATTATTAAAAACTGTATACATATATTGTAATCTTTTCAGAGTATATTTAGAAAAAATTTATATTGTCTTTCAAAATTTAAAAATAAATACTTAGCGATGAATAAATTAATTTTCAATCCTATCATTGTGCTAATTGGCATTTTTTTATTTTCTTTCTCTGATATAAGCAAGAAAAACGAAAACGACACGCTCAACGTATTGGTTTTTAGTAAAACTCAGGGTTACAGACATGAAAACATCAAAATAGGTCTTGCGGGTTTTCGAACATTAGCGGCTAATAAGAGCTGGAAAATGACTACTACCGAGGATGCTACTTATTTTAACGATAAATTTTTATCAAAAATTGATGTCGTTGTTTTCTTTAATACGACTGGAGATATTTTGAACAGCTCAGAAGAAATTGCGTTAGAGGGGTTCATAAAAAGTGGCGGTGGTTTTTTAGGAATCCATGCTGCAGCAGATACGGAATATGATTGGCCATTTTATCAAGAGCTGATTGCAGCTCATTTTGCAAGTCATCCTCCAACGCAAAAAGCCCGCCTGATTGTTCATCAGGAAACGAACCACCCTGCGATTGGTCACTTGGGAAATGAATGGTCACTGAGGGATGAATGGTATTCTTTTAAAGAACCTCTCAAATCACATGCTACTTTGTTGATGGAAGTAGACGATAGTTCTCTTTCTGGAAAAATACCATTAACAGAATCTCATCCAATTGCTTGGGCGCATGAAAAGTTCAGTGGGAGATCGATGTATACTGGAATTGGACATACTGCTGAACAATTTTCAGATCCAGTTTATTTAGAACACATCGCGCGAAGTGTTGAGTGGGTAGGTAGGGTTATCCTAAAAAAATAAACCTATTTAAGAAATGATATTTCTTGCAAATTAATCAAGAGACATTTATTAAATAGGTGTTATTTTAAATCTTAAGACTAAGATTTGAGAATGCTTTTGAGCTGATTAAGCTACTCTAACGTTTATTGCGCTAGGTCCTTTGTCAGTGGACTCTAAATCGTAACTAACTTTGTCACCTTCATTGATATCATCAACTAGGTTATTTGCATGTACAAATACATCCTTTTCTCCTGAGTCTGGAGTTATGAATCCAAAGCCTTTATTGTTGTTAAAAAATTTTACTGTTCCGTTATTCATTTTATATATTTTTATTAATAGAAATGCAAAGATAGTGCTTTATAAGCTGTTACGAAAAAAAAAAATAAAATAAATGCACTTTTTTTGAAATATTATGTCAAAATCACTTTTATTTTAGATTGAAAACTTCGTTAATTAAGGATTTCTATTAACATTAGTTGGATTAAAAAAAAAGAATTTTAATCGAAATATCCAACAAACTGGGTTCAAAAACTTTAGAAAAGTATAAATATAGCTGAAAAAGTAGGAGGAGAACTCAAAAAAAAACTTATGTAAACCAGTACTTTGTTTTTATTACAGCTTTCAGGGTTATTCGTTTGTTAGGAATTTTATGTTTGAGTATCCATAATATCCAACAAAAGCCAAACAGATTGCCGGTAGTATAAATGAAAGGTTTACTTCAGGAATATATCCCAACAGATTAAGATCATTAAAGCCATCACCACCCATATCTAGAATTGCAGCCTGTAAGATCGGCATTAGAGCACCTCCCACAATAGCCATAACCAAACCGGCTGAACCAATTTTAACTTCGTCACCCATGTCTTTTAACGCAATGCCATAAATTGTAGGGAACATGATGGACATAAATACAGAAATACCAACCAAAGATATGAGACCCATCATACCAGGAAATATTACAGCTCCGATACTTGCCAAAGCACCTCCAACTCCAAATAACATTAGGATTTTTGGCGGATCAATGTTCTTCATTAAAGCAGTCCCAATCCATCTACCTATTAAAAACAATACCATGGCTGCCACGTTATAATTGGTTGCCGTAATATTCCAACCAGTTACATCGTTTAAATTATCAACGTAATGGAAGATATAAGTCCAGCACATGATCTGAGAACCTACACAAGCGGCTTGTGCGAGAACCCCCATTTTATAGCTTTTATTTGTAAATAATTTTGACAATGAATCAGAGACACTCATTTTATCTTGTATAAGTGTTTTTGGGATTTTAGTAAACACAATAATCGACATAATTATTAAAACCAATACTCCTAAACTCAAATAAGGAATACTAATTATACTTAAATCATTTTCTCGTATTGCTGCTAATTCATTTGATGATAAAGCATTATAAGCTGTGGAAGAATAATCATCAGAACGGAGCGCAGATAAAACAAAAACTTGCGCAATAATCATTCCGGTTAACGACCCCACTGGATTAAAAGCTTGTGCCAAATTTAAACGTTGGGTAGCTGTTCGCTTGTCTCCTAAAGCTAAAATCAATGGGTTTGCGGTTGTTTCCAAAAACGCCAATCCACAAGTAATGACCCACAATGAAATTAAAAAATAATTAAACTCTTCATAGATTGCTGCTGGGTAAAACAGAAAAGCACCAATTGCATAGAGCGTTAATCCTAAAATAATTCCAGATTTATAACTAAAGTGTCTAATGAATAGTGCAGCAGGAAATGCCATAAAAAAATACCCAAAATAAAATGCAAATTGTACTAAAGATGATTGAATGTTTGATAATTCGGGCATTACTTTTTTAAATGCAGACACCATAGGATTTGTTAAATCATTGGCAATCCCCCATAAAGCAAACAAGGACGTGATAACAATGAAAGGAAATAATAACTCTTTTGTTACAATCGAAATATGTTCTTTTTTGCTCAAATAATAGACTTTAGTTATAGGAATTTTTTTTTCTTAAAGAATAGAAGCTAATCTTCCTGTACTATCAGAAAAACTTTCTGTTTCGATATCCAATTTATTAAGCATGCTTAAAAATAGATTCGACAAGCGCTCTTCTTTTTCACTGAATTTTGTATAAGCCCCATGTTTTACTCCTAAATTAGAACCTCCAGCGAGAATTAATGGACAATTTCTAGCATTGTGAGTTGAGCTACAGGCACTTCCATAAAGAACAAGAGTGTTGTCCAATAACGAGCTGTCATCCACATCTTTAGTGTTTTTCATTTTATCGATAAAATAAGCAAACTGTTTTGCATACCATTGGTCTAAACGTCCCCAATCTCCCCAGTGTCCAGTAGCTTTGTCATGAGAAATACTGTGATGTCCTTGAAGTCCAAGTGCCATTTTTGGAAAATTATCTCCAAATCCCATACCATCTTCCCGTGCCATCATGTAAGTCATAACTCTAGTGGAGTCCGTTTGAAATCCTAGTATCATTAAATCGATCATAGAGCGGACATACTCTTCAGGAGCAGCCGTTGGATCCACATCGAGGTTAATTAAACTTGCATCAAATTCTTTCATTGGTACATCTAACCATTTTTCATTTCGTTTTACCTGTTCCTCTACCTGATTTAGAGAGCCTAAGTATTCCTCTAGTTTAGCTTTATCGTTTGCTCCTAAACGCTTTTGAAGGCTTTTAGTGTCTTCTAAAACTAAATCAACTATCTTTTTACCTTGGTGGATACTTTTTCGTCTTTCATCAGTTGTTGTGCCTCCACTTGGAGAAAAATAGCGTTCAAAAATTTCTCGTTGTCTGTGCTCTGATGGAAGAGGTTTTCCAGAGGAATTAAATGATAGGGTGGATGTTCTCGATTTGTAGCCCACACCTCCGTCTGTTGACAGCGATAGCGAGGGGAAGCGTGTATAACGGCTTAACTTTTCAGCAGCTACTTGATCTACCGAAATACTGTTCTTATATTCACCACGTAAATCACCTCCTGTTAACCAAGAATCTCCTGCCATGTGCCCCAAGACATTACGACTATAGGGGTGACTTAAGCCTCCCATAATTGACATGTCGCTTCGATAAGGTGATAAAGGTGATAATGATTTAGTTAATTTATAATCTGTTCCTTCTCCCACTGGAAACCAACTCCAATTTTTATGATAAGCACTTTCTTTTGGTGGTAATCCAACGCCATTTGGGAAGTATAAAAAACACAAACGTTTTGGAGGTAAAGGCGCTGAAAGCTTTGAATAACTACTCATTGCCATTCCTTCAAAATAAGGAAGCATACATGCCACACCCAATCCTTTGATAAAGGTGCGACGGTCTAAATTCCAGGGTTTCCTGCTCATATTCCAAATATTTTATTGTACCAAGTTTGTTCTTTTTTATAAAATGACGGGCTTAAAACGATTTGTTCTATGACCGTTTTAAAACGAAAATCATTATCAATGACTTCTGCTACAATGTTATTAATTTCTTCCTCATCAGCAAAACCAACATCACGGCCGACCGCATAAGCAAAAAGGTTTTCCACCAAAGACCTTGTAAAGTCTTCTTTTTTTAGTTCTAAAATATAATCTTTAATCCCCTGTATTCCTTCAACTTCAGTCCCATCAGGTAATTTTGACTTTGAATCAATTGGCTTTTCTTTTGCGGTTAATTGATACCGTCCAACCGCATCATAATTTTCAAAAACTACTCCAAAAGGATCGATTTTATGATGACAATCCAAACAAGAGGTTTTATTTCTATGCAAGAAGAGTTGCTCTTTTAGTGTGAGATTTTCAAAACCAGGGGTTTCTGGATCTAATTCGGGTACATTTGCTGGCGGTGGTGGGGGATGGTCTCCTAGTATCTTTTCTTTTAACCACACAGCGCGTTTTATTGGATGCGCCTGAACACCATCTGAGTGTCCACTCAAAAAAGAACCTTGTGATAGCAAGCCACCTCTTTTCTCGTTTTCTGAGAGATTCACTGGACGAAATGCGTTGCCTTTTACACCTTCAATCCCATAGAACTCTGCAAGATTCTGATTTAGCATGGCAAAATCTGAATCAATAAAATTCATAATACTCATGTCATTTTTTAGTACATGATGGACAAAACTATAGGTCTCCTTAAACATATCCTCTTTTACAAAACGTGTAAAATCTTCATAGGCCTCGACATCCGTATCCATGCTTTTGTGTCTGTCTAAACGTAACCATTCAAAGGCAAAGGAATTGACCATTTGAGTTATTTTAGGGCTATTGACCATGCGCTCAATTTGTTCTGGCAATTGGTTATATAAATCACCGATTGAGGCTAATGATGTGAGGGTTTCATCCGGAGGTGAATTCCATAAAAAATAAGACAATTGTGAAGCCAAGTAAAATTCATCCTCTGATTTTTTTGATTCATCCGTTTCGGGCTCAAATAGGTAAATAAAATTAGGCGAGCATAGCACAGCGACTAAAACTTCTTTAACACCATCCTCATAACGTTCAAAACCTTCTTTAATGCTTCTCCAGAAATCCATATATCGATTTAATTCACCTGAATTAAGTGAACGCCTGAAAGCATTTTGTATAAATCGACTTAGGATTTCTTCAGTGTAAGTTTCAATATTCGCCTTATTTGGAGAATCAAAAAATATATTTGTATGACTTTCTGGAGGCCAGATGGGATAATAAGGTGCTTCAAACTCTACTGATTTTATAAGTAATGGTGGACCATTTAAACTACTTTCTTTGACCAGATGATTATTCCAAACTCCAACAGTTAATATGTTTGCCAATTCACCACTTACATTGGAACTTTCTAATGGAATTGGTAAATTCTCTAATCTACCCTTAAACTCAAAAGTTTGATGTTCTCCCAATGGAATATTGACCTCTTTGGATTTTCCAAACGTTTTATAATCTACCCCATCATCTGTCCTAGTACCAGCAAATACTTGAATCGAGGGGTTAACTGAAGCATATTTTAATTCATCTTTATCATTTTCTTCTTTAAGTATTCTGGGTAATGGATCATCTTCATGTAAAGGGGTAAATATTATATGGCTAAATCCAACAAAAAACTTTCCAGTAACATATCCTTTATGTTTCCCTTTAGACAGGTATGCCAATGAGATTGGTGTTCTTATTTCATTAGTATCTTTTAATTCTTTACTTATATGCAAACGCTTAGAAATTACCCCCGAACGATCCCGACCCAAAGGATTTATTTCATAAGACGGCATCTCATCTTCCGATACATACGGATGAATAAGCTCTATCTGATATATTCCAGATTCAGGTATGTCATAACGGAATTGAGTCCAAACATTATCAGCAACATTAATTGGTGTTAACCAGCGATTGTTTTTTAAGACTAAATTATGAGTATTTTTTAAGTCTTTAGCAGCTACATAAATAGCTTTTGAAGAATTTATGGTTGGGTTATCATTTCGTAAGTTAATCAGTCGCTCTTTAGACATAGAATTATAGCCTTTTGAAGCTTCAACCCTAAAAATAAAATCTCCTTTTCTTGGAAAATCTTCTTTGACTAATAACTTTAAATTAGGCGACGGTCCTTGCCATGACTTGGGCGTAACTTCCTTTGCAGGTAGAGCAGAATTTAAAATCAATCCTTCATTAACTATAGTGTATCGATTGCTTTCAGATCCTCTCATTCCAATTCCAATCTTATTCTTTAACACTGTTAAGGAATCATTATTGTAATTTTTTGAATTTTGAATCGGCTTTCCGTCATGATTTAATACATCTACTATTAAATCTTTATTACTTATTGAAGCGGTTTGATAACCCCCATATTCCGCACCTGTAACTCCATCTCCTATACCTTTCCCTAATGAAACTTTGTAACGCCTTGATCTTGGTCTTTCTCCATAAAAAATTGTTTTATCTAAAGCTTCTCGAGCGATTTTTTGATAATAATCAATATGTAGCGCTGAGGTTTGAAGTATATTCCCATTATTACTAAACCCCATTTTAGATTTTCCGTCATTAGGCAAGACATCACCAAAGTTTACATTAACACCAAGTAAATCATTTAACGAATTGGTATATTGCTTCTTTGTCAATCTACGCATTACAACTTTATTATCTTTCTGCTTAGCTAAAGCTGCTCTTTTTAAATTATTTGACAACCAGTTTACAACTGCAACACGGTCTTCGTCTTTAAGCTGTGTTTCTTTTTTGGGAGGCATCTCTCCTAAATTAATAACATCTAAAGCAGAGTGCCATCTTTCAGCGTCAGGTCCATTGATCATATCCCAGTTCAAAACATCTAACCGCATGTCACCTTTTTGCTTGTCTTCCCCATGGCATTTGAAGCAATGTCTTTCCATGATTGGCTTAATCTTGTTTTTAAATAGTAAAGCTTCTTTAGAAGTCGAATCTGTTGCTCTGTTAATAGCTAAATACTCAGCATCTCCATTGTCAACACCCAATACCGTTTTCATTTCCGAAGGCATGTACTTAGTTAAATAGTTAGCCCCATGAGTTAGAGAGCCCCCATAATGACCTGCAAATAATAATAGAGAAACATTTACTAATAAAAACATCTTGTAAAAACGTGATACGCTGTTTGGTTTATTAGATGATTTTTTTTGACGCAGCACAACCAACCAAATGCAAATTAAAGCCGTAAACCAGCCCAACCATTTGTGAGTGTTCAACAGCTCATCATTATAATTCCCACTTGAAGCCAAAAGAAAACCCAATATAATTGTTGGAATGATGCTGAAAACCGAAAACCAAAGTAAAATGTTACAAGCAGAATTTAAATTCAAATCTGGGCGAAAATCATTGATTATTTCCATTAGAAACAACACAACCAATGCACCTATGGGAAGGTGAAGGATTATGGGGTGAAACCTACCAAGAAAAAAAACAAAAGTATTTTCGACTTCGCCAGCTAATGGGATAAAAAGCAGCCCAAATAATAGAATGGTAAAAACAACTGCAATTGATAAACTATTTTTCATGAATAGCAGTTATATTGACTCTAAGCTTTTGATTAACATCTGGTTTATTAAAAAAACTAGATGTATTAATCCACTTCTTACCTGCATTACCTAGATGCAGAGTTTATTGCGTAAATACCTGAGTTAAAACCGATACCACTTTGAAGACGATTTGCTAGAGCCGTGACATGAAAACTGTTTTTATCCCTTTTCAAAGCTTTCAGAATAAAAAGATATGAAATATGAAAAATCACGATTAATCTGTTTTTTAATAAAAAGAATATTTTCATGCGATTGACAGTCTATTTATTAAAGATAACAAATAATTTAAAATTAAGAGCAGGGGTCTGTCGGAAGTTAGTTCTCAAGTTACCATCGTGATGCATTCATTATTTTGATTGTGAAGAGTGTTTTAGATTTATTGTTTTTGTTTAATTTTAAAATTATAATTCCCAGATTGCAATTTGGCATTGAACAAACCTTCTTTTTGTTCTAAAAAGTCAATGCCATCAGAACTGATCAAATTTTTGGCGCTTATAGTTAAAGATGCAGTGCTATTGGGAGGAACTGTTACTTGATAATCAATCACTCCATTATTTTTTTTCCATGAACTGACTATCTCTCCAAAAGGGCCGTTGTGTTTTGCACTAAAACTTTCTAACCCCTCTACAAAATTAGGTTCCAATAATATGTTTTTAAAACCAGGGTTTTGTGCATCTGGTTTTATTCCCCCCAAAGCTTTATAAAACCATGCACTTATTTCACCAAACATAATATGATTTCTTGACATTGCACCTTTTCTACTTTCGTCTACTTTCCAATCCTCAAAAAGGGTTGTTGCGCCGCTTTTAATCCAAGCTCCCCAGGAGGGGAAATCTTCCTGTGTCGCAAGCTTGTAGGCCAGGTCGGCATATCCATTTTCGCTTAAAGCGTTTAGAATGGTTTTGCTTCCTAATAAACCCACATCTATGTGGCTGTTGTCTAATATTACTCTTCTTTTTAAATTTAAAGCGACCTTTTCTCTATGATCTTCTGGTACAATTCCCCAAAATAGGGCAGTGCTTAACTCTGTTTGAAAACCACTCCCATAAATTGATGTTTTTGGGTTAAAATAAAGTGAATTGATTTTCTCTTTTATTAGTTTAGCTAGCGTTGAATATTTAAGAAAATCTTCCTCTTCTCCAAACATTTTTGCAGCTCTCGAAAGAATCTTAGCATCTATGTAGTAGTAAATAGAAGAGGTGAATTCTTTTGGTGTTTTAGATTTTACGGGAACCCAGTCACCCAAACCCCAATTGGTTATGAATCCGGGGCTTATCTCTGTAATGTGATCCACATATCTTTTGATGCTGGAGTAACAGTCTCTTAAAAGTTTACTGTCCCCATAAAAAAGGTAGGTATTCCATGGAATGATTGCGATACTGCTGGTCCAGTCAGGTCCGTTTGCCCAATGATACCCCCATCCACTTGTGGGAATGATGGCAGGGAGCACTCCATTGGGCTGTTGCTCATCACGATGATCGGCTAACCATTTTTCATAAACGGTAATCCCATCAAAATTAAAAAGCCCCATTTCGATTGCTATATGAGCGTCTCCAGTCCACCCATTCTTTTCACGCTGGGGACAATCAGTTGGGTATCCATACAAATTTGACAAATAGGCAGCGTTGGTGGCAGTCCAAAGTTTATTGATCAAAGGGTTTGAACTACTTATTTCTCCTTTGGGAGGAACATCACTGTGCATAAAAACTCCTGTTAGACTTTCCTCTGTTAATTCAATTGGCTTACTGCTCGCCACTTCAATGTATTGAAAACCCTTGTAATTAAACTTGGGTGCAAAAGTTTCTGGTATATCGCCTTTTAAGGTGTAGATGTCCGTTTGAAATGGGTCAGAGTCATCAGTTGGGCGGTAGTGAACAATAATATTCGATAGGTCTATCTCTCCATTATCATCCAGTAATTCGGAGTGCGTAACTCTTAACACGGTTCCAGGTTCGCCATTTACTTTAATTTTTGAAATTCCTGCGATATTTCTGCCTAAGTCAAAAATATATTGTTGCGGACTTATCTTATTCATTTTTACGGGCTGGATTTCCTTTACGTGCTTTATTGGGTGAAGTGCTTGTGATACAATGTTTTTTGATGGGGCTGTAGTATTGATGCTGTTTTTCCATTTGGAATCATCAAAACCAAATGTATTCCATCCATTTTGTTCGAGTTGGGCATTGTAATGTTCTGCAGTATATATGCTGTTAAACACAAGAGCTCCCAATGAATTTTTCCAATTACTATTTGAGACAATCGTTTCTACAGAACCGTCTTCATAGGTAACTTTTAAGTCCAAACAAAATTTCGGTCTATCCCTCCAAGAAGCCTTATCAAAATGCCAAACAGCTTTAGACTGATGATTAAACCATCCATTACCAAGCAAAACCCCAATGGCGTTGCTTTTATCTAAAAGAGCAGTAACATCATGAGTCACATACAAGTTTCTTCGATCAAAACGAGTGTAAGTTGGGTCAAGTTGGTGATCTCCAACTCTTTTGCCATTTATGTATAACTCGAACAAACCAGCAGCAGCTATGTATACTCTAGCTTTTTTTATTTTTTTTTGAGCGCTAAATTCATATCTGAAATAGGGACTCTCCTTTTTGTTTTTATCCCAACTGTCAGAGACCCATGAGCCTTTCCAGTTATTAATGTCCATCATTCCCATTTCAAAACTTGCCAGCTTTTCACTTTTTATTTCTTGGTTATTTTTATCCCAAACCTTCAACAACCAATAATATTTTTGATAGGGTTTAAGTTGATTCCCATCATAGACAACCATTTGGCTGGAAGAATTGATCTTTCCAGTTTTCCAGTAAGATCCTTTGCCTGCTGCAACTTTAGCAGAATCTGTTCCAACACAGATGTCATATGATTTTTGAATGGCTCCTCTTCGCGAATCATTTATTTTCCATGTTAACCTTGGAGCTTTGACATCAATACCAATTGGGTTGACCAGATACTCACTTTTCAAATCATAGACTGAAGATTGATTGTTTTGAGAGTAAACTTCAAAAAAGAAGCACAGAAAAAAATTGTTATTAAACTGATTTTATTCACTTTAAGTATTTTTATTTGGTTTGAAATAATTTTATTATTTTGTTAAATTAATGATTAAATCACTATTGAAATTTGTTAAGATATCTTTTACTATTAACACTTCCTGTTTTATGTAAATTTACCAGAAATATATTTTGTATTAGGGTTAGTACACATCATTTTTAATACTTATTTTTATAATAAATTAGATTTTTGTTGTATTATGTTTTTTATTTCAATTCGCAAAGCATCATGTTTAATTTATTTTTAGATCATTTAAAATTAGTGGCCTATTCTTTTAATTAGATGCATTTAAAACAACGTATTATTAGCTATTTTAAAATAAATATTTTTAAATTCAAGTTTGAATTATGAACTTTTATAAATTAATATTGCAATAATCGTTGAAAAAGTTAACCAGATTAATCTTACTATTAGTTTCCAGTTGTTTGATAGGGCAACAAACGCTAACTGTATCATTAACTCAGGATGTTCCTGTTGGTGAAAATGGGGTCGTGATTAGTAATTTTTCACTTAGTGGTTATAACGGTTCCACCACATATAAAGTTTCACTCTCTTCTACAGGGAATGCAAATGGAACTTTTAGCGTTCTTACAACTACAGGTTTGACTAGAGATTTTGGTTATAATTCTTGGACAAATATAACTGGAGTAAACTTTATTGGTACTCCATCAAATATTGAAAGTGCGCTTAACTCAATAAGATTGAATACAACACCTACTGAGGGTGCTCAGATGATCCTTTCAGTCGTAATAACTAATCAAGATAACAAGCAGCTATTATAATCCAACAAATGGACATATTTACAAGTATGAAGCAGGTCAAATTCGATTTTCCTCAGCAAGGAATGCTGCTTTAAATTCATTTTATGACGGGGTGCAAGGTTATTTGGTAACTATTACATCTGCAAATGAACAAGAGTTTGTAAACTCAAAAATAAGCGCTTCCAATATATGGACTGGTCTGTCAGATGAGGGTTCGGAAGGTGTTTATAAGTGGTTAGATGGACCAGAGGCAGGCACAATAATTAAGATGCCGAGTGGAAATGTAGCCGGTCAATATAATAACTGGTGCTCAAATGAACCAAATGATTACAGTTCTGGAGAAGACTATATGGTTACTCGTTGGCAAGGAGGAAACTGTTGGAATGATTTTGGACCACCAGCATTTCCAAATTCTTCAAGTATTGGAGGCTATATAGTTGAATATGGTGATTGGATTGATCCAACTCAATCAACTTTTTCATCAGTTACAAATAGTCAAATAACATTTACACAAGTTAAAATTAATCCTATTATCAGGTTTGAAAATATAACTAAGTTTTATGGTGATAGTAATTTTATTCTTTCTGCTACATCGTCAAGCACCGGGACTTTTACCCATACAATATCAAATACTAGTATAGCTCAAGTTAATGGTTCAACAGTCACTATTGGGAATGTTGGTGCTACTACGGTTACAGTAAATCAAGCTGCTGACAGCAAACACAATGCAGGTGTGGCCACTATGACGCTCACCGTAATTAAAGCCAATCCAGTAATTATATTTAATGACATTACTAAAAATTATGAAGACCCGGATTTTAATCTTTCCGCAACATCGAGCAGTACTGGGGCTTTCACTTATACTGTTTCTAATACTGAAATAGGAACTTTAAGTGATACAACCGTTAGTATTATTGGAGCTGGAGCTTCAATTGTTACCGTAAATCAAGCCGCTGACAGTAATTATAATTCTGCACTTGCAACAATGACACTTACAGTAAATAAATCTAACCAAGTTATATCATTTTTGGATGTAACTAAGATCTATGGGACCGGTGACTTTAATCTCTATGCAACCTCAAGCAGCACCGGGGTATACAGTTTTAGCATAACAAACAACGGTGTAGCTTCAGTAAGTGCTAGTACTGTTAGTTTAGTTGCTGTTGGATCTACAATTGTTACTGCTAATCAAGCTGCTGATAGTAATCATAATTCCGGAACAGCGACTATGACCCTTACTATAATTAAAGCGAATCCTATTATAAGCTTCAATGATTTAAATAAAGACATTACTGACCCAGATTTTAATCTTTCACCAATTTCAAATAGTACAGGAGGATTCACCTTCAGCATAACAGAAAATAACATTGCAACAATAAATGGAAGTACCGTATCTATTCTTTCTACTGGAGCTTCGCTCGTTACAGTAAATCAAGCAGCCGATAGTAATTATAATTCTGGAACGGCTACAATTACGCTAAGTGTTAGAGTGAATCCAACGATAATCTTTAATGACATAACCAAGACCTACGGGGATCCAGATTTTGTTGTAAATGCAACATCAAATAGTTCTGGAGCACTAATTTATACGGTCTCAAATTCATATGTAACTCCTGTAGCATCGACAATATTTAGCATAAATGAAGCAGGAACTTCCATTGTGACTGTAAATCAGGCCGCTGCTGGTAATTTTAATTCTGGGATAGCCACAATGACACTTTTGGTTAACAAGGTTGACCCGATAATAGCTTTTAATGATTTAGAAAAGACTTATGGAGACTTTGATTTTAATTTGTCTGCGACTTCAAGCAGTACTGGATATTTCACCTTTTCTATAGCTGACCGCTCCATAGCAACTGTAAGTGGGAATTCGGTTACGATTACTGGAGTCGGTTCTACGGTTGTAACGGTGAATCAGACTGATGACAAAAATTACAATGCTGCCTCAAAAAAAATATTATTAACGGTTAAGAAAAGAGATCCAGTTATTAATTTTGAGAATATAATCAAAGAAGTTAGTGATCCTGATTTCAATCTTTCCGCGACATCAAACAGCAATGGAAAGCTAACTTATAACATCATAAATGTTGAAATAGCAACTTTGTCAGGGACTTTAGTAAATTTAATTAATTCTGGGGAAACTGTAATTACAGTTTATCAAGAGGCAACTCAGACAGACAACGCAGCAACTTCGTCAATTATCCTTAAAGTGATTGAGAGACTTAGATACGCCAGACAATGACGGAGTGTCTAACTTATATGATTTGGATGATGATAATGATGGGATATTGGATACAGTCGAATCTGGGAGGCGATCTTAGATAATGACGGAACTAACCAATGCTTTGGACCACGATAGTGATGGCGATGGGTGTTTAGATGTTGTTGAAGCAGGATATGCAGACGATGACCAAGACGGTAGGGTAGGCAACTCTCCTATTGAGGTAAACAGTGTTGGATTGGTTCAAAATGTAATTGCTTATCAAGAACCTTTAGATTTAGATGAAAATGATAATTATGATTTTTTAGATTTTGAATCAGAAATTAATTACGAAGAATTTTCTCTACCTAATGAAATTAGTTTTGGGCTAAATCAAGCTATTGTTTTAGAAATTGCAACGGATAATTCTTCAGGATTAAATTATCAATGGCAAGTAAGTACTGATCAGGAAAGCGCCTTTGAAGACATTAGTAACGAAGGTAATTCACTTACTGTTAATCCAAAATATTTTGATGATGGAAACTTTTACAGAGTTATTATAAATAGGCCTTCCTATGTTTGTGATATTCCATTTATATCAAATAGCACTAAAATAGTATATGACAATGTATTTATTCCGAGTGGTATTTCTCCCAATGGAGACGGTGTTAATGACTTTTGGGAAATTATCGGTTTAGGAAATTTCCCGAATTCTAATGTGACGATTTTTAATAGGTTAGGGGTTAAGGTTTTTGAAAGTAATGACTACAAAAATGAATGGAATGGTTTTTACAGGGGAAGTTCACTTCCAGATGGAACCTACTTTTATCAAATTAGTTTGAGTGAAAACGAAATTAAAAAAGGATTTATTTATGTCAAAAGAAATTAGAGTCTCTTTTAGAGATTTTCCTATTTTTTTATTGATTATTGTTATGAACTCCTCTCTGGTTTACACTCAGCAGGAGGCATCTTTTTCATTATACATGTTTAATCATCAGCTAATAAATCCTGCCTATGTTGGTGCGCAAGACTATACTCAAATAACAATGACAAATCGCTCTCAATGGCAACAATTTGAGGGTGCACCCATAACGCAATCTTTTAATATAGGTCACAGATTTCGATCTAAAATTGCATTGGGAGCTTCAGTAGTTCACGATAAGATAGGACCACTCAAAAACACAAGTGCCTCTCTAGATTTTGCCTACCATCTTAATCTTAATAACAAGAATTTAAAATTATCTCTTGGACTGAAATTTACTAGAAGGTATAATTCTCTTGATTATAGTATTATAAATCCTTTGGAGGACTTTGATATCAGTTTCTCAACACAGCCCGAAAATGATTCTAAAATTAACTTTGGTACAGGGTTTTACCTCCACAACGAAAAATTTTATTTAGGTGTAGGAATACCCAATATATTAGAAGATGATTTAGTTGGACTAAAAAGGAACTATTACTTAATAACAGGAGGATTAATTAAATTAAATAATTTATTTCAGTTAAAACCAAGTTTGCTTTTTCAAGCAACACACGGAAACGATTTAATTTACGACAATAGTATTTTGGTTGTATTTAAAAATGGGTTCTGGCTGGGGCCACAATACAGAGCTAAAGTAAACAGTTTTCTTCCGAACCCTAAGAACTCTGGATATTATGGAGTTATTGCTGGAATCCATTTAAATAAAAATATGAGTTTGGGGTATGCTTATCAAGGTAGCTTGGCAAACCAAGCTATTGGAATCACTAACACTTCTCATGAAGTTTTATTGCGTATTCACTTGGTTCCAAATGCGAAAGGGTTTATACGTTCACCAAGATTGTTTTAAACATGAAAAATAAAAATATTTTCTTCTTTTTGTTAATCAGTTATTTTGTATTTGCTCAAAATGATAAACAGGAGCTAGATTCGTTATCAATTATAAAAACAAGTATTTGGGGTGATTATTCCTTTGTGAATGGAAATGACGCAAAAGCAATTGCTTATTATTCTAAAGTAATTGAACATTTAACTCTAGAACAAAGAAGGGCATTTTCTAAAGTCCTTAATACCAGAAATAAAATTGCATTGGCAGCAAAGGTAATGAAACCAATTGTTGAGTCTAATCAAGCCATTGTTAAAGACTATTATTTTTATGCCCAATTAATCCCTGACAATCAAAAATTAGCTAAAGAATATATTTCAAAAGCGAACAGGCTTGTTCTTGAAATAGAAAACAACGCTGACGATTTAACAAACGGGGCAGAAGCATCACCATATACTTTAAAAAATTTAAATATAAATACTGAGAAATCTGATTTTGGAGCGACTTATTTATCTCAAGATAATGGCGCGTTTTTTTATTTAGGACCTCAAAAGAAGCTCCCTAAAAAGCGTTTGAGAAAAAAGTTTGAGTCTACAAGTCAGCTTTATGACATTTATAAAGCAGATTTACAACTCGATTCATTCTTAGTTGAAAATTCAAGAGAATTAAACCTTAATTTAAATTCAGTTTTTCAAGATGGTCCGTTGGCAATCAATCTTAAAACGAATACACTTTATTTATCAAGAAGTAATCTGAAAATAGATTCCAAAAAAAAGATGCAATTGGATCTATATAATGTAAAAATTAATGAAATAGAAAGTCAAGTACCCAGATATTCTTCAATCAATCTAGAAGGGTTTTCAACACTTCACCCTTCAGTAGTAAAGGATGGTAAACGCTTGTATTTCGCTAGTGATCGTCCTGGTGGGTTTGGTGGAATGGATCTTTATTATGTTGCTATTGAAAATGATGTTCTTTTGGGAGATCCAGTTAATTTGGGACCTGATATAAATACAAGTGCAAATGAGGTCTTTCCGTTCAGCTATTCAAATCAAATTTTATTTTATTCTTCAGACAAACAAAAAGATAAAAAACTAGCTATTTATCTCGCTTCAAACCTAATAGCCAACAGATGGGAGACACAGAAACTTAACCCACCTTTTAATTCGAAAGAGGATGATTTTTCTTTTTCAATAGAAAATAAAGCTAAGATCGGATTTATTAGTTCCAACCGATTAAAGGGAAGGGGAGAAGATGATATTTATGGGTTTCAATTCACACCTAATGTTGAAGGAAAAAGTGACGTTTATAGATTTCCTCAAGGCGATACCTTAATAGTTGCTTTTAATAATGTTTTAAAAAACGATTTTGATTTTATGAAATCAAAAGATCCATTAATAGAAATTGTCCCTCTTCAAGTAAAATTAATTGATAGTGTTAGTCACGGTGATTTAATTCTAAATTCAAATGGATCATTTCTTTATACCCAAGAATCTAAAAAACAAAAAGAAGATTCATTTTCATATATGATTGATACTCCTTTTGGAAGCTCTAAAAATATAAAAGTTGAATTGATTCCTGAACAAATTTCAATTTCTGAATACTCAGAAGAGGTTTTTAGGCCTATTTATTATACTTTTAATCGATTTGATTTAGAAATAAAATATAAAGACCGACTTGATGCAATTGTTGATTATTTAAATGAAAACACCGAAGCTGAAGTAGCAGTTTCCTCTTATGCTGATTGCAGAGGACCTAGAGATTATAACCTTAAACTGACGGAGAAAAGGTCAAAAACTATTGTGAAATACATTGGGTCAAGGATACATAACCCTAAACGAATTACCGGAAAAGGTTATGGAGAGGATACAGTACAAGGAAACGATATTTATGATTATTCAGTTATTATGAATTCTTTTACAAGTGAAATAAGTGCAATAAAATTTTTAAAGAAATTTAACTCACTTGGAAATAAAGCAGAAATCACAGAAGTATCCTCTAGTTTTAGAATTATATTTAGAAAATACGATTCCTATCAAGAAGCTGAAAAGGGTATCGATATACTAAAAAAACTAGGCTATGATGGATGGATAAGTAAAAGGGAGTGTTACTTACTGTCAAAGATAGAACACCAATTAAAAAGAAAAACAACGTTTAAAATTTCAAATTTAACAGAACCTAACTAAAAATACATATGAAAAAACTACTGCTTGTTTGTATGTTTTGTTTGCCCATTTTCCTAATGGGTCAAAAGGCTTGTAACGTATATGGAAAAGTCAAGTTTGTTGAATATGGTGAAGATTACAAAGTCAAATTTGTAAAGTATAATGAAGACTTAAGTATTAAGTATGTGAGTTATGGCGAAAATAAAGTTGGAAATTGGAAAGTGGTTGAATATGGGGAAGATTATAAATTAAAGACCGTGAAGTATGGTCAAGATTTTACTGCTAAAGAAGTTGAATATGGACAAGGTTGTAAGTAAATAATAAGTGTTTGTTTTTACTTGGTTTAATATGGAAACGACAATAGATAATAGATTACTGTTACTTACCGATACAGAAGTTAGCAAACACATTCCCCAAAAGGTCTTCGGTAGTAATCTCTCCAGTTATTTCTCCCAAATGCATCAAAGCCTCGTTGATATCGACAGACAAAAGATCGCCAGATATCTTATGATCCAGTCCGTTTTTTATATTGAAAATCGCTTTTAGTACGTTTTGAAGTGCGTCATAGTGACGAATGTTTGTAATGATCACATCCTGATTGGATGCCATTTGACTTACTTGGTTAAACAAAAATTTCTTTAACGATTCAATAGAAATTTTGTCGAAGGTTGAAATTTTAATGGGTTGCAATATTTTTTTGGAATTCAACTCCT